>CAJUDW010000079.1 GCA_910584995.1 uncultured Oscillibacter sp. | reverse complement strand
GTCTTTGACAGCGTGGACGCCCTGTTTGATAAATTGGAGGCAGACTGATGGCATACGAATTTACCTTCACGCCACGGTTCCAGAAGCATTTCAAGGGGCTCACCGCCCAGGAAAAGAAACAGCTAAAAAACAAACTGGAACTCCTGGCGCAGAACCCCTCCCACCCGTCGCTGCGCACCAAACGGATCCAGGGCACCACGGACCTTTTCGAGTGCAGCGTCAACATGGACATCCGCATTATCTGGTACTATGAGGGCGACAAAATGATTATCCTGGTGGACGTGGGCCATCACGACATTTTAAAACAGTTCTGATTGCAGAAGCGGCGCCTCCCGAAAGGGTTGTGCCGCTTTCCATCCTTTTTCTGTACTTTCCCTTATCACTCCCCGGTACTCCCAAACCCTCCCGTGCCCCTTTCCTCTCTAAGCCCGGAAACAAAATCCGCAATCACCACCGGCGTTATGATAAGCTGTCCTATCCGCGCCCCTTTCTTGATGGCCTGGATCCTGCTGCTTACATTGCTGATGATCGCATGGATCTCCCCGCGGCAGCCGGAATCCACAGGGGGCAGCTCGCAGACAAGCCCCTGGCCGCCATGCTGCTGCGCGGGAACACATACCCCGCATAGCCGTCCGGCACCTCAATCCCGAAGCCCAGCGGCACCTTCTCCACATCCCCAGGTTTCAGGGTACAGTCATAGGGCATATACACATCCGCCCCGGCGTCGTTCCCGTGGGGCCGGTAGGGGCGCCAGTCCTCCCTCACGCCGAAATCAATGAGCTTTATCTTCATGTGGCGCCTCCCTTAAAAAGCGCCGGGTAATCCGCCGCCAGGATCTCCGAATGCCCCTGGGAGGTTCCCAACTTTTTCCCGCACCCCATCTTTCCCTCCAGACACTTATCCCTCTGGCAGAAGGCTCCCGTAAGCTGCACGGAAAATAGAACCGGGCTCAAACGGTGCAGCTCCTGCCAGACCTTCAAGAGCACGATTCTTGTCTCGTCCGTGTTCCTCCGGCATATCCGCTGTCCGATGATGTGTTTCCACTGGTAGGGCGTGGCGCTTATCAGAAGCACATTTCTTAAGCCCTGGGGCGTGGCATAGCCCGCCGCGTCATGGCCGATTCCGGCGCCGCACAGTTCCCCGTAGCAGTCCATCCCCCTATGGCAGCTTTCCAGATACAGCTCCCGGACAGAACCAGAAGCAGCCAGTATCTCATAAGGTATGGCAAAATCCGCCTGTCCTGCATAATTGCTGTACTGCAGCGAAGCACTCATAAACTTCACCTCGTTCTGATGTCTGGTGATCTGTGCGAGGAACCGCCTGCTCGCCCCCACAACCGCCACCGTGATCACCGCAAATTTTTGGACCGTAGGATGGGGAAGGCCGCCGATGGTCTCCACGGTATCCGTGCTGAACGACTTCTCATAGAGCACCAGCAGGTCCTCCATTGTGGCGATCCGGTGCCCCCGCTGGGTAAGCCGGGCCGCAAAGACCATGTTCTTCTCCGCCTCGACAACCGCCTGGCAGTTCAATATTTTCACTTCAATCCTGTTTATTGGTATTCCCCTCCTTTACAACCGC
>CAJUDW010000078.1 GCA_910584995.1 uncultured Oscillibacter sp. | reverse complement strand
GAGCTGCTCCGGGGAGAACGGGGACGGCCCGTATTCTACCATGAAATTCTGGATGTTCTTGCCGCGCTGGGGGGTGATGTCAGTGACGTTATCTGAACTCTCCCTGCGCAACGCCAAGCGGCAGGCCCGGGACTATCTGGTCTACTTTGTCACAGTGGTCATGGCCGCGGCCCTGCTGTATTCGTTTAACGGGCTGGTATTCTCTCAGGAGATCATCACCTTGTCCAAGGGTATCTCCGTACTTCCCCTGATGATCGTGCTGGCCAGCGTGGTGGTGGTGTGCGTCTTTGGCTGGCTGGTGGCCTACGCCACCAGATTCATGCTTCTGCGCCGGGGCCGGGAGCTGGGGCTCTATCTGCTCATTGGCTTGGAGAACCGGCAATTGGCCCGGCTGTTCTTTCTGGAAAATCTGGCTGTGGGCGGCTGTGCCCTGGTGCTGGGGACCGCCCTGGGCGGGCTGCTCTATCAGGTCTTCCGCGCCATTGTGCTGGCGCTGTTCGGCCTGCCCTACGCCTTTTCGTTTGGCTTTTCCCTCCCCGCCTTGGGGCTGACGGTCCTCTATTTTGCCTTGATCTATCTCTTTGCCCTTCGCCGCAGCCGCAAATATATCCGCAGGGCGAATATCCACGACCTGATCTATGTTGACCGTGCCAACGAGGGCATGGTCATTCAAACGGGAAATGTGCGCCGCTGGATGTTCTCTTTCTCCATTGTGCTGGGTGTGGCCGGAACCTGCCTGCTGATGGCGGGCGGGGCCATCTTCGGCATCATCGGGGCGGGATGCGTCATTGCGTTCCTGTTCGGATTCTTCCTCAGCTTCGCCTCCGGTGTACCCGCCTTTTTCGACAGGCGGCCCGCCCGGAAGTACCGGGGACAAAGCCTGCTGGTGTTTCGTACCCTGACAGCCAAGCTGGCCACCATGGGGGTGCTGATGGCCACCATCTCCATGATTTTTACGGCCACCCTGATCTCCGAGGGGGCCGGGTTGGTTTTCCGGGGGCTTTTCGCGGGCCGTGCGGCGGAAAACGCCTGCTTCGACCTGTATATCGGCGCTGCCGGCGACGGACCGGTCAGCCAGGATTATTTCGATTTCATCCAGGACAATATTTCCGTAGAACGGGAGCTGCACTACTGCGTCTACCAAGCGGAGGACAGCCGGGTCATGGACTATGTGGAGCGCATGGGAGAGGACTATCACCGCTACTTTGACCGGGACCCGGTGCTGCGGTACAGCGACTACGCCGCGCTCCGCGCCATTGCCGGATACCCGCCGGTGGAGTTGAAGCGGGGGGAGTATCTCATCCACTGTAGGGCCTACCTGGAAAAGCACTTGACCGGCTACACCCAGCCCATCTCCCTGGGAGGCGCCAGCCTGATTCCCGGCGGGGTTCATACGGAACACCTGCTGCAAAATTACGACACGGGCAACGGGGCGCGGTATATCCTCGTGGTGCCGGACGAGGCGGCGGAGGGCCTTCCGGTGTTTCACCACGCCTATGCGGCCAAGACTACTCAGCCAGTGACGGAGGCCCAATTTGACGTCCTGTGTGACATCAATTACAGACTGGGAGAACAGAATCTTCTGGAGCCAAGCTATGATGAGATTCACACCAAAGCCTCGGAAAACGCGGAAGAGGCGGTCCAGACGGTCCTGTTCGTCTTTCCCCTCTTCTATCTGGCCCTGGCCTTGACCATGACCGCCGCCACGATTCTCACCATCCAGCAGCTCAGCGA
>CAJUDW010000077.1:873-1751 GCA_910584995.1 uncultured Oscillibacter sp. | reverse complement strand
CGCACCACCCTGATTACAGGCTTCCCCGGGGAGACGGAAGAGGACTTTACAGAGCTGGCGGAGTTTGTGAAAGAAACGGGCTTTGACTGGCTGGGCTGCTTCCCCTACTCGCAGGAGGAGGACACCCCCGCGGCGGAGCTGCCGGACCAGGTGGACCAGGAGGAAAAGGAACGCCGGGCGGAGATCATTATGGACACCCAGATTGATAGTATGGACCGCAAATGCCAGGGCTATGTGGGCCAGACCCTGGAGGTGCTGGTGGAGGGCTTCGACCGGTACGCCGAGTGCTGGTTCGGCCGGTCCTATCGGAACGCGCCGGATGTGGATGGCAAAGTGTTCTTCACCACAAACGGCAGGCGTCCGGCGCTGGGGCATTTTGTCCAGGTGGAGATTGAGGGCTGGATGAACGGCGACCTGACCGGGAGTCTGGTTTGAAAGGGGGCGGCGGCATGAAATGGAACCTGCCCAATCAGCTGACCATGCTGCGGGTGGCGCTGGTGCCTGTGTTCATGGTGTTCGCGGCGGCCTCCCACTATGGCCGGGAGGATTTCAGCCCCTTATGGTCCTGCGTGGCCGGGGCGGTATTTGCCATTGCCAGCCTGACGGACTTTTTAGATGGCTACCTGGCCCGCAAGCACAATTTGGTTACGGATTTCGGCAAGTTTGCCGACCCCCTGGCGGATAAAATGCTCACCACCGCCGCCCTGATCTACATGGCCGTGGACGGGGTGTGCAGTCCGGTGGTGCTGGCGGTGGTGCTGTTCCGGGAGTTCGCCGTGGCGGGCATTCGGATGCTGGCGGCGGCGGGCCAAAAGGTGATTGCGGCCAACATGTGGGGCAAGGTAAAAACAGTGCTGCAAATGCTCACCATCATTTTT
>CAJUDW010000077.1:0-863 GCA_910584995.1 uncultured Oscillibacter sp. | reverse complement strand
CACACTCTTTCCCTACACGACGCTCTTCCGATCTCCCTACCCATGAAATGGCCGTTTCCATGGCCGCCCAGGTCCTTTGCTGGGCCGTGGCGGCGGTGACGGTGGTTTCCGGCGTAATTTACATCAAGGATAATGTGGACGCGATCAAGGGATAGGCGTCCATGCAAAAGCGCCCGCATTCTGCATGAAATGCGGCGCTTTTTTTCCTATAAAGAGTTATCCTGTTCTCAGAGAGGAGAGATGGTATGGACTGGCTCAGCGGGCTTAACCAGGCGGTGGAATACATGGAGAAAAATCTGAGCGGCGCCATCCGCTATGAGGATATGGCCCGGATGGTAGGCTGCTCCGTTTACGAATTCTCCCGGGTGTTCTCTTTCGTGGCAGGAGTCCCTGTGTCCGAGTATATCCGGCGCAGGAGGCTGACCCAGGCGGCCTTTGACCTGAGGCAGGGAAAGGGGAAGGTGATTGACATTGCCCTGAAGTACGGCTATGATTCCCCCTCCGCTTTCGCCCGGGCCTTTAAGGAGCTCCAAGGAGCGGCCCCCTCGGCCGCGCGGCGGGAGGGCGTCCTGCTGAAAACCTATCCGCCCGTCTCTTTTCTACTAACCATTCGAGGAGAGCATGCTATGGAGTTTCGCATTGAGAAGCGGGAAGCCTTCCAGATTGTGGGCCTGTCTGGCTGGGAAGACCCAGAGTGCGGCTCGGACGACGCCCTGACTCCCCTATGGCGGGAGTTTATGGACCGCTGCAACCCCCGGCTCTACAACGGCGGCGGAGGGGACAGCCTGTACACCGGGCCCTTCTGGCAGGTGGCGGCATACCGCTTCCACACGGAAGGCGGCAGGATGCGGACTATAATTGGC
>CAJUDW010000076.1 GCA_910584995.1 uncultured Oscillibacter sp. | reverse complement strand
CGGCTGGCGCTGGAACGCTACCGCCCCGCAACTGTGTGGGAATAGTGATAGCTATTCCCACCAAGGTGTGGTAGTGTTGTCGGTACCCAGAGGAAAGGAGGCCACAGGCATGAACAAAAATGTCACCATCATTCCGCCCAGCGAGGACAGGCCCGCTATTCTGCGGGTGGCGGCATACTGCCGGGTAAGCACAGACTCCGATGATCAGGCCACGTCCTATGCCTCCCAGATCCGCAGCTACACCGAGCTGATCAGCCAGCATGAGGGCTGGGAGCTGGTGGACATTTACGCCGATGAGGCGGTGAGCGGCACGAAAACGGACAAGCGGGAGGACTTCAACCGTCTTCTGGCCGACTGTCGGAAGGGCAAAATCGACCGGGTGCTGGTGAAGTCCATCTCCCGCTTCTCACGGAATACCAAGGACTGTCTCGCCGCCCTGCGGGAGCTGATGCGGCTGGGCGTGACCGTCCAGTTTGAAAAAGAGAATATCGACACCGGAACGCTCACCACAGAATTGATGGTGAGCGTTTCCGGTTCCTTGGCCCAGCAGGAGTCCATGTCCATCTCCCAAAATATCCACCAGAGCTATCGCCGGAGGATGGAGCGGGGCGAGTTCATCACCACAAAACCGCCCTACGGCTACCGGCTGGTAAATCGGAGAGACCTGGAGATCGTGCCGGAGGAGGCGGAGATCATCCGCTGGGTGTTTGACGCCTATCTCGGCGGACAGAGCGCCAAGGATATCGCAAACGAGCTGATCCGCCGGGGTGTCCGGGACCGGAAAGGCAACGTCCACTGGACCACCAGGGAAATCTACTACTGGCTGTCAAATGAGAAATATGTGGGCGACACCCTCTGCCAAAAAACCTACAAGACCGGCTTCCCCTTCGTCCAGAAGATCAACCGGGGCGAGGTGGACCAATTCTATGTGGAGGGGACCCACCCGGCCATCGTCAGCCAGGAGGTGTATGACAAGGCCCAGGCCCTGCGGCAGATGAAGAAAAAACAGTCCAAAGGCCCGGACGCGGTCTACCCGCTGTCCCGGAAAATGTGCTGCGGGATCTGCGGCTTCACCATCTACCGAAGGGTGACCCGGAGAGGCACTGGTGCCTGGAGCTGCGGACGGCATCTGAGAAGCGCCGCCAACTGCCCCACAGGCCCTATCCCGCAGGAGGATATTTACGCCGCCTTCCTGCGGATGTACAACAAGCTGCGGCTCCATGACGGCATCATCCTGCGGCCCGCCCTGGGCCAGATGGAGGCCCTGGAGACCGCCGTACAGCGGGACAACCCCGCCATGCTGGAGGTAAACAAGGCAATCGCCCAGGCCACCGAGCGCGGCTATAAGATCAGCAAGCTCCGCGCCAACGGCCTGCTGGATGCGGACGCCTGCGCCGCTCAGATGGCCGCCAACACCGCTCAACTGACCCAGCTCCGGGCCAAACGCCGGAGGCTGCTGAAGAATGATGACATTGGCGAGGCGGCGGAGGCCCTGCGGCAAACGGTGGACGCCATCCGTCAAGGCCCGGAACGGCTGGAGCGATTCGATGAAGCCTTGTTCGAGGAACTGGTAGAGCAGGTCGTAGTCAGCCCCACCGCCCTGCGGTTCCGGCTGTACGGCGGCATCGAGGTAACGGAACGGATCGGGGAGGACGCAAAATGAATCGGAAAGTGCTGTATGGCTATCAGATCGAGGACGGGAAGCTGGTTCCCCAGCCCCAGGAGGCGGCGGTGGTCAGCCGGATATTTGCCCTCTGCCTGGAGGGGAAATTTCAATGGGAAATATCGGACATCCTGAACGCGGAGGGCATACAGTACAGCCTGGACTGCCCTGCGTGGACAAAGTTCAAGATATCCCTGACCCTCAGAAACCAACGATACGCCGGCGCTGACGG
>CAJUDW010000075.1 GCA_910584995.1 uncultured Oscillibacter sp. | reverse complement strand
CCTCGGCGACAGGCCGCTCAACCAAATTACCCCGGCAGAAATACAAAAGCTGTACGCCCATCTGAAAAAGCGGGGCCGAGTCCGCAAACACAAAAAATACGGACAGCAGCTGTCCGACAGCATGGTACACTGTATCCACACTCTGCTCCACGGGGCGATGGGCGCGGCGGAGCAATTCCGGCTAATCCCCAGAAATCCAGTTGCGGAGGTCACTGTACCCAAACGAAAGCTGCCGCCCAAGCAAATCCTCAACGGTGAACAGCTCGACACGTTCCTGTCCGCGATTCAAGCGGACGATATCTGGCACGACTTTTTCTACACCGAACTGACCACCGGCCTGCGGCTGGGTGAGATATGCGGCCTGCGCTGGGAGGACTTCGACGCAGAGCATGGAGTGCTGAACATTCAGCGCACCATCCATGTGGAAAAGGGCGGGGTGCTCACTGCCGGGAACACCAAGACCTACGCCGGTACTCGCAAGATTGTACTGCCGCCCAGCACAGTGCAGTGTCTGCGTGAGAGGAAAGAAGCGGCACTCACCGATTGGATATTCCCCAATCCGCTGAAGCCGGATCTACCTGTCAATCCCCGCACCGCCTACAGCCGGTTGAAGGCCCTGCTGAAAGACGCCGGTCTCCCCAGCATTCGATTTCACGATCTCAGGCACACATTCTCGACTCACGCGCTGTCCAGCGGTGTGGACGCCAAGACGCTCTCCGGCATCCTGGGTCACAGCCGGGCATCCTTCACCCTGGACACCTACACCCACGTTACCGGCGATATGCAGAAACGAGCCTCAGAGGTAGTGGGTGGTTTCCTGACAGAGTTGCTTGGAGAGGAGTTGAAACCGTGGCAAAGCGCAGAAAACGGGGCAGCGGCAGCGTCCATCTGAGAAAGGATGGCCGCTGGGAGGGCCGGGCCGTTACCGGTTATGATGACAAGGGTCTGCCCAAAACGAGAAATGTTCTGGCAAAGACAAAATCCGAATGTGTTCAGAAGTTAAAAGATTTGACTGCCAGCATCGGGAAACCGGAACCCGCCGCCAAACCAGGTATGACCCTGGGCCAGTGGCTGGATCATTGGTATCATTCCTGTAAGAAACCCAATCTCCGGCCCAACACCCAGATGTCCTATGAGCAGCGAATTTACAACTACATCATCCCTGCATTGGGGGACACTCCATTAGATAAGCTCACGCAAAATGACCTCCAGCAGTTTTACACCGACCTCAAGCAAAACGGGCGAATCAAGAATACCAGCTACTATGGCAGCGGCCTCTCCGACCAGACAGTGCGGGGCTGCCATACCACGCTCCGCTCCGCACTGGAGATGGCGGTCTCCAAGAAGCTGATTGCCCGCAACCCCGCTGATGGATGCCGGCTCCCTCCCGCCAAACCCAGAGAGATGCAGGTGCTCACTCCGGACGAGGTTCAGCGTCTGCTGATCCAGGCCAAGGAGGACGGCTGCTATGAATTACTTCTGCTGGAAATCGCCACCGGCCTGCGGCGAGGTGAGCTTCTGGCCCTCCAGTGGGACGATCTCAATTTCAAGACCGGGGCGCTGCGGGTGGAACGGCAGGTTCACCGAGCCAAAGGGGAACTGATCATCTCTCAACCCAAAACCAAAGCCGCCAACCGGACAATCATCCTCCCCGCTCCGCTCTTGGCTGTCTTGAAGGAATACCGTCAGCAGGTACACTCCCGCTGGTTGTTCCCCTCACCGAGGAAAGATGACCTGCCCTCAGACCCCGCCTCCGTCCGCAAACACCTGACCACCATTCTGGAGAGGGCCAGGTGCAAGCATATTCGCTTCCACGACCTCCGCCACCTGTTCGCCACCATGTCTCTGGAGCATGGGATGGACGTCAAGACCCTCTCCACGGTGATCGGTCACGTGTCCAGCAGCACCACTCTGAACAT
>CAJUDW010000074.1 GCA_910584995.1 uncultured Oscillibacter sp. | reverse complement strand
TGCTCCACAAATTTGCGGGTGATGGCGTCATCGTATGCGGCGAATTTCGTTTCCCGCTGTTCAACAAATTCCCGCAGGCTGTTCATCCGGGCCGCTTGGCCAGCCTGTCGTTCATCCGCCTGCCGGAGCGATCCAAGCTGGTGCAGGATGCTCTCCCTCTCCTCTGCGATCTCTCTGAGTCGGGCGTTCAATTCTTTGTTTTCCATATTCTCTGGCAGCGCCAGCGCCTGTTCCATCAACTCCGCCTGTTCCGCCGTCAGAGCCGCCAGCCGCTGGCGCAGGGCAAGGGGATCAACCCCGCCGCTCTCCTGTCTTTGCTGGACGAGGCTGGCGATATCCAGGAACTCCTCCGTGATCTCCTGCCCGGTCTGGTCGAGGCCGTTGATGGCCTCCAGGATGGCCCGGTGCAGCTTATCTTCATCCAGCGTGGGGGAGTTGTGGCAGAATTTCGTGCCGAACTCCAGCCGGGAGACACAGCGCCAGACAATGCGCTTTTTGCCGTTTCTGGCCCAGGTACACCGCTTATAGGGTGTACCGCACTCCCCGCACACCAGCAGTTCACTGAGGGCGTACTTGGCGGAGTATTTGCCCTGCTCGGTCTTGCCCGTTTTCTGCATCACCTTCCGCTTGCTGGCCCTGCGGGCCATCTCCTCCCGTACCTGATAGAAGATCTCTTTCGGAATGATGGGCGGGTGATTGTTCTCCACATACACCATGGGGCGCTCTCCCTGGTTTTTCTTTACCGTCTTGCTGATACAGTCGGTGGTATATGTCTTTTGCAGCAGGGCGTCGCCAATGTATTTTTCATTGACCAGGATGTTGTGGATCACCTGATATGTCCAGCTCTGAACCCCGCAGGAGGTGGGAACCTTGTCCTTCTCCAGCTCCGCTTTGATCTGGCCCAGGCTACACCCGTCCAAGTAGCGGCGGAAGATACGCTTTACCGTCTCCGCCTCCTCCGGGATGATCTCCGGCTGACCGTCAGGCCCCCGCCGGTAGCCCAACAGCTTCTTGTACTGGAAGGGGACGTTCCCTGCCTCCCGGCTCTTTTGGATGCCCCAGATCACGTTTTTGCTGATAGACTCGCTCTCCGCCTGGGCAAAGCCGCTGAACAGGGTAATCAGAAACTCGCTGGACTCCGTCAGCGTATTGATATTTTCCTTTTCAAAGATCACACCGATGCCGTTGGCCCGGAGCATCCGCACCATTTCCAGGCTGTCCACCGTATTCCGGGCGAAGCGGGAGAGGGATTTGGTGAGGATCAGGTCGATTCGGCCCCGTTTGCAGGCGGCGATCATTCGCTTGAACTCCGTCCGCTTTTTCATGCTTGTGCCGGTTATGCCTTTGTCAGCGAAAATACCGGCCATCTCCCAATCGGGGTTCTCACCGATCTTCTGGGTGAAGTAGGCTTTCTGGGCGGTGTAGCTGGTGAGCTGCTCCTCGCTGTCGGTGGACACCCGGCAGTAGGCGGCCACCCGCTGCTTGCTGCCGGAGGCCCGTCCAGAGGTTGATACCGGCTTCGTGGCGGGGATGATGCGTATCTTCCGTTCCCGCTGTACGGTCTGTTCCATGACGGCTCCTTTCCCAATTTGTTATGAACGGTTACTTAAAGGTCACTGTCACCGCGTTCTCCGCAGTGATGGTGATATATTTTATCGCCTGCGCATAGGCTTTTTCTCTTATCAAACGTTGGGTATCCGGCGAGGCTGCCGGTGCTTCAAAGCAGGCGTACCGTGCGGAGATGCCCCGCAAGATCAGGGCCACCACGTCCTCCGGGTGTTCCGGCCTCTCCAGCCCCCGGTTGATGGCGTTGGTCAGGCGGACGGTGTCCTCAGAGGGAGTGTATCCGCCCTCTGCCGGAGGCGTGTACTCCGCCGCTTGCCGCTCTACCTCCGCCAGCAGTTCCGCATCGGGGATGACGGCCTCCCCGCCGCACTCAGCGCACCGAAGGTACAGCGTGTCGGGTCTATGTACACTGCTGAACCACCGCTTCAGGCGTCCGCCGCAGGGACAGCGCAGTGTCTCTCGCAGGACTGACACCGGACGCTCCCGATGAACGTGCTTCCCCCATTTCTTTTGGAGGAACGTCTGGACGGACTGGAAGGTCTCGCTGCCGATCAGGACAGGGTAGCCGTCAGCGCCGGCGTATCGTTGGTTTCTGAGGGTCAGGGATATCTTGAACTTTG
>CAJUDW010000073.1 GCA_910584995.1 uncultured Oscillibacter sp. | reverse complement strand
AGATGCGGTTATAGGATTGCAGTTATGGTAACGGCCAGGCTCCCGGCCATCAGGAACGGCACAAAGGGAAGGGAAAGCATCCCCTTTTTCCGCCCTGCTGCCAGGGAAACACAGGCCGCAAGGCCGGAGGCAATGAGCAGGACGGCCAGCATACGGGAGGGGCCGTAGATAAGGCCCATAACCCCGGCCAGCTTGATATCCCCGCCCCCGATCCCGGCGCCTTCTTCTGACACCAGTGCGGCGGCCAGCAGGACCAGGAAGCCGGCTGCTGCCCCGGTAAAAGAGAAAAGGAATAAAAGCGGCAGGAGGGCGGTTCCGAAAAGCCCTGCACGTACCAGGGGCGCCGCAAGCGCAAAGGGGAGGAAGAGCAGGAGCGCCCGGCCGGGCACCCGCCTCTTTTTCAGGTCATATGCGGCAAATCCAGCGATGCACGCAAAGGCCATCAGTTCATAAAGGAAAATGGGGCTGCTATTCACGGTTGGTATACCAGTCATCAAACACGCTCTGGTGGATGGTGATGTAGTCATCCAGGTTGACCGAGAGCATCCCGTCCGGCGTCCATGCGTCCCATACCTGGGTATACACCACATAGCTGGTGCTGTCCGGGAACCATACAGGCGTGAAATGCACGGTGCGCCCGTAGGTGGAGAACTCATTGGGCTGGAAGGTGAACCTTGCGCTGCGCCCGCTGGAGACGCGCTGCAAAAGCCGCAGGTAAGTCCTGTACTGGAATTCCGGGAATACGGAAAAAGCAGTCTGCGGGTTGCTGTGGTGCCCGTCCGGTGAGTTTGTGGATAACACGGCCCGCACTTCCGTTTTCACGCCGTAGCCGCTCTTCATGTCCTTCCCGTTGGCGGTGGGGACGATATCATCCGGCATCAGGGTCATAGTCCCGCTGATGGAGGCCGAATAGCCGGTATAGTCATACTCCCAGTCTCCCCGGTCTACCCAGTGGCCGTCATCTTCCCCGTGGCTGCACCATTGCCAGTCCGGGACCCAGTAACAGCTCCACACACCCCAGTTCGCACTGAGCTTCTGCGGATTGGAGGGGAGTGCGGGAACGGAATAGCCGGGGTTCACGTCCGTTGCCAGGGGATCGGGCGGTATCTTTTCGTTCAGGTCCACGATCTTCGCCACAAAGGTATCCTGGGCGGTGAAGCCCCTGCTCAATGACACCGTGATTGTGATGGTCTGGGGCGTATCGGGCGTATGCCATTTCACCCACACCAGCTGGGAGTCATTGGCTGGTATGACAATGTTCCGGACGGTGTAGCTCCTGCCCATGATATGGAACGTGACCGTTGCCGGGTTGTCCGGGGTAAGGCGCCCGCCTGTCCGCAGACGGATGGCAGTGATCACATCCGTATCCACCCGGTATTCCACGTCCGGCGCCTCGATCTCCCCGCCCGGTTCTTCGGTCTCTTCAAACCAGACAATGCCGATCCCAAGGGCGCTGATGATATCCCCGTTGGACTGTATCCCGCGTCTGCCGCCGGTCCAGGCGGGAAAGCCCAGGTCGCTGTACTCCAGGAACAGGGAGAGGGGGAGGTTCTGGAAAGCCACCGAGGGCAGCTTACTCCGCAGGGACCCTCCGGAAAGCTGGTCGTAGAGGGCGGCTTCCGTTGCCGTAAAAGCGTATTTTGTCCCATTGAAGGTCACATAGGCAATGGGCTCCAGCAGGATCTTGTACTGCCCGGAGAGCATGCTCTCGTAGTTTACCCCTGTGGCATCGGCTACCATCATGCAGGCGTATTCCGAACAGAAATAGCGTTTGATGGCTTCGATGGAAGCGGGCCGGCTGTTGCTGTTGATGATGGCCGGCATGGAATAGGCCGGCTGCAGGCAGTTGTAAGGGACGCCGGACTGCAGGGAGAGCGAAACCCCGTCCCGGTACTGGATCTTGTTCACTTTGCCAAAATGGAGCATCGTGGCTGCCTGGCTTCGGTTGGAGAAATCCACGGGCGTGCTCACGGCGGAGCCGGACTGGGCATCCACCACCGTCACCCGCACACCGTCGTTGCCGGGAGACCAGAAGTTGGTGGAGGTGCCCTGGTTCATGTTTCCCCCGCCGCCATCAATGTTGCCCTGTCCGGAAGCGAAAGCCTGTGCAGGACACAGGCAGAACAGGAGGGCGGCGGTGCAGAGGAGGGCATAAAAGCGTTTCAAACAATATCACACTCCAATCTTTTTCTATAAAAAGAAAACCGCCATTTCTGAGGCGGTTTTCCGGTTTCAGTATTCAG
>CAJUDW010000072.1 GCA_910584995.1 uncultured Oscillibacter sp. | reverse complement strand
TATACACTAGAACATCGGATTTTAGTCACCGGGAACACAAAAGCGAATTGGGAGTAAATTTTCAGGGAGCGGGATGAACTTTCAGCCGCCCAGGGAGCTGTACCGCCAGCTTTCGTTCATCTCGTACTATTTCCACTGGGGCCTGGAGGACGTGCTGAATCTGCCGCACTTGGAGCGGGAACGGTTCTGCCGGGAAATCAGCCGGATCAACCGGGAAGCCAACAACAGTCAGGAAAAGAATGTGTTTGACGCCTAGGCCTTGTTTGATCAATGGCGGAATGCCCCACGGCAAAAGATTTTTCCGCCAATCCAGGCAAATTTTTGCAGGCGGGCTACCGCCCGGCAAGAAAACTTAACGCAGAGTGGCGGAAAAATATCCGCCGTTTGGATGTTTTGACATTTTTCAAACAAGGCCTAAGCCGTAAGGAGGGAGTTTCCCTATGGATCCGTTAGCCGCCTATGCCTTCCGCGTCTTTCTGGGGGAACTGGAATTCGGCTTTTCCCGGATATCCGGTTTGGGCCGGGAGTCAGAGCCTGTCATCTATCAGGAGGGCGGCCTCAATGACCGCGTCCACGTGCTGCGGGGGCCAGTAAAAAACTGCGGCGTCCTGCGGATGGAGCGGGGCGCGTATGCCGGGGAATCCTTCCCCTTTTACCTGGCGGGGGAGCGGCTGAGCCAGCCGGTGCGGATTGAGGTCCGGCCCCCGGGCGGCGTGCGCCTTCCGGGAAAAATCTGGACGCTGACGGGCCTGGCGGTGAAAAAATGGGAGGCAGGTGAACTGGATGCCATGCAGGACACGATCCTTATTGACCGGTTTGAACTGGACTACGAATCCCTGTATGTCTCGGATATCTAACGGTATGGCCCATCTGTCCCCCGGTGGGAGAACTCCCCGGGCCGGGTGGCACAGCCGCAATGTCCAATCCCCGGAACTGGTGTATCGAACCACCCGCCCGCTGGTACGGCCTGTCCCACCGCCGGCGCCGCGGATCATCCACAATACCGTTCACCAAACGGTGATACACCTCCACCAAGCCACCCACCGGCATATCCGCAGCTGGATGACCGCCGGATCGGGCGGCCGCCGCCCTGCGCTGCTGGTGCGCCAGGCGGCGCCGTTCCCGGGACGTGAGAACGCCATGGATCCCTCCCGCCCTGTCCGTACCGCCCGCAGGCTGCTCCGGATTTTATCCACAGAGAGCGTCCGCCGGACCATGCTCCCCTTTTATCAGGAGATGTTCAAGGGCTTCCGGGAACAGGCAGATCGCCGGGAAAAACCATTCCGGCCGCTACCGGCGGAGGCTGTCCTGGACCACCGGTTTTATCGCCGGATCGGAGAGACGCTGGCCGGAACGATCCTGCACAGCACGATTTTCCGGCGGTATGTCCGGATCACAGAGCAAACCGGAGAGCACGTCTTCCTCTGCCGCTATGCTGCCCGGGAACTGCCTGTGCCATCGGATCTCTGCCGTCTTCCGGCTACCCTGCGGATTCCCCCTGCCCCGGAGCCGCCGGCGCAGGCACCGGCCATCCGGCCCGCCAAAGGCAGCGGCCCGCCAAAACCGGCAGGAACCTTCCGCCTGGATGACGCCGGGCTCCGCCTCCTGACGGGCCGCGTTGCAGAGGAACTGGGCCGCCAAAGCCGTCTGGAATCACTGCGCCTGGGAGGGATATAGCCGTGTCCGCATTGGAAAAAGCCCGTATTTTTGACCCGGACGCGCCGAAAAGCGGATTTTATGTGCAGTTCAATCCCAATACTCTGGAATATGCCGCCGGGCTGAGCGGACAGGCCTGCAAAGGCGCAGCGGATCGGGCCGGCCAGGAGGGCGCGGGCGTGCCGGATCTGCAAAGCGCACCGTTGGCGGAGCCCCAGGGGGCGGTGCTCTCTGTCCGTCTCTTTTACCATACCTATACCAGCCCAAGCAGTTTCACCGATGTACGGGCGGATATCAGCCGTATCCGCGCTTTCCTGCCCCGGACAACGGAAAAGGCCCGGGCCAAAAGCCCCAGGGTAACCTTCGCATGGGGTACTATGACCCATACCGGCACCATGGAGTCCTTCAGCGTCTCCTACCAGATGTTCGCCCATGACGGCACGCCGGTACAGGCGGAGGCCTCCATCACCATCCGCGGCGAGGATCCCGACGTGTGTTCCGCGTCAGCGGACCAGTCGCCGGGAAACCCGCTTGAGAGCAATCCGCAGCAGGACGGCGGCCGCGTTTCAGACGTCCCCTCTTGGCTGTTCCAATAGGAGCACGCACTATGAAATTTTCTGCGCTGTATCAATCCCATGACGCCATGCGGGAGCCCTGTTTCCGCATGGAAATTGACGGGAAAACCCTGGAGAACACCCCGGGGGCCCGGCTGCTCCGCATCGAATGTGAACTGACCTCCAACCGGCAGGCCGGGATGCTCTGCCTGAAAGCCGCATTGAACCCCAAAGACGGGCATGGCGCGGCTGCGCCACAACACCGGCGCGAAGCGCCGGTCAAAGGCGGGTTTGGGGTGGCAACCCCAACAAGTAGCAGACCAGGGGAACAAATGAGCGGAGCGAAATTTGGGCCACGGGTCGATACTTGCTCTCACGTTACAGGAAGGCACCGACAAACTGGAATCTGTAAGCAACCTTTATATGAATATGTTTTTTGACAGGCTCACCA
>CAJUDW010000071.1 GCA_910584995.1 uncultured Oscillibacter sp. | reverse complement strand
GGCCGACCGGCACAGGACGATGGGCCGCATGACCGCCGCCCTCCCCGATATGGACAGGGATATGCAGGCGTTGGCCCGGCAGACGATCAGGAAATTGGAGGCCATGACGGACGCCGACTTTGAGGATATGCGCTTTCTCTTTACGGACGAGTAACAGGGAACCGGCGCGGCAGGTTAGGCGCTGACAGGTGGCAGAATGGATAATACGACCTGCGGGAAAGGTGCAGACGCGGAGCGGATGCACCTTTTCCGCAGGTGCCGCGAGCGTCCCGCCCGCAGGCGGGGCGCTTGCGTAAACGGTAGACGCTGGGGGTATCAGAAAAGCAAATTACTCTGGAATGATTTGGGCCAGATCATCTTCAACATCAATTCCGTATGCTTTTGCGATTTGCCCAATCATTACGCCAAATACACCTCGCAGTTCTCCAACAGCGGAAGTGAATATCCAGTTATCAATATTTCCTGACTGACACGCATGACACCGAAATTCCTTTTTATCTGGACACTTGCTTAAAAATTTGTTACAAGCGTTCCGCATAGAGCGAACATAGGAATTTAGCTGGGATTTTTCGTCTATATCCTGCAATTCGGAGGTAAGATAGTTTTTGATTTCTGTTACAGAAGTAATGCAGGGGCAGACGCTTTCATATTCAAATGCAGAATATAAGACACGCCGCGGTTCAAGGAAAATAACAATTCGCCGCGCAATACTCCGCTCGGTGTCAACAGGGTTCCATGACACGCCAAAAACAGGACAACTAATTCCAGTAAGGCGATTTAGCACTTCTGTGAATTTCAAAATACAACCTCCTAAATGCACTTGGCATGATTTGTCGAAAATTATAGCATATCTACGGTAAAATATCCACCCTAAAAACCGGGGCGCGGGAGCCGAAATGATGGCCCTCGCGCCCCGGTTTTTTTGCGCCTATTTGTACGCCTTTAGAACGCCGTTTCAGCAGGTATTTGATAAAAGTATCTACCCCCCTATCGACCACACCCGGAAAGCCTTGAAATACCAAGGCTTTTTTGCCCCTAAATCGTTACACACCAGCCCTATGTCGGCGCACTCTGTCACGGGTCTTTTTCCGCTTCTCCTGCCTGGCGCAATTCGGGCAGTATTTCGCCCGGTTGGATTTTGGAACGTACAATTCACCACAGCGGACACACTTTTTCCTGTTCTCCTGATGGAGCAGGGTGGCGCACAGACTTTCATCCAGCGGGAGGACAGCCGCCCGGAACCAGCGGCACAGCAGGGAATAGGAAATGCTCTGCACACAGATACATTCCTCCCCATCGTCCAGCAGGAGGCAGTTGCCGCCCACGTTGTTGCAGCACTCCCGCGTCAGCCTCCGGGCCTTGCGGTACTGCGGATAATTCATCTTCGGTATGCTTACAGCTCTTGCTTCCTTTCCTGTTGCCGGGGCGTCATCCGCAAAATCCCATCCACATTCTGCTTGATGATGCCGTACTCTTTCAGCTCCTTTTTCACTTCGCCGTATTTTGCATACAGCCGTTCCTTTTCCTCCGACAGCCGGGCATACTCCGCTTTCAGTGCGGCCAGATCGGGCAGCTTCGTCACGCCGCCCTCCCGCAAGGCACGGCCCGCCGCCTCGTACAGTATCAGGGCGCTTTCATGCTCCTGCCGGAACCGGGCCTTGTCCGCCGCCCGGCGATACTCCACCGCCACGGGCCGGGTCTGCTTGTAGGTGGTGACGTTCTTAATCAGCACGGCCATTTCCCCAAGACGACGTTCCAACGTTTTCAGCGCGGCGGCGGCTTCCTCGCTGGCGGCGCTGATCTCCGCCACCCGGCTTTCCAGATCAGGATAGGCGTCGATGCCATGCTCCGTCAGGAAGTTCATGGTCTTTGCCGCCTGCTGTAAATTGTGTATCTTTGCCCAACGGGTATAGCCCGCCGACTGCTGGGCCTTGATGCTGTTCTCAATGTCGATACGCAGGGAGATACCCTTGCGGACTTTCGGCCTTCGGGCGGCAATGGCCCGGCCCTGGATGCGCTCGGTGATGGCTTCCTCGGTGTAGGCTTCGCCCAGCGTCTTGCACCTGGTAAACCGCTCCTGGCCGGGGGCGCGAAACGACACGAATTTCCCCCGCTTGATTTCATAGCCCTGCCGCTCCATGAGCCGTAGGAAGTCGTCAAAATCCTTGGCCTGGGGGATGGCGGCGTCGATGGCGATTTTCAGCTTCGCTTTCCAGCTCCGGCCCCGCCGCTGGGCGTCCCACTCGGCATAGGACTGGCCCCTGTCCTGGCCCGGCTTCACCACGGACAGCCCTTGTTCCCGGCACAGCCGGTCGCTGGTGCGCCGGATGAAAGAATAGCTTTGCTTGTTGGAAACATATTTCCGGCAGTTCACCATATCCGCGGCACAGAAAATGATGTGATTATGGACATGGCCCTTGTCGATGTGCGTTGTCAGCACATAGGGGTACTTGCCCTGCAAAACCTCGTCGGCTAGCCGCTTCCCAATCTCGTGGGCCTGCTCCGGCGTGGCCTCGCCGGGAGCAAAGGACTGTATCAGGTGGTGTCCCAAATTGTTGCCTTTCTGGATGGCCTGGGCAAGCAGCATTTCAAATTCTATGTCCGCCGTTTCGTAGGAACAGCCAAAGGAGGACACCAGCATTTTATCCTCGGTTTTCTCCGGGTTTT
>CAJUDW010000070.1 GCA_910584995.1 uncultured Oscillibacter sp. | reverse complement strand
GTGCAGGATAAAGGCAGGTGGTCGCTTACGCGCCCCCCTGCCAGCCACACCGCCCCGCAACGCGGGTCGGGGATTTTCCATAGGTGGTCGGTTTTACCCCCTGTTGGCTGTCCAAGGTGGTCGGAATGAAGAAAAACAGAGGAAAAACCGCCCTGTTTCAACCTTTTCCAAGGTGGCTGTGACAGGTGGTTTTCCAACAAAAAGGAGGAATTTTCCAATGAGCAAAAATACGCACATTTCGGTGGAACCAAACACACCCGCAGAAGTCAAGACCCGCATCCCCGTCTGGCTGTACCCATCCACACTGGAAGTGATGGACAGAGCAATGAAAATTGCGAACTGCAAAAGCCGCAGTGAGTATCTGGAAAAGGCCGCGCTGTTCTACGCCGGCTACGTCTCCGGTCAGGACGCCACCGCCTATCTGCCGCCCGCACCGGCGTCTGTTCTGCGCGGAACGGTGCAGGACACGGAGAACCGAATCTGCCGTCTGCTGTTCAAGCTGGCGGTGGAGCAGGACATGGTGATGAATGTGCTGGCGGCGGGGATGGAGATTCCCGATGAGCAGCTCAAGGCGCTCCGTGGGCGGTGCGTCCAGAACGTGAAAAAGACCAGCGGCAGTATCTCTCTCGATGACGCCGTCCGCTATCAAAGGGGTGGCCTGTGATCATCCATCCCCCACTCAGATTCTGCACCGCAAAACAAAGAATAAAAGTCCTCGAAAAAAGTAGTAGCTATTCCCGACAAAGTGTGGTATGTGTTGGTGTTGCAAAGGAGGCAGTAGATATGAGAACGACTCTGGAAGATCTCTACTACGGTAACATCACACCCAACGAACAGCAGATGACACCTGACTCAGAGCTGGAAAAAGCGGTAGCTCGTGTCACCAAATATGAAAATCAGCTCATGGAACAGCTGGAGGAAATCGATCAGGAGACTCTTACAAAACTCATTCAGTCACAGCATGAGATCGACAGCATAACAGCTCTGGAAAATTTCATCCTTGGCTTTCGGCTGGGAGTCCGGCTGATGGCCGAGTGTATGGATGAAAACGACGGTGATATTCGGACTGGAGGTGAGTAACAAATGGCAAAACGCAGACCGTCTGGCGACGGCATGGTGCGTAAGCGAGACGACGGTCGGTGGGAGGGCCGCATTGTGGTGGGTCACAAGGAAAATGGCGATTCCATCTTCCGTTACATCTACGCTGATAATCAAAAAGAGTTGACCGCAAAGCTCCGCCAGAATATCGACGCCTACCAAGGCATTGACCTGACGGAGCAAAGCAGGATGACTCTCGGGGAATGGTTGGACACATGGCTGGAGCAAATGGCGGTCACCCTCCGACCTGGCACACTGGAACACTATCGCCGGGATATGGAAAACCACGTGAAGCCCCGCCTGGGAGCAAAACCGCTCACACAGCTGACTGCGGCTGACCTCCGAAAACTCTATGATGCCTTGAAGCGAAATGGCAGAATGAAACCTCGCTCCAGTCAAAGTTCCGGACTCTCCAGCACCACTGTCCACGGAATCCACACCACGCTCCACCATGCGCTCAAAGCGGCGAGAGATCAGGGGCTCATTCCTATCAATCCCGCTGATGAGGTGGAGCCGCCTAAGGTAATTCACCAGCCTATGAAGATTCTAACCGAGGAACAACTGAATATTTTCCTGACAGCGATCAAAGCCGATGAATTCTGGTATGACTTCTTCTACACTGAGTTGACCACCGGTCTGCGCAGAGGTGAGATCTGCGGACTCATGTGGATCGACTTTGATGAGCGTGGCGGCGCCCTGAAAGTCTGCCGCACTCTTCACCGGGAAACGGGCGGCAGGCTGGTGGCAGGAGATACCAAAACCTACGCCGGCACACGGAAGATCGTCCTGCCGCCCAGCACAGTGGAACTACTGCGAGAACGAAAGCGGAAATCCTTCTCGCCCTGGATATTTCACGATCCACTTCGGCCTGAGGCCCCTATGAATCCTGACAGTGCCTATCGACAACTGAAGAAATTTCTGTTGGAAGCTGGTCTTCCCGACATCCGCTTCCATGACCTCAGACACACATTCTCAACTTATGCGCTGTCCAGCGGAGTGGACGCCAAAACTCTGGCTGGAATCCTTGGCCACACTAAAGCGTCCTTTACTCTGGATACCTACACCCATACTACTGGTGATATGCAGAGGCGAGCCGCTGATATCGTTGGCGGTTTCCTGACTGCCTATCTTGGAGAGGAGATGAAACCATGGCAAAACGCAGAAAGCGGGGAGACGGCGGCGTCAGCCTGAGAAAAGACGGCCGCTGGGAGGGGAGGGTAGTCGTCGGCTACGACGATAAAGGCCTCCCCGTCACCAAAAATGTTCTGGCAAAGACCAAGTCGGACTGTATCGCAAAACTCAAGGCACTGAGGGACAGCATCCAGGCTCCTGCTCCTGAACAGCCTAAACCTGGAATCCTATTGGGGGACTGGCTGGATCTCTGGTATCAGACCTATAAGAAATCCAATCTCCGCCCCAATACCCAGATGTCCTACGAGCGGCGCATCTACCAGCACATCACCCCAGCCTTGGGCAATATCCAGATGGACAAGCTGACCACCAACGACATCCAGCAGTTCTACGCTAAACTCAAGCAGGGCGGCAGACTCCTCCGCACAGAGTTATACGGGGAGGGGCTGTCCGACCAGACCGTTCGGGGCATCCACACCACCCTCCACGCCGCACTGGACAAGGCGGTTTCCGAAAAGCTCCTATT
>CAJUDW010000069.1 GCA_910584995.1 uncultured Oscillibacter sp. | reverse complement strand
CTGATTACAAATCAGCTGCTCTACCAGCTGAGCTACACCAGCAGTTCCAACAGCAAGGGTAATCTTAACAGATCTTCTTCCATTTGTCAATAACTTTTTTTATTTTTCTTTTTTTATCATTTTGAGGAGGGATATTTTGGAAATTATACGCCGTCCCCGCCGCAGGTGCGCCCTGCTCTGCACCGTGTGCGGGCGGGAAATCACAAAGGGGCAGGAGTATTGGGCCTGCAACGGCAGCCGGGTGTGCGCCGGATGTCTGGCGGAATTTGCACGTCTGGAATTGGCGCCCTGCCGGGAGATCCGGGGAGAGGAGAATCGGATATGAGGCTTTTGGAGATATCCATATACTACTCGGAAAGCGCCGCCCGGCTGAGAGGACGGATGCAGGAACTGCGGGACATGGAAAAGGCGGAAGCAGACCCGGAACAGGCCCGCCGGATACGGCGGAGAATTGAGGTCTTGGCGGGCATCTGGCGGGAAACCCGGGATATTGCGGCGCTGACCGCCCACTACTATGACTAGGAGGCAGAGAATATGGAAACAATCCGTTCAAGAAACGACGGCATTGACCGACTGGCGGGCATGGCGGCGTGGATACGGGAAAACCAGGGGGACAACGGCGAACAGATGGCCCGCCTGCGGCGGAACCTCCGAAAGGCCCGCCAGCAGGAACTGACCCCCCGCCAGCGGGAAATGGTGCGGCTCTACTACGACGAGGGTATGACCATGCCCCAGATCGGGGAACTGCTGGGGGTGAACCGATCCACTGTCAGCAGGACGCTCCGGCGTGCGAAAAACAGGCTTTACCGCTGCCTGCGCTACAGCCTGTAGGCCCGGGGCCGGGAATCCCGGCTCCCCGGCGGCCTGAAGGGGAGCTCCGCCATCTGCCGGAAGGGCCTGGGCATAGCGGCAGGGAATTGCGGAAATTCTTATACATTTTTACCATTGTCTTTTCCTGGGGAACCCGTATAATCAGACATAGGAACACTTCATCATGATCAATCAGGACAAGGGAGCGGGCCCGCTCCAGGAGGAATACTATGCTCTATAATACCCTGCACAATCGCTGGATGCGCCTGGTGGCCGCCGTGTTTGGCGAATTGATTGCCGCCGTGGCCCAGAAGCTGTTCATTGTGCCGATGAATATGTACACCGGCGGCCTGATGGGCATGTGCCAGCTGGCCCGCACGCTGATGCAGACCACCCTTGGAGTCAACTTCGGCACAGACGACATCGCAGGCATTTTGTATTTTATCCTGAATATCCCCATTTTGCTGCTGGCCTATAAGACCTTGGGGCGGAGTTTTGTGGTGAAAACCCTGATCTGCACCCTCAGCTACTCCTTCTTCTACAGCGCCGTCCCCATCCCCGCCCAGCCCATTGTGGAGGACTATTTGACAAGCTGCCTCCTGGGCGGCATCTTGGTGGGCATCGGCAGCGGCATTGTCCTCACCTGCGGCGGAAGCGGCGGCGGTTTGGATATTGTGGGCCTCTGCCTCAACAAGCGGGGAAGCAGCTTCACCGTGGGAAAATTTTCCCTGACCTTCAACTTCTTCCTGTACGCCGTGTGCTTGGTCCTCTTCACACCGGAAGTGGCTATCTACTCGGTGATTTACAACTTCTTCTCCTCCATGGTCCTGGATCGTGTCCACCAGCAAAATGTCAGCATCCAGGCGCTGATCTTCACCCGTGAGGACGAAAAGGCCCTGTCCAAGTTTATTATTGAGAAACTGGGCCGCGGCGTCACCTATTGGAACGGCGTCGGCGGCTACAGCGGGGCCGGGATGCACATTTTATGTGTGTGCGTTTCCAAATTCGAGATTGAAGAGTTGCTCCACGCCGTCCACGCCGGGGATCCCCACGCCTTTGTGACGATGCAGGAAGGTGTCCGTGTCTATGGAAACTTCCAGCGGAAGGTTGGGGAATAATCGCTCCGGAACCGTCCGGCAAAAGATGTATTCCCGCCGGGATCTGCGGATCCCGGCGGGAAATTTTGCGTACTAGGCCCCTTATTCCTTACCCTCTTCCAGGGACCAACGGAAAAAGCGGAAGAGCATGGTGCAGAACTGCTGCCGTGTGAGGGGCTGGGAAAGCATCAAATCCCCCTGGGCGTTTCCCAACAGGATACCATGCTCCAGGGCCCACTCCACCCCTTCCTTGTGGGCGGGAGCCGGGGTGTTGTCCGGCTTGTATTCCTGCTCATACTGGGGCCGGACGGCCCCTACCGCCAGTTTTATATCACGGGTCCGCCGCTGTACCTGCCCGCCGTTGGTGTCATTCCCGGTGCCGGTGTTGCCTTCAATGGAGACGATTTTCCCCTTTGCGAAGCTTTCCACAATACCGCAGTGGTCGGTAGCGGCCCCGCCGGGAAAATCATAGATTACCACATCCCCGGGCCGGAAATCCTTGGTTATCCACAACCCAGCCGCCTGGGCCGCCCGCATGAGGGCCCCGCAGGAGGCCGTTCGCAAAGGCAGGAGTTCCGACACCTCCGCCTGTGCGAAGCACCACTGGATGAATACCATGCACCAGGGGTAGGCTTTGCCGGAGACTTCCTGCCCGTAGTACCAGGTGTTGTATTTTATACGGTTGCTCCCCGGAGGGGATTCCGATGTGCCAATCTCTGCCTGTGCGATGGAAAGGATTTTTTCGGCTGTCATAGGTTTCCTCCTGAAGTTGGTAATGCGCCCCTTCCAGCATACTTTTTTCTGCCGCCACAGGTGCCTGTCAGGAGTTGGGGCAGCGGGGAAAAAGGGCTTTTTACGGAGGCCTGCCAGGTTTCGGGCAGCTGCGGGTAAAATTTTGGCTGGAAGGGAAAATTGCGCTTTACAAAGGGAGAAATTTGTGGTATAGTATTATCCGGCATTGAGAGACGCGGCAGGAAATACTGTATATTTGGGCCTGTAGCTCAGTTGGGAGAGCGTTCGGTTCGCATCCGAGAGGTCGAGAGT
>CAJUDW010000068.1 GCA_910584995.1 uncultured Oscillibacter sp. | reverse complement strand
CGTAGAAGGGAATGCCCAGCCGTTCCGCCACGGTTTTTCCGATGGTATGGCCTCCACTGCCGCACTGACGGCCTATGGTAATGATACATTTCTTCATTGTTTTGCTACCTCTTTTCCAAAAATCTTCTTCCAAGATAACCATACGGTAATTAAGGAGATCACGCCAGACAGCCCGTCACTGAAGGGACCAGCCCAAAGAACCCCTTCCACACCCCAAAAATATCCAAAAATCAACATAGCCGGAATCAGGAAAATAATTTGCCGGGATAATGAGAGCAGCGTGGCGGGAACGGGTTTGCCGATGGCTTGGAAGAAAATTCCTGTGACAGCTCCGGCGGGGATCAGGAAGCAGGCCAGCAGGTAGACCCGGAAGCATTTTACCGCAAACTCTATGTACAGTTCCGACTCCTTTCCAAACAGGTTGATAATCTGCTCCGGGAAGATTTGAAAGATAAAGAACGCCGCGATCATAATCGCGCTGCCGACTCCCAATGCCAGCTTATAGGTCCTTTTCACCCTCGGATACTGACCGCTGCCATAGTTATAGCCCAAGATGGGCTGAACCCCGGCAGCAAGGCCCAGCGTGATCCCGGAGATGAGACTGCTCACCTTCATCACAATGCCGAACACCGCCATGGGAATGTCAGGACCATAGGGGGATGCGGCGCCATAGGTCACCAGCAGATTGTTGGTAACGGCAATGACAAATACAGAGGCGATTTGAGAGATGAGGCTGGATACGCCCAAAGAAGCAAGCCGCCTGGCAATTTGCAGCCTGGGAACAAAATATTCCCGTTTCAGTTTAATAGTCTTAAACCGGAACAGACAGACAGCGAAAAAGGCCGCATTCAAAATCTGCCCCAGGATGGTGGCCCAAGCGGCGCCTTTGACCCCCCATTGGCAAACAAAAATAAAAATCGGGTCTAAAATGATATTTGTGGCACAGCCTATGAGCAAACCGATCATGCTGACTCTGGGACGCCCGTCTGCCCGGATCACACTCCCGAAGGCGGAGCAGACAGCGGAGAAGGGAAAGCCCAGCACAATAATACGGCCATAATCCAGCGCATAGGGGAGATTTCCCTCTGTAGCCCCGAACAACCCGCAAAGCGGCTCCAGGAAAAGCTGAAACAAGACCAGGAATATAAGTCCTGTCCCAATCGTCAGGGTAACCAGATTTCCTACACCGCGGGCTGCATCATCGGGCCGGTTTTTTCCCAGGTTCAGACTCATGTAAGCTGCGGCGCCATCCCCCAACATAAAAGCGATGGCCATGAGGATAGTTGTCAGCGGCATGATGACATTGGTGGCGGCATTGCCCAGGTAGCCAACCCCCTGCCCAATAAACACCTGATCTACCATATTGTAGAGAGAATTGACCACGATGGAGATAATGCTGGGAATGGCGTAGCGGATCATCAATTTCCCAACCCGCTCGGTCCCCAGCGGGTTGGCGGCAACTTGTTCGTTCATTTCAAATTCCTCCTAACGAATGTGAATTGTTCAGGCAATGGCGTTGCCTGTGTAGAGCTGATAGTACCGGCCCTTTTCCTCAATCAACTGGTCGTGGGTTCCCCGCTCGATGATCCGGCCCTGCTCCAGAACCATGATACAATCGGAGTTCCGAACCGTGGAGAGCCGGTGGGCGATGACAAAGGTGGTGCGGCCCTTCATCAGCCGGTCCATGCCCTCCTGCACCAACTGCTCTGTGCGGGTGTCGATGGAGGACGTGGCCTCGTCCAAGATCAGGACCGGCGGGTCCGCAACGGCGGCGCGGGCGATGGCGAGGAGCTGCCGCTGGCCCTGGCTCAGATTGGCCCCATCGCCGGTGAGGACTGTCTGGTAGCCATCCGGAAGCCGCCGGATAAAGCTGTCGGCGTTGGCCAACTTCGCGGCGGCAACGCACTCCTCATCGGTGGCCTCCAGCCGCCCGTAGCGGATATTCTCCATCACTGTGCCAGTAAACAGGTGGGTGTCCTGCAAGACGATGCCCAGGGAGCGGCGAAGGTCGGCTTTCCGGATTTTGTTGACATTGATGCCGTCATAGCGGATTTTGCCGTCCTGAATATCGTAGAAGCGATTGATCAGATTGGTGATGGTGGTCTTTCCCGCGCCGGTACTGCCCACAAAGGAGATCTTCTGTCCGGGTGTGGCAAAGAGTTTGATGTTGTGCAGGACGATTTTTTCATCGTTGTAGCCGAAGTCCACATCGTCAAAGACAATATCGCCCTCCAGCTTTTTGTAGGTGACTGTGCCATCCGCTTTGTGGGGGTGCCTCCAGGCCCACAGGCCCGTCCGCCGGGGTGTTTCCGTCAGAGTGCCGTCCGGCTGCTGCTCCACATTGACCAGCTCCACATAGCCGTTGTCCGTCTCCGGCTGCTCATCCAGCAGCTTGAAAATTCGCTCCGCTCCGGCCAGGGCCATGATGATGCTGTTGAATTGCTGGCTGACCTGGGTGACGGGCTGGGTGAAGTTTCGGTTCAGATTCAGATAGGAGACCAAGGTGCCGAGGGTCAGGCTCCCCATGCCGTTCAGGGCCAGAACCGCTCCCAGCACCGCGCACAGCACATAGCTGATGTTCCCCAGGTTTCCGTTGACCGGCATGAGGATATTCGCAATTTTATTTGCGTTCTTGGTACTCTCCCGCAGCTCTTGGTTGATGGCCCGGAACTGCTCAATATTCTCGTTCTCATGGCAGAACACTTTGACGACCTTCTGCCCCTCCATCATCTCCTCGATGTAGGCGTTGACCTTGCCCAAGCTGCTCTGCTGCTTGATGAAATATGTCCCGGCCATGCCGCCCAGCTTGGACGCCGCCACCAGCATGACGGCCACCATGCACAGGGTCAGGATGGTCAGCGGGATATTCAGGCACACCATGCTGATAAAGGTGAGCACAATGGTGACCGTGGAGTTGACCAGCTGCGGTACGCTCTGGCCGATGAGCTGCCGGAGGGTATCCACATCGTTGGTGTAGACCGACA
>CAJUDW010000067.1 GCA_910584995.1 uncultured Oscillibacter sp. | reverse complement strand
TGGACGAGAAGAAGAGCCAGATCGCCCACGGCGAGACCGTCCGGGAGACCGCCAATATGGTCTCCTTCATGGCCGATGTCATCGGCATCCGGGACGACATGTTCATCGGCGAGGGCCACAAGTACCAGAAGACCTTCATGGACGCCGTGAAGGAGGGCTACCGGGACGGCATCCTGGAGCAGCAGCCCACCCTGGTGAACCTCCAGTGCGACGTGGATCACCCCACCCAGTGCATGGCCGATATGCTCCATATCATCCATCAATTCGGCGGCGTGGAGAACCTGAAGGGGAAGAAAATCGCCATGACCTGGGCCTACTCCCCCAGCTACGGCAAGCCCCTCTCTGTGCCCCAGGGCGTTATCGGCCTCATGACCCGGTTCGGCATGGACGTAGTCCTGGCCCATCCCGAGGGCTATGACGTGATGCCCGAAATCGAGGAAATCGCCCGGAAGAACGCCCAGGCCACCGGCGGCTCCTATAAGAAGGTTGCCACAATGGAGGAGGCCTTCGACGGGGCGGATATCGTCTATCCCAAGAGTTGGGCCCCCTTTGCCGCCATGGAACAGCGGACAAAACTCTATCAGGCCGGGGATCAGGCGGGCATCGACGCCCTGGAAAAGCAGCTCCTGGCCCAGAATGCCAATTTCAAGAACTGGACCTGCTCCGAGGACATGATGCGCCGCACCCGTGACGGCAAGGCCCTCTACCTCCACTGCCTGCCTGCCGACATCACCGGCCTCAGCTGCCCGGAGGGCGAGGTGGACAACTCCGTCTTTGACCGCTATCTGGTGCCCCTCTACAAGCAGGCCAGCTACAAGCCCTATATCATCGCCGCCATGATCCTCATGAGCAAGGTAAAGGATCCCGTTTCCGCCCTCATGGCCATGGATAACGGCGGCAGCCGGAAGTGTTTCTGAGACTGGGTTTTAACCGATTTTACGCGAAAGACATATTCGTTATTTCCTACAAAAAGTGCCGCAGGAATTTTTCAGTTCCCCCTGTTCCGTCCCCGGCCAGGCTGCCGGGGACGGAAGCAAACCCGGATTTCCTTCCACCATTTTTTACAAAAATCGAAAAATACGGTTGAATTTTCCCGGCTTCCAAGGTATGATATGAACAGACAAGGCAAGTTCTTGTCATACCTTCCCACTTATCGGAATGAAAAAGGAGGAAAATCTGAATGAAGAAGTTTCTTGCGCTCCTGCTGTCTGCGATTATGTGCCTGAGCCTTGCTGCCTGCGGCGGCAACGGCGGCGACAGCCAGTCTGGCGGGGATCAGAAAACCCCTGAGACCCAGACCGGCGGCGATACGGGCGATACCGGCAGCACCGGCGGCTCTGCCACCAAGGTGAAGGTTGGCCTCATCTGCATCGGCGACGAAAACGACCAGGGATATACCTATAACTTTATCCGCGGCAAGGACGCTGCCACCGAGGCGCTGTCCGCCAAGGGCATTGATGTGGAATGGGTTGTCAAGTGGAACGTGGCCGAGAACGACGGCTGCACGGATGCCAACATCGAACTGGCCGAAGAGGGCTGCGATCTGATCATCAATAACTCCTTCGGCTTCGAGCAGTTCATGCTGAAGGTTGCCCCTGACTACGAGGACATCGAGTTTGTGGCCTGCACCAACCAGGCCTCCTGGGGCGATGATCTGCCCAACACCCATAACGCCTTCGCCAACATCTACGAGGGCCGGTATGTGGCCGGTGTTGCCGCTGGCCTGAAACTCCAGGAGATGATTGACAACGGCGAGATCACCGCCGACCAGGCCGTCATCGGCTACGTGGGCGCGTTCTCCTTCGCCGAGGTTATCTCCGGCTTCACCTCCTACTTCCTGGGCGCCCGGAGTGTCTGCCCCTCCGTTACCATGAAGGTCCAGTTCGTGGGCTCCTGGTCTGACGCCACAGCCGAAGGCAACGCCGCTTCCGCCCTGGCGGACAAGGGCTGCGTTATGATCTCCCAGCATTCCGACAACACCACCCCCGCCACCACCGCCGAGTCCAAGGGCGTGTTCCACACCGGCTACAACAACGACATGACCGGCGTGGCCCCCAAGGCCTCCATCATCGGCACCCGGATCGACTGGTCCGTGTATTTTGAGTACATCATTGAGGCCGTTGCCAACGGCGAAGAGTTCGATCAGGACTGGTGCGGCGGCTTCGACAAGGGCGCTGTGGTGATGACCCCCCTGAACGAGGCGATTGCCGCCAAGGGTACCGCCGAGAAGCTGGAGGAAGTGGAGAACAAGCTTCGCTCCGGCGAACTCCAGGTATTTGACACCAGCACCTTCACCATTGGCGGCGAGACCCTGACCACCGCCCTGGCGCTGGATACCGACGGTGACTTCGTACCTGACTCCGAGGAGGCTGTGTTCGACGGCGCCTTCCACGAGTCCTATTTCCAGTCCGCTCCCTATTTCGCCCTGTCTATTGACGGCATTGAGTGGCTGAACTCTGAATTCGGCTAATCCGCTTTGCCATGAGAGGGCCGCGCACGCGGCCCTCTTTTTGTACAAAGAGGGCGGGCTCCGGCGGAGGCCCCGCAGCAGCGGGGCCTGTAAAGAAAGGATGACAGCCTTGGAAAAAACTGTTTGCGCCATTGAACTCAAGGGCATCACCAAACGTTTCGGCGAGGTGGTGGCCAACGACGGCATCAATTTACAACTCCGCCGGGGGGAAATCCTCTCCCTGCTGGGGGAGAACGGCAGCGGCAAAACCACCCTCATGAACATGCTGGCCGGCATCTATTTTCCCGACGAGGGCCAGATTCTGGCGGAGGGGAAGCCCGTATCCATCCGCTCTCCCAAGGACGCCTTTACTTACGGCATTGGCATGATCCACCAGCACTACAAGCTGGTGGACGTGTTCACCGCCGCGGAAAACATCATCCTGGGCCTGGAGGAAGACGGCCGTCTGGACATCAAGGCCGCCAACGAGAAGGTCCGGGCCATCTGCGAGAAATACGGCTTTGAAATCGATCCCACCCAGAAGATCTATGATATGTCCGTCTCCCAGAAGCAGACGGTGGAGATTGTCAAGGTCCTCTACCGGGGGGCGGA
>CAJUDW010000066.1 GCA_910584995.1 uncultured Oscillibacter sp. | reverse complement strand
TCCACCAAATAGAGAATCACCTCAGTGAAAACTGGGGTGATTTTTTGTTTGACCACAGAAATACCACAGACGGGTTTCAGAAAATTTTCGGGCGGCGGGCTGTTACTTTGGCCCGCCGTCCTATTCTTTGGATATAGCACCTCAACCTTTGCTGTGTGTGAGACTATCGAAACACGAAGCTGCCGGTCGTTTTTCCATCCACGGCAAAAGAGAAAAAGGCACCTTGACTGATCGCCGCAGCGTAACCGCCCTCATTCCAATCGAAACCGTCCTTCTCTTCCAATAGCTTCAGCGTCTCCCGCAGCTGGAGCATGGCGGCAAAGGTGTGCTTGCAGGGATAGCCGCAATAACAGCTGCAGGTGAGATTTTTGATTTCGCCGCCGCCGTAATCAAACTCGATCTCATAAGGGGAAGTTCCTTCCACGATCCCCCGTCCATGGCCACGGTCAATGCAGAGGTAGACCACCCGGTTCTCTGTATAGTAGTCGTGTCCACGCTCCGCAATGGCGCTGGTGACCTTCATTCCGCTGAGGTCGTCCAGCCGAAAGCTGTGGTCATCACTGCCGGACACATAGACGTCATCCTCTTTGTCCGGGGCCTTGAACCAGGTGATAATTTTCTCATAGGGAATCGTCTGGGGGTCAAAGGATACCAGGTGGGAGCCGGCCATGCGGAGTTCTCCAGAGATGTGGGTATCCGCCACAGCGATCACCCGCTTGTAATCGGAGAGCTTGATCTTAAAGCTGTAGTTTACAGCGGTCACACGCCCCCGCAGGCCCTCCAGCTTGCCGTCCACATAGACGGTATCTCCCACCTGGAGGTCGAACCGGTCGTTGTAGTAGGACAGGTTCATTCCTCGCTTGGGGAAATAGACCTGAACCAGAGATTTTTTCGGTGAGGAGACTGGAGCCTCATCCTTAGGGCAAGTGATATTGTCGGCATCTCCTTGAATCTCATTCCAAAAACCAATTTTCCGCTTCATACAGAATCCTCCTTTTGGCATGGTGTCTTGTATTGTGTTTCCAGCTTACAACAGGAGGTGTCCAATAAAACTCCCTTTTAATTTTTTGTTCCAATAGGAGCGATCCAACTCGCACTCAGCGGCCTGAAGTTACGCTTCATCTGAATAGTCCCAGGTTTGCCGCTCAAGAAAGGCGTTTACAGCTCCCTTCAGCTCATCACTGAAATCTTCCAAACCTTCTATGCTGACTACATCATTGTTGATAAGCGCAATGATGTTGTAGATAAAATTTGTCCGGGTCATTTCTAGCTGGACGCCTGGATTTCTTTTGTCACTTCTTATCCGCTTATCCAGCTTCCAGAATTTTTCTGACGGATCACCATCGCCGCTCAGCAGTTCTATGTATTCATCGCATAGCCTGCCCATGTAGGCTTCCTGCCAGCTGCCAATTTTACTGCGAAAAAGGGCCCAATCCCGTTTTGTAAATCGCTGCTCCCCCACGACTTCACCCCCATCAAATCTGAATGAATGAACAAACCAAGCATATCACGGCATCGGTCGTTTATCAAGAAGAAAAGAATTTATGCAGACTCCATCTGCACAAATTGCCTCCGCCTCAGAAAAGAACAGCGAATCACCTCAATCCGCTGTCCTATCTTTGTATATGGCGACTCAATGTCTGGAGGGCGCCCCTGCTGCCTGTGCCGCTTTCAGCTCCGCCAGTTCCCGCTTCATCTGGACGATCAGCACCGCCAGTTTTTCCTCGCACTCCTCGCGGGTATGGGCATAGATGTTGCGGGCGTGCTTTTTTCCGTCAATCCATTTGGGGGAATAGCGGCCCTCCCACAGGTGGTCATTGATTTGGCTGATGCAGCCCGTCCCCGGTCTGCGGTGAGGGGGATGGTACGGCGTAAACTCCACAGGAGGAACGGCTTCCTCCTGTTCCACTTCGCCCTGTTCCTGTACCTCCACCCCGGCGATGCCCTGGTCAATATTTCGAGCCGCGTTCCGCTGCATCTCGCCGGTGATATGGGTATAGATGTTCAGCGTGGTGGCGGAGGAGACATGCCCGATGATGGTGGACAGGGTTTTCACATCCATACCGTTCTCCAGGGACATGGTAGCGAAGGTGTGACGGAGATCATGAAACCTCACCCTTTTGCACCCGGCCCGCTCCAGAATGACTTGCAGACGCTTGCGGACATAGCCTGGGTCCACAGGCTGCTCTGGCTTGATGCGGGAGGGGAATATCCACTCTGAGAATACCTGCGCCTTGTACTCCGCCAGCAGTTCCACCATGGCAGGCGGCAGGATGACCGTGCGGACGGCGGCCTTTGTCTTGGGCTCATTGACTTCCAGTTTTCCGTTGACGGAGTACACCTGCTTACTAATGCGGAGCCGGCCTGTCTTGAAATCCAGGTCAGACCATTGCAGGGCCAGCAGCTCGCCCCGGCGCATCCCCGTGGTCAGCTCCAGGAGGAACAGCTCGTACATCCCCTCCGCCTTGGCCTGGATCAGGAACCGCTGGATTTCCTCCTTGGTCAGAATTTTCATTTCCTTCTCCCGCAGGGGCGGCAGTTTACAGCCGGTGGCCGGGTTCACCCGGATGAGCCCCTCCTTCACCGCCCGGTCCAGCGCCATCTGACACACCGCGTGACAGCTGCGTACCGAGCGATCCGCCATTCCCGCACCGTGACGCTCCACATTGTTGATCCGCCCGCCTTTCTTCAACTCGGTGAAGAACTGCTGGAGGTCGGACTGGGACAGCTTGTTCAGCGGGATGTCCCCCACGCCCGGAATGGCGTGGAGGTAAATCCAGTTCTCGTAGCTCAGTTGGGTGGTGTGCCGCAGAGCCGACTTGGAGCAGTTCTGATACCAGAAGTCCAGCCAGTCCCCGAACCGCATCTCCGCCCCGACCTTCACCGGCCCGGAGCCGCCCTGGGCCGCTTTCAGCTGTTCCAGCTTCTCTGCGCACTCTTTCTTGGTCTTAGCCAGCACATTCTTTGTCTTGGGATTGCCGCCGTCGTCGTATCCAATAACCACCCGGCCCTCCCACCGTCCGTCCTTTCTCTGACGGAGCGTTCCCTCACCCTTCTTCCGCTTTTTCGCCATACTCTCACCCCCTCACCATAATGTCGTCCAGAAAGCCACCCACGATCTCCGCCGCCCGGCGGTGCATATCTCCAGTGACGTGGGTATAGGTGTCCAGGGTGAATGACGCTTTGGTGTGTCCCAGGATACCGGAGAGGGTCTTGGCGTCCACGCCGCTGGTCAGGGCATGAGTGGCGAAGGTGTGGCGCAGGTCATGGAACCGGATGCCGGGCAGGCCGGCACTTTTCAGCAGGGTCTTCAGGCGGCTGTAGGCCCTGCCGGGATTGACCGGGTCCTCCGGGCGGAGAGGGTTAGGAAAGATCCACTGGGAGCAGGAGCGCTTCTGCCGCTCCCGCAGCAGCTGCGCCGTACTGGGCGGCAGGGTGATGGTGCGCCGGCCCTTTCCCGTCTTGGTCTCGCCGGTGGTCACTCCGCCGCCCTTGCGCTGGTGGAGCGTCCGGCGCACTGTCAGCGTCCCCTTCTTCCCGTCGAAGTCGGACCACATCAGCCCGCAGAT
>CAJUDW010000065.1 GCA_910584995.1 uncultured Oscillibacter sp. | reverse complement strand
GGGCATCGGGTGATGGTTACATATCGGGCGGGACTATACCTGTAAAGTGAATAGAAAGAGAACCCACCCGCAGGGAGTACAGCTCTCTGCGGGTGAATTGTGCATTTTCGATTGATTTTTCTTCTCTTGTCTGTTATGATGTTTCTAGGAACATAACAACATAAGAACTAATATAAGAAAAGTCTTACTTATCCCCTTTCTTTCTTATGTTCTTGCGGCTTAAATAAGGAGTGTGCTTATGCTGGAAGAAGAATTTGGAAAACTGCTTTTAAGAGTTCAGCAGCGAAATTGCGAGGAACAGACCCTGGAGGTCAAGGCCGCCAACAAGGGATGTCCGGAGCGGCTCTATGACACGTTTTCTGCCTTCGCCAACCAGAATGAGGGCGGGATGCTTTTATTTGGTCTGGATGAAAAACAAGGGTTTGCCAAGGTTGGAGTCTATGATACCCAGGACCTCCAAAAGAAACTGATGGAGGTGGGCGAGTCCATGACCCCGGTGGTGCGTCCTGTTTTATCGGTCTATGGAGAGGGGACCATGCTGTTTGTGGCGGCGGAGATCCCCCCACTGGATCTGGCGGAGCGCCCCTGCTTCAAAACAGCGCGGGGCCGTCTCAAGGGGTCTTTCATCCGGGTGGGCGATGCCGATAAGCCTATGACCGAGTACGAGGTCTACAGCTACGAGGCCTACCGCAAGCGGAGCCGGGACGATCTGCGACCGGTGGCGGGAATCTCCTCCTCCGCTCTGGATCAGGTCCAGCTGGAGCAGTATCTGCTGAAGCGCAAGCTGGACCGCCCCAATTTCGCCTCAGTTCCTGCGGAGCAGCTCTATGAGCTGACCGGACTGCAAAAGGAGGGGCAGTTCACCCTCACAGCGGTCCTGCTGTTCAGCCTGTATCCCCAGGCCTATTTCCCCCAGCTCAGTATCATCGCGTCCCGCGTGCCAGGCACCGAGATGGGGGAAGTGGATGAAACAGGAAGGCGTTTCCTGGACAGCAAACGCATTGAGGGCACCCTGGTGGAAATGCTGGAGGGTGCGGTCAGCTTCCTGCGCAGCAATATGCGCATTGCTGTACGCATCGATCCGAGAACGGGAAGGCGGCAGGATATGCCGGAATATCCCCTTGACGCCCTTCGGGAAGCGGTTTTGAACGCGCTGGTCCACCGGGATTACAGTACCCATACAGAAAATATGCCCATCCAGCTGATCATGTTTTATGACCGGGTGGAAATTCGAAACCCTGGCGGACTTTATGGGCGTTTGACGGTGGATCAACTGGGAAAGATCCAGCCGGATACCCGAAATCCGGCCGTGATCACCGCAATGGAAGCCTTGGGACAGACGGAAAACCGCTATTCCGGTATCCCAAGAATCCGCCGTGCCATGGCGGAGGCCGGCCTGCCCGAACCGGTATTCCGGGATGACCGCTGGGAATTTTCCGTCTGCCTCTATAACAAGGAGGCGGCAGAACAGCCTCCAGAACGCAAACCGGCGCTTTCCGCTGAAAAACTGCCCTTGGACGACCGCGGACTGCTTGACTTTTGCAGGACGCCCCGCACGCGAAAGGAAATTGTGCGTTTTTTGGGGATTGCCTCCGGTCAGTACGCTACCCGGCGCTACCTGGAGCCGCTGGTGAAATCCGGGATGATTTTGATGACCCTCCCGGACCGGCCCAAAAGCCCGAAGCAGACCTACCAGACAAATCCGGATATCCGGTGATCAATCATAAAAACCAGAAAGAGAGAACCGCTATGATTACAGGCGAACTGAAAAACAAGATCAACGCCCTCTGGGAGATCTTCTGGACGGGCGGCATTACCAACCCTCTGGACGTGGTGGAGCAGATGACCTACCTGATGTTCATCCACGATCTGGATGAGACAGACAATCTGCGCGCCAAGGAGAGCGCCATGCTGGGCTTGCCCTACAAGAGTATGTTCGGGGAGGAGGTCCAAATTGGGGAGCGGACTGTCCCGGGCAATCAGCTCAAGTGGTCGGTATTCCACGACTTCCCCGCCGGGAAGATGTACACCGTGGTGCAGGAGCAGGTGTTCCCCTTCATCAAGAACCTCCACGGGGACAAGGGCAGCGCCTACGCCAAGTACATGGACGACGCCATCTTCAAAATCCCCACACCGCTGATGCTGGACAAGGTTGTCACCGCCCTGGACGAGATCTACGCCCAGATGGCCCAGCTCCGGGACGGCGACGTGCGGGGAGACGTGTATGAGTTCCTTCTGTCCAAAATCGCCACCGCCGGGGTGAACGGCCAGTTCCGCACGCCCCGGCATATCATAAAAATGATGGTGGAGCTGATGGCCCCCGGTCCAGACGAGGTCATCTGCGACCCGGCCTGCGGTACGTCGGGCTTTCTGGTGGCGGCTGGGGAGTACCTGAAAGCCAACCGCAAGGAGGAAATCTTCTTCAACCGGGAGAAGAAAGCCCACTACATGAACGCCATGTTCCACGGCTTCGACATGGACCGCACCATGCTACGCATCGGGGCCATGAACATGATGACTCACGGGGTGGACAACCCCACCATCGAGTACCGGGACAGCCTGTCCGACCAGAACCCGGACCGTGAAAAGTACTCCCTCATCCTGGCCAATCCCCCCTTCAAGGGCAGCCTGGACGCGGATATCGTGTCCGCCGACCTGCTGAAGCTGTGCAAAACCAAGAAGACTGAACTGCTGTTTTTGGCCCTGTTTTTGAAAATGCTCAAGGTGGGCGGGCGGTGCGCCTGTATCGTTCCGGACGGCGTGCTGTTCGGGTCCTCCAAGGCCCACCGGGATATCCGCCGGGAGCTGGTGGACAACCACCGCCTGGAGGCGGTTATCTCCATGCCCTCGGGGGTGTTCAAGCCCTACGCCGGGGTGTCCACCGGGGTACTCATCTTCACCAAAACCGGCCACGGCGGAACGGACAAGGTGTGGTTCTACGATATGCGGGCGGACGGCTTCTCCCTGGATGATAAGCGGTCCCCCGTGGCGGAGAACGACATCCCCGATATCGTCGCCCGGTTCCATGACCTGGCCGGGAAGGAGGCCCGGGAGCGCACCGAGCAGTCCTTCCTGGTGCCCAGGGAGGAGATTGTGGAGAATGGCTACGATCTGTCCATCAACAAGTACAAAAAGACCGAGTATGTCCCCGTGGAGTACCCGCCCACCAGCGAGATTTTCGTCCAGCTGCGCCAGCTGGAAGCCGAGATTCAGAAGGGACTGGAGGAATTGGAGGGGATGGTGTGATGGCGAGATTGGGGGACATTTTTACAATATCTTCTGGTGGAACACCAGATAAAAGACAGGCGAAGTATTATGAAAATGGAACTATTCCATGGGTGAAAACAGGAGATTTAAAAGAAAAATATGTTTCACATATAAATTCTACAATTCTCCTGCCGATTACGCCCGTATGCGTGAGGTGTCAGACCGGCTTTGCCGGGAGTACGCTATTTCTGTGATAGAGAACCCCGGCGGGCGGGCCAAAAACTACGCAGAATGGCAGGCCGAGCAGAACGGCAAGCCCACCCACCGGGGCACCATCCGGGCCGACATTGACCGGGCCATCCTCGCCTCCACCACCGAGCGCGACTTTCTGCAGGTGATGGCTGGCAGTATCACCGCCGATATGAACCGGCTCTTTGCCGCCCAGGAGAAAGCGCAGAAATACTCTTTCTGATATTGTTATCCATGGCCAGACCCAGGACAGGGCGGCTTTTTTC
>CAJUDW010000064.1 GCA_910584995.1 uncultured Oscillibacter sp. | reverse complement strand
TAAAAACGCTTTTGAAACAAATTGGAGAATACAAAAAGGACACCATCATTACACCGATTTTTACGGTGCTGGAGGTAGTAGCGGAGTTGCTGGTCCCCTTCGTGATTGCCAGCCTCATCGACAAGGGCATTGAAGCCGGGAATCTGCGGAACGTCTACCTTTACGGCGCACTGATGATTGTACTGGCCTTTTTCGGCCTGGTATTCGGTATCCTGGCCAGACGGTTCGCGGCATCGGCCTCCTCCGGCTTTGCCTGCAACCTGCGCCAGAGTATGTTTGAAAACATCCAGACCTTTTCCTTCTCCAACATTGACAAATTCAGTACGGCGGGCCTTGTTACCCGCATGACCACGGACGTCACCAATCTACAGATGGCGTTTCAAATGTGCTTACGCATCGCTTTGAGAGCGCCGCTGATGCTGGTTTGCAGCATGATGATGTGTCTGCTCATCAACGCCAAACTGAGCATGATTTTCCTGGCCGCTATTGTGGTGCTGGCGGCTGCGGTTGCCCTGATTATGAACAAAGCTATGAAAATTTTCAGCCATGTGTTTCATCGGTATGACGACCTGAACGCCAGCGTTCAGGAGAATATTTCGGCCATCCGTGTGGTGAAGGCCTTTGTCCGGGAGGACTACGAAAACGAGAAATTCAGCAAAGCGGCAACAAAGCTCTACGATCTGTTTGTCAGCGCGGAGAAGCTCCAGGCGCTGAATCTGCCAGTGATGATGTTTATTGTCTATGGCTGCATCATTGCGATCTCCTGGTTTGGGGCGCGCTTCATCGTGGCCGGCAGCATGACCACCGGCAACCTGACTTCCCTGTTTACCTATGTGATGACCGCGTTCTCCTCGCTGATGATGCTGTCCATGATCTTCGTGATGATGACCATGAGTGCGGCCAGCGGAAAGCGGATCGCGGAGGTGCTGGAAGAAAAAGCGGATATTACTGCTCCCCCTGAACCGCTGGATTGTGTGGAGGACGGCAGTATTGATTTCGACCATGTGACCTTCTCTTATCGTCAAGGGAGCGGCGGGAAAACATTGAGCGATATTGACCTGCACATCCAATCCGGGGAAACCATCGGCATCATCGGCGGCACCGGCTGCGGCAAATCCAGTCTTGTTAGTCTCATCAGCCGTCTGTATGATGTGATTTCCGGTTCGGTCAAAGTCGGAGGCGAGGATGTTCGGAAATATGATCTGGAAACGCTTCGCAATCAGGTAGCAGTGGTGTTGCAGAAAAATGTGCTGTTCTCCGGGTCAATTTTGGAAAACCTGCGCTGGGGCAAAGAGATGGGCAGTATGGATGAATACCGGGAAGCCTGTTGCGCGGCCTGTGCAGACGAGTTCATTGATCGCCTGCCGGAACGCTATGAAACCTGGGTGGAGCGGGGCGGCGCCAACTTCTCCGGCGGTCAAAAGCAGCGGCTCTGTATTGCCAGGGCCTTGCTGAAACAGCCCAAAGTCTTGATTCTGGACGATTCCACCAGCGCCGTGGATACGGCCACGGACGCAAAAATCCGGGAAGCCCTCCAAACAGTGATTCCCGGAACCACCAAGATCATCATTGCCCAGCGTATTTCCAGTGTGCAGGACGCAGACCGTATTCTGGTGCTGGACAACGGCAGGGTCAGCGGCTTTGACACCCACGAAAACCTGTTGAAAACCAATATCATTTATCAGGAAATTTATGAGGCCCAGACAAAAGGCGGAGGTGACTTTGGCCATGCGTAAGCAAGCGAACAAGAAAAATCTGATGCCCCTGCTGAAGCGTGTGCTGGGCATCATGCTCCGGGAGTACAAAGCGCAGTTCTGCCTTGTGGTGGCGCTGATTCTGGGAGCGGCCCTGGCTACCCTCCGGGGGACACTGTTCATGCGGGATTTGGTGGACGAGTACATCAAGCCGATGATTGGCGCGGAAACCCCTGACTTTGGACCGCTGGCCCATGCCCTGCTCTCCCTGGCCCTGGTGTATCTGATTGGCCTGCTTTGCTCCTACGGGTATAACCGGCTCATGGCGGTCATCAGCCAAGGGACGCTGAAAAAGATCAGGATACAACTCTTTTCCAAAATGGAGTCCCTGCCCATCAAATATTTTGACACCACGCCCCACGGGGACATCATGTCGGTCTACACCAACGATGTGGATACCCTCCGGCAGCTCATCGGCCAGAGCGTCCCGCAGTTGGTCAACTCCACCGTGACCATTGTAATTACCTTCATCAGCATGGTCTGTCTGAATATTCCGCTGACCATCCTGACCCTGTGCATGGTGGCCGTTATGCTGGTGGTGGCGTCCAAGCTGGGCAGCATGGCTGGGACATATTTCATCAAGCAGCAGAGCAGCTTGGGTAAGGTCAACGCATACATTGAGGAGATGATGGAGGGGCAGAAGGTCGTCAAGGTGTTCTGCCACGAAAACAAGAATATAGAGCAGTTCTGGGCCATCAACCAAGAACTGCGGGAGAGCACCAAGAACGCAAACAAAATTGCCAATATTCTGATGCCGGTCAACGGGAACCTGGGCAATATCAGCTATGTGCTGTGCGCGGTGCTGGGAGCGGTCCTGGCATTGAACGGCATGGGGAGCCTGACCCTTGGCACCCTTGTCTCCTATCTGAATCTGAACCGAAACTTCACTCAGCCCGTCACCCAGGTCAGCCAGCAATTCAACAGCATCATCATGGCCCTGGCCGGAGCGGAGCGAATTTTCAAGCTGCTGGATGAGCAGCCGGAGACGGACAACGGCTATGTGGAGCTGGTCAATGTGGAGCAGCAGCCGGACGGCACTCTGACGGAAACACCCCGGCGGACGGGCCTGTGGGCCTGGAGGCACCCCCACAAAGCGGATGGCACAGTCACCTACAAAAAGCTGGAGGGCGATATTGTCTTTGACGATGTGGACTTCGGCTACAACGATGAAAAAATCGTCCTGCACAACATCAGACTCTTTGCCACACCTGGACAGAAAATCGCTTTTGTGGGCAGCACAGGCGCAGGGAAAACCACTATTACCAATCTAATCAATCGTTTTTACGACATCCAAGACGGAAAAATCCGTTATGACGGCATCAACGTCAATAAAATCAGGAAGTCAGACCTCCGCCGCTCTTTGGGGATCGTCTTGCAGGACACCCACCTGTTTACCGGCACAGTGATGGAAAATATCCGCTATGGACGGCTGGAGGCAACCGATGAGGAGTGCGTTGCCTCCGCGAAGCTGGCCAACGCCGACAGCTTTATCCGGCGGCTCCCGGACGGCTATCAAACGATCCTCACCGGCGATGGAGCCAATCTGAGCCAGGGCCAGCGACAGCTTATCGCCATCGCCCGCGCCGCCGTTGCCGATCCGCCGGTCCTGATTCTGGACGAGGCCACATCCTCCATCGACACCCGCACAGAACAGTTGGTGCAGGAGGGTATGGACCGGCTGATGAAAGGCCGAACCACCTTTGTCATTGCGCACCGCCTCTCAACGGTGCGGAACTCCGACTGTATCATGGTTCTGGAACAGGGCCGGATCATCGAGCGGGGAACCCACGACCAGTTGATTGAGGAAAAGGGCCGGTATTACCAGCTTTACACAGGCAACGCCATTGCCTGAACCAGTCACATTCGTTAGGAGGAATTTGAAATGAACGAACAAGTTGCAGCCAACCCGCTGGGGACCGAGCGGGTTGGGAAATTGATGATCCGTTACGCCATTCCCAGCATTATTTCCATCGTGGTCAATTCCCTCTATAATATGGTGGACCAAGTGTTTATTGGGCAGGGCGTTGGCTACTTGGGTAACGCCGCCACTAATGTCATCATGCCACTGACGACCATCCTCATGGCCCTCGCTTTTATGTTAGGGGATGGTGCCGCAGCTTACATGAGTCTAAACTTGGGGAAAAACCGGCCCGATGATGCAGCCCGAGGTGTAGGAAATCTGGTTACCCTGACGATTGGGACAGGACTTATATTCTTAGTCTTGTTTCAGCTTTTCCTGGAACCGCTTTGCGGGTTGTTCGGGGCTACAGAGGGAAATCTCCCCTATGCGCTGGATT
>CAJUDW010000063.1 GCA_910584995.1 uncultured Oscillibacter sp. | reverse complement strand
TCGACCGCTGCACCGCCAGCGTCTACCACAGCTACATCAAGGGCGGCTACCAGGGGAAAGCCCCCACCCTTCAGGACTTCCACGCCGAACTGCTCCGCCAGTCTGAGCCGGAGGCACGTGACGTGGCCCTGGCGATAGAGCTGTTCACCGAGGGCAGCCTCAACACCTTTGCCAAGCCCACCAACGTGGATACGGACGCCCGTATCCTCTGCTACGACATCCGGGATCTGGGCAAGCAGCTCCTTCCCGTTGGTATGCTGGTGGTGCTGGACAGCGTGTTCAACCGGGTCATCCGCAACCGGACATTGGGCAGGAATACATGGGTCTATATTGATGAAATTTATTTGCTGTTTCAGCACGAATACAGCGCAAACTTCCTGTTTACCCTGTGGAAACGGGTCAGAAAGTACGGGGCCTGCTGTACTGGTTTAACTCAGAATGTCGATGATCTTCTCCAGTCCCATACTGCCCGGACCATGCTGGCTAACAGCGAGTTCCTGGTCATGCTGAACCAGGCAGCCACCGACCGGGCAGAGCTGGCGCGGCTGCTGAACATTTCAGATAATCAGCTTTCCTACATCACCAACGTGGACTTCGGAAGGGGCCTCATCAAGTGCGGCAGCGCCATCGTGCCATTTATGGACAACTTCCCCAAGAACCGGCTCTACCACTTGATGACCACCAAATTATCGGAGCAGGCCAAATAGTTTTTGAAGGGGCGATTTCCCTTATTGCCTATGTTTGTTAGAGGGAGCATTGGCATATTCTCAAACTGCTCATTGACGCTCACCAGTGGCGATGATAGAATGAAAGAGCAAGCTGGAATTTAGCGGAGGTAACGCAGGTGAAAAAGCCAACTGTTGTTCTCGTTCGTTTAGAGCCGGATGACCGGGAACAGTTTATTCTGGATAATCAGGAAGCCTTTCTGTATGGCGCAACACAGGAATTTGGGATGCGGGACGACCATTTTGAAGAAGATGGGGAGATCATCTCACGCAAAACCATTGAGAATTCCATTGATGGCGAACACGCGGAGGTATACCGGATCATCGCGGACGGAGAAAAGGCCGGCGGCATCGTGATAAGCGTTGATGGGAGCAGAGGTGATTTGGAACTGCTGTTCACATCACCTCTGCTGCACAGCAAAGGCATCGGCTTTGCCGCATGGTGTGAGGTTGAAAAGCTGCATCCAGAGATTAAAGTGTGGGAAACCGTTACGCCTTACTTTGAAAAACGCAACATTCATTTCTATGTCAATCGCTGTGGGTTTCATATTGTGGAGTTTTTCAATCCTCACCACCCAGACCCCAACGACAAGGATCAGTTATCCGATGGAGAGACTGACGGTTCCGATGGAATGTTTCGCTTTGAGAAAATAATGAAATAGCAGGAGTGATTGCTGTGTGGAAATGTCCTAAGTGCGGACGGGAATTCAAAAATCAGAATCAGGAGCATTACTGCATCAAGCCCCAAACGATTGACGAATATATCAGTCAGCAGGACGAGTGTGTGCAGCCATATTTACAGGCAATACGAAATACAGTTCATAACGCTATCCCTGAAGCGCAGGAGCGGATCTCGTGGAGTATGCCGACCTTTTGGGATGGGAAGAATGTATTTCAGTTTGCCGCATCCAAACATCACATCGGCATCTATCCCGGTTCAGAGGCCGTAGAGATGTTTCAGGATAGGTTGTCGGACTACGAGACCAGCAAGGGAACGATACGCCTGCCATATCAAGAACCGCTGCCGCTGGAGTTGATAGCGAATATTGCAAAGTGGTGCTGGAACCAATATAAAGTGTGAATATTTACGAATAAGAACAGGCCGTCTGTCTTTGGCAGGCGGCCTGTTCTTTGTAGAAAGGGTGATGAATCATCGCAAGAATCAAGGAAAAGCGCAAGGTAAAGGGTAAATTAAAGGAAAAAGTCAAGGCCGCGCCAAAGGAGCTTGTTCACCGTGGTCTGGATGGCGGTACGGAGCGTCTGCGGGGCCAGCTCCGGGAGACCGTCCAACGGGGGCAGGCCAGCGACTACGGCGGCGACCGGACCGAGGACACCGCCGCCCGTGGAGCCTATCAGGCGCGGCGCGGGGTGGAGGCTCTGCTGAAGAAGAAAAAGTCTGCCCAGAGCCGGAAGGAGGATGGGGAGCCGCGCACCGCCGCAGACCCGCCCACGCAGCAGATCCCGGCAGATCCACCATCGCCGGAAGCCCCAGGGGAGCAGTATTCGCCCCATGAGCCGTCTCCGCTGGAACGCCCCCGGATCAAAACACGGGAAGCTGTTTCCGCCAGGGAGGGCGGCGCCAGTGCTGGACCATCCCCTGGGGAGCGGATGAAGCGGACACAGATTAAAACCATGGATTCCGCTGTACATGATGATTCCCGCCCGGATACGCCGCCCGCGCCACAGGCCGGATCGGAGCCGCCCCAGGTCAGGATTCGGGAGACTGTTGTCCAGGATATTCCCTCGGATGCGGGATCGGCCCCACGGGTGAGGTCAGAGCCGCCGAAGATCAAGACAAGAGATACCGTCTCTGACATTTCCTCTAATCCTGGAACGGCAGCCCCCCTCGGCCACAGACGGAAACCACCTGATGGGTCATCCATCAAGATAAAGGACGCCTGCATTCAAAGTCAGCCTGCGCCGGAACAGCCGCCCCAGGCGCTCGTGCAGGGCAGGCAGGAGTTCCTGCGGGAGCGTGGCCGTGCTGCGGCCATGAAGCGGGCGGAGGGCCAGCGGGTGGTGAATGGTGGAGAACCTGCATCCCCTCCCGCTCCGGCCCGGCGTGGATACACTGGCGGACAGGGCAAGTACGCATCAGCCCAGGCTGTGCATAGGCCGGTAAATCCGGGAGAACCGGACACCCGGCCTGTGCGGGATGGCGGGCGGACGATCATCAAAACGGCCCGTTCCGGGCGAAAGACCACAGAGCGCACCGCCTGCCAAACCATTAAGACGGCGGAGCATTCCTCCAGAAAGGCCATCAAGACCACCCAGCGGACGGCAAAAACTGCCCAGCAGACGGTCAAGACCGCCCAGAGATCCGCCCAGGTCACCGTAAAGGCCACCCAGCGGGCCGTACAGACCGCACGTGCCACGGCAAAAGCGGCGGCGGCCACCGCTAAGGCCACGGCGAAAGCCACCGTGGCGGCGATAAAAGCGGCCATTGCGGCCACGCAGGAGTTGATCGCCGCCATCGCCGCCGGGGGCTGGGTGGTGATCGTGGTGGTGCTGGTGATCTGCATGATTAGCCTGCTCATCGCCTCGCCCTTCGGCATCTTCTTCTCGGACGGCGGCGGCTCCCCGGACGCGGCGTCCCCCACTGCGGTGATCGCCCAGATCAACAGCGAGTACGCGGACAGGCTGTCCGCCCTCCAAACCGGGGGAACCTATGACCGGGTGGAGATCCAGGGCGGCCCGCCTTCCTGGCCGGATGTGTTTGCGGTGTTTGCCGCCAAGACTGCCGGAGGGGCGGACGGAGCGCAGGTGTCCGTCCTGGACACGGATACAGTGGAGAAACTGCGGACGGTGTTCTGGGATATGACCAAGATCACCACGGCGGAGTCGGAGGTAGAGCATCCCGCCGAGGGCGACACCGCCGCCTGGACGGAGAAGGTGCTGACTGTCACGGTCACGCCCAGGACGCCGGACGATATGCGGGTGTTTTATGCGTTCACGGATCAGCAGAATGCCGCCCTGGACGAGCTGCTGGCAGCGGCAAACCGGGAGATGTGGAATACCCTCCTCTACGGCTCCAGCGGCGAGATCGTGGCCGTGGCGCTGTCCCAGGTGGGCAATGTGGGTGGCCAGCCCTACTGGAGCTGGTACGGCTTCAACAGCCGGGTGGAGTGGTGTGCCTGCTTTGTGAGCTGGTGCGCCAATGAGTGCGGCTACATTGACGCCGGGGTGATCCCCAAATTTGCGGGCTGCACAAGCGGCTCTAATTGGTTCAAGGATCGGGGACAGTGGCAGGACGGCGGCTATGAGCCGCACCCTGGTGACCTAATATTTTTCGATTGGGACGAAAAAGGCTCCTCCGGGCCGCAGGACGATGTACCTGACCATGTGGGCATCGTGGAGCGGGTGGAGAATGGCGTGGTCTACACCGTGGAGGGCAACTCCGGCGATAGCTGCC
>CAJUDW010000062.1 GCA_910584995.1 uncultured Oscillibacter sp. | reverse complement strand
ACACCGAGGCCAACTATAACTTTGTCCTCAATATCATCAAGAAAGAGGACTTCGGGAGACAGCGCATTGACCGGGTGAAGCTGTCCGACGCCAAGTGCTGGCTTATCAAATTACAGCAGGACGGCAGAGGATACAGCTCAATCCACTCCATTCGGGGCGTTGTCCGGCCTGCATTTCAGATGGCCGTGGACGATGATTTGATACGCAAAAATCCGTTCGAGTTTCAGCTTGCTACCGTCGTTGTCAACGACAGTGTGACAAGGGAAGCGATTACAAGGAAACAGGAGCGGGCATTTCTGGAATTTGTAAAGGGTGACAAACACTTTTCCCGGTACTATGACGGCATTTATATCCTGTTCAAGACGGGACTTCGCATTTCGGAGTTCGTAGGGCTGACCCTAGCAGACCTGGACATGAAAAACCGCAAGATCAGCGTCAACCAACAGCTTCAACGGAAGCGGAACATGGAATACATCATTGAGGACACGAAAACCTCCAGCGGAACGCGGGAAATCCCTATGACGGACGATGTGTACCAGTGCTTCCAGCGCATCATCGCCAACAGGCCGAAGCCCAAGACCGAGCCGATGATTGGCGGCAGGTGCGGCTTTCTGTATTTGGATAAGGACGGCAAGCCGACGGTGGCGCTTCACTGGGAGCATTACTTCAAGCACATCTGCCAGAAGTACAACAGCATCTACAAGGTGCAGATGCCCAAAGTTACCCCACACGTTTGCAGGCACACATTCTGTTCCAACATGGCAAAGAGCGGTATGAACCCCAAGACGTTGCAATACCTCATGGGACACTCGGATATTGGCGTCACGCTGAACACCTACACCCACCTGGGCTTTGAGGACGCGCAGGCGGAGCTGGAACGGGTTGCCAGCGGCGGGTAGTAAAACGGGATAAGCACCCTTGATTTACTACCTTTCCTACTACTTTTGGGGTAAAAGCTGTGCTGTTTTATGCCGGGATATGCCAAGAGAATGAGCAGAAGAAAATGCCGCAAAACACCTGCGAGGCCCGGAATATCAATACATTCAAGAGGTTTCAGGATATGACTAAAATACTTTTCGTCTGCCACGGCAACATCTGCCGCAGCCCCATGGCCGAGTTCGTGATGAAAAACCTGGTGAAGAAAGCCGGGCTGGAGAGCCGGTTCCATATCGAGTCCGCCGCCACCAGCACGGAGGAGATCGGAAACCCGGTCTATCCCCCGGCGAGGCGCAAACTGGAAGAGCATGGAATCAGCTGCGCAGGGAAAACCGCCCGCCGGCTCACCCGGGCCGACTATGATGCCTTCGACCTGCTGATCGGGATGGATCAGGCCAACCTGCGGAATATGCACCGCATCATCTCCGCGCCAAGCGCCCCGTTTCAACCGGCCGCGCCCCGAAACGTCGCCTGTGGGCACGCATGCGGTGATTCCACAGGGAAGATACATCTGCTGATGGACTACACGGATCGTCCCGGCGATATCGCCGACCCATGGTTTACCGGGGATTTTGAAACCACTTGGCGGGACGTGCTGGCCGGGTGCCAGGGGCTTTTGGGACAGCTGACCCCATAATTTGGATCGTTTAATACTGTTGATATGGCCTTGCTGTGCGCCGGGAGGATACAATCATGGAAAAAGATCTGGGAGCCTGCCTCCGGCCGGGACAGGCTGCATTGGAAATGACGGACTATGGAACGCTGAACGCCCGGCTCTCGTCGCTGATTAAGGGTGTACCCCACCCCACCGCCAACCTGGCCAATGCCGCGGCGCTGCTCTATCACACGCTGGACGGCCTGAACTGGGCGGGATTCTACCTGCTGGAGGGCGATACGCTGGTGCTGGGCCCCTTCCAGGGCAAGCCCGCCTGCATTGAGATCCCCTTGGGCCGGGGCGTATGCGGAGCCGCCGCGGCCCAGGGCAGAACTCCGGGACGTCCGCCAATTCCCCGGGCATATCGCCTGCGACAGCGCGTCCAACGCGGAGATCGTGGTGCCTATCCGGGTGGGTGGGAAAATTGTGGGCGTACTGGATATTGACAGCCCCTACATCGGGCGCTTTACGGAGGAGGATCAGGCGGGGCTTGAGGCGTTTGCGGGGGTGCTGGAGACGGAACTGTGGAGCGGAGACAAAAGCTGATCTATGGGCTTGGCGGTTTTGCCCTGGGCGTACTGCTGACCTGCGCCGCATGGATGGGTGCCGGCGCGTCCGGATCCGGCGGCTCCTGGGCCGCAGAGGGCGGCCTGCCCGAAGCCTCTGCCGCTCCCGGCGCGGGATTGGAGGAGGCCACTGCTCCGGGTGTGGAATCAAATGAGATCGCTGCCCCGCCGGAGATGCCCTCCAACGCCTGGGACAGCGCCGTTGTCTACACCGGAGGGAACACCGCCCAGCCATAGGGGACGCCGCTACCGGGCCAAGTGGTGGCCCCAGGGGGAAATGCCCGGCAGCAGCGATGTGCGGGAGGATCTGGGTATTGCAGACGGCGGGCCTGTCCAGCCCCGGGGAGCAGACAACGTCCCCATTGATGCCTCCACGCCCCAAAATACGGAACTGGCTGATTTCAAGGTGGTAGGCTACTACCCCAGCTGGAAGCCGGACAGGCTCCAGGCGGTGGACTTCGGGGTGGTGACCCACGTCTCTACGCCTTTGCCATCTCCACGGCAGAGGGGGATATGCGGCCGCTGGAGAACCCGGAAACTGCCCGGGAACTGATCCGCGCCCCCACCAGAACGGGGCGAAAGTGCTGCTGTCCGTGGGCGGCTGGAGTTACAACGATATGCCGCTGGAAAATGTATTTATGGAGGCCGCCGCGGGGGCCGGGAAGCTTGCCGGGAACATCATGGGTATGTGCGGACAGTACGGCTTTGACGGGGCGGACATGGACTGGGAGCACCCCCAAGTGGACGGAACCAGTGCCAAGCAGTACGAGGCGCTGATGTTGGCCTTGGCAGAGCAGTTCCACGCGGAAGGCAAGCTGCTGACTGCGGCGGTGCTCAGCGGGGCCACCGCCGATGGAAACATCTACTACGATGCCTCCGCCCACACCAACACGGTACTGAACGCCGTGGACTGCGGTACATATTGGAAAGGCACCCGGGGTCTGCCCGCCCACAAGGTGGTGTTGGGCGTTTCCTTCTATACCCGGCCCGGCTGGGCGGATTACGGGGCTGTTTTGACCAGCGTGCCGTTGTAGGCGGCAGAACTCACGCAACGGCATGGATGTCTACTACAACGGGGTGGATACCATCACGGAAAAGACCCTGTACGCCAAAGAGAACCTGGGCGGGATCATGATCTGGGAACTGACCCAAGATACCTCCGACCCAGGCAGAAGCCTTTTGCAGGCCATTGACAGATCCGCGAAATAACCCTGCCCAGGCGTAAAACATGGCTTGAACCTCTGTAGGCTTTAAATACCGTGGACAACCCCGCCAAATCTGCACAGTCTCTGGGAGAACGGCAGATCGGCGGGGTTGTTTTAATGGCTGAAGGCCTTGCTGCAGCAAGGCCTTCAGCCATTTCCAGATCTTTGGTGAACATGAGACGCAGGGTGTATAACCCTTGAAACCGAATTGCAGGAGGGAAGATTTCCGGAATCCGGCCGGGCAGAAGCCGGCGTCAGGCTTTGCCGGGAAGCGGGGGCGTATGGAGAATGACGCGGCCGAAACAGACCAGCGTCCTGCCGCTGCCGGAGGTAAACACCACATCCGCGTCCGCCCTGGCGCGGTTGAGGGAAAAGAGATAGACCACGCCGCCGGGATCCTTATAATACTGCTTGCAGAGCATGTCCCCATCCACGCAGAAAATGCCCACATCCCCGGAGCGCAGCGGATCCCGGTTTACATAGGCCACGGATCCGTCGGCAATATAAGGCGTCATAGAGTCTCCCTGGATCCGGACTGCGAATTCCGCCGCCTGGGGCACGCTGCCGTCCATGGGGATATAATCAAAGTCCTCGCCGAACACCGGTGCGGCATAGCCTGCGGCAGCAGGGGATCGGTACAGGGGGATGACCCGGGGCTCTGTGTCCCCCTGACTCTCCTCCAATTCGTCCCGATAGGAGCAGAGGGCGTCTACAACGGAACGCACCGTCTCCCTCCCCTTCGGGGACAGCCCCCGGTATTGCTCCAGGAGGTTGCTCTCCGAAGTTGTCAGGACACGGCCGCCCCTCCGAAAGCTGTCCTGGAAGAGGCTGTTGGGATCTGTTTCCAGGTTGTCGAACAGCCGCAGCAAAATTTCCTCCTTGGGAAAACTGATGCCCTTTTCATAGTTGCCTATGGCGGAGACAGTGACGCCCAACCGCTCCGCCAGTTGGAGGCGGGTGACGCCTAATTCTTCCCTCCGGGCCCTTACGCGGTCTCCAAATTCCATCATGCGGCTCCTTTTTTCCATGATTCTCTCGCACCTGTTATCCTTATCCTACAAGGTGACGGGCGTTTTGTCAAGAAAAATATCAAGAATCTTGTAATACGGCCTTGACAAACAATTTCTCTTGTGATACTATAAAATTGTTCACAGGAATCTTGTGTTTTAAACCGCAAAAAGAAAAAGAGGACAAGCGCAATCCTCCGTACAGCAAAGAGAAGGGAGCGATCCATTTCAACCGGATGCCGGAAAATACTGTACCCTCCGGTAAACGCGCCGTTCTTTCCCCGCCCGTATCCCGACGCCAAGAAAGCCCTGCAGCGAAGCCAAGAGCGGCAAACAGTTCTCAGGCAGGCCCACAACTATCCAAGCGGCCCAGGCGAGAAACCCCCGAAAAAACTAGGCGGCTTCCGCCCCAAGCCCCCCCTCCGCCCAAAAGGGTTTTTTTTCGGAAAGCAAAAATTTCCACCATGGTGCAGTTTTCGGCGAAGCCGGAAAGGTCACGGCGGCGGAAATTTCTAAGCTACAATAATACAATAACAGGTTGAAATCTATTTTCTTTCGGGCCTGTGCCCCAAACCAAACCGGGCGCAGCGGATCCGGCTTGAAGTGGAGAGGAATGAACGCGCTCTGGCGTTTAGAAAAAGCCGGAGCAAGCGGTATACCGCTTGCTCCGGCTTGGTGGGGGAGGGTGGATTCGAACCACCGAAGTCAGTGACAACAGATTTACAGTCTGCCCCATTTGACCGCTCTGGAACTCCCCCATATGAAATTTGGAGCTGGTGGACGGATTCGAACCCCCGACCTGCTGATTACAAATCAGCTGCTCTACCAGCTGAGCTACACCAGCAGTTCCAACAGCA
>CAJUDW010000061.1 GCA_910584995.1 uncultured Oscillibacter sp. | reverse complement strand
GCATTGTCCCCGGTGAGCATGACCACCTCAATACCGAGGCCGGACAATTCCTGGATAGCCTGGGCGCTGGTAGGCTTGACTACATCGGCCACAGCGATCACGCCCATGAGCTTCCCGGCGCGGGCAAAGAACAGGGGCGTTTTGCCCTCTGCCGCCAGTGTTTCCCCGGAGCGCAGCAGTTCCCCGCCTGTGATATTGTGGGCGTCCATCATGCGGCGGTTGCCTGCCAGACACATTTCGCCGTCTACCCGGCCTACGATGCCTTGACCGGGAATCTGCTGGAAGTCCTCTACCGGGGACAGCGGCAGCTTTGCCTTTCCCACTTCTGCGGTGATAGCGTCTGCCAGAGGATGCTCCGATAGCTTTTCCAGCGAAGCGGCAGTTTGAAGCAGCCGCAGGCGGTCTATTCCGGCTCCACACAAAATGTCCGTTACCACCGGCTTGCCCTGGGTGATCGTGCCGGTCTTATCCAGCACAACAGTATCAATGTTGTGGGCGGTTTCCAACGCCTCCGCCGATTTAATCAGGATGCCATTGGTAGCCCCTTTGCCCGTTCCCACCATGATAGCGGTAGGCGTTGCCAGTCCCAGAGCGCAAGGACAGGAGATCACCAGGACGGAGATGCCAATGGACAGGGCAAACTCAACGCCATAGCCCAGCACCAGCCAGACCGCCGCCGCCACAAGTGCGATACCAATAACAGTCGGGACGAATACCCCAGCAACCTTATCAGCCAGCTTTGCGATGGGGGCCTTGGAGCTGGTAGCTTCGTCTACCAGCCGGACGATCTGCGCCAGAGTGGTGTCATCCCCCACCTTAGTGGCCTGCATTTTGAAATAGCCGGTCTTATTGATGGTCGCACCAATTACCGTATCGCCAACGTGCTTCTCCACGGGGATGCTCTCGCCGGTCAGGGCGGATTCATCCACGGAAGAAAAGCCCTCCAGCACCACGCCGTCCACGGGGACGGATTCACCGGCCTTGACGATTAGCGTTTCCCCCTGCTGTACCTGTTCCACGGGGATCTGCTGTTCTACGCCGTTCCGCTCCACAGTGGCTGTCTTGGGCGCAAGGTTCATCAGCTTTGTGATGGCATCCGAGGTCTTGCCCTTGGCGCGGGCCTCCAGGGTTTTGCCCAGCGTGATAAGGGTCAAGATCATTCCGGCAGATTCAAAGTACAAATCCATCATAAAGTTGTGTACTGTTTCCATATCACCATACCCGAAACCAATGCCGATCTTGAAAATGGCATAGATGCCGTAGACAATAGCCGCGCCGGAGCCGATGGCGATCAGCGAATCCATGTTGGGTGAGCCGTGGAACAGGGTCTTAAAGCCCATGCGGTAGTATTTCGCATTGACGAACACCACGGGAATGAGCAGCAGGAATTGAGTAAACGCAAAGGTGATGGCGTTTTCCATTCCCAGCAGACCGCCAGGGAGCGGCCACCCCATCATGTGGCCCATTGAGATGTAGAACAGAGGGATGGTGAAGACGGCAGACAGCAGTAAGCGGCGTTTCATCTGTGCATACTCCGCCTGGGCGGTGCTGACCGCCGGTTTACCAGCAGGGACAGAGGCGGCTGTTCGCTCGGCGGCGGGCTTGCTCTGCCCAGCCTTGGGGATTGCTCCGTACCCCGCCTTTTCCACCGCCTGGATAATCTGCCCCGTGTCAAGTGCAGCTTCGTCATAGGATGCCACCATGCTGTTTTTCAGCAGATTGACAGACACCTCCTGGATGCCGGGGAGCTTGGCAACACTTTTTTCTACCCTGGCTGAACAAGCGGAGCAAGTCATGCCTGTGATGTCAAATTGCTCCTTACGCAAAATAATCCCTTCTTTCTTATGTTTTGTATCAATACCCATCCCCGGTAGGGGAATGGCATTGACCGAGGGCTATTATAAACGGTTTTCACCTCCGCTGTCCGCTCCATTGTGGAGCATTTTTTATCCAAATGGTTTTTTGTTTTCCGGGAGAAATCCAATCAGGAGGTTTTGCGCTCCAAAGAGGAATATCGGGCCAAAAAGCATTGACTTTACGGGGGCTGGCGGCTATACTGCAAAGCGAAACGATTAAACAAACTTTTAATCGTTCGGCCATGTCTAACCAACCACAAACCACATATTTCAACAAAGAAAGGAACTTAACGCTATGAAAAAGACCATTAAGCTCATTGACCTGGACTGCGGCCACTGCGCCGACAAAATCCAGAACGCCGTCCAGAAGATCGACGGCGTTACCAGTGTAACCGTCAACTTCCTGGGCCAGAAGATGGTGCTGGAGGCCCCGGACGAGAAGTTTGACAGCGTGCTGGCCGAGGCCAAGGCACTCATCAAGAAGATCGAGCCGGATGTGACGGTCAAAGCGTAACTGTGCAAAAGCACCGGCTACCCTTGGGTGGCCGGTGTTCTTGCAGGAAGGAGAGTATCAACATGACAAAAAAACAAAAGCATTTGCTGGCCCGCATCATCGTGGCGGCGGTGCTGTTCGCCGCTGGGGGCCTGCTCCATCTGGAGGGCTGGGCGGAGCTGGGGGTCTACCTGGTCTGCTATGCGGTGATCGGCTGGGATATTGTCTGGAAAGCCATCACCAACATCCTGCATGGTCAGGTGTTTGACGAGAATTTCCTTATGACTATCGCAACAGTTGGCGCACTGATTCTGGGGGAACACTCCGAGGGCGTAGCCGTTATGCTGTTCTATCAGGTGGGCGAGTGGTTCCAATCCTATGCCGTTTCCAAGTCCCGCCGCTCCATCACCAGCCTGATGGATATTCGCCCGGACTACGCCAACATTGAGAAAGACGGCAAGCTGATCCAAGTAGACCCGGAGGACGTGAAGATCGGTGACACCATCATTGTAAAGCCCGGTGAGCGTGTTCCGCTGGACGGCAAGATCATTAAGGGCAGTTCCACGCTGGACACTTCCGCTCTGACGGGAGAATCCATGCCCCGTGAGGTGGAGGCAGGCATGGAGGTTATCAGCGGGTGCATCAATCAGACCGGCATTTTGACCATCCAGACCACCAAGGAATTTGGAGAATCCACCGTAGCCAAAATTCTTGACCTTGTGGAGAACGCCAGCGACAAAAAGGGCCGGATGGAAAACTTTATCACCCGCTTTGCCCGGTACTATACGCCGGTGGTGGTATTCGCCGCCCTTGCTCTGGCAGTCCTGCCGCCGCTGGTGACGGGGCAGGCGTTCAGTATTTGGATTTACCGGGCGCTGACTTTCCTGGTGATTTCCTGCCCCTGTGCGCTGGTGATCTCCATTCCGCTCAGTTTCTTCGGCGGCATCGGCGGCGCGTCCAAAATCGGCGTTCTTGTGAAAGGCAGCAACTACTTAGAGGCGCTGGCCTACACGGAAACGGTGGTATTCGATAAAACCGGCACTCTGACAAAAGGCTCCTTTGCTGTTACAGAAATTCAGACCAATGGCATGACGGACGAGGAACTTCTGGAACTGGCGGCGTATGCGGAGGACTACTCCAATCATCCGATCTCGCTGTCCATCCAAAAAGCCTATGGCAAGAAAATTGACAACAGCCGTATTATCGATGTGCAGGAAATCGCAGGGCATGGTGTCCAGGCGGTGATTGACGGTATGACGGTGCTGGCCGGAAATGCCAAGCTGATGGAGCGGGAGCATATTCCCTATACGGCCTCCAACGCTATCGGTACTGTGGTCTATGTGGCCTTTGATGGAAGATACGCAGGGTGTATTGTGATTGCGGATGAGATCAAAGCGGACGCTCCTGCCGCAATCAAGGCGCTGAAAGACGCAGGTATCCGCCGGACGGTCATGCTGACCGGTGATGCGGATGCAGTTGGGCAGGATGTGGCCCGCCGCCTGGGTCTGGATCGAGCCTACACCGAACTGCTCCCCGCCGACAAAGTAGACCGTGTGGAGGAACTGCTGGCACAGAAAAGCGATAAGGGGATGCTGGCTTTCGTGGGTGACGGTATCAATGACGCGCCTGTGCTGGCACGGGCCGATGTGGGCATCGCTATGGGCGCTCTCGGTTCCGATGCGGCGATTGAAGCCGCTGACGTGGTACTGATGACGGATGAACCGTCCAAGATCGCCGCTGTTATGCAGATCGCCCGCAAGACCATCCGCATTTCCAATGAGAACATCGTCTTTGCCCTGGGGGTCAAATTCCTGGTGCTGATCCTGGGGGCGGTGGGCCGTGCCAATATGTGGGCGGCGGTATTTGCGGACGTGGGCGTTTCGGTGATCGCCATTCTGAACGCCATCCGCGCCATGCGGGTCAAGCAGTTTGAAACTCCGGCGCAGGAGTGAAGTATAAAACAGGAAATGCGCCGCACTTTCATAAGCGCGGCGCATTTCTTCTATCAATCGGTAGGACAGGTGATCTCAAACAGTGCGTCAATGGTCCGGTGTAGCAGCTTCGCCTGGGTGGTGTCTGCCAAAGTGTAGTAGACCTCTTTTCCATCCCGGCGGCTTTCAATGATCCCGCTCTTTTTCAGAATCCGCAGATGGTGGGATACGGCGGGGTCGCTCATTCCAACAGCGGCAGCGATGTTGCACACACATTCCTCGCTGTGGCACAACAGCCAGAGGATACGCAGGCGGGACGGGTCGCCAAGCTGCTGGAAAATAGCGGCGGTTGTCTGAAACCCGTCAGGAGGCGGCATCCGTTCCAGGACGCGCTCGATATTCTGCCCGTGATTGTGCGGAAGATGGTAGTGGGACATCCTATTACCTCCATTTCTGCCTCTATCATATCCTGTCCTTCCGTATCTGTCAAATGGTCGAAGATTGAGGATAGTCATGAACAAAGGAAATTTAATATCAAAGCCTGCCGCAAAGGAACTGGACGCACTCTCCGAGCTTCACAAGGCACTGGGTGACTATACCCGTATCAGGATTTTGTGGCTCTTGATGGAGCGGGAATGGTGCGTCAGCGAACTGGCGGGGGAAATGAAGATGACGGAATCGGCCATATCCCATCAGCTTCGTATTCTGCGGAGCGCCCGGTTGGTAAACGGTCGTAAGGCAGGCAAGAATGTGTTTTATACTTTGGCCGATGAACATATCAGATGGATTTTGGAAAAAACCTACGATCACATATCGGAGCAATAGGACTGCTAAAAAACGGGTGCATGGGGACATTTCCCCAATGCACCCGCCCGCAGGATTCGTTTACAGCTTTTCGTAGGAAACCAGGTCGCTTACCGGGATGCGCGCCTGGATGTGCCGCTCCGGGTCAGCGAAGTTCTCACCAGCGTAGCCGATAGCCAGGATGTT
>CAJUDW010000060.1 GCA_910584995.1 uncultured Oscillibacter sp. | reverse complement strand
ACTGGGAAAAGCCCATCACCATCGCCCGCCACGCCTACGGCGACATGTACAAGGCTGTGGATATGGAGACGGAGGAGCCGGGGACCGCCTCCCTGACCTTCCGGGGAATAAGCGGCGCGGAGCGGACGCTGACGGTCCAAACCGTAGAGGGCCCCGCTGTCTGGCAGGGCCAGCACAATACGGAGAAGAGCATCCGGGCCTTTGCCCGCTCCTGCTTCCAGTACGCCCTGAGCCAAAAACAGGATCTGTGGTTCTCCGCCAAGGACACCATTTCCAAAACCTATGACGGCGCCTTCAAGCGGATCTTCCAGGAGGAGTTTGCGTCCGGCTACCAGGCGGAATTTGAAAAGCAGGGCCTCACCTACTTCTACACCCTCATTGATGACGCCGTGGCCCGGACAGTCCGCTCCAAGGGCGGCTTCATCTGGGCACTGAAAAACTATGACGGCGACGTGATGAGCGACATGATCGCCGCCGCTTTTGGCAGCCTCGCCATGATGACTTCCGTCTTGGTCTCCCCTGACGGCATTATGGAGTTTGAGGCCTCCCACGGCACCGTCACCCGGCACTATTACCGCCATCTGAAAGGGGAAAAGACTTCTACCAACCCCATTGCCACCATCTTTGCCTGGTCCGGTGCACTGAAGCGGCGGGGAGAACTGGACGGCCTGGCGGATCTGGCCGCTTTTGGGGAAAAGCTGGAGGCCGCCTCCTTGGGGACCTTGGAAGACGGTATCATGACGCGGGATCTCCTCCCACTGGTGGAGCCGGGATTCCAGGCCAGGGGCGTGAACAGCGAAGAATTCCTGGACGCCATCGCGGAGCGGCTGGCCGCCGCCCTGTAAGGAGACACAGGCACAGAAGGCCTCGCTGTTTTATCCTTTATACAACCAGAACCCCAGGTCTAAAATCTTTGATTTAGGCCTGGGGTTCTCCATATTCAGCGGTTGCGCTTTGCGCTTAGTCACGCTTGCTCAAAACTATCAGCCGGATGTTTTGCCCTGCTGGCTATGAAATCTCTTCATTCCCCTGGACAGGCGTTTCCTCCCCGGTATGCAGATCCGCCAGTTCGCCGTCCACCAGGAAACGTACCTCCGCCACCGTATCCAGTGTACACAGGGACCGGCTTAAAGCCTGGAGGGAGGTATCCAGCGGCACGCCGGCCTCCGCCTGCCGCAGCTGGGCAGAGGAGAGGTTTACATAACATGTGTCATCCTCCAACCAAAGGGTCTTAATCCGGAAATTGTCCGGCAGGGACGCCGACAGATCCCGGGTTTCCGGCCCCTGCTCCAGGGCACGGGCCACAGCCATTACCTGGGTATCCCCTTCGTAGAGATCCAGGATTTTCCGCTCCTCTGTCAAAACCCCATCCTGGTTCAGGAAGTACAGCCCTGCCTCCACGGTGCCTACCACATCCTCCTCGGAGGAGAGCATCACATCCCGGGCGGTGAATAACTGCCGGTCCCGGTAGGCCAGTTCCTGGCCCTGGACGGTAATCCGGACTACGGCGATATCCGGCAGCTGGGTCAGGGTCAGCGTCACAGCGTAATCCGCCATAGTCAGCCGCACCCCGGAGAGGGCGCCGTATCCGGCAGAAAAATCCACCAGCGCGCGGCTCCCGGTAACCTGTGCAGAGAGCAGGGACGTGCCCGCCGGGATGACGCTGCTGAGGAATTCGCTCCGGGGCCCCTCCAGCAGCGCCTCCAAAAGGGTTTCCACCTGGGCCTGGGTGTCCAGATCCTCTTCTAAGTACATGGTTTCCGTCCGGAAGATGTCGCCTCCGGCAGAATCGTACAGATCCGATTCCCGGAAATATAGCTGGCAGGGGACGCCTTCCTGTGTGTCCCCTCCTCCCAGCAGGCCGCAGGCCACCAGAAGGAGGGTGCAGAGCACGCAGGATATGGGAATCAGGCAGCGCTTCATGACTCCTCCTCCCCTCTCGCCAGCGGCCAGCGGATAGTGAATACCGCGCCGCCCTCCGGACGGTTGCGGACCTCCACCGTGCCGTTCCGCTTCTCCACAGTGTCCCGGACGATGGAAAGCCCAAGGCCGGTGCCCCCGGCGGCCCGGGACCGGGCCTTGTCCACCCGGTAAAACCGCTCAAACACCCGGGGGAGATCCTCTTCCGGGATGCCTGCGCCGTTGTCCGCCACCGCCAAAACCACTTCCTCCCCCGCCCGGCGGAGGGAAACCTGGACGGAACCGCCTACGGCGGAGTATTTGACGGCGTTGTCTGTCAGGTTGTAAATCACCTGGTGGATCTCATCCTTGGCAGCCAGCACCAGGCAGCCGCCGATGGCGTCGTAGGTCAGTTCCACGCCCTTCTCCCTGGCCACCAGATCCATCATCCGCATCACCTGCTCCAGCACCGGCAGCACGTCCACAATCTCCGGCTGGCCCATGACGCCGCTGTCCAGACGGGTCAGCCGCAGCAGATCCTCCGTGATCCGGGACAGCCGCTCCGCCTCCCGGCCGATGTCGGAGACAAACTCCCGGGTAGTCTCCGGGTCAATGTTATCGGTCTGCAAAATGGAATCGCTCAAAAGGCGGATAGCCGCCAGGGGCGTTTTCAGTTCGTGGGAGGCGTCGGAGACAAACCGGCGGCGGGCGGTCTCCGTGGTCTGGAGGCGATCCGTCAGGCTGTCAAATTCCCGGGCAATCTGGGCCATTTCGTCCTGCCCCGGAAGGTTGGCCCGGTGGCTGTAAGCCCCCTCCCGGACCTGCCGGATGGCATTCTGCAAAAGGCCGATTTTCCGGGTCAGCGCCCGGGAGAGCACCAGGCTCAAAACCAGCACCACCACGCCGATGACGGCGGAGAGCCGCAGCAGGTTCCCCTGGAGGCCCTCCAGCAGGGCGGCCTGCTCCGTATCGTACTCATAGGCGTACACCGCCCCGATGATCTGGTTCTGGTACAACACCGGCCAGGCCGCCCTGCTGCGGAAAGCCCCCCGCCGGTAGGAGCAGGCGTAGGCGTCATTCCCCAAGAGGGCCTGGACAAGTTCCGTATAAAGGCAGTACTCCCCCACGGCGCCGCCGGTCTCCCGGGTGTCGTAAAGGACCTTACCGGTGCTGTCCGTCACCAAAACCCGGGACAGGGCGCTTTCCTCCGCCACCGCCAGGGCTGCCGCCACATTCTCCTCGTTCAGCTGGTCCAGCCCGGAGAGGGAGTACACCATCACGGACACGCTGCTCTCCAGGGTAGTCTTCTTGGACCGGAACACCAGATCCTCCGAAACCAGCAGAGGGTAGGTGTTCAGCAGCAGCAACACCGAGGTAATGACCAGGACATAGCTGACGCAGAATTTAAATTGGAGGCTGGCGAAGAAAGAAGGCTTACTCTTTGAAATAGTAACCCACTCCCCACTTTGTCATAATATGCTCCGGCTCCGCCGGATCCCGCTCCAGTTTCTCCCGCAGGCGGCGGATGTGCACGTCCACGGTCCGGTAATCCCCGGCGTAGGAGTAACCCCAGACCACATTCATCAGGTTCTCCCGGCTGTAGACCCGCCGGGGGTTCTGCATCAGCAGGGCGATCAGGTCGTATTCCTTGGCAGTAAGATCTACCGTCCGCCCCTCACGGACGGCCACCCGCTCCTCGGTGTTCAGGGACAGATCCCCCGCCGTCAGCAGCGGCCCACGGCTCCGCTGGACCCCGGCGGCCCGCCGCAGCAGCGCCCGGACCCGGGCCTTCAGTTCCAGAAGGTTGAAGGGCTTTGTCAGATAGTCGTCCGCGCCGCACTCAAAACCCATCAGCTTGTCGGCGTCCTCACTCTTGGCGGTCAGCATGATGATGGGTACGTTGGAAAACTCCCGGATGCGCATACAGGCCTCCAGCCCGTCCACCTCCGGCATCATTACGTCCAGGATCAGCAGGTCAAACTTGCCCTCCCGGGCCAGTTCCACAGCGGCGGCCCCGTCGTAGGCGCACTCCACCTGATACCCCTCGTTTTCTAAATTAAATTTAATCCCCTTTACCAAGGTCCTTTCGTCGTCCACTACCAGGATTTTCATGAATTGCTCCTTATCATATGGTGTCAATGGCCCCGCCGGGGCCCGCCTATCCCGCCGCCCCCGGCGTTTCCGCCGTGACCAGCCCCTCCAGCGCCGCCAGCTTGGATGCCCCAATGCCGGAGACATCTGTCAAATCCTCCACTGAGGCAAAGGGGCCGTGCTCCGCCCGGTACTCTACAATCCGCCGGGCCAGCACCGGGCCGATCCCCGGCAGGGCCGTCAGTTCCTCTTCCCCGGCGGCATTGATGTCCAGGGGCGTCACATCCGGCAGAAAGGTCTCCTGGGGCGCCTCCGCCCCCTCCTCCACGGCAACGCCGGGGGCAGACAGGGCCGCCCGGTCATGGAAAAAGAGGCCCAGCAGTACGCACAGGAACGCCGCCGTCACAGCCAGCAAAATTTTTTCCGATTTGGCGATAATTCCTTTCCCTTCCACAGTTGAACTCCCGTCTTTTTTTTGCTATACTGGTCTTGTCGAATACCGGCGCTTCCGGGCCCAAACTCCGGGCAGGCGCTGTTCCTTTCTGAGTATACCATATTTTGCGGGAGATCGATATGAAAAAGACACGGTTTTTCTCAATTTTTTTATTGGCGGTCCTGCTGGCGGGCTTGGCAGCCCCTGGGGCCTCTGCCCTGACAGAGCCGGAGATCCAGTGCCAGGCTGCGCTGCTGATGGATATGGAGACCGGCGCGGTCATTTACGCCAAGAACGAGCACCAGGAGATGTATCCTGCCAGCCTGACAAAAATCATGACCGCCCTGCTGGTGTTGGAGGCAGTGGAGGACGGACGGCTGTCCATGGATCAGAAGATTACGGTCTCTGCCACTTCCCTGCTGGGCCTGCCGGAGGACGGAAGCACCGCCGGCATCCAGGCAGGTGAGATCATGACAGTAGAGGAAATCCTCTATTGTATGCTGATTGTTTCCGCCAACGAGGCCTGTGTGATCCTGGCGGAGGCAGTCTCCGGCAGCGCCGACAGCTTTGTGGAGGCCATGAACGCCAAAGCGGAGGTGCTGGACTGCCAAAACACCCACTTTGTCAATCCCCATGGCCTCCATGACCCCCGGCACTACACCTCCGCATGGGATATGTACCTCATTACCCAGGAGGCACTGACCCACGAGGAATTCCTCACCATCTGCGACACCCGTGAGATCACCATCCCCGCCACCAACCTCAGCGAACCGCGGATCCTCCGCAATACCAATTACCTGATCAGCCCCTGGAAAACCCGGGGCTATCTCAACAGCGACGCCCATGGCGTAAAAACCGGCTCCACCTCCGAGGCGGGCCATTGCCTGGTATCCACGGCCCTCCGTGGGAGCCTCAGCTTCCTCAGCGTGGTCCTGAACGGGGACCGGCGGACCCTGGAGGACGGGGAGATCCGGACCTACAGCTTTTATGACACCAACCAACTCTTCCGGTGGGGCATTGAAAACTTCGCCTATCAGACGGTGCTGAAGGCCAAGGATCCCGTCCAGGAGGTGCCCGTCTCCCTCTCCAAACAGGATTGGGTCACGGTGCGGCCCGCCCACGATGTAGATGTCCTGCTGCCCAACGATCTGCCGCCGGAGGATCTGGAGCGGGAGATCACCCTCCTTTCGGAAACGGCGGAAGCCCCCATTGCCGAGGGGGACGTACTGGGCTCCCTGACCCTCAGCTACCATGACAAGGAATATGCTACGGTGGATCTGCTGGCCATGAGCAGCGTGGAGGCGTCCCGTTCCCAGGTGTTCATCCGGGACGCAAAACTCTTCCTGGAGCAGCCCTGGGTGCGGATCTCAGCCATTGCCGCCGCGGCGCTGATCCTCCTGCTGATCATCTGGAAAACCTTTTTCAGCCGCCGCCGCTACCGCTACGGCCGCAAGGTCTCCGGCAGAAAAGGCTACCGGGGCCGGAAACGGAGATAGTCAAAACCTCCGGCTAAGCCGGAGGCTTGAGTAGGCCCTATAAGGGCCTGC
>CAJUDW010000059.1 GCA_910584995.1 uncultured Oscillibacter sp. | reverse complement strand
GTGCTTTCTTCTTGTCACGTTGTTTAATTTACAAGGTACACGCCGTCCTCGGCGGAACATTTGGTATTATACCATCGTTCCTCGGTTCTGTCAACCACTTTTTTCATCTTTTTTCAAAGATTTTTTGCGGCTACTTTTTTGAGGTTTGCTGTCGGACAGCTTTGTTAGAATACCAAAGGTCGCCCGATTTGTCAACACCAATTTTCATATTTTTCCGTTTTTGGAAACATGACGGCACACACCCTCCGCACAGCCTCCGCTTCTGTACAAAACAGAAAACGGGCTGGGCAAGCCGGGGATGCTGTGTTATAATGAGACCGCCCCTTTTCAAATACAAGGGGAAAATCGGGCCACACACTACCAAAACCGTCCGCTTTATGTTATCATACCTTATTATATGAAATTTATGCTCCGGGAGTGATTTTTTTGTTGATCCGACGCATGACCGCCTTTTTTGGCAAACTCCAGGGGGAAACTCTGGAACTCCAGGAGGGCCTGAACATTCTCCAGGCCCCCAATGAAACCGGCAAATCCACCTGGTGCGCTTTCCTGATCTCCATGCTTTACGGCATCAATAGCCGGGAACGGGACAAAGCAGGCTTCATTGCCGACAAAAACCGTTACGCTCCCTGGGCAGGCGGCGCCATGAGCGGCCGTCTGGACTGCCGCTCCGGTGAGGACGAACTGACCCTGTCCCGCTCCACCCGCCGTCCCACCGCGCCGATGGCGGATTTCCAGGCGGTATATACCGGAACCGGCGACGCCGTACCGGGCCTGACAGGCCAGAACTGCGGCGAAACGCTGCTGGGCGTCAGCCGCGAGGTCTTTGAGCGCAGCGCCTTCATCCGGCAGTCGGGCCTGCCTATCAGCCAGGATGTAGGACTGGAGCGGCGGGTGGCCGCCCTGATCACCTCCGGCGAGGAGAATGTTTCCTATTCCGAAACCGCCGCCGTCCTCAAAAAACAGCTGAATCGCCGCCGTCACAACAAAACCGGCCTCCTCCCCTCTCTGGAGGCGGAACTGCGGGACACGGAACGCCAGATCGCCGGAGTAGAAGCCCTGGAACGCCAGCTTATGGACGCCCGCGCCCGCGCAGAGGAACTGGCCGCCCAAGACGCGGAACTGGCCGCAGAATTGGACTACTCCAGCCGCTGGGAAAACAGCCGCCGCCGCAAAGCCCTCGTCCAGGCCGAAACCGCCGCCAGGGATGCAGAGGGGCGGGCCGCCGGACTCCGCCGGGGTATCGAGGCGGACGGCCTTCCGGAAAACGACGCCATAGGCCGCCTCCGGGGCGCCATTGTCAATTTGCAGATGGCGAAAAAGACGCTCTCCAAAGCCAACGGGGAGCGTGAAGCCGCGGAACATGCCCTGGCAGAGGCCCAGGCCGCCGTGGACGCCTCCCCCTTCCAGGGCAAAACACTGGAGGAGGCCGGACGGCTGCCGCTGGATATGGAACCGAAGCCCCGTTTTCCTTTGTGGGCCATCATCGGGCTCGCCCTGCTGGGCGTCCTGTTTGCCGTTCTTCTCTATGTATTCCGCTCCAGCCTGCCCCTGTCGATTGGCGGCGGATGCCTCCTGTTTACCCTTCCCGCCCTGGCTGCCGGACGTCTGACGCGGAAAAAGCAGGCCCGCTGGGAAGAACACGCCGGAGATCTCCGCCGCCGCCGGAACCGGGATCTGGAGGAGTATACAGAACTTTATTTAAGTATGGAGGCCGCCCAGCGGGACTTTTCCGCCAAATCCGCCGCCGCGGAGGGCCTTGCCGCCACCCTGTCCGGCAATGAGCGGAATATTTTATCGGAAATCCAGCGGTTTGCCCCTGCCGTCTTTGACATCGCCTCCGCCGATCAGGCCCTTCGCGACTGCGCCCTCCGGCGGAAAAACCTGGCAGAGACGGAGTCTGCCGCCAGAGAGGCCGGTATGCGGTATGAACTGCTGTGCCAGCAGTCCCCCGCCGGTGAACATGGTGAAGAAACCCTCTCCGGCCCTCCTCCCCGGCCCCGGCAGGAAATCCTCTCCCAGCAGGAGGAGGTACGGGCAGAACTGGCTGCCGCCCGTTCCGCCTCCGACCGCCTCTCCGGGCAGCTTCACGCCATTGGGGATCCTACGGTTCTCCGTTCCTCCGCCGGGCATCTCTCCGGGGAAATCAGCCGTCTGGAACAGGAGTGCGCCGCCCTGCGGCTGGCCATGGAGGCGCTGGACAGCGCCAATACCGCCTTGCAGCACCGCTTCTCTCCCTCCCTTGGACGCCGTACCTCCGAAATCTTTCAGGAATTAACTGGCGGGCAGTACACTGGCGCGGCCCTGGATCGCACCTTCCATCTTTCCGCCGAACCCGCCGGGGACAGCCTCTACCGGGACGCTGCCCTTCTCTCCGCCGGCGCGGCGGATCAGCTGTACCTCTCCGCCCGTCTAGCTATCTGCGATTTGGTCCTGCCCCGGGAAACCGCCGTCCCCGTCATTCTGGACGACGCCCTGGCCACCTTTGACGACAGCCGCTGCGCCGCCGCTCTCCGGTGGCTCCGGGCGGAGGCGGAACACCGGCAGATCCTTCTGTTCACCTGCCATAGCCGGGAGGCAGACTTCTTTGCCAGAGACAAAGCCGTTTCCATCCAGCATCTCTGACCGGTTGACGAACCCCTCAGGCGGGTGTAAGATAAAAAGCGTCCCCGCCGCATATCCTAAAGATACATAAGAGCGGCGAACCGCCAAAATGTTATGGAAGGAAATTAAAGATAAAGGAGATATTACTCATGAGCGAATGTACCCACGACTGCTCCTCCTGCGGCGAAAGCTGTGCCGAACGCCAGGAACCCCAGTCTCTTTTGAAAGAACACAACCCCAATGCCCGCGTTGGCAAGGTCTACGGTGTGGTGTCCGGCAAGGGCGGCGTCGGCAAGTCCATGGTCACCAGCCAGCTGGCTGTCATCATGCGCCGCCGGGGCTTCCAGGTCGGAGTCCTGGACGCGGACGTCACCGGCCCCTCTATTCCCAAGGTCTTCGGCATACATGGCCGGGCCGAGGGCACCCAGGGCGGCCTTCTGCCCAAGGAATCCCGCACCGGTATTCAGATTATGTCCACCAATCTCCTCCTGGAGCACGAGACAGACCCGGTCATCTGGCGGGGACCCATTATTTCCGGCGTCGTCCAGCAGTTCTGGACGGACGTCCTGTGGAACTGCGACTATCTCTTTGTGGATATGCCTCCCGGCACCGGGGACGTGTCCCTCTCCGTGTTCCAGTCCATTCCCCTGGACGGCCTGATCATTGTAACCTCCCCCCAGGAACTGGTAAGCATGGTGGTGGAGAAGGCCGTAAAGATGGCGGAAATGATGGAGGTCCCCATCGTGGGCCTAGTGGAGAACATGAGTTACGCCTCCTGCCCGGACTGCAGCAAAAAGCTGTACCTCTTCGGCCAGGGCAAGACGGCGGAGGCGGCGAAGCGCCACAACCTGCCTGTCCTGGCAGAGATGCCCATCGACCCGGCCCTGGCGGCCCTCTCCGACGCCGGGGACATCGAGTCCTTCCAGGGCTCCTGGCTGGACGGCGCCGCCGGTAAGTTGGCGGAAATATAACGCAGAATACGAAAAGCCGCGCCATGCCTGCCCATGGTGCGGCTTTTGCGGCTTTTTGTCGATCCCGCACAAAAAGGCACCAGGAAAATTCGGCAAGTACACTTCTTTTTGTCCGGAAAAACAGTTGCAAATCCCGGCAGAATACGGGATAATATAGGTACAAACAATGGAAAAATCCAATTTATCAGAAGGAAGGGAGAACTGCCATTATGCAGGAACTGAAGGACCGCATTGTCAAGGAGGGCAAGGTGCTGCCCGGCAACATCATTAAAGTGGACGGCTTCTTAAACCACCGGGTGGACACAGTTCTGCTGGATCACATCGCCGAGGAATTCGGACGCCATTTCAACATGGACGACGTGACGGTCATTCTCACCGCCGAGGCCTCCGGCATCGCCCTGGCCGCCGTCACGGCCCAGCATTTCCACAAGCCCATGATCTTCGCCAAGAAAGCCAAAAGCGACAACATTGAAGGCGGCTTGTATCAAAGCGACATTTTCTCCTATACATATAAAAAGAAAGTAACCCTTCTGGTCTCCAAGGAATGGCTCACCTCCGACGACCGCGTGCTGATTGTGGACGACTTCATGGCAAACGGCGAGGCCATGCGGGGCCTGTGCGACATTGTGGAGAAGGCCGGTGCCCAACTGGCCGGCATCGGCTGCGCCGTGGAAAAAGGCTTCCAGGGCGGAGGCGACCGGCTCCGGGCGGCAGGTGTGAATCTCCGCTCCCTGGCCATCATCGACAGCGCGGAGCCCGGAAAAATTGTCTTCCGTGAGACAACCTGACCTGCCGCATCCCAGGGCCAAGGCAGGCCCCGGCAGATATTCCCGGCGCGCCGCCGGAACCGGCGTTCTTCCCAGCGCAGCCCCATAAACACGGAAAGGAGATGTTTCCCATGTCCCATCAAACTGTCATTGTCCTGGATTTCGGTGGACAGTATAACCAGCTTATCGCCCGCCGCGTGCGGGAATGCGGCGTTTACTGCGAGGTAAAGCCCTATACCACCCCCATGGAGCAAATCCGCGCCATGAATCCCATCGGCATCATCTTCACCGGCGGCCCCAACAGCGTCTATGACCCGAAATCCCCCCAGGCCGACCCGGCTGTTTTCACCTGGGGTATCCCGATTCTCGGCATCTGCTACGGGTGCCAGCTGCTGGCCCACAACCTGGGAGGCCGCGTCACCGCCGCCCAAGACGACTCCGCCCGGGAATACGGCAAGACCCAGACCTATTTTGACACCGGCTGCAAGCTGTTCCGGGGCCTCCCCGAAACAGGCGTCACCTGGATGAGCCACGGGGACTATATGGAAAAGGTTCCCGCCGGGTTCACCCTGGCGGCCCACAGCGACAACTGCCCCAACGTGGCCATTGCCGACGAGGCACGTGGCTTTTACGGCGTGCAGTACCACCCCGAGGTAAACCACACCCAGCACGGCACCGACATGATCCGGAATTTCCTTTATGAGGTCTGCGGCGCCAAGGGCGACTGGACCATGGGGGATTACAAGGAAACGGCCATCCGCCAGATCCGGGAAAAGGTAGGGGACGGCAAGGTTCTGCTGGCCCTTTCCGGCGGCGTGGATTCCTCCGTGGCGGCGGCCCTGGTGGCGGAGGCGGTTGGGAATCAGCTGACCTGCGTTTTTGTGGATCACGGCCTCATGCGCCTGAACGAGGGCGACGAGGTAGAGGCGGCTTTTGCCAAGTGGGATATCAACTTCGTCCGGGCCAACGCGGAGGATCTGTTCCTCTCCAAGCTGTCCGGCGTTTCGGAGCCGGAGAAGAAGCGGAAAATCATCGGCGAGGAGTTCATCCGGGTCTTTGAGGCAGAGGCCAAGAAGATCGGGCAGGTGGATTACCTGGTACAGGGCACCATCTATCCGGACGTCATTGAGTCCGGTGCCGGGGACGCCGCTGTGATTAAGAGCCATCATAATGTCGGCGGGCTGCCGGATTATGTGGATTTCAAGGAGATCATCGAGCCTCTGCGGATGCTTTTCAAGGATGAAGTGCGGCAGCTGGGCCGGGAATTGGATCTGCCGGAGTATCTGGTTATGCGCCAGCCCTTCCCTGGGCCGGGCCTTGCCATCCGGGTCATCGGCGATATCACGAAGGAGAAACTGGATACCCTCCGGCTTGCGGATTTCATCTTCCGGGATGAGGTGGCGAAGGCCCATCTGGAGGGAACGATGAATCAGTATTTCGCCGTGCTGACGAACATGCGGTCTGTGGGTGTCATGGGTGACGGGCGGACGTATGATTATACGCTGGCTCTGCGCAGTGTTACGACAACGGACTTCATGACGGCAGACTGGACCCGGATTCCCTACGAGGTGCTGGATAAGATCAGCGTGCGGATTGTGAATGAAGTGCCGCATATCAACCGGATCGTGTATGATATTACCAGCAAACCCCCGGCAACAATTGAGTGGGAATGACCGTCAAAACGGAGCAAACCCGCATGAATACAGGATTTTTGACCTGTCACTTTGCCTTGTGATACTGGTTTGATACTATTCGTTTTAACCCGGTCACACAAGAGAATGATTGCAAAGGGCAAGCGAACCGCCCTGCTGAAC
>CAJUDW010000058.1 GCA_910584995.1 uncultured Oscillibacter sp. | reverse complement strand
TGCCCTTTTTGTGCTCGCCGAAGTAGCGCATACCCAGGATGGCGGCGCAGTTGGTCTCCGTGTTGAAGTAGCACAGGCACTTGGGATCGCACACGTCGTCCTGGCCGGGGGCGCCGGTCCACTGGGGATCGGAGAAGATATAGATGTCAGCCTCATTGCCGTTGCCCACGGGATTGGACTTCTTGTACATCTTCACGTATTCGTCGGACTGATACTGGAAGTTCAGCATCCAGTTGTACAGGAGGTTTTCCTCACCCTCGGGGATCAGCAGGTGGGCCTTGACCATGAACTCGGTGTCCAGGCCGATGAAGACCTCGGCGTGGTACATGGTCTTCCAGCGGGTGTCATACACGGCATCCATGACGATCTTGTCCAGGGCGGCGGTGTCCACGCCGGGCTTGCCGGTGATGCGGCGGGCGGGGGCATAGCGGCCGGTGATGGAGCCGTCGTTGAAGAGGAGGACCTTAGCGTCGGGCTCAAGGCCGAACTCCTCGCCCCGGTAGACAGGCATGTCGGTGACGACGGTGCCGGGGGAGTTCTTGGCCAGATCATAGGCCTCCCGGAGGGAGTTGATCTTCACAACGTTATTGCCGTAGAACGGCGCTTCGATAATGGAGCGGGTCTTGGAAAAACCGACCTTGCCCGGTCCGATATCGGTTCTGGGGAAATAGGCTTTCGTGGACATGATGGAATTCCTCCTGTCATTTTTTTCTGCGGGATGCATGGGATTGGGCATTTGACCCTATGATACCGCAACCCCGTGGAAAAAGCAAGAGGGAAAACGGGGGTGATCCGGCAATTTTCAGGTTGTCTATCCACCGGTTTTTTGCTATACTGGCTATATTAAATTGAGCAATACGGCATACTGCGGGCGAAGCGTCCGGAAAGGCGGCACAATGATGAATCTCTGCAATCAAGACAGCATCCGCGCCCTGCTGGGGAGGCACGGGTTTCATTTTTCCAAATCCATGGGGCAGAACTTCCTGATTGATCCCGCCGTCCCGGCAGCAATCGCGGCGGCCTCCCAGGCGGACGGCAACTGCGGCGTGCTGGAGATTGGTCCCGGCGCAGGCGCCTTAACGGCGGAACTGGCCCAGAGGGCAGGGAAGGTGGTCTCCGTGGAACTGGACGGGGCCCTTCTGCCGGTGCTGGCGGAGACTATGGCCCCCTTTCCCAATGTGGAGATTGTGCCGGGGGACGTGCTAAAGCTGGATCTGGAGGCCCTGGCGGCGGGGAAGCTGGCGGGGCTGACGCCTATCGTCTGCGCCAACCTGCCCTATAATATCACTACACCGGTTTTGACAAAGCTGGTGGGGTCTGCCCCCTTCCGGTCGGTGACGGTGCTTTTGCAGAAGGAGGTGGCCCGCCGCCTGGCGGCTCCTCAGGGCTCCCCGGAGGGCGGTGCTTTCTCCCTGTATCTGCAGTATTATATGGAGACATCCCTGCTTTTCGAGGTGCCCAGGGAGAAGTTTTTCCCGTCCCCCAAGGTGGATTCCGCCGTTCTGCGGTGCGTCCGCCGGGAGCGTCCCGCTGTGGAGACGGCGGACGAGGCGTTTTTCTTCCGGGTGCTGCGGGGCGCTTTCCTCCTGCGGCGGAAGACCTTGGTCAACAGCTTGGCCTCTGCCCTGCCGGAGTGGGAGAAGTCCCGGATTCAGGAGGCCGTCGCCGCCTGCGGGCTGCCGGAGGGGGTACGGGGGGAGCGGCTGGCCCTGGCTGATTTCGCCCGCCTGTCCGCCCTGTTGGCGGAGGGCCGGTAACGCAGGGCAGGCCTGCCCCCGCAGGGATTTTGTGAAAACGGATGGGAAAAGGAGGGAGCGCCATGCGGGCGGAGGAGCGCCGGAAGGCGGTTTTGGAGATTTTGCAGGCGTCACCCCAGCCTGTCAGTGCGGGGATCCTGGCGGGCCGGATGGCCGTCAGCCGCCAGATCATTGTGGGGGATATTGCCCTGCTGCGGGCGGCGGGGGAGGAGATTTCCGCTACGCCCCGAGGTTATGTGATCCTGCGGGCGGATACCGGCGTCATCCGGCAAGTGGCCTGCCGCCATAGCGCCGCAGGCATGGAAGAGGAACTGAACGCTATTGTGGATCAGGGCTGCACGGTGGTGGATGTGATTGTCGAGCACCCGATATACGGCCAGCTGACCGGCCCCCTGCGGCTCTCCAGCCGCTACGATGTCCGGCAGTTCCTGAAGCGCTGCTCCGCGTCTGAGGCCCGGCCCTTGTCGGATCTCACCGGGGGCATCCATCTCCACACCCTCTCCTGCCCGGACGGGGAGGCCTGCCGGCGGGCCATGGAGGATCTCCGCCGCCTGGGAATCCTGCTGGAGGGGTAGGGGGCTTTTTGAGGCCGTTTTCCTCCTTTTGCCCAAATGCAACTGCTGGTTGCGGGAAGTTCCACCCGTTTTTGGTAGATCGCAACCGCATTTTGCTGTAGACTGGGAACAGCTAAAATTTCTGAAAAGAGGAGAGGACTTTTGTGAAATTGCACGAGAAGATTCATTATTACCGCACTATTGCCAAGCTGTCCCAGGAGGATCTGGCGGCGCTGGTGGGTGTATCCCGGCAGGCTGTCAGTAAATGGGAACTTGGCGAGGCTACGCCGGAGGTCAGCAAGCTGATGGCGTTGGCCCGGTCCTTTGGTGTTACCACCGACGAACTCCTTAGTGAGACGCCGCCGGTGCTGAAGCCGGAACCGGAGGCACCGCCGGAGCCCAAGGCAGAGCCCGCCCCTCCGGCAGGGGACACGCTGGATCGGGCCACGGGGCTGCTGGGCCGGCTCATCAAGCGCCACGGCTGGCTGGCGGGGCTGTACATCGCCTGGTCCGGAGTAGGCTTCACGGTCTTTGGCATTATCGGCCTTGTGATGGTGAACAGCTTCACCCGGGAAGCAAGCCAGATGATGGGAGGCTTCGGCGGCTTTGGCGGTACCTATTTCACCCTGCCTAACGGTACTGCCGCCTCCATTGACAGTTCCGGCAACCTGGTTGTAGGTGGGGGAGGGGGCTTTGGCAGTTTCCTGGCCATCATCCCTGGTGCGTGTTTAGCCATCGGCATTGTCATGATCATCGGTGGCCTCCTCATGGCGTGGTATCTCCGGAAAAAGGGAGGGGAGTCCTAATATCTCCTTCCCGGCGTTTTTTGGTCATTCCGACAATTTTTTGCCGGACAGGTTGACAAATCCGTCTATTCCTTTATAATGGTCCGTACAGGTGTCAAGACACCTGTACGGACCATTTGTGCATATTCAAAAATTTGAGAAAGAAACAGGTGTTTCCAATGGAACAGGTAAAAGGGTTTTTGCGGCGCAAAAACATTGTTTTTTCCGCCAGGCGTTACGGCATTGACGCCTTGGGGGCCATGGCGCAGGGGCTTTTCTGCTCCCTCCTCATCGGCACGATCCTCAATACTGTGGGCAGCCAGTTCCACATCGGTTTCCTGACCGCCCAGGTGGTTACCATCAACAAGGTTGGTTATACCATCGGCGGTATGGCCTCCTTCATGAGCGGCGCGGCCATGGCCGTAGCCATCGGCTACGCCCTCCAGGCGCCTCCTATGGTCCTTTTCTCCCTGGCGACGGTGGGGTATGCCTGCAACGCCTTAGGCGGGGCAGGGGGGCCCTTAGCGGTGCTGTTTGTGGCCATTATTGCCACTGAGTGCGGAAAGGCTGTCAGCAAGGAGACGAAGGTGGATATCCTGGTAACGCCCATCGTCACCATCCTGGTGGGTTTCGGGGCCGCGTGGTTCATCGCGCCGCCTATCGGTGCCGCAGCCAGCGCCTTTGGGCAGCTGATTATGCGGGCCACACTCCTGCAGCCTTTCTGGATGGGCATCCTGGTCTCCGTGCTGGTGGGCGTCGCCCTGACCCTGCCTATCTCCTCCGCCGCTATCTGCTCTGTTCTGGGCCTGACGGGCCTGGCGGGAGGCGCTGCCGTGGCTGGCTGCTGCGCACAGATGGTGGGCTTTGCCGTCATGAGTTTCCGGGAAAACGGCTGGGGAGGCCTTGTGAGCCAGGGCCTGGGCACCTCCATGCTGCAAATGCCCAACATTGTGAAAAACCCCAGGATTTGGATTGCCCCCACCGCGGCCTCTGCCATTACGGGGCCTATCGCCACCTGCCTTTTCAAGCTGGAGATGAACGGTGCGGCCATCAACTCCGGCATGGGTACCTGCGGCCTCTGCGGCCAGCTGGGGGTCTGGACCGGCTGGATGTCCCCTAGTGAAACAGCCCTGGCCAACGGCGCGGCGGCCATCGCCCCCACTGCCATGGATTGGGCGGGACTGCTGCTGATCTCCTTCATTCTGCCGGCCCTGCTGTGCCCCCTGATCAATGCCCTCTGCCGGAAGGCGGGATGGGTGAAAGTCGGGGATTTGACCCTCTCTTGATTTCCGCCGCCGTCTGTGATATAGTCAGCGGGAAAGAGACGCCCCCTTGGGTGCCCCTGTGTAGGGGGTATCTACGATTCACTGATATGGATAAGACGACGAAACCATGCGGAGTTGCCGACAAATCAAACGTGCGCCAAGGGAAATATTTCCTTTGGCGCACGTTTTTATCAGTTTAACATCAGGAAGAAAGTGAAAATATTTTACAAGCCGGCAGAAGTTCCAATGCCATTAAGTTAAGCCCAGAAAAGGTAAATGATCCTTATGTGACGCAAAGATTACACCAATTGTATTTGGTGCATGTGTAAAGCGCAGTGAACCCGCCTTAGATACATATCATGAACTGGCAGAGTATATCTTAAGTTTAAGAGCCTGTTCAAAATCTTTTGACAAAAACGGTAGAGCGGGAGATAATAGGAAAAAACAAGCGGGGGCTGGAGAAAATGCACGAATACCCAAGTGATATCAACCGGGAAGAATACAAGCTGATCCAAGAGGATTTGGAAGGGGCAAAGGAAACAACCCGGCCCCGAAAATAGGATTTGTATGATGTGTTTTGTGCAGTGCTGTGCGTGATTCAAGGAGGAATACAATGGCGGATGCTGCCCAGTGATTATCCAAAATGGCAGAGTGTGTATTACCATTTCCGTGTCTGGTCGGAGAAGGACGAAACGGGGGTCAGTATTCTGGACAAAGTACTGCAAAAACTAGTGAAACAGATACGGAACGAAGATTTGAGGAGGGATAAGACTACTTTTGGAATTGTTGATGCACAGAGCGTACAGAATGCGGATACAGCGGAGGAAAAGGGTTATGACGCAGGAAAAAAGTGTCCGGAATCAAACGCCACGTCATAGTTGATACAATGGGGTTGCCCCATGCCATAGCCGTAACAACCGCCGATGTGACGGATCGGGATGGAGCCCTCCAGATGCTCCTCCTTAACCTGGACAATTGTTCTCATGTGGAGAAGTTTCTGGTGGATGCGGGTTATTCCGGCGAACGATTCGCAAATCAGGTGAAAGACATTTGCGGTGCACAGGTTGAGGGAGTAAAACGCAGCGAATTACACAAGTTTGTTGTTCTGCCTCGCCGCTGGGTGGTAGGGCGCCTTTTCGGCTGGCTCGACAAATTCCGCAGGCTTTCGAAAAATTGTGGACGCAAACTTTATATTTCTGTTCAGTTCCTCACCTTTGCCCTCATTGCCACCCTCCTTAGAAGATTTTAAACAGGCGCTTAGAAAAGGACATAGCGATACCTCCAGGATACCGCCGTGTCCTTAAAAATGGGCGACTTTAACACACCCTCCGTTTTCTGTTTTTTCAAAAAAAGCGGTGGCTTTGAATTTGATATTTCAAAACCGCCGCAAGGCTACTTGTTCTTTTGTTTGGGCACATAGATACCAGCCGCCGAAACAACGTTTTTTTATTATGCCGTTGCCATGGCAGAGGTGCTGAATTATTATCAGGATGCGTCTGCTGACGCAATCGAAACGCTACCCCTTACATTTCCCAAAGCGCCGTCCGGGGCCTGGAGGTACAGTTGATAGGTTCCGGGCTTTGTTGTTGGAGGACCGACGATAAAATCCGCAATACATTCCAGCGATTCGCCCGGCTGCCGCAGGTTATCCACAGACTAATAGGCTACATCTTCCTGCCCATCCTTAGCGAAAAAAACCTTTATTTGGTTTCCTGTTTTCACTGAAATGCTGTACAGGATTTCGTTCCCCTCGGACAATGTATATTCCCCCAGGAAGATCGTTTCTCCTGCCGCTACGGTCTTGAAGTCAACAGGGATCAACTCCACATCAGTTGTATCATCCGGGTCATCCATATCCCCAAACAACTCAGCCACTTCCGCTTCAGTCATATAAGCAACGCCTATGATTTTGTTTTTTGCATCACGGACAATTTTGATATTGACGGTTCCCTTCGGGTTCATATTCAGAGTATAGAAGGAGCCTTCCTTCCGGATGTCCAGAAAGATATTGATTAACTGTCCTTGATAATAATAGGTCTTTTCATCCACGATTGTGACGCCTACTGCCTCATATTCCGCCATCTGCACCTCGGCCCGTTCCTTTTCCTGTTTCTCTTTCAGTTCGTCAAATTCGTCTTTCCTGTCCAGCCTATCAAAAAGCATGGATTGGAACGCCCAGTTTCCATC
>CAJUDW010000057.1 GCA_910584995.1 uncultured Oscillibacter sp. | reverse complement strand
CGGCCGCCGCGCCAATCCTTCATGGAAGCGCCGTCCAGCAGCTTCTGGGTGGGGGTGACGGAGTGGACGGTGGTCATGAGGCCCTCAACGATGCCGAACTTGTCGTTCAGGACCTTGGCGATAGGAGCCAGGCAGTTGGTGGTGCAGGAGGCATTGGACACGAAGGTCATGTCAGAGGTGTACTTGCTGTTGTTGACGCCCATGACGAACATGGGGGTGTCATCCTTGGAGGGGGCGCCCATGATCACGTGCTTGGCGCCGGCATCAATGTGGCCCTGGCACTTATCCTTGCTCAGGTGCTGGCCGGTGCACTCGCAGATATACTCGGCACCCACGGTGGACCAGGGGATGTCGCCTACTTCTTTGGCAGTGAAGACCTTGAACTTCTTGCCGTTGACAACCAGGCAATCGCCCTCAAAGCCAACCTCGCCGGGGAATTTGCCGTGTACGCTGTCATACTTCAGCATATAGGCCATATACTCGGGGGACATAAAGGGATCGTTCAGGGCGACGACTTCCACGTCCTCGCGGGCCAGGGCGGCGCGGAAGACAACGCGGCCGATGCGGCCAAAACCATTGATGCCGATTTTCGCTTTCATAAAAACATAAACTCCTTTCCAAATTGACGCAATTTTTAGGGATTTCTGTTGAAAACGCAGGGTATCACCATAGGCATGGTTCTTTTCCAGAAGTATACTATCACAATGTTAGCTTTTTGACAATAGTGATTTCGAATAACATTCCGTCCGGCGAGTTGTCAATTTTTGATAAGGAACAACGGAATAAATCCATCTTCTGTCCGGCGGCGGGCGGATTTCCCCGGGGCGGGGGCTCTTGGGACTATCGTGGCTGTTTTTTCCGGTTTTATGCGCCCTGCCCATGGGACACGAAGGCCTCGATTTTGGAGAAGGTTTCCTCACTGAGATCGTGTTCCACCTTACAGGCGTCCGCCGCCGCGTTTTCCGGGGAGACGCCCATACGGAGGAAGAGTTCCGTCAGGATCGTGTGGCGGTGGTAAATGCGGCGGGCAATCTCCATGCCGCTGTCGTTGAGGGTGATGAGACCATCAGGGGCCATGGAGATGTAGCCGTTTTCCCGCAGCTTCTTCATGGCGATGCTGACGCTGGGCTTGGAGTAGCCCAACTCATTGACGATATCAATGGAGCGGACCGTGCCCCGGCGCTCCCGGAGGATCAGGATGGATTCCAGGTAGTCCTCCGCAGATTCATGAATGGTCATGGCGGTATCCTCCTTTCCGGAAGGGCCTTGCGTTTGCCGGACGCTTTACGTTATCTTTAAAATGTATACGTCATGAAATCCGGATGTCCTTCTTTCCGGAATTCTTCCACCTGGGAGAGGATATTATCCAGGCGGCGGAAGATGATGATGGGCGATTGATCAAGGCCGCCCGGCAGGGCCTCGTCCGGACATGGATCTGCCGTGCAGGGAATGGGCCGGTTTGCTAGTTTCAGGATATGGGGGAAAAATTTAGGATGGGGGGCGGTTAGTGATCTCTATTGGCGCATACCGGACCAGGCGTTGTTCAGATACATGGCCGGATCAACCGGCTTGTTCAAATTTAGGTATGTGCGGCTGCGTGGCAGCCATAGTATCTGCCATTTGAAGGCCGTGGGAGTTGGGGAAGAGGGAGACCCCCGCCGCGTCAGCGGCAGGGGAGAGGGGATCAGTCGTCGCCGAAGCTGATGCCCAAGAGGCGGGCCTCGGTGATGATGTCGGACTTGGGATCGATCATCTTCAGTTTGCCTGCCACGTCCTTCAGCGGGATGGAGGTGATCACATGGTTCTGGATGGCCACCATATTGCCGAATTCACCCTTGGAGATCATCAGCGCCGCCGTGGTGCCCAGGCGGGAGGAGAGGACCCGGTCGTAGGCGCAGGGGGCGCCGCCCCGCTGCATGTGGCCCGGGACAGTGACCCGCACCTCTTTCCCAGTCTTTTCCAGGATCTTGCCGGCGATCTGATAGGAGACGGAGGGATACTTCTTCAGCACTTCTTCCAAGTGCTTCTTGTATTCTTTCTTGGACATGGCCGCCTCTTTCTGGCTCATGGCGCCTTCGGCCACTGCCAGGATGGTGAAGCCGTTGCCGGAGGCGGCCCGCTGGTTGATTTTGTTGATGACGGAATCAATGCTGTAGGGGATTTCCGGGATAAGGATGATGTCCGCGCCGCCGGCGATACCGGCGTTGAGGGTCAGCCAGCCGGCCTTGTGGCCCATGATCTCCACCATGAAGACCCGGTTGTGGGAGGCGGCGGTGGTATGGATGCAGTCGATGACTTCCGTTGCCAGGGAGATGGCGCTCTGGAAGCCGAAGGTGGTGTCAGTGCCCCAAAGGTCGTTGTCAATGGTTTTGGGCAGGCCGATAACGTTGAGGCCCTCCTCGCTGAGGAGGTTGGCGGTTTTCTGGCTGCCGTTGCCGCCCAGGACCACCAGGCAGTCCAGCCGGAGGCGGCGGTAGGTGTATTTCATGGCCTCCACCTTGTCCAGGCCGTTGGGGTCGGGGGTGCGCATCAGCTTGAAAGGCTGGCGGCTGGAGCCAAGGATGGTGCCGCCCCGGGTGAGCAGGCCGGTGAAATCCAAGGGTGTCATCTTCCTGTAGTCCTCGTAGATGAGGCCCTTGTAGCCGTCGATAAAGCCGATCAGTTCCACCTCGCTGCCGTAGATGTGGTACAGGCCTTTGGCAACGCCCCGGAGGGTTGCGTTCAGGGCTTGGCAGTCGCCGCCGCTGGTCAAGAGTCCTACTCGTTTCATGGTGACAGACTTCCTCTCATATAAATTTCTAATCTTCATAACCGGAGGACGCCCGGGGTGAAAGGCAGATCTGCCCGGAGGCGCCCTGGGGCTGTGAACAGGGGGAGGCCGGGGTGGCGGGGGGCCGCCGCACGCTTGCCTATAGTGTAGCATAAAATGGCAGGAAGTAAAAGGTTTTTTGTGAATAACAGGATAAAAAAGAGGCGGCCCACGGCTTTCCGGGCAGGGGAATGGAATCTGAAAGGAAATCTTGAATTTCTCTTGACAAGAGTGGAAACACTTTGTATAATACCAATGTTAAAGCCATAGTTTCTAAAGAATATGGCCCTTACGTATCCTGGATTTAGCCGGATACCTCGGAGGGAGGGAAATATAGATGTCTGAGATTCATGTGAAGGAAAACGAGTCCATCGACAGCGCGCTGAAACGTTTCAAGCGCAGCTGCGCGAAGGCGGGAGTCCTGGCCGAGGTTCGGAAGAGGGAGCATTACGAAAGCCCCAGCGTCAAGCGGCGGAAGAAGTCTGAGGCTGCTCGCAAGAACAAGAAGCGGTATTATTAAAACGCGAAAAAAACGCTGTGCCGGCGGCACGGCGTTTTTTTGCGCCTGCTGGGGCGGCATCACCGCCTGGCGGGGAAGAGGACGTCCGCTGCGTCCCGGATCTCCGGCCACATGAGGAAGGCGGCGGCGAATCCCAGGCCGGCGCCGATGCGGAGTTTCTGGCGGAGGGTGTCCCCATCGTCAAAGAGGATGAAATGGGTCTCGCCGCCCCGGGTATAGGTGAAGTACCGGGCGCACAGATCCTGGGAGAAGAACACCGATGCCTGCTCCCGCTCACGCAGGGCCCGGAAGTCCTCCGGGCTCAGGGGGGAGCCCTCCCCGGTGGGGGCGGGCAGGCGGAAATCCATCCGCAGCCGCTGGACATCCAGGGCCAGGCGGGACGCGCCCCCCTGGGCGTTGGCCCGGTCCCGGAGGAACTCCGTGAAATTCCCGCCGGAGAGGGCGGTGCACAGCAGCAGGATACCCCCCGGGGCCGCCCCGGCATAGCCCTCCGGCAGATAGAGGGCCCGGCGGCTCTGGCCCAGGGCCCGGCCCAGCCGCTCCACAAAGGCCAGCCGGTCCCCCCGGGGCCGCTCCTCGAAATCCAGCAGGACGCCGTGGTAGTTCCGCCGGCCGCACTCCCGCAGCACCGCCGCGCAGAGGGCCTGGGGATCCTCAATCAGCGGGGCCTCCCGGTCGCTGACGGACAGCAGCCCGCCCCGGGTTTCCAGCAGCAGGTTCTGCCGCAGCAGCGTGGACCCGGGGCCAATCCGGTAGGCCACGTGGGCGAAGGGCTGGCCGCAGCGGCCTGCCTCCTGCAATTCTCCCGGCGAAACTGCCAGATAAGTTCGCAAACCAATACCCCCTTGCGGGAATCAACCGGAACTGCTATACTGGACAAAATCGGGAGGCAGGATCTGCCTTCGCGGTGCAGACGCCGTTGATTCCGTAGCTGTGGTAAAACTATGCGAAAAAGGAGCCGCCTATGCCCGTTTCCCTTCTGCCTAACCGGATTTTTGACCGTTACCAGGATGTGACCCCCCAGTACCTGCGCCGGAAGGGCGTCACGCTGCTGCTGAGCGATTTGGATTTCACCTTGGCCCCCAAGTCCGTCCACAGGCCGGATCAGGCCCTGCGGGACTGGATCGCCGCCCTCCGGCGGGAGGGCGTGGAGTTCATGATCGTTTCCAACAACCGTTCCGGGAAGCGGGTGGAGGCCTTCTGCGGGGATCTGGGGGTCTCCTACCAGGGCCATGCGGGGAAGCCCTCCCCCAGGGGCCTGCTTGCTGCCATGGAGCGGGCCGGGCGGGACGCTGCCCACACCGCCATGCTGGGGGACAAGCTGCTGACGGACGTGCTGGCTGCCAACCGGGCCGGGGTCCTGGCGCTGATGGTGGAGCCTGCCGGCGGGGCGGTGACGCCGTGGCAGAAGGTGCTCCACGCCCTCCAGGCCCCCTTCAAGGCCGCGTCCCGGCGGCGGTTCCGGGAGGGATGAGGCGTTTTCCTTCCGGCGCGGGGCAGTTTTTGGCCCCGGAGGAGGGCGTTTGGGGCGGAGGGTCCCCTTTCCCGGGGGAAGTTCTCCCCTTTGGCGGAAATATTTTGCGGCCCTCAGGGGTAATTTGGAAGAAAAATACTTGCAATAGCGGGCAATATAGGATAAAATAACCCCATGCGTATGCAGGACCTGCTTGAAAAGCAGCAAGGTGGAGTTTCCGCCGTTTTTCAAACAGGTTCTAAAAAAAGACCCAGGAAGATGCATCCCAATATTGTTTTCTCGATAGATTGATTGAGGAGGAAAAAGTTATGCCAACAATTTCTGCCGGTGAGTTCCGGAACGGCGTCACCTTTGAAATGGACGGAAAGGTTATGACCGTGGTGGAATTCCAGCACGTGAAGCCCGGTAAGGGCGCCGCCTTTGTGCGGACCAAGATGAAGAACGTGGTGACCGGGGCCGTTACCGAGACGTCCTTTAACCCCACCGCCAAGTTTGAGCAGGCCTTTGTGGAGCGGCGGGACGGCGAGTACAGCTACAACGACGGGGATCTCTACTACTTCATGGATCCGGAGACCTACGACATGACCCCCCTGAACCGGGACGTCCTTGGCGACGGCTTCAAGTTCGTGAAGGAGAACACCGTTTGCAAGCTGCTCAGCTATAAGGGCAGCGTCTTCGCCGTGGAAGTCCCCAACTTCATGGACCTGGTGGTCACCGCCACGGAGCCCGGCGTGAAGGGCGATACCGCCACTAACGTCACCAAGCCCGCCACCCTGGAGACCGGCGCCCAGATCAAGGTGCCTCTCTTCATCAACGAGGGGGAGAAGATCCAGGTGGATACCCGTACCGGCGAGTACCTGGGCCGGGTGAAGGAATAAATCCATCCGCCGGGGGAGCGCCGCTGTTCCCCCGGTGTCTGCCTGTATCCGCAGAATCCGGAGGATGTTCCGCCGCCCCGCCGTTTCCCTCGGGAGGGCAGGGAGGATGCAGGGTTTAAATAATGTGCGAGAAACGAGGTTTTATCATGAATAAAACACCGACGGCTTTAATCATTATGGATGGGTTCGGCATCTCCGCTGGCGACAGCGGCAACGCCGTTCGCGCCGCGAATACGCCCTGCCTGGATCGGTTCTTCCGGGAGTTTGCCCATACGGAACTGTCCGCCTCCGGACTGGACGTAGGCTTGCCGGACGGGCAAATGGGCAACAGTGAGGTGGGCCACACCAATATCGGCGGCGGCCGGGTAGTCTTCCAGGATCTGCCCCGTATTACGAAGTCCATTGCCGATGGGGATTTTTTCACCAATCCCGCCTATAACCACGCTATGGACGCCTGTCTGGAGAAGGGCACAGCCCTCCATTTGATGGGACTTATGTCCGACGGCGGCGTCCACTCCCATCTGGATCACCTGTTCGCCCTTTTGAAGCTGGCAAAGGACAAGGGCCTTGCCCGGGTCTATATCCACTGCTTCCTGGACGGGCGAGACGTGTCCCCCACCTCCGGCGCGGGGTTCGTGCAGCAGGTGGCGGACAAGTGCCGGGAGATCGGCGCAGGGAAGATTGCCACTGTGATGGGCCGCTATTACGCCATGGACCGAGACAAACGCTGGGACCGGGTGGAGCAGGCCTACGACGCTATGGTCTACGGCGAGAGCGCTGCGTACAACCCCGATCCTGTTGCCGCCGTCAAGGAGTCCTATGAGAAGGACGTCACCGACGAATTTGTGGATCCGGTGGTCTGCGACCGGGACGGCACCATTTCCGACAATGACAGTGTAATTTTCTTCAACTTCCGGCCCGACCGGGCCAGGGAGATCACCCGTACCCTGGTGGATCCGGATTTTGACGGCTTCACCCGCCAATTCTTCCCTGTGACCTTTGTGTGCAACACGGAGTATGACGCCACCATGCCTAACGTAGAGGTGGCCTATCCCCGGAACACCGTCCGCAACGGCCTGGGGGAATACCTCAGCCAGATGGGCCTGACCCAGCTGCGGATTGCCGAGACGGAGAAGTACGCCCATGTGACCTTCTTCTTCAACGGCGGCTCCGAGACCGTGTTCCCCGGCGAGGACCGGGTCCTGGTGCCATCTCCCAAGGTGGCCACCTACGACCTCCAGCCGGAGATGAGCGCGCCGGAGGTCTGCCGCCAGTGCGTGGAACGGATTGAGTCTGGGGCCTATGACGTGATCATCCTGAACTTTGCCAACTGCGACATGGTGGGCCACACCGGCGTGTTTGACGCTGCCGTGAAGGCCGTGGAGACCGTGGACGAGTGTGTGGGCAAGGTAGTGGACGCCGTTTTGAAGATGGGCGGCATCGCCATGATTACCGCCGACCACGGCAACGCCGAGCAGATGACGGAGCCGGACGGCAGCCCCATGACCGC
>CAJUDW010000056.1 GCA_910584995.1 uncultured Oscillibacter sp. | reverse complement strand
CCGTTGCGTTAATAGTGGTAAGGAACTCACGCAAGGAGACTGTTGGCTGACAATTCGTAGTGCAAAAGCGCAAGATGGGTTATGGATTTATAAATTATCCACAGCCCATCTTTGTGCTTATTAGAAGTTTACCAAGCAAGTGTGTGCCATCGGTCCCGTCTGCCTGGCTCTCTGCGCCGCGCGGTGGCTGGAATATAGTGGATTCAGAGTACGAATAGCCGCCGTATCACGTTTCTCCGTGATACGGCGGCTTTGAGTCTATAGCGGCAGAATATGGTCCAGGCCGGTACTGCGCCCCTGCTCTTTTTGCCGAGATTCGATTTGCCGGATGAAATAAGTCTATCCAGCGAGCGGGGCATTTTATTTCGATGCTGGCTCCTCTTTTCCTTTCTGAGCCTTGGCGGCCGTTCTCTTGTGTTTGCCGGCAATCAGCACGAGTGCTGCCAAGGCAGCCAAACCGCCCACGACAGCGGGGATCAGCCACAGGGCGCTCCGAGTAGATTGGATACAGAAAGTGCCCTGGGTTCCGGTCATGGTCAGCAATAGATACTGTCCGTTTTGGACGGCTTCCACCTGTTGCCACTGGCCGTTCTGATACTGCCAGACATGGGTACCGCTGTCAGGGCTTAACAGCCGCAAAGGAACGGAATCCTCTGGCTCCGCTCCAGCGAGAACGACGTCCCACACGACGGCCTGCTCCCCCGCCTCCTGGGGCGGAACCTGGACGCTGTCTGTCACATGGAGAACGGCGTCCCCGGTAAACTGTCCCTCCGCCAGGGCCAGGGCCAGCTTTCCGGACAGCTCCCGGCTGGCCACCACAGTAACCCAAGGGGTATAGACCGCGTTCACGGTCAGGTCGGAGCGCAGGCCGGAGACATCAAACTCCGGCCAGACGCCGTAATTGCCCTCCAGCTCTGGCACAGGGGGCAGGTCGAGCCTGGACAGGTCCTCCCCGTAGAGGAAGGGAATCTGCGCCACCGTTTTTTCCTCCGCCACCAGAGTCAGCGTAAAGGCGGTGAACTCTGGCGGAATATCGGGCAGCTGGCTCAGCGCGTTAAAGGGGATGGGCTCGGCCCGCCCCGCGTAGCTGACGCCGTCCACCCCGGCGGTGCCGGTGTCTACAAAGAGATTGCCGGACAGCGCCCCATCCGTCTCTATGCCGCCGGCAATGGCTCCCAGATACTCCGTGCCTTCCTCGATTGTGACGATGGCACGGCAGTCCCGCAGACGGCTGGCCCAGCCGGCAATGCCGCCGACGTAATTCTCTCCGGACAGGGTGCTCTTGACATGGCAGCTGCGGATGGAGGCGTCCGCATAGCCGGCCACACCCCCCACATAGTTCCCGCCGGTGCTGGCTACCGGGCCGTAATTCTGGCACTCCAAGGCAGTACCCAGGTCCATGCGCCCCGCCAGACCGCCCACGCAGTCCTTCTTGCCGGTGACGGCCCCACGATTGACGCAGTTCATCAGCACCGCCTTGGTCTCGTAGCTGCTGCCAAAGGAGAACCGGCCGGTCGTGTCGTCCTCCGGGTCCAGGTCGAATTCAATGGCCACGGCACCGGCAATGCCGCCCACGTTGCGGTCTCCCTCCACGGTTCCCAGGTTGGAGCAGTCCGCCACCTTGCCCTCCCGGGTGGCGGAGATGTCCTCATCGGAGGTGTCCTGAATGATGCCCTCCAGGCCGCCTTCAGCGGTGTCCCTGGCGTCATCCATTGCGTCCAGCAGAAGGGTGAATACCACGTTAAACTGCCGGTTGATGGCCCGCAGGTCGGCGGTCAGGGTGCCGTTCCCGGTCTGAAGGGCGCTGTTCAGCCCGTCCATCTCCTCCAGCAGGCCGCTCATGGCATCATAAAGGCTGTCGCCGGCCTGCCGGAAGTCCTCCCCCAGGGGGGTGAACTCCGCAGGACCGTCCTCGGTGAGCGTATCCACCGCATCGCCAATGGTATCCAGCGCCCGGCGCAGCAGCCGCCCGATGACGGCGGAGGTGTCAGAGGCCTCCTCCAGTGTATCCAGGGCGTCTCCCAGCTGGCTGGACAGAGCGCCGGAGCGGCTCAGGGCCTGCTGGAGCTGAGACAGGGCATCATCCAGATCATCCCCCACTCCCCGCAGGGCGCGGAATGCTTGACGCAGCTCCTCCCGCGCCGCCAGAAGAGAGCTGACGGAGATGGAGCCGCTTCCCAAATCCAGAAAGCCTTGAAAGGCGTCCAGCGCGCGTTCCAGCCGGCTTACCGCCGTGGTCAGCCCGGAGGCGGACTGCCGCAGCTTCTCCACCGCGAGACGCAGGTCCCGCGCGGCCCGATCGCCGGTGTCCACCGCGCCGCCCAGAGAATCCAAAGCGTCCCCCAGCTGGCGGGACAGGCGCTCCAGCCGCCCGCCCACGTCGGACAGATCGTCCAGGGCGGGAGAAATTTTGTCCAGCGCGCCGGTGATGTCGGCGGTCAGGGTGTTGATGGTGCCGATGTTCTCGTCGGTAAAATCGGAAACCCAGTCCAGCAGCTCCTTGGTGCTGTCCTTGGCGCTGCCGGCGTAGTCTCCCATGGCGCTGAGCTGGGCGGAGACGCTGTCTCCGGTGCGCTCCGCGTCGTCCAGCGCGCGGTTAATCAGGTTTTCCAGGGTGTTCAGCTCCTGGCGCAGCTGCTCCAGCGTGTCCCGGCCAGGGTCCACAAGCACATAGGGCTCCGCCTGGCCCACAATGCCGCCCACGTCCTTCCGTCCGTAGACGGTGCCGCTGTTGGTACAGCCGGACAGATAGCCGTCCTGCCGCCCGGCGATGCCGCCGGTGTTGTACCCCACATGGGGGTAGCCCACCGTGCCGCGATTGACGCAGCTCTGCACCACGCCGCTGGAATAGCCCACGATGCCACCGGTATCAAAGCAGCCGTCCAGCAGGTGGTAGGTTTCGTCGTCCGCCGCGGCCCGCTCCTTCAGGATGGCAGCCGTATCCGCGTCCATCAGGTCCACATTGGTTTCCTTCCGGGTCAGATTCACTCCGGCGCTGCTTTCACATTTGAGCAGCAACCCCAAATTCCGGCCCGCAATGCCGCCGGTGATATTCTTGCCGCTGACAGAACCGGAGACGGAACAACCGGTAATCTCACCGGTGATGCTGTTGTATCCGGCGATGCCGCCCACGGTGGCATCCCCCTGAACCACGCCGTGAAAGGCACAGCTTTGCAGGGTTCCTGCGTTGTTGCCCACGATGCCTCCCACGGTGGAGCGGGTACCCCCGGGGGCCACCGTACCCTTGACGGTCAAGTCCCGTACCAGCCCGCCGGGCTGGATATAGCGGAACAACCCCTGGGTGGAACCGGCGGAGGTGAGACACAGCCCGGAGATGGTGTGTCCCTGGCCTAAAAAGGTGCCGCCGAAGGTGGGAATGGGGGTGAAATCCACCCCGCTCAGGTCCAGGTCGGCGGTGAGGGTAACAGTCTTGCCCTGGGACCAGGTGTCCAGAGCGCAGTTTTTCCCGAAACGCTGGAGGTCCACTACGTTGGAGATGGTGACAGTGCTTTCCTCCGTGGCCCAGGCGGGCAGGACCAGCGAGGTCAGAATCCAGACCGCCAGAAGGATGGGGAACAGCCGGTCGACACGTTTACGCATGAGAATCCGCCCCCTTTCCCGCAGGGATTGCCGCTGGTTGGGGCGGCTCCTCCGGCCGGACAGCCCCCGTTGCCACCGCCGCATTGATGCTGCCATGGAGGATGCCGCTGAAATCGGCGTCCACCATGCCGGAGATGTATCCCCGGACGTGGCCGTCCACCAGCAGACTGCCGGTGTGGGTCTGGACGGGATGCCGGGTCTTCAGGGTAAAGGCAGTCTTTTCAATGATGGTGTCGCCCAGCAGCAGAATCTGGGGAAGGATACCCATCACCAGGAAGATGGAGATTAACGTGCCCCGGCCCAGACACACGCCGATGGAGGCGATGGAGGCTGTGGTGGACAGCAGGCCGATGGCCACGCCGGCGGAGGCCAAAATAGTGCCTGAGGTAATAATGGTGGGGAAAGCCTCATTCAGCGACTCGATAACCGCATCCTTGAGGGACATGGTCTGTTTCAGCTCCACATAGCGGTTGGCGATGACAATGGCGTAGTCAATATTTGCGCCCATCTGGATGGAGCTGACCACCAGATAGCTGAGGAAGAACAGGGGTTCCTTCTGTAAGTAAGGGAAGGAGAAGTTGATCCAGACACTGCCCTGGATGACCAGGATCAACAGCACCGGAAGCCCGGCGGATTTGAAGGTAAACACCAGCACCAGAATGACGAATACGATGGTCAAAATGCTGATGAGCATGTTGTCGTTGCCGAAGGAGGCGGACAGGTCAAAATCGCTGGTGGAGTTGCCCACCAGGAGGGAATTTTCCGGGTAGTAACGGCCCACAATTTCATGCAGAGTGTCCAGAAAAGTGAAGGTCTCCTCCCCCTCCTCGGGCAGGTTGAGCTGTAAGACCAGACGGCTGTAGTTCTCCCCCTTCAATTGCAGCTGGGCGTCGGTCAGCTGGACGTGGAGGTCCTCAATGGTCTCAGTCATGTCTGCGTCCAGAGAGATGTAGCCCTCGTCCATCATGTCATAGACATACAGGAACATATCAATCAAGGGTACGCCGTAGCTGTCCAGGCCGGAAACTACCTGTCCGTAGTCCTCCTGGTCCACGGCGTAGGCGGAGTAGAGCAGCCGGGCCACCTCAATATCCAGATCGGTCAGCTCGGCAAACTGCCGGGGTGTCAGCCGGTCTGTGAGGACATAGCCGTCCATGGCATCCACATTGGCCAGGCCCAGCACCGTGTCCGTCTCGGGCATACGATCCAGTTCCCGGAGCAGCCGGCCCTCCTGCTCATAGTCCCCCTTGGGCACGATAACCGCCAGGGTGTTCACCCGGCCAAAGGTTTCGTTCACCCGCTGCTGGGCAATCTGGGCGTCGCTCTGGCGGAAGGTGGTCAGCTCGGTCTGCCCGTAGGCGTAGGGGCAGCGGTTGGCGAACACAAAACCGCCAATCAGAAGCACCACAAACAGGGGCGGCATGACAAAACGGGTTTTCACCGCCAGCCGGCCCCAGGCGGTGATTTTGGGCACAAAATTCCGGTGGTGGGTGCGGTCGATCAAACTGCTGAAGCTGAGCAGCAGCCCGGGCATCAGGGTAAACACGGCCAGCAGGCTGAGCACAATGGACTTCATCAGCACCAGGCCCAAATCCTGACCAATCCCGAACTGCATGAAGCACATGGCCCCCAGGCCGGACAGGGTGGTCATGGAGGAGCCGGCAATCTCCGGAATGGCCTTGCTCAGGGCGGCCACCACCGCCTCCCGGGCCTCCAGCTGCTCCCGCTCCTCGGTGTACCGGTGGCAGAGGATGATGGCGTAGTCAATGGCCAGGGCCAGCTGGAGGACCACCGCCACCGAGTTGGAGACAAAGGATATTTCGCCAAAGATAAAGTTGGTGCCCTTGTTCATCAGTGCCGCCATGCCAAAGGTCATAAGTAGCACCGGGATCTCCATATAGGTGTGGGAGGTGAACAGCAGCACCACCAGGATGATGACCACGGCAATCACCATGACCACCTGCATCTCGGCGTTCAGACTTTCAGAGGCGGAGTCGCCGGTGTCGCCGGTGATATAGACGTCATACCCGTCCAGAAGGGCTTTGACACCATCCAATCCCTCCAGACTCACCGGGTCAGTGGCGGTCCCGTCGTAGGTGATGGAAAACAGGGCGGAGCCGTTGGTGTAGTGGTCCCTGGAACCGTTGAACTCCACCGATTTTACACCTTCCATCATCTCTATCTGCTCCGCCAAGCTCTCCGCCTGACGGTAGGAGATATTGTCCACCATAATGCGGCTGGTGCCAAAGGTGACAAACTCCGCCTCCATCACGGTCAACCCTTGCCGGGTCTCGGTGGTGTCAGACAAGTAGCTGGTCAGATCGTCGTTCACCGCCACCCAGCCGCTGGAAAAGACGCAGAAAATAGCTGCTCCGATGTACAACAGGTAAAAGGCTTTGCGTTTGTCCACAATAAAAGCCGCAATCCGTTCCATCGGGCTTTGCTTTTCCGAAACTTCTACTGTGTGCCTGCTCAACCTGAACGCTCCTTTCAAACTCTATGGTAGACAATGATACTCTGTTTTTCTTGGAAATGCAAGTGGTCAACAGAAAGATAATGTTGTCACTTCCATCGTCCCCTTTTTACATTGAATTATATGTAATATACATTATTGAATAAGTAAAATCAATACATAGAAATATATGCATGATACGTTCCTTGAAAAAGGTGGGACTGACATTGAAAAGCGTGATGGAATTGTTTCGGGAACTGCGGGAAGATCACGATTACTCTCAAAGTGATATAGCAGCCGTTTTGGGAATTTCTCAGCAGCATTATTCCAAGTATGAGACAGGAGAATATGAATTTCCGCTGCGGCATTTTATCACGCTGGCAAAATACTATAGTGTGTCTGCTGATTATCTAATCGGGCGGTGTTCCTATGATGAAAAGAAGCCTTTGGAGATGGTATATGTCACTTGTGATTGTACTTGTGAGAAGCTGGTGCAGGATATACTTTCTTTAAGCGAACATGGAAGAGAAGCTGTTGTGGAGTATATAGAGTTACAGCGGTTGAAGGAAAGGCAGAAAAAGTGATGCTTTCTTTGGGGGGTTGGTTTGCGGCCCGTGCGGACAACCTTACGCTCAAAGGTGACTGAAAAGGGAGCGGGGGATGATGGTGATCTTCGCCACCGGGGCGGAGTGGGTCTGGAGCGCCGCCACCAAGGCGCGGCCGATTTCGTGGTAAGAGACAATCATCCGCTCGTGGTCGGAGAGGATTTTGTTCTTCTTCTGATACCCGGCAATGACCACCTCGATGCTCTCTTGGAGGTCCTCCCGGGTGGCGAGCCTCCGTCCCTGGCGTACGGCCCGCAGGGCGGCCTCGTTGACCATGTTGGCCAACTTCGCACCGGAGGCCCCGGAGGCGGCACAGGCGATGGTGCTAAAGTCCACATTCTCCGCCAGCTTCACCTTGGCGGCGTGAACCTTTAGGATGGCCTCGCGGCCCTGAAGGTCGGGAAGAAGCTGAGGATGGGGTTCATCTCCTTTGGCCTCACCTTGTCGAACACGCAGCCGCTCTCCCACAGGCGATCCACCAGGCTGGGGTCATGGAAGGTGATCTGGCGTACAGGCCAGGCTCCTCGGAGGTGTCAACGAAGTAGATGACGTCCTGCTCCACCTGGGCCACGGCTACCTTCAGCATGGTGAGGAAGGTGCCGTAGTCCACCTGCGTGATCTCTTGGCGCATCAGGCGGGGAAACAGCAGGGTATTCAGCAGGATCATG
>CAJUDW010000055.1 GCA_910584995.1 uncultured Oscillibacter sp. | reverse complement strand
TTGCCAAGCGGCGGAGCTTCACATATTCCTGCACCGATTTATTCACCAATCGCTTGAACAAGCGCTGGAAATAGAAAGGGGACAGGCCGATGGTGTTTGCCAACTCCTCCGTCGGAATTTCTTCAGCCAGGTGTTCCTCGATAAAAGACAAAGATTGTTCGATTGCTTCCCATGCGTGCATTGCAGCACCTCCTATGATTGATGTTCATAGCTATGAGAAAATGTCGTCTGACTCATCCCTATGACGCTCATATCATACCACGTTATTTTTGGCTGGGCTTTTCACACAATGCTCTTTTGATCATGTGGCGTTGTTCGAGATGCTCCCAACCATGAGTATATTGCCGTACACTACGCACATAGTCAAGTTGAATATCGTTCCAAGACTCTCAACGCATGATTGGAAGAATAGGCTGCAAAATTGCTTTATTCCTAACTGTTACACAAATAGACCCATTCAAAGGTTTGGGTACCAGCGCAGCAGATCAGACAGCCCCTCATCCTCCAATCTCTCGACCACATATCGCAGCCATTCTTCTGGTGAAGGCACATCCCCGGTATGGGGTATCTTTTCCCATTGCGCCCGCCGCACAGGGTCAGGATCGCTTATGCCAGTTTCAATACGGGCCGCAATAATGGAACGCATTTCTTCAACCGATATATTACGGTCTTGGGCCAGCTTTTCAAAAAGCGTCTTATATTCAGACAAGAGTAAGCCTCCTTTTCCAGCATAGTTTAGTATGCCACATTTGGGGCATATAGTAAACAATTATATGCCCGTCTGCGGCCATGCAATATCTACCAATCTTGACTATTATATTACCGCGCACGGGCTTAGAATAGATACAGAAAAGGCGGTGGCAAAAGGTGGATGTACAAAAGCGCATCAGAGATTTGATGAAATTAAGAGGGTGGACAGATTATCGGCTTGCAAAAGAGGCCAGCCTTTCCCACTCCACAGTTACAAATATGTTTAATCGAAACAACGCGCCAACGCTGCCAACCTTGGAGGCGGTATGCAGAGCATTTGGCATAACCTTGGCGCAGTTCTTTGCCGATGAGGTTGATCCGGCTCAACTTACCGATGAGCAGCGTACCCTTTTTGCGAGATGGAGTTCTCTTACCGAGCGGCAGAAGAATCTTCTGCTCGACCTCATGGAAACAATGTGAAACCCGCCGATTCTATTTATCCAGAATCGACGGGTTCCTCTTGCGCACCCATAGTATAACGAAACCTCTAATCTTTTAACGAAATCCTCCTCGATTCGCTGGAATTGCCCAACAACATAACGATTTCTCAATAAATTAACGATTTCCCACAACAAAATAACGTTTACAAGAGTGTTCATAGGCCCCCAAAAGCAAAAAAACGCCGCCGCTGACCAGAATTTTACTCCGGTCAGCGGCGGCGCTATTCGCAAAAGTGTATGAAAATCACGGATTTGTATCAGTTTTGGGCATAAAAGCAGGGACGATAATCTCGATACCATTGTATCAAAATCATCGTCCCTACATGGTGGAGGTGGGGGGAATCGAACCCCCGTCCGAAAGCACTTTAACGGGATTTTCTCCGGGCGCAGACGGTCATTGCGGGAGTCTTCCTCCCCGTTCCCCTTCCAGACGGCAGGCCGTCACGCCGCCTGGTCAGGTGAGCTTCATCATGTGTGGCACGGGCAAAGCTTACCGTGCGCACATTTACCGCTAAACGACGCCCTTCCCGGCTCGCGGTCCTTCCGGGTCGGACGGCTGCCTGTTAGTTAGGCAGCAACAGCAACAGTGTTGTTGTTATTTGATTTATAAATTGCCCGTTTTATGGCGGTCAGGCGCCGCTGCCCGCTGATCCCGCCTCCATACCCCCGTCGAAACCAGTACACCCCCGGTTCAAGGCGGGAGATTTCCGCTGAAATCACCGCTTTCTATCATAGCACATCCCACTGTCGAATTGTGTTACGATTTTGTGACATTTCCATATTCCCGCAGCCACTCAGACCTTGGTGAATTTTACCATCCATTTTGCGGGCGTCAGCTTTGCGGCAAGCCGGTAAAACTTGTAGAATGCCTTGGGCGTGTAGACGGCCCGCCCGGCTTTGGCGGCCTGGAGGGCGCCGGAGGCAACCCGCACCTGCTCGCAGTAGGGGAGATTGGCAAAGGTTTTGGAATTTCCCGCAATATTGCCGATATCCAGGAACTCTGTCATCATGGGGCCGGGACAGACCGCCGTCACCGTGATGTTCCGGCGGCGAAGTTCCTCGTGCAGCCCCAGGGAGAAGGAGGACACATAGGCCTTTGTGGAGGAGTACACCGTCATCCTGGGGGTGGGACAGAAGGAGGCGATGGAGGAGACGTTCAAAATCCGGCTGCCGCCGATCATATAGGGGACTGTCATATTGGTGATAACAGTCAATGCCCGTACATTCAGGTCTACCATCCGGGTCTGGGTGCTGTTGTCCATGTTCCCCACATAGCCCAGATACCCGCAGCCGGCGCAGTTCACCAGCAGCGTCACCTCCGGGAGGTGCTCCGTGAGCGCTTCCCGGAAGGTGATAAAACTCATGGGATCACAGAGGTCCAGAGGCATACAGACCACCGTCTTATCCGGCAGATCCTCTTTCAGTTCTTCCAAACGGTCCGCCCTGCGGGCGATGAGCCAGTAGCACGAGATCTCCGGAAAGAAGCCGGCAAGCTGGCGGACAAATTCCCGCCCGAGGCCGGAGGATGCGCCGGTGATAATGGCGGTTTTCATCATGGACCCCTCCTCAAAATACATGGTGTTTAGTGGGTTTCCGGCTGCGGATACTCCACGCCGCGGGTATCCACGCGGATGGATTGGATCACCACCGGGGTTTTGGGCTTGTCGTCGTACATGTTCCGCTGGACCCGGGAGATATCCACAGCCACATCCTGGCCCAGTGTCACCTGGCCGAAGGCGGCATATTCCCCGTCCAGATGATCCGCAGGGGCGACCATAACGAAGAACTGGCTTCCGGCGGAGTTGGGGGCCATGGTGCGGGCCATGGAGAGGACGCCGGTGGTGTGGGCGATGTCATTTTGCGGGAAGCCGTTGGAGGCAAATTCACCGTTGATTTCATAGCCGGGGCCGCCAGTGCCGTCGCCCTTGGGGCAGCCGCCCTGGATCATGAAGCCGGGGATCACCCGGTGGAAAGTCAGGCCGTCATAGAAGCCCTTGTTGGCCAGGGAGATGAAGTTATGGACGGTGTTGGGCGCTTTGTCAGGGAACAGTTCGGCGGTCATAGTCCGCCCGTCCTCCATGGTGATGAGTGCAATTGGATTAGCCATTCTCAGATTCCTTTCTCTGCTATAATAAATTTGAGAACCTGTATTCATAGGGGGATGCCGGATAGACGGGGAATTTTGCCTTGCAGGGCTGTAAAAGGCCCGGACAGCGTCCACCACCTCTGAATACAAGTTCTAAAGGGGAATGAAAGCCCGGAGTCAACGGTTCCGCGCCCGGATAGCCCGGTCAATCTCCCGCTTGGCGTCCATCTGGGCTGCTGCGGCGCGCTTGTCGTAGGTCTTTTTGCCCTTGCAGAGGCCGACCTCTATCTTGACCCGGGCATCCCGGAAGTAGAGAGAGAGGGGAACCAGGGTGTAGCCGTCCTGCTTCACCAGGGCGTGGAGTTTGCGGATTTCCCGCTTGTGCATCAGGAGCCGCCGGACCCGGACGGGATCCTTATTGAAGATGTTGCCCTTTTCATAGGGGGAGATGTGCATCCCGTGGACGAACAGTTCCCCGTCCTTCACGGTGCAGTAGGCGTCCTTCAGGTTGAGGGTGCCGGCCCGGATGGATTTCACCTCCGTGCCCGCCAGTTCAATCCCCGCCTCATATTTTTCCTCCACATAGTAGTCGTGGAAGGCCTTGCGGTTCTGGGCCGCGATCTTCACGCCGGTTTTCTTCATATGCGCTGCCCCCTTTCCGGTGAGAAAAATTCCAGGTTATAGTATAGCATGGATTTTCCGGTTCTTCAAGTGCCGCCGCCCTTTTTCCGGGGCGGGGAAGGGGGCGGCCGTTCCCCGGGCCTGTACAGCGGGCGGGCGTCCCGGAGGAAAGCTAACCCTCCAGAACCTCCAGAATGGTTCCGCCACCCAGCACCGTATCCCCGTCGTAAAGGACCGCCGCCTGTCCGGCAGTGACGGCCCGCTGTGGCTGGCGGAAGGTGATCCGTACCTGCCCGTCCGGCAGGGGCTCTGCCAGGGCAGGCTGCTCCGTCTGCCGGTAACGGACTTTGGCTAGGACTTCCCGGGGCCCCGGCAGGGGGGATGCGCCCCACGCCCAGTCTCCGGTCAGAAGGCTCCGGGTATACAGCGCCGTCTCCGGCCCCACGGTGACGGTGTTGTCCGCCATGGACTTCCTGCATACGTATACCGGCTGATCTGCGGCGATGCCCAGGCCTTTCCGCTGACCGGCAGTGTACCGGACGGCCCCCTTATGGCGTCCGATGACCCGGCCGTCCAGATCCAGAATATCCCCCGGGGGACAGGCCTTTCCGGTATACCGCTCCAGGAAGGCCCCGTAGTCCCCGTCCGGGATGAAGCAGATATCCTGACTGTCGTGTTTCCGGGCATTGGCAAAGCCCTGTTCCTCCGCAATCTGCCGGACCTGGGGTTTGGTCAGTTCTCCCAGGGGGAACAGCACCCGGGACAGCCGATCCTGGGGCAGGGCGGAGGCCAGCACATAGCTTTGGTCCCTGTTCCGGTCCGCCGCCTTTTGCAGGGAGAGGAGGCCGGTTCCGGTGTCCCGGGTAATCCTGGCATAATGGCCGGTGGCGATATAGTCGAACCCCATCCCCGCCGCCCGGCGGAGGAAGGCACCGAATTTCAAGTGCCGGTTGCAGTCGATGCAGGGATTGGGGGTGGCCCCATCCAGATAGCCCCCTGCGAACTTTTGCAGGACGCAGCTGTCAAATTCCCCGGAAAAATCAAACACGTGAAAGGGGATGCCCAGCGCCAGGGCCACGGCCCTGGCGTCTTCCACGCTGTCACCGCCCTCCCCGGCCCCGCCCAGCAGCATGATGGCTCCGGCGCAGTCAAACCCCTGCTGTTGGAGGAGCCAGACGGCCACGCTGGAATCTACGCCGCCGCTCATGGCGGCTAAAACTTTTTTGCCCATGATTAAAACTCCTTATGTCCCCGTTCCTCCGGGGTGTCAGAACAGCCTGGTTCCGGTTTTTCCGAAATGTCCTGGCGGCAGAAGGCGAAGGCGTCCGCAAAGCGGGACTGGCTGTACCGCTCCACATCGGCGGTATAGGCCTGGTAGGCGGCTAGGATCCGCTCCGCCTGGGGCGTCAGCTGCGCACCGCCGCCGTGCTTCCCGCCGGTGGTGGAGTCCAGCAGCTTGCAGCCGAAGACCTCCTCCGCCGTGCGGATAATCCGCCAGGCCTTGGAATAGGCCATCCCCATAGAGGCGGCAGCGGCCCGGAGAGACTTGTATGCTTGCACCTGTTCCAAAAGCGTAGCGATGCCGGGGCCAAAACAGCGCCGGTCGTCCCCGGTGAACAGCCGGATGGTGAGTTTCAAGCGCAGTTCCTGAGCCATAGTGGTCCCGCCTCCCTTCTGTGTGTCTGTTTTTCTATTGTACCACAACTCTCCCCGTTTGCAAACTGCCGGAAATGTGATACAATAGTAAAACAGAAAAAACTTCCCCGTTCCGGATATGTCCGGAGGGCGGGGAAAAGGAAAGGAGTGGCATCATATGCTGTTCAAGAATCAGGATTCCAGCCTGAAACTGGATATTGCCGGATACGAATTCCCCCAGGGAGGGGGCGATCCCGCCAGCGACGATCAGAACTGGCTGGTCCTTCGCTGTACCTGGGTCAGGGAGGATGGCAGCGTGGTGAAGGATACCAACAGCTGCCTGCTGACCTATGAACTGCAGGCCCTCTGCGCGGGGCTGAAGGTACTGAACGCCGGTATCCGGGAGGAGTACGCCAGCGACTTTGTGGATCCTTATTTTGAGATCGCGGCCCAGGCGGAGGGGGAGGGGTTCCGTTTCGCGGCGGCTTTCTACCTGCCCAACACCATGGACGGGGATGACACTGCCGAGATCGAAGCGGTACTGGACAAGGCAGAGATGGGCGCGCTGATTGCGGAACTGGACGGGCTGTGCGGAAAATATCCTGACAGGGCGTAGGCTGCGGATCCTGCATCCGGAAACCCCGCAGGATGATCCTGACAGGCAAACCGGGAGGCCCCAGCTGGGGCCTCCCGGTCTCTTTTTTCCCCAAAGGGGGTTTCGCCGTTCCTAGGTTTTTACAGGGTGTTGGCCTGATCCACGACCTTCTGGATGGCCGCGGCGGCGTCGGCAGGAAGCTTGTTGAAGCCGCCCTCTTCCGTATCCAGCTTGGTGACGTAGGTAAGGCGATCCTGCATACGGGCCTTCAGCTGGGCCACATACTCGTGGTTGGCGAGATCGGGCACAAAGCCGTCCCACTCCAGGATTTCAATGTCGGTGAAGGGGCCCCAGGGCTTGAAGCTGGCCTTGCCCTCCACAACAGCCTCCAGGATGCCCAGGGTGTCTTCCTTCTGGACCTTCTTACCCATGAAGTCGCCGGTGTTGATAATATAGCAGGACACGTTCTTCTCTTCCACCAGCTTCTTGAACTTCTCATAGTCGTGATGCAGGGGATAGGTGCGGAAGGGGTTGGCATAGGGCTCCACCACCAGGGCGTTGGGATCCACGCCGGCCTTCAGACGCTCGGCGGAAGAACGCTTGGTGGCCAGGGTTGCGCCCATGACGGAGGCCAGGGAGGAGCCCTTCAGCCGCACGATGGGAGGGATGGTGGGATCCTTCATGATCCAGAAGATGGCGTTAACGGGGGAGTCGATCTTATCCACGCGGTTGGGGGACCAAAGCTTGGACTTGATGGCCCGGCCGTTGCCGTTGCGCACGTCCTCAGTGACAAGCACGATCTTGCCGTCCTCGTCCAGGGTGGCGGAGCAGTTCTGGGCGGTCAGCAGGTACTTGTTGTCCTCGGAGTCCACGGGATAGTCGGCGGTCTTGTCGAAGTAGGTGGGCTCCAGGGCCACGGAGGCGCAGGTATCGGTGTTGATGATAAAAGCGTCGTCGTGGAGGACCTTGATGGCGGGATACTTGCCGCCGTGCTTGGCATGGGTGAGGGTGGACTTGCCGGAGCCGGAGAGGCCGAACACGGCCGCCACGTACTTGCTGCCGTCGGCCAGGGTGTATTCCTTCTGGCCGCCGTGGCAGGAGGCGTAGCCGTTGCGGTTGGCAATGGCCCAGGCCAGGGTCAGGGTGCCCTTTTTGTGCTCGCCGAAGTAGCGCATACCCAGGATGGCGGCGCAGTTGGT
>CAJUDW010000054.1 GCA_910584995.1 uncultured Oscillibacter sp. | reverse complement strand
GGACTCCACCAGCACGGCGAAATCCAGCAGGCCCTGCTCCAGCCGCTGGGCCAGATCGCTTCGGTCGCCGCTGTATAAATGTACCCGGATGCGCGGATACCGGGCCTGCACCGCCTCAATCCGCCGGGCCAGGTGCTTGATGCCGTCGGATTCCGCGGCGCCGATGTGGATATCCCCGCCGCTGACCTCTCCCAGGGCCTTGAACTCCTCCTCTGTTTTGTCCACCATGTCCAAAATCTCCTCCGCCCGTTTGCGGAGGAGCATCCCCTCCTCCGTCAGCCGAACGCTGAAGCTACTGCGGACAAAGAGTTTCTTCCCCAGCTGGCCCTCCAAATCTTTAAGCTGCTTGGACAGGGTAGGCTGGGAGATATGGAGCCGCTGAGCGGCGTGGGTAACACTGCCTTCCCGGGCCACGGCAAGAAAATATCTTAAAACACGGAGTTCCATAACAACACCTCCTGCTGCCAGTATAACAAACCATGTTATTCTTTTCAAGAATAACATGGTATAGAAACTAAGTATTTGCCATTTCATTTCTACCCTTATACAATAGGGGCAGAAGGAGATGGTCGCCTTGGAGGACAAGAACGCTTTACGCCAAACCCTTGCAGACGCAGGCTGCGATACCGCCTTGGCAGAGCAATTTGTGCTGCTGATGGGGCAGGGGCGGGAGAAAGAGGGGCTTGCCCTTCTATCCCAACACCGTAAAGGCTTGTTAGCGCACTGTCATGCAGCGGAGCGAAAAATCGACTGCCTGGATTACCTGATCTACCAGGTGGAAAAGAGGGCAAAACATCATTAAGGAGGAATTGCGTATGGAAGAAAAACTGAACCTGACCCAGGAATGGGATAAGACTTTCCCGCAGAGTTCCCGTGCAGAGCATCGGAAGGTGACCTTCCACAACCGTTACGGCATCACCCTGGCCGCCGACCTTTACGCCCCTAAAGGGACGTCCGGCAAGCTGCCCGCCATCGCCGTCTGCGGCCCCTTTGGCGCGGTAAAGGAGCAGTCTTCCGGCCTGTATGCACAGGCCATGGCGGAGCGGGGCTTCCTGGCCATCGCTTTTGACCCCTCATTCACCGGCGAGAGCGGCGGAACGCCCCGGTATATGGCCTCCCCGGACATCAACACCGAGGACTTCCAGGCGGCGGTGGATTTCCTGTCCCTGCGGGAGGACGTGGATCCGGAACGGATCGGCATTATCGGCATCTGCGGCTGGGGCGGCCTGGCGCTGAATACCGCCGCCATCGACACCCGGATCAAAGCCACCGCCGTTTCCACGATGTACGATATGAGCCGGGTAAACGCCAACGGCTACTTTGACGCCGAGGACAGCGAGGAGGCCCGCTATGGGAAGAAAACAGCCCTGAACGCCCAGCGGCTCATCGACTATCAGCGCGGCGAATATGCCTTGGGCGGCGGTGTGGTGGACCCGCTCCCGGAGGATGCACCCTTCTTCGTCAAGGACTACTACGACTACTACAAGACCAAACGGGGCTATCATCCCCGCTCCCTCAACTCCAACGGCGGCTGGAACGTCACCGGCTGTATGTCCTTCCTCAACCAGCCCATCCTGTCCTACGCCGGGGAGATACGCTCCGCTGTCCTGGTTATGCACGGCGAGAAAGCCCATTCCTGTTACTTCAGCAAGGACGCCTTTTCCAAACTCACCGGGGACAACAAGGAACTGCTCCTCATCCCCGGCGCCGTCCACACCGATCTGTATGACCGGACAGACATCATCCCCTTCGGCAAGCTGGAAACGTTCTTTGGGAAATACCTGAAATAAAGGAGGCGGCAGCAATGATAAAACAGACCGCAGGCCGGGATCAACTGGGAGATTTCGCCCCCAAATTCGCGCAGCTTAACGACGACGTGCTCTTTGGCGAGGTCTGGAACCGGGAGGGATTATCCCTCAAACTGCGTTCCATCCTCACCGTCACCGTGCTGGTAAGCAAAGGGCTGGTGGATAATTCCTTTCAGTACCACATGGAAAACGCCAGGAAAAACGGTGTAACCAAAAATGAGATGGCGGAAATTCTGACCCACGTGGCCTTTTACGCCGGTTGGCCCAACGCCTGGGCGGCCTTCCGGGCGGCGGTGGAGGCCTACAAGGACGACCCGGGCACGGACGGCGGGATGTTCGGCCTGGGCCAGCCCAATAACAGCTATGCCCAATATTTCACCGGCAACAGTTATCTGAACCCCCTCACCAATCCCGAGGAAACCATTTTCCTGGCCAACGTCACCTTTGAGCCGGGCTGCCGCAACCACTGGCACATCCACCACGCCGCCAAGGGCGGCGGGCAGATCCTGCTGTGTACCGACGGGCGCGGCTGGTATCAGGCGTGGGGCGGGGAGGCCCGGGAACTCCGTCCCGGCAGCGTGGCCTATATCCCCGCCGGGGTGAAGCACTGGCACGGCGCGGCCAGGGATAGCTGGTTCAGCCACATTGCCTTTGAAGTTCCCGGAGAGGGCTGCTCCACCGAATGGTGCGAACCAGTAGACGCAGGGCAATATACCGCCCTGCGATGACAGAGGAGGAATCATATATATAATGTATAAAAGCGTAATTTCCAGTTTTATTTTGATCTGCCTGCTGCTGACCATGCCCGCCTGCGCGGCGGATGCAGGACGGCCAGCAGCAGGCGGCGCGCAGGAACTATCCGGCCAGACTGCCGGCTTTACCGACGTTCCCGCCGATGCGTGGTACGCCGGGGCCGTTCAATACTGCCGGGAAAAGGGCTTGCTGGCCGGCACTTCGGACACCACCTTCTCCCCGGAGGCAACCCTGACCCGCACCATGCTGGCCACGGTGCTGCACCGCATGAGCGGTACACCCACCGTGGCCGACGCCCCTGCCTTTACGGACGTGGCCGCCGGAGCCTGGTACAGTGACGCGGTAGCCTGGGCGGCAAAAACCGGCATCATCTCCGGCTACGGCGGTGGAACCTTCGGCGTGAATAACCCCACCACACGGGAACAGGCAGTTGCCATCCTCTGGCGCTATGCAGGCAGGCCGGAGAGTACCGCGGCCGCGAATATCTCCGACATCTCCGCCATTTCCAGCTGGGCGCAAACGGCGGTCCGCTGGGCTGAGGCCAACGGTATTCTGGACTGTATGACGGAAAACCGCCGCTTTGAACCCAAGGCAAATATCCATCGAGGGGAAGTTGCATCTATGCTGTACCACTATTTAAACAGCAGCGCCAGCAGCCAGCCGGAACCGGCGGCGGGGAAGATCCTGGTCGCCTATTTCTCCGCCACGGGAAATACCCGCCCCGTGGCAGAAAAGGCAGCAGAGGTGACGGGCGGCGACCTCTTTGAGATCGTACCCGCCCAGCCCTACACCGCCGCCGACTTGAATTACAACACCGACTGCCGGGCCAACGCCGAGCAGAACGACCCGGGCGCCCGGCCTGCCATCGCCAATGCCGTAGAGGATATGGGGCAATATGATGCAGTGCTTATCGGCTATCCCATCTGGTGGGGCCGCGCTCCCAAGATTATCCACACTTTTTTGGAGACCTACGACCTGAGCGGCAAGACCATTTCCACCTTCTGCACCTCCGGGGGAAGCGGCCATGAGGATGCTACCCTCCGGGACTACGAGCCCGGCGCCACCTGGCTGGAAGGCCGGCGGTTCTCCGGCACATCCCAGGTAGAGAGTTGGATCAACGGCCTTGGCCTGCCCAAAGCCGCAGAGGAAGATGCGGACAGGATGTATATACAAATCGGCGGCACAGTCTGGACAGCATCCCTGGAGGACAATCCCTCAGTCACGGCGTGGAAAAGGCTGCTGGCCAAAGGGCCGCTGACGGTGGATATGCGCGATTACGGCGGATTCGAGAAAGTGGGCAGTATTGGCGCGGATCTCACCCAGAGCAGCCGCCAAATCACCGCCAAGCCGGGAGATATTATCCTCTACCAGGGCAGCAGCGTCACCATTTACTACGATGAAAACACCTGGGACTTCACCCTTTTGGGCCATATCGACGGTGTAACGGAGACGGAACTCCGGGCGGTGCTGAAAGCCGGCGGCGGCAATGTCCCCGTCACCTTCTCCCTGGAAAAACCCGTGGAGGGCAGCGCGGTGCGGGTATTTGATTTTGCACGCAAGAACGTGACCCTTAACAGCGGCTATCCCATGCCCATCAACGGCCTTGGCACATACAGCCTCCATGGGGAGACCTGTATCAACGCGGTCAAGTCTGCGCTGGCAAGCGGGGTGCGGCTGATCGACACCGCCTCCGCCTACGGCAACGAGGAGGAAGTGGGGCAGGCTATCCGGGAGTCGGGCGTTCCCCGCGAGGAGATATTTGTGATCACCAAACTCTATCCGGGCAGCCAATATGACAACCCGGAGCAGGCCATCCAGGACGCGCTGGACAAGCTGGACACCGGCTACATCGATATGATGCTGCTCCACCATCCCGGCGAAAATGACGTGAAAGCGTACAAGGCTATGGAGCATGCTGCGGCGGACGGCAAGATCCGTTCTATCGGGCTGTCCAACTGGTACGTCAAAGAACTGGAGGAATTTCTGCCCCGGGTGTCCGTTACCCCGGCGCTGGTACAAAACGAAATCCACCCTTACTATCAGGAGAACGATGTCATTCCCTATATCCAGGACCTGGGCATCGTGGCGCAGGGCTGGTATCCCCTTGGGGGCCGGGGCCATACGGCGGAACTGCTGGGCAATGAGGTGATCTCCGGAATCGCGGATGCCCACGGGAAGTCCTCCGCCCAGGTAATCCTCCGGTGGAACCTGCAAAAGGGCGTGGCGGTTATTCCCGGTTCCGGCAATCCGGATCATATCCAGGAAAATACTGAACTGTATGACTTTACGCTGACTGACGGGGAAATGGCACAGATCAACGCCCTCGACCGGAACGAAAAACATGACTGGTATTAAATTTATCCATTCAGCACAGACGCCCACCAGGCGGATCCTGATGGGCGTCTGCATTGTTCTGTTTCCTGTTGGGCTTGCGGCGCAATACGAAAAGGGCTTCTTCTTTTGTCACGCGGAACCAGGCTGCCGCTCTCCAGGCGGCCAGCTTCCGGAATGCGCCCGCAGGCGCAGCCCTCACCTCTGTGTAACCGCGAAATTGCGTTTTTAACCCTCTTCTCACAGCGGCCGCCCGTCCGCCTCCGTCCTTCCGGCAAGCATCTGCACAACAGTACGGAGCGTGTCTTTATCGCCTACATTCCCGGGAAAAATCACATAACTCATATGGGGAAACCGGCTTTCCTCCCCTGTCCCTCCACACGGGCACACCGGGCGCCGCCTGTCCCATCACCTAGGCGCGGCGCACGCCCAGTCCCCAGATCCCCACATCGTAAGAGGTGATGCCCCCCTTTGCCACCAAAAAGCTTGGCCGGACGGCCAGGTTTTTTACCACAGACGTCAGAGACCGGGAAATCTGTACGCTCAGGCGGAGGTTGTCCTGGGAACTCTCCTCCCGGGAACGCAAGACCTGCCTGCTGGTATAGACCACCGCCGTGCTCCCGGAGCGAATGGCGGCCTCCGCAATACGGAGCACACGGCCGCTCTCCTCCTGAAGCCCAGCAGGCCGGAATACCGGCTCCGTGCGGAAACAAACCGGCTCCAGATCCATTCCGGAAGCAAGCAGGTATTCCAGCTGTTCCGTTGTCTTTTGAACATGGGAGCCTACGATTACCAGGCCGCCGGATAAGCTGTCTCCCAAGCAGAGTTCCTCCCGTTTCAGCGGCGGCTGCTTCGGGATACCCGCCAGGATCCGCATTAGCCCGGCAGCGGACCGGATAAGAAATTCCCTCCCCGCCCGCATGGCAAGAAACAGAGCAGCGGCAAATACTTCCGCGTCAAGATCATCCGCCCCATTGACAACCACTTTCCCGAAGTCATGAACGCACATCAGCTTTGCCAGAATACCGGCATAATCCAGGCCCCTCAATTCCTCTGGGGAGATCACCGTAATGTCCCCGGCCCGATACCGGCCTCCGGATCGCTCTTCACACCATTTGGTCAGATCAGATGAGGAAAAGGAGAACGCCGTGTCCCGGGCAAACTCAGTCATACCCACCGGGATCAGATATTCCCCGTTTTTCATACGTTGTAACCAATGTGACCAGCGCGGAAAGCGTCGAGGCCATGGTGGAAAGGGCCGTGGAAATTCACGGCGGAGTAGATGGTATCGTCAACAATGCAGGCATCAACATTCCCCGCCTGCTGGTGGACGAAGGACATCAGTATGAGTTGGACGAGGCCACTTGGGATAAGGTCATGAATGTGAACCTGAAGGGCGTGTTCCTATGCACACAGGCCGCTGCCGTAGAATGGTAGCACAGGGCTCCGGTATCATCATCAATATGTCCTCCGAATCCGGTCTTGAAGGCAGCGAAGGCCAGAGCGTCTATGCCGCCAGCAAAAATGCGGTCAACTCCCTGCCCGTTCCTGGGCCAAGGAACGGGGCAAAAAAGGTGTTCGCGTGGTGGGCGTCACCCCCGGTATCTTGGAAGCAACGGGATTACGCACGCTGTCCTATGAAACCGCACTGGCCTATACCAGAGGCATCACCATTGACCAGCTTCGGGAGGGTTACTCCAAAACCAATACTACACCGTTGGGCCGCCCCGGTAAACTCACTGAGGTCGCCAATACGGTGGCGTTCCTTCTGAGTGACCGCGCTAGCTATATCCATGGCGTTACCCTCAACATCGCCGGCGGTAAAACAAGAGGTTGATTTTCCGTGATCGACAGCGATTGTTTCGTAGTCCATATTGCTGAAAGAATGCATGAACAAAAATCTATGATGGCACGATCTAAATAAAGCATCAATTTCATTAGATGCTAAGGATTTGTATGATATTTAGGGCTTGGGGCTGATGTATGATGCCGCTCTCGTTCCGCAAATCCGTCAGAACCGATCTTTGTTTCTATTTTTGTTCCATCTGGTTTAAAAGTAATCTTGATTTCACCTGGCTTCCCAACTAGACGTTCATCTTCGGGTTTAGAGGGTTTCCATTTTCCGCCGTAAGCACTGCCGCCGCCTTTCAGCGGCACATCTATGAACGGGGCTATTGTATCATAAAGTGGTTTCGATTATCCACCAATTTTAAAGGAGCCCAAGTTTTCCGCCGTAAATGCCCGTTCATAATTCATGTACCGCCAGGAACTACGGTCATAATCCACATATATGATATTGCCCTGCATTTCAGGAAATGGTGTATTATCGCAAATAATTTTCTCTGGTTTAATCCGCCGCAACATTTCATTATACCCAGCCATAAACCATTCCTTCTGATTCTGCCGATTGTCACGTGCAGATGCCATATAAGTCGATACAGCTACAACACCGCCTTCTTCAATTCTATCAAAACAAAAATCAAATGTGGATTCATCGCCCAAATTTACAGTAGGAATCACTCGAATCCCTTTGGAGGCCCAGTAAGCACCGCACCAGCGGTTCCGAAACACATTATAGAACTGCATGATAGGATCCATTTCCAGGTATATACTGAAATCCGGAGAGAGTACTGTTCAATAGCAGGACAGCCTCTCAATGTCACTGTCCGGGTTTTTCCAGACCTGTTCAAAACGATAGTCATAAAGGAAAAAGTGAACCATGCGGTCAAGGTGATTCTAATCGTCCAGATGAGTCTTGTCAAATCCAATTAGCAGCAAATCGTCAAAATCTCCAGAATGCGGTTCAAATTTTGGAATAAAAGTGCAAAAAAGCCAGGCAGGAAGGTAGATCTTCCTGCCTGACGCTCTCTGTCCCTTTCCGGACATTTCGCCGTGTGGGTCACGGTGTGGATCAATGAAAAATCGCAAAAATAAACTCGTCCCAAAAGTTACAAAAGCAAGAGAAATCCCGCTAGAATCGAGTGATTCAAGCGGGATTTTGGAGCTGCTGGGCAGATTCGAACTGCCGACCTCATCCTTACCAACTGCCATGTCAATATTTTTTACATAATTTCCGCTTGTTTATAGCCGTTTTCGCTCCATTTCATTTGCTTTCCGACATTCTTTGAAAACAGAATCTCCATGTGTTCCACGCCTGTCTGTGGCTGGTTATGTGGTCAAAAAGCCTTGTGACACTTGGATTTTCAGGCCTGAAGCAACATTGTTCCAGACCAAGAAAGTGGTCAAATTTAAGGCAGACCGCCTAAGCAAACTGTCAACTCAGTGGGAATATCAAGCGATGAATTGCACCTCTGTCTACAATGATAAGCAGATTTCTTAAAATCCTGTCGCACGCAGATACTGTGTAATTTGCTTGCTTTTCACCTCTGTATTTCTACATTTTATTCCCGAAAATCGCTCGACTTACAGACTCCATTCCAGTATTGTATTGCTTGTAAATGCACCCAAAAATATGGAATACAGGAGGAAAACGTATGACCAGCATGAAAAAACGCATTTCCGCCGCACTGACTGCGGCCACTCTCACTATCGGTCTCACCATCCCCACCATGGCAACCGAAACGTCTCGTGAATCCATCCGGGTAAGTAGCTACAAGGGCAGTACCCTGGAGGTGGAAGAGCGCAGCGGCATCATCATCGGCCCCAGTGGTACAGAGTACACCGTCACCTCCAGCGACCCGGACACGGTGGCGGTGGAGCAAGTGCTGACCTTCTGGGTGGCTGTCGCCAAGGCGGAAGGCACTGCGGAGATTACCGCATCCAACAGCGCCGGGGAGCGCAGGAGCGTAACACTGACAGTCGGCTCCGCAGCCCCCATCACACCGGAACCTCCCGACAGCGGGGACAGTTCTGACCTGACGGAAAATATGGAAATACGGCAGGAGATGATCCGGCTCATCAACCAGACCCGAAAGGACAACGGGGTGTCGGAGCTGTCGGTCAATGATGCCCTGATGAACGCCGCCCAAGCCTGCTCCAACCGGCGCTACACCTGGCATCATGCCCCGGAGGAAAGCCAGGCCGCTGTCGACGCCGGCTACCCCTATGGTTTCGGGGACAACCTCACCGTGTTCACTGGTACAGCCAACGCCGCCCAGCGTGCCGTCGATAACTGGATCAACTCACCTGGACACTTCCAGACCATGATCGACCCGAGATGCGACTGCATCGGCGTGGGCGTGACCC
>CAJUDW010000053.1 GCA_910584995.1 uncultured Oscillibacter sp. | reverse complement strand
TACCGGACATTATCCCACCACGGTTCCCTCTGGTTTGCGAAAAGACCGGTTTGAGCGAAAACTGACGGAGCGAAAACGAGAAGTATGGGAAAAACAGGGTTCACCATCCCATGAGTAAATTTCCTTTTCCGGCTGATGTCAATTGACGGTATGCTTTATCAGGATACAGAGGTCTGCCAGATTGCTTTATTGGCGTGGCGTAAAATAGTAAATTTTCCTTTCATGGGCAAATCGTTCCTCCACCAACAACGGTATCACCATCATAAAGTACAACCGCCTGATCTGCTGTAATGGCCCGTTAGGGCTTGTCAAATAGGAGGCGAATTTTCCCGCTTTCATCAGGACATACTGTGGCCGGTTGCTCAGTTTGCCGATACCGAATTTTGGCATAAACCTGCATTGGCGCTGACAGATGGCCGTTTGCAATCCAGTTCACATCATCGGCCCATAATTCCTGGCTGTACAGTGACTGTTCCGGGCCGACTGTTACGGTATTCGCTGTCATATCCTTGCGGCAGACATATACCGGCTTGTTTAAGGCAAGGCCCAGTCCTTTCCTCTGTCCTGTCGTATATCGAACAACGCCCCGGTGCCGCCCAATCACTTGACCAGACAGATCAAGGACATCGCCAGTTGGATAGGGTTTGCTTGTATACTGTTCCAGAAAGGCAGCATAATCTCCACCCAGGATAAAGCAAATACCCTGGCTGTCCGGCTTTTCGGAATTGCAGAATCCTCGAGATTCCGCAATACTCCGAACTTCTGATTTGCTCAACTCTCCCAGGGGAAAGCGGATATGGGCCAGCTGCTCCTGTGTCAGCATATACAGCGCATAACTTTGATCTTTGCTTTTATCCAGGGCTTTTTTCAAAATATACCGGCCATTCTGTTTCTCAATCCGGGCATAGTGCCCGGTGACAATGGTCTCGCCGCCCAACTCCCTGGCCCGCTGAAAGAGGCGTTCAAATTTCAGATAGCGGTTGCAGTTGATACAGGGGTTCGGGGTCGCTCCGCTCTCATATGCGGCAACAAATCGTTCGATTACTTGAGCCTTGAAGTCTCTAGAAAAGTTGAACACATAATAAGGGATGCCCAGGTGTCGGGCCACACTTCGGGCATCCTCCACATCTTCCAGAGAACAGCAGGTCTTTGCTCTGCTGACTCTAATATCCTCGTTTTGAAACAGTTTCATGGTAACACCGATACAGTCATATCCTGCCTGCTTGGTCAAAAAGGCGGCAACGAAGGAATCCACGCCGCCGCTCATGGCAATCATCGCTTTCTCACCCATGACAGCCCGCGCAGGAACCGCAGTCAGGGAATTCCTTTGGGTCATAGGCGATACCCTGCCGGTCATAGTAGTCCTTCACCGCCGCCTGGATGGCCTCCTCCGCCAGGACGGAGCAGTGCAGCTTATGGGCGGGCAGGCCGTCCAATGCCTCGGTGACCGCCTGGTTAGTGAGCTTCAGCGCATCGGACAGGGGTTTCCCCTTGATTAGCTCGGTTGCCATGGAGCTGGACGCGATGGCGGAACCGCAGCCAAAGGTCTCAAACTTCACATCCGAGACAATGCCGTCCTCAATTTTGAGGTAAATCTTCATGATGTCCCCGCAGACGGCGTTGCCTACTTCGCCCACACCGTCTGCGTCTTTGATCACTCCCACGTTCCGTGGATTCCGAAAGTGATCCATCACGGTTTCGCTGTATAGTGCCATGGTAAGCCCCTCCTTACAAGATAAATTCTTTCTTTCCGCTGACCTTGCCCTTCCACAGCGGCGACATATTGCGGAGATAACCCACGATTTCCGGGACGGCTTTCAAAATCGCATCTATATCGCCCTCGGTGTTCTCCTCACACAAGGACAGCCGCAAGGAGCCGTGAGCCACCTCATGGGGCCGCCCGATGGACAGCAGGACGTGGCTGGGGTCCAGAGAGCCGGAGGTACAGGCCGAGCCGGAGGAGGCACAGATGCCCCAGTCGTCCAGCAGCAGGAGCAAACTTTCCCCCTCAATGCCCTCAAAGCAGAAGCTGACGTTGCCGGGGAGCCGGTTTGCCGGATCACCGTTGAGGGCGGAATGGGGGATCTGGGAGAGACCGGAAATGAGCTTGTCCCGCAGAGCAGAGACCTTGGCGGCGTTTTCCACCATATGTGAACAGGATTTTTCCAGCGCCGCCGCCATGCCCGCAATGGCGGGGACATTCTCTGTCCCCGCCCGCCTGCCCCGCTCTTGGGCCCCGCCCTCAATCAGATTGGTCAATGGCACTCCCTGCCGGGCGTACAGTACGCCAATTCCCTTGGGGCCGTGGAACTTGTGGGCGGATAGAGACAGCAGGTCGATGTTCTGGGCCCTCACGTCGATGGGCAGATGTCCCGCCGCCTGTACCGCGTCGGTGTGGAAAATGACTCCCTGCTCCCGGCACACCGTGCCAATTTCCGAAACAGGCAGTATGGAGCCGATCTCGTTGTTGGCGTACATGATGGTGACCAGCGCGGTGTCCTCCCGAATGGCCTCCGACACCTGTTGGGCGGTGACAGTGCCCAACGTTCCGACTGGGAGCAGTTCCACCTCGAAGCCCTCGCCCTCCAGCTTTTTCAGCGTGTGCAGAACGGCGTGGTGTTCAAAAACCGTGGAGATGATGTGCCGTTTCCCTCTCCGCGCCCCCAGCGCGGCGGCAGAGCGGATGGCCTGGTTATCCGCCTCGCTGCCCCCTGAGGTGAAAGTGATCTCCCTGGGGGAGGCCCCGATGCAGGCGGCGATCCGCGTTCTTGCGTCCTCCTGGGCCTCCTTGGCCCGCTGGCCCAGCCCATACAGACTGGAGGGGTTGCCCCAGGTGTCCCGCATACAGGCGGTCATGGCGTTGATCGCAGCCTCGCTCATTTTGGTGGTGGCCGCATTGTCTGCGTAAATCATAAAAATCCTTTCTGAACAGGAACACGCCGGTCAAGACACCGGCGTGTTCGTTCTATGCTCAATCTTCAAACAGCGGTGTGGACAGATAACGATCGCCGGTGTCCGGGAACAGGGCCACGATGGTCTTACCTGCGTTCTCAGGCCGTTTTGCAAGCTGAATTGCCGCGTGGAGCGCCGCCCCGGAGGAGATGCCCACCAGGATGCCCTCCTTGCGCCCCACCAGCCGCCCGGCGGCAAAGGCGTCCTCGTTGGACACGGGGATGATCTCGTCATAGACCGCGGTGTCCAGAACCTCCGGCACAAAGCCCGCCCCGATGCCCTGTATTTTATGGGCCCCAGAGCGGCCCTCGCTGAGGACGGGGGAATCCTTTGGCTCCACCGCCACCACCTTCACCGCCGGGTTTTGTTCCTTCAAATACTGTCCCACGCCGGTGACGGTGCCGCCAGTGCCCACGCCCGCCACGAAGATGTCCACCTTCCCCTCGGTGTCCGTCCAAATTTCCGGGCCGGTAGTGGAGTGGTGGGCGGCGGGATTGGCCGGGTTGACAAACTGGCCGGGGAGAAAGCTGCCGGGAATCTCTTTTGCCAGCTCCTCCGCCTTGGCAATGGCCCCTTTCATCCCCTTAGCCCCTTCGGTGAGCACCAGCTCTGCGCCGTAGGCTTTCATCAGCTGGCGGCGCTCCACGCTCATGGTCTCCGGCATGGTAATGATGATACAGTAGCCCCTTGCTGCCGCCACGGAGGCTAACCCAATTCCCGTATTGCCAGAGGTAGGCTCGATGATGGTGGAGCCGGGTTTCAGCTTTCCACTGGCCTCCGCCTCGTCGATCATGGCCTTGGCAATGCGGTCTTTTACTGACCCGGCGGGATTGAAATACTCCAGCTTGGCCAGAATACGGGCTTTTACTCCCGTCTCCTTTTTGATGTGGGTCAGTTCCAGTAAGGGCGTTTTGCCGATTAGCTGGTCGGCAGATGTGTAGATGCTGGGCATAACGGATTCCTCCTCTTATTTCTGCGCTGCGGCGGCGAAGCCGTTTTCCAGGTCAGCGATAATGTCGTCGATATGTTCCGTACCGATGGACAGCCGGATGGTGTTGGGCTTGATGCCCTGATCCAGCAGCTCCTCGGAGGAGAGTTGAGAGTGGGTAGTGGTGGCCGGGTGGATGACAAGGGACTTTACGTCAGCCACGTTGGCCAGCAAGGAGAAAATTTCCAGATTGTCTATAAACTTGTGGGCCTCCGCCTGCCCGCCCTTGATCTCAAAGGTAAAGATGGATGCGCCGCCGTTGGGGAAATACTTCTCATACAGGGCGTGGTCAGGATGCTCAGGCAGGCTGGGGTGGTTGACCTTCTCCACCTGGGGATGGTTGGCCAGATACTCCACCACTTTTTTGGTGTTTTCAGCGTGGCGTTCTACCCGAAGGGACAGGGTCTCCACTCCCTGGAGAAGCAGAAAGGCATTGAAGGGTGAAATCGCCGCTCCGATGTCCCGCAGGAGGATAGCCCGGATGTAGGTGACAAAGGCGGCGGGGCCGACGGCGTCCACAAAGCTGACTCCGTGGTAGCTGGGGTTGGGCGCGGCAATGGGGGAGTACTTGCCGGATGCTTTCCAGTCAAATTTGCCGCTGTCCACGATGATGCCGCCCAAAGTGGTGCCGTGACCGCCGATGAACTTGGTGGCAGAATGGACTACAATGTCCGCGCCATGCTCAATGGGGCGAATCAAATAGGGTGTCCCAAACGTGTTGTCAATGACCAAAGGAAGGCCGTGGGCGTGGGCGATTTTGGCAATGGCGTCGATGTCAGGAATATCGCTGTTGGGGTTGCCCAAGGTCTCCAGGTAGATAGCCTTGGTATTGGGCCGGATTGCGGCAGTGGCAGCGTCCAGATCGTGGGCGTCCACAAAAGTGGTAGATACACCGAACTGGGGCAGGGTGTGGGCCAGCAAATTGTAGCTGCCGCCGTAGATGGTCTTTTGCGCCACGATGTGATCCCCCGCCTGGGCCAGAGCCTGGATAGTGTAAGTAATCGCCGCCGCGCCGGAAGCCAGCGCCAGAGCTGCCACACCGCCCTCCAGGGCCGCGAGACGCTTTTCCAGCACATCCTGGGTGGAGTTGGTCAGCCGCCCGTAGATGTTGCCGGCGTCGGCCAGCCCGAAGCGGGCGGCGGCATGGGCAGAGTCCCGGAACACATAAGAGGTGGTCTGGTAGATGGGTACCGCCCGAGCATCGGTGGCAGGGTCGGGCCGCTCCTGGCCCACATGGAGCTGCAAGGTCTCAAATTGATAACTCATGGGAAAATCCCCTCTCGATGAATTGGACCCATTATATGCCTACTAACCTACTTTGTCAATAGGGATAATGGCACCGCTTGAAATCCTATTAACCTTGTGGTATAATAGGAAAAATGGAGGGGATTTTTATGATGATTTCCACAAAGGGCAGGTATGCGCTGCGTTTTCTGGTAGATGTCGCGGAACATCAGGGGGACGGCTATGTGCCATTGAAGGATGTGGCCGTCCGGCAGGAGATTTCAGAAAAGTATCTGGAAATCGTGGTAAAAGAGCTGGTAAAGGGCGGACTGCTGACCGCCCTGCGGGGAAAAGGCGGGGGCTACCGGCTGAGCCGCTCCCCGGAGGAGTACAATGTGAAGTCTATTCTTGAACTGATGGAGGGGCCGCTGGCCCCCGTTGCCTGCCTGGAATCAGGGCGAAACGCCTGTCCCCGCAAAAATATCTGCCGGACGCTCCCACTCTGGCAGGGGCTGGATAAGGTTATCGCCGATTACTTATCACAGTTTACTTTGTTGTCTCTGTACGGCAAAGCATTCGAAATATCATCTTGAACTTATCCTGCCTTATCCAGAACAGGCTGCAACCCCAGTCTTTGTTCCAGTGGTCAGAGTTCAGAGGCAGTGGCGGCAAGCAGCACACCGCCAACGCTTCTTCAAATCAAATGGTTTTCGAAAATGAAATGGATAAAGCGGAAATGAAAGCCAAATGAACTGCACAGTATTCTCCTCCGGCTGGGAGCTGCTTCTCTTTGAATACACTGGTGCAATCGATAAGGGCATACCAGCAAAGAGCTTTTGATGACCGTGTGAACCATGAGGCGGACATTGCGGATCTGAACCTCACGCTGATTCAGGCGTATCTCAAAGAGGTGGAGAGTTCCATGTACGAGGAATCCAGGCATATGGATTTCCTTGATCTGTGCCGGAGCATGAACATCGTGAACACCCTGCCGGAGTACACCAAGCCGAAGAATGTGGGGCTGATGTTCTTCAGTCTGGAACCGGATCGTTTCTTTCCCTATGTCCAGATTGATGTGGTCCAGTTTCCGGAGGACCTGGGCGGAGATCAGATTATCGAAAAGACGTTCAAGGGGCCGCTTCACCAGCAGCTGCGGGAGGCGCTTCAATATATTCAAAGCAGCGTGATCCAGGAGTGGGTAATCAAGTTCCCGGACAGGGCAGAGGCGGAACGATTCTTCAATTATCCCTATGCGGCAGTTGAGGAGAGTCTTTGCAACGCGGTGTATCACAAGGGGTACGACGTACGGGAGCCCATCGAGGTCCGCATCCTTCCTGACCGCATTGAAATCGTCAGTCATCCGGGAGCAGATCGGTCCATTTCCGAGGAGGGTCTGCGGACCTACCGGGTATTCAACCGGAGATACCGCAACCGCCGTATCGGGGATTTCCTGAAAGAAATGCACCTGACAGAGGGGCGGAACACGGGGTTCCGGAAAATCCTTAATGCGCTGGAACGTAATGGGTCTCCGGAACCAATCTTTGAGACGGCCCCAGAGCGGCTGTCTTTCTGCACAACGATCTTCATTCACCCTCAGTTTCTCCCCTCAAATGGGACCAAAGATGGGACCAAAAGTGGGACCAAAAATGCTGCACCGAACCGCTGTACTGAGAGAGTGCAGCTGATCCTCTCTGCGATCCAGGAAGATCCACAGGTAACAGTGCGTGCGTTGGTTGAGAATTTCCGCATTTCCAAAAACACGATTTTACGAATCTTGAAAGAGCTGCAAGAGAATGGTACCATCAAGAGGGAGGGCTCCAGCCAGAAGGGCCGCTGGGGCGTACTATGAATCTGACCACACAACCAGCCACAAATGCCGCTGGAAACAGCGGAAAATTAGCGCTTAGAAAGTATCGGAAAACAAATGCTCTGGAGTAGAAATGTATAAAAACAACCAAAAATATTGCAAAAAATCGTATTTTGGCGTTGACGTGCAGGGGGTCACAGGTTCGAGTCCTGTATCGTCCACCACGTCGGAGCGAAATCCGCTCCACTCCGTTTTAAGGCGGTCCCTTTTGGGGCCGCCTTAAAACTGTGTTCGGCTCCTTTGCTCCTCCTTTCCAACTCGAACCCGCTGCGCTGGGCTTCGAGTTGGCTTTTGGTGCATGATGATCGTCTGCATCTTTTTTGTCAACACAAGGCAGAACCAAACCCTAGAGCCTTAACGGTTCTAGGGTTTTTTCATATCCTCCTGGGGGAGGTTTCCCTTATTTTTTCCCTTATTGGGTTCAAGCGTTGGAAGCAACCAGACCGGAATCCATCTGCCCAGCGGCAAGGCCCTGAATCAGCGTTTCCATGCGGGAGGCGCTGGTGCGCTTCAGACTGTCAAAGAAACACTTTGCAAAAGTTTACCGCCCCCAGGCGGCAAAGGCTTTCCGCCGCTTTTCCTGCGGCAGGTACGTGGGGACAATTTGCGCAGAACGAGCGTCAAATTGCCCGCCAAAGGCGGACAATCGGGGCGCAGTATGGGGGCGGAACCTTACTCAAAAAGAGGTGTGGCACCTTTTTTAACAATCAAAAGCGGGGACTGGACAGTCCCCGCTTCTTCATTCCTGTTCCGTTTTCCCATCGTAGTTCTCCGCTGCCGGAACCTCGGGGCCCTCCAGCCGCAGCAGCAGGAAACCCATAGAGGCCAGCGCGCCGCCCAGATACAGGAGTTTGTCGGGAAGGGCGTGGCTGTCTGCCAGGGCGGCTACGCACGTGACGGCGGCACCTGCCGCATACAGGACGAACCGGCGGGTCTGCCCGGCCTGGTAGGCGAAGGAGGAGAGGCGGTAGAAGGTCAGGGTCAGAAATACCAGGGCCAGCAGGCTCAGATAGTAGTCTCCCAGCACCGGGTTCATGGATTCCAGACGGTAGGCCAGCACCAGCCGCACCACCATGCAGATGGGGGCGGCCAGCATAGGCGTGCCGCTGAAATCCGTTTCTTCCGGCCGTTTCCGGCAGGCGGTGGCCGCGGGAAGCAGGCTGACGGCGGAGATCAGGGCCAGCGCACCCAGCAGGATGCGGACCTGGGGCGTCAGGATAAACAGGGTCACCAGGCCCTCCTCTTGGGGGATATCGCTGCTGGCGGCGCCTGCGAAAATGTCCAGGGCGCCGGAGGCGGCTATCAGGAAGAGCCCCGCGACGGTAAGGGCCAGCAGGCCTGTGTTCTCCGTGGCAAAATCCCGGGGGAAGACAGGGCCGTCCTTGGCCTCCGCAGGCAGACGCAGGGAAAAAAGGACCAGAACAGCAGCCAGGATTGCCAGCAGTACCGCCAGGGCAATTCCGGAGCCCGGCGCAGGGAGGCCGGTATCCGCCTCATAGCCGGTTTTAAGCTGCAGCAGCCGCAGGGCCAAGGCAGCGGCGCCGCCCGCCAGGGCGGTCAGGGGGATCAGTCGGTTTTTCATGGGATATCGGAGTCCTTTCGGATAAAAATACGCGGGTTTTCCCAGCGGGGTACGCCGCCGTTTTGCTAAGTATATCACATGGCGGGCCGTTTGTCTCCCTTCCGGCAGAATTTTTGGAAAATTTGGGCGCCGCCGTTTCGTTGGGACAGAGGGAAGACCCACAGAAAAAGCGGAAAGGCCACTTTTTCCGGGGGGTGTAGCCCGTCTGCACGCAGGCCGGGATGTATATTCCCCAAGGCATACGCTGCCGGGGGTTTGACAGCTTGGGGGGACCCTTTGCCTGCGGTATTACAAGTTGTTATAGCGGTGCAGGAAGGTGACGATCTGGCCTCAGGTGCAGAGGTTTGAAGGGGAGAAGGTGGTTTCGCTGGTGCCGTTGGTGATACCCTGCTCCACCGCCCATGCGATGGCGTCCCGATAAGGGAATCGGCGGCAATGCCGGTGAAGGGGAGATCTGCGGGCTCCGCCGCCAAGGCGGGGACAGAGAGGCCCAGGCATACGGCCAGGGCCAACGCAAGAGACAAGATTTTCTTTTTCACGTGATTTCCTCTTTTCTGCAAAATTTCCGGCGGATGGAGCCCCGGGCGGAAGAGGACAAAAGCTTCGCCGTCCGGGGCACCCGCCGGGAACATAAGAGCGGTGCCGAGTTTCAAAAAACCCAGCACCGCATAAAATCATGCGTACACACAGCCGCTACGCCCACGCCGCCCTTGAAAAGCCCGGCAGACTGCCGCAGTTATGTTACCAGTTCTTCTTGTAACTCCCTCTGTTGGAAATTGCAAGCGGGAATCAGATGCTTTTTGCGCAAATGCTTATTTTTCGAAGGACGCCCAAGATGAATGAAAAGTTCCGGCTTTGGGGGACACTTCGTAAGGAAGTGTCCCCCAACACTTTTGTCAAGACAGCCGAATGTGATTGAATTGCAGGGATATTCAACACTTTGGAGGTAAATGTCGTGGAGAAATGCACATTTGAGCAAATGGGCGGCACCTATCATCAAGAAGGAGATTATTTTCTCCCAAACCTCGCTGTGCCAGAAAGTGTTCCTGTGGGTGTCTGGGGCCAGCGTAGGCGGCGGTATCTGCGAGAA
>CAJUDW010000052.1 GCA_910584995.1 uncultured Oscillibacter sp. | reverse complement strand
CCTCGCGCTGCTCACAGAATACCCATACATCCTTGAAAGCAGCGATATCAGCACTGTTAAAAGTAGACATTTCTTCTTATCCCCCTTCTCAGATGATATGCTTGGCAGCCAAAATGCCCGCCAGCTTTTCGCAGGTGGCCTTGTCAGCGCCCTCCAGCATCATGCCGGCGCCCTTCTGGGGCGGGGTGAAGCTTTTGAGGATGTTGGTGGGAGAGCCCTTCAGGCCGATGGTAGTGGCATCGATCAGGGGATCGTCCTTCAGCGCCACATAATCATAGGTGGTCAGCGGCTTGCCATAGGCTTCGAAAACGCCGGAAACGCTCATGTAACGGGGCGTATTCAGTTCCTTGATGCAAGTGATCAGGCAGGGGGTCTTGACCTTGATGGTCATATACCCGTCTTCCAGCATCCGCTTGACGGTAATGGTGTTGCCTTCCTTCTGGATGTCGGCGGCGTAAGTCACCTGGGGCAGGTGCAGCTTCTCTGCGATCTGGGGGCCAACCTGGGCAGTATCGCCGTCGATGGCCTGCCGGCCACACATCACGATATCATCCGCTTCCACGCCGATCTTGTTGACGGCAGCGGCGATGATCTGAGAGGTGGCATAAGTATCGGAACCGCCGAATTCACGGGCGGACACCAGGACGGCCTCGTCGGCGCCCATGGCCAGGACCTCCCGGAGCATCCCGGCAGCGGGGGGCGGGCCCATGGTAACCACAATTACTTTACAGCCGGTCTCATCCTTGATTTTCAGGGCGGCCTCCACGGCGTTCATGTCGTCTGGGTTGGTGATGGTCTGCATGGACGCACGGTTCAGGGTGCCGTCAGGATTCACAGCCACCTTGCCGGAGGTATCAGGAACCTGCTTTACACAAACTACGATTTTCATTTTAACCTTTACCTCCTATCTTATTTCACACCCAGACGGCTGGAGATGACCATGCGCTGGACTTCGGAAGTACCCTCATAGATCTCGGTGATCTTGGCGTCCCGCATCATGCGCTCCACCGGGTACTCACGGGTGTAGCCATAGCCACCGAAGAGTTGAACGGCCCGGCGGGTCACATCGGACGCGGCCTCGGCGGCGAAGAGTTTCGCCATGGAGGCGTCCATGGAATAATCCTCATGAAGCTGCTTCTTGCAGGCAGCGGCGTAGACTAAGTACTGGGCGGCCTGCATCCGGGTGTGCATATCCGCCAGCTGGAACTGGGTGTTCTGGAACTGGCTCAGGCGGCGGCCGAACTGGACGCGCTCCTGGGTGTACTTCACCGCCTCGTTCACAGCGCCCTCGCCAAGGCCAAGGGCCTGGGCCGCAATGCCGATACGGCCACCGTCCAGGGTCTGCATGGCGATCTTGAAGCCCTTGCCCTCTTTGCCCAGCAGGTTTTCCTTGGGAACGATGCAGTCCTCAAAGATCAGATCGCAGGTGGAGGAGCCGCGGATACCCATCTTCTTCTCGTGCTTGCCAGTGGAGAAGCCGGGGAAACTCTTTTCCACGATAAATGCAGAGATACCGTGGTTACCCTTGGACTTGTCGGTCATGGCGAAAACCACGAAGGTGTCGGCCACATTGCCGTTGGTGATGAAGCACTTGGAGCCGTTGAGGACATAGTGATCGCCCTCCAAGACAGCGGTGGTCTGCTGGCCAGAGGCGTCGGTGCCGGCGTTGGGCTCAGTGAGGCCGAAAGCGCCCAGTTTCTTTCCGCTGAGGAGATCCGGCAGATACTTCTTTTTCTGTTCCTCAGTGCCGTGCTCAAAAATGGGGGCGCAGCAAAGAGAGGTGTGGGCAGAGACGATGACGGCGGTGGTGCCGCAAACCTTGGCCAACTCCTCCACACACATAGCATAGGAGAGGACGTCGCCGCCAGCGCCGCCGTACTCCTTGGGGAAGTAGATGCCCAGCATACCCAGCTTGGCCATCTTCTCCACGGTCTCCATGGGGAACCGCTCCTCCTCGTCGATCTCCTCGGCCAGGGGCTTAACCTCCGTCTCGGCGAACTCGCGGTACATCTTCCGGAGCATCAACTGCTCATTTGACAGATGAAAATCCATACCACATATACTCCTTTTTTACTCTGGTTTTACTTGCTGTAATCGTAGAAACCCTTGCCGGTCTTGCGGCCCAGCAGGCCGCCGCGGACCATCTTCTTCAGCAGCAGGGCAGGACGGTACTTGGGATCGCCAGTCTCGTTGAAGAGGGTCTCCATAATGGCCAGGCACACGTCCAGGCCGATGAAATCACCCAGAGCCAGGGGGCCCATGGGATGGTTGGCGCCAAGGCGCATGGCCTTGTCAATGTCGTCCACAGAGGCGACGCCCGTCTCCACCAGGCCGGCGGCCTCGTTGATCATGGGGATGAGGATCTTGTTGACCACAAAACCGGGAGCCTCAGCCACTTCTACCGGATCCTTGCCGATCTCCTGGGAAAGTTTATAGATGAAGTCAAAGGTCTCCTGGGTGGTGTTGGCGCCACGGATGATCTCCACCAGCTTCATGCTGGGGACGGGGTTGAAGAAGTGCATACCGATGACGGGGTGCTTGAGGCCGTTGCCCATCTCGGTGATGGAGAGAGAGGAGGTGTTGGAAGCGAAGATGGCTTCGGGCTTGCACATGGCGTCCAGTTCGTTGAGAAGTTCCTTCTTGGTGCCCATTTCCTCTTTGACGCACTCAATGATAAGATCCGCGTCGGCGCAGGCGGCCTTCTCCTCCACCAGGATGTTGGCGAGGATGGCGTCCACAGCCTCCTGGGCCATCTTGCCCTTCTCCACGCGCTTTTGCAGGGAGGCGGCCAGCTTATCCTTGTGCCGCTGGGCGGAGGCCACGGAACTGGCGTACATCAGGGCGGTGTGGCCCTTCGCCGCAAAGACCTGCGCAATGCCGCTGCCCATGGTACCCGCGCCAAAAACTGCTACCTTCATGATTGTTCCTCCTGTTAAGTTTGATTTTTGGTGATCCGGCCCCGCCGGGCCGTGGAAGCGTCACGGTAAACCCGTACTTTGCCATTTTATTGACAACTACATATTATACGTTCCGCGCCCACATTTATCAAGTGGAAATTGTGCACACAACCCCGTTTTTGCCTCTTTTTTACACTTCCCACAAAATAATCGTTAAATTCTATACAATTTTGTTAATCGCTTAACATAACCCCGTCCCCCCTTCCCTGCCCGCCGGAAAAATCCCGTTTACAGCAGCTATTTCCTGTGGTACAATGGGGAGGCTTACACAATCCCTTGTGGAAATAACGATTTTCAGATCCCAGGAGGATTTCCATATGCGTATGCGGAAAAAAAAGAACCTGATTCCCCGGATGGAGCGCTGCAGGCGCTTCCTGATCCAGGAGCCCTACAGCCTGGCCGGAAAGTGGCGGGAACTGATGCCCCAGGCCCGGGAACTCCGGCTGGAGCTGGGCTGCGGCAAGGGCCGCTTTACCGCCGGGACGGCGGCGGCGGAGCCGGACGTGATGTTTGTGGCCGTGGAGCGGGTACCGGACGCCATGGTGGTGGCTATGGAGCGGTGCGCGGCGGCGGGGCTTTCCAATGTCTGGTTCATCAGCGCCAACGCGGACCAGCTGCCCTATTTCTTCACCCCCGGTGAGGCGGACCGCATCTACATCAACTTCTGCGACCCCTGGCCCAGCGGACGCCACGCCAAACGCCGCCTGACCCACGGGAACTTCCTCAAGCTGTACCGGCAGGTCCTGAAAGAGGGCGGGGAGATCCATTTCAAGACGGATAACCGGGATCTCTTTGAATTCTCCGTAGAAGAACTGCCCCAGTTCGGGTTTACCCTGTCGGAAGTGACCCGGAACCTTCACGGGAACGGCCCAGTAGGGGTCATGACGGACTATGAGGCGAAATTCTTCCAGCAGGGCCTCCCCATTTGCCGCCTCCAGGGGACGATGGTGCCCTGGACGGAGCCTTTCCCCGCAAAGCCGGAGGCGGTGCAGGACCGCTGGCTGGACGCCTTCGCCTCCGGGGTCTCCGAGGCGGACATGGGCAGGCGGGTCCTGGCGGAGGGCAACTACCTCTGGCACATCTTCTCCTGGAACCTGGTCCCCCATCTGGAGGGGGACGCGGCCCGGCAAGCCCTGGCGGCGGTTCCTGACAAGGATCTGTATTTATTTTATAAGGAGTACCCGCCGAAAGGGGCCCCCCTCTCCCGCCCCGTTACTAAGGCGGAACTGGACGGCCTCCCGGCGGGCCAGGGTACCGTGGACGGCGCGGACTGGTACGTGGTGGACAAAGGCTTTACCTGGACCTACGTCCAGACCCACGAGGCGGACTGCGGCCCCTATTTCTGCCGGGCGCAGGAAACGGGCTCAGAGGCTTGAGCCAGCCTGCGCCGGCCGAAAACCCGGGCCGCGTGGCCGGAAACCCCCGCAGGGCAGAGCAAAAAACCTGCATGATATGCATGATATCTCTGACAAACGTTCCTTTTCCGTCTCTGGCGCTCCGAAGACGGAAAAGGAACGCTGTGTTAAGCCTCTGCTAGCGTCAGCGCAGCGGGAAAGGGGCAGCGGGCCGGCCCGCCGGGGCATAGGTCCCTTGCAGGGCCCGGGAAAAAGGCGGCTGATGCGGCCCTTCGCCGCCTCCCCCCACGCTTGGAGGTTCCTGTTGACATCCTCCGCCCCTCCTCTTATAATAAAGAAACTGCCGGTAGGACCGGGCGGATACGGAGGGATCAACATGGAGCCTCAGCAGAACAGGGACTATTTGGCCTGTGAAAAACTCAGCACCTTTCAAATCCTGATGTTTGCAGGCGGCTTTTTCGGGGCCTTCACCTACTCCATCCGGGGCGGCGTTTTCTGCAACGCCCAGACGGCCAATTTTGTTCTCAGCGCCATTGCCCTGGGGAATGGGCAATGGGGGCGGTTTTTCTACTACCTTATCCCCATGTCTGCCTATTTCCTGGGGGCGTTCATCTCCGAGTCGGTCCCCAATTATATCCGCTTCCACCTGCATATCCGATGGGACACCCTGCTGATCCTTCTGGAAATGGCGGCCGTCCTGTTTCTTGGGCTGCTGCCGGAAACCGCACCCTATCAGATCTCCCAAATAACCATCAACCTGATCGCCTCCATGCAGTACAATACCTTCCGGCAGGCCCAGCGCATCCCTATGGCCACCACCTTCTGCACCAACCACCTCCGCCAGACGGGGGCCCTGGCCAGCCGCGCCATCCGGCACCACGACCGGGAGGCCGCCCGGCGGATGGTTTCCCACTTCCGGATGCTGCTGAGTTTTGTGCTGGGCGGCGTGGCGGCGGCGGTGCTCTGCCGGTATTTCCTGGGAAAAGCCCTTCTGTTCACCCTGCTGCCCCTGGGGTATCTTCTGGCAAAATTCCTGCTGGAGGATATCCGCGCCGGAAAGGATCTGCTGGCCCGGAAGCCGGCAGGGCACTGAGGCAGCCACAGGGCTTGCCCGTGTCTTCTCCCCAACCTATGTCAATCAAGAAAGGCAGTTACATATGTCATACAAAACGGAACGTGACCTTCACCGGATGCTCCGGCATCAAGAACTGATTGAATCCTCCCTGTCCTTTGTCAGCGGCTCCGAGGATTTTATCCGCCAGAACGACATCTTCCCCGCCAGCCAGTCCGGCGACGGCGTTATGCGGGGCCTGCGCTATCCCAACGGCACCGGCGTCATCGCCGGAGTCACCACCATCGGCGACGTTGACGGTTACGATCTGGAGGACGGAAAGAAGATCCCCCGGAAGGGCCGCCTGTTCTACCGGGGCGTCAGCATCAGCGACATCATTCAGCAGTGCATTGAGGAGAACCGCTTCGGCTTTGAGGAAACGGTCTACCTGCTCCTGTTCGGCCAGCTGCCCACAGCCTCACAATTGAAGGAGTTCCAGTATCTCCTGGCCAAGTGGAGCCGCCTGCCGGGCTATTTCACCGAGGATATGATCCTCCGCTCCCCTAACCGGAACATCATGAACAAGCTGGAAAGCTGCATCCTGGCCCTCCATTCCCATGACGGCGAAGCGGAGAATATGACCCTGGAAAACGAACTCTTCAAGTCCTTCCGCATGGTGGCCCGGACGCCCACCATCGTGGCCCACTCCTACGCCGCCAAACGCCATTACTTCGATAAGGACAGCCTCTACCTCCACCGCCCCCAAACGGATATGAGCGTGGCGGAAAACTTCCTGTACTCCCTCCGGAAGGACAACCACTTCGAGGATGATGAAGCGAAGCTGCTGGATCTCTGCATGATCCTCCACGCGGAGCACGGCGGCGGCAATAACTCCACCTTTGCCTGCCGCGTACTGACCTCCTCCGGCACAGATTTCTACTCCTCCATCGCCGCGGCAGTGGGGGCCCTGAAGGGATACCGCCACGGCGGTGCCAATATCAAAGTGGTGGAGATGATGCGGTTCATCAAAAACACCGTGCAGGACTGGAACGACGACGGTGAGATCAAGGACTGCCTGCTGCGCATCCTCCGCCGGGATCTGGGGGACGGCACCGGCCTCATCTATGGCATGGGCCACGCGGTCTATACCCTCTCCGATCCCCGGGCCGAGATCCTGAAGCGGTTCTCCCGCCACCTGGCGGAGAAAAAGGGCATGAGCAAGGAACTGGATCTCATCGAATCTGTGGAGCGGCTGGCCCCAGAGGTCTTTGCCAACGAACGCCGCATTGACAAGCCCATCTGCGCCAATGTGGATCTCTATTCCGGCTTCGTCTACAAGCTGTTGGGTATCCCCACAGACCTCTACACCGCCATCTTCGCCAGCGCCCGTATGCCCGGATGGTGCGCCCACCGTATTGAGGAGTGCTGCGCTCAGGATCCCCGGATCATCCGTCCCGCCTACAAGACCATCTGCAAGCGGATTCCCTACATCCCCATCGCAGAACGGTAATCCGGGAGGCGCAAGCGGTTCTTATACCGCGCTTTTGACCGTAAAGCGTTTTTCCATTACAGCCTTGGATTCCCTTGAACTTTTCAAAAAATTACCTGTGCCCCCATTTTGGCGGCGCGGCGTCCCGGCGCTTTTCCGTGCCGGAGGACAGGAGGTTTTTGACATGATCACACTCCATGACAGCGGCGTCTTTCTGGCGAAAGGGGTTCTCCGGACCCAGGCCCCCATTTCGCCGGAGGAGGGCCGGCAGAGGACCCTGGCCTGGCAGATTCTCCAGGCCCACAGTGTCTCCGGCGATCCGGGGCGGCTGCAAATTCGCTTTGACGCTCTGGCCAGCCACGATATCACCTATGTAGGCATTATCCAGCAGGCCCGGGCCTCCGGGATGCGGGAATTCCCCGTGCCCTACGCCCTGACCAACTGTCACAACAGCCTCTGCGCCGTGGGCGGCACCATCAACGAGGACGACCACGTGTTCGGCCTCTCCGCCGCGAAAAAATACGGCGGCATCTATGTCCCCGCCAACCAGAGCGTCATCCATTCCTATGCCCGGGAGCAGCTGGCAGGCTGCGGGAAAATGATCCTGGGCTCCGACTCCCACACCCGTTACGGCGCCTTGGGCACCATGGCCGTGGGGGAGGGCGGGCCGGAACTTGCCAAGCAGCTTTTGAAAAACACCTGGGATATCGCCTATCCCAAAGTGGTCCTGGTCTATCTCACCGGCGGGCCCCGCCGGGGCGTCGGCCCCCACGACGCTGCCATCGCCCTGGTGAAGGCGGTCTTTGAGAGCGGTTTTGTCAACAACTGCGTGCTGGAATTTGCCGGTCCCGGCGTCTCCTCCCTGCCCATTGACTTCCGGAACGGCCTGGATGTCATGACCACCGAGACCACCTGCCTTTCCAGCATCTGGGAGACGGACGGCGAGACAAAGGCTTTCTACAAGACCCATCAGCGGCTGGAGGAGTACAAGCCCCTGCGGCCCGGGGAATTCGCCTGGTACGACAAGTACATCGAACTGGATCTCTCCCAAGTGGAGCCTATGATCGCTCTTCCCTTCCACCCCTCCAACGCCTATACCATCCGCGAATTCCTGGACAACGCCCCGGAACTGCTGGCCCAGGTGGAGGCGGACGCCCGGGCCCGGTATCCCAAGGCGCAGATCCGGCTGGCAGACAAAATCCATGATGGCGGCGTCTGGGCGGATCAGGGCGTTGTTGCCGGCTGTGCCGGCGGCCTCTTTGACAATATCACCGAGGCGGCGGATATCCTCCGGGGCGGCAGCTGCGGCGACGGGTACTTTGCCCTGGACGTGTACCCCACCAGCGTCCCTGTCAGCCTGGAACTGACGAAAATCGGGGCCACGGCAGACCTGCTGCAAAGCGGCGCGGTGATTAAGCCCAGCTTCTGCGGCCCCTGCTTCGGCGCGGGGGACGTGCCTGCCCACAACGGCCTCTCCCTGCGGCACACTACCCGGAACTTCCCCAACCGGGAGGGATCCAAGCCCGGCGAGGGCCAGTTTGCCGCCGTCTGCCTGATGGACGCCCGCTCTATCGCCGCAACGGCCCGGAACGGCGGAAAACTCACACCTGCCACGGAAATCGAGTACAATCCCGTCCGCCGTCCCTACCATTTTGACAGCAGCGTCTACCAAAAGCGGATCTACAACGGCTTTGGGAAACCCCAGCCGGAGACGGAACTGATTTTCGGCCCCAACATCACCGACTGGCCCAAGATGCAGCCTCTGGCGGACAACCTCCTGGTGGAGTTGGCCGCGGTGCTGCGGGATGACGTAACCACCACCGACGAACTGATCCCTTCCGGGGAGACCTCCTCCTTCCGCTCTAATCCCCTGCGGCTGGCGGAATTCACCCTCTCCCGCCGGGAACCGGCCTATGTGGGCCGGGCCAAGGCCGCAGCAGAACTGGAGGCGGAGCGGTTGTCCGGCAGGACACCGGCAAAGCTGCAAACCCTGCTGGACCGGGCCTCCGGCCTGGAGGGCGTTACCGCTGCCAACACCCAGTTCGGCTCCTGCGTATTTGCCAACAAGCCTGGCGACGGCTCTGCCCGGGAGCAGGCTGCCAGCTGCCAGAAGGTGCTGGGAGGCTTCGCCAATATCTGCTACAGCTTTGCCACAAAGCGGTACCGTTCCAACTGTGTCAACTGGGGCATCCTGCCCTTCACCCTGGACGCGGGGACGGACTTTCCCTACGAGGCCGGAGACTGCCTGCTGGTGCCGGAAATCCGGGAAAAAATCCTCCGGGGAAAGGAGGACTTCCCCGCCAAAGTGCTGAAAGCGGACGGCGGCACGGAGGACATCCTGCTCCATGTCCGCGGCCTGACGCCGGAGGAACGGGAAATCATCCTGGACGGCTGCCTTATGAACTATTACGCCAAAAAGGCAGAAACGTAAAACACAGCGCGGAACCCACCGGCGGCCAGGCCGTCATCACGATATCCGCCAGTGCCCTTATTTTCTATCAATCTCTCTTATAAGGAGATGCTTACCATATGGACAAAATCAAGATGACAACCCCCCTTGTGGAGATGGACGGGGACGAGATGACCCGGATTCTCTGGAGGATGATCAAGGACAAGCTGATTCTCCCCTTTGTGGATCTGAAAACCGAGTATTACGATCTGGGCCTTTTGAACCGGAACGCCACAAAGGATCAGGTGACTGTGGACGCAGCCAACGCAACCCGGCGGCTGGGCGTCGCCGTAAAGTGTGCAACCATTACACCAAACCAGCAACGGATGGAGGAATACCCGGAACTGACAGAGATGTGGAAATCGCCTAACGGCACTATCCGGGCCATCCTGGACGGCACCGCTTTCCGGGCCCCCATTGTCCTCCCCTGCATCCGCCCGGTGGTTAAGAACTGGGAAAAGCCCATCACCATCGCCCGCCACGCCTACGGCGACATGTACAAGGC
>CAJUDW010000051.1 GCA_910584995.1 uncultured Oscillibacter sp. | reverse complement strand
CCAAAACTGGTATACTTTGTGGCGAAATTTGGCCCATTTTTCTTGACTGCTTACAATTTTTCAACTTCGGCAATGCCTCCCCAAACGATATTACAAAACCAGCGGCATTATACTGATCTATTCTCCTTCTTTTGCCATTTCAAGAATCTTCTTTGCCATTGTAGCCCTCATTCTGGCAAAATCCACTTTGCCATCAAAAGTGCGTAATTCAGGTGCGTCTTCGTCGTATGGTTCTGCCGCCGCTAAATCACGCTCAAGACGCTTTTCGTCACCCTCGGATAAATTCAATGCCATATAGCATCTATTCCTTGTATGGCTCAAATTGAATCCCGTTGTCCCCCGGGAACGAACTGTTGTGTATAGCATCTTTTTTTGTCAATTCCTTTGGAATTCCTTCTGGGAACGCAATGCAGCGCGCCTTCCCCTCGACCATCCCGCGAAAGTGAGTGCAGTTAAAACAGGATGGCTCATAATTCCCTCCATACCACCACCGAGGGTGACTATGGGGGCTTTGAATCGATCATCCATCGACAATTTCAATGCGCTCAACTTCATCCTCCGTAAATCCAATCAGGAATCCATCCTCTCGTTCTACGTCAAACTCGACGAACTCATTTCCATCATCGTCATAGTCGTAATTATATCCAAAGAAGTCGCCGACTGTGACGATGCCATTACTGGAGAAAACTTTAATTCTTTTCCCAAAATAAATATCAGGGTCTGGTATTTTCATCTTTTCCACCTCCCAGAGAACGGAACCGCATGAACGCCGGTTTTGCTGTAATGGATTTTGATGCTTCTTGCAAATATTATATCACCTTTTACGTTGATTGTATAGCCAATTTCTTTCCCGGCATCAACGATTTCTCGCTTATTCCAAGTGAGCGAATCCGCTAAATCAAGCTTTCCGCTGCCTGCTCGCTGATTGATGATGCTCTGCAATTCCTCAGACGAAACAGTAATTACGCTACGTCCTGGGAGAGCTGTTCCAATCATATGCCGTGCCTGTTTCTCCGGATTGATGGTTAGCGGATAGTCACCCCGGCGAATTGCCTCTCGTATAGGAGCTTCTGCGGCGCGGCGGATTTTGAGTGCTGCAGCTTCTGCCTTGGACTCGTCGTCCACATAGGAGACTTTCATCCTCTCCCGCTGTTCCGGCAGGCCCGCCGCCTTGCTGAAGGCCCTGTACTCCTGATTCAGCCGCTGAAGGCGGATGCTGGCGGCCTGGGCGTCCTCAGTCAGTCCGGCGGCCTCGAAGGCGGCCTTGCGGCGCCTCAGCTTGCGGACGGTTCTCTCAATCTGGCGCTGCTTCTGGGCGGCCTGATAATCATCGTACTCCTGGCCCTCAAACTTGATTTTAGGCCGATTCTCCGGCTTCATGGCCTCCAGTTCGGCGTCGGTATAGGTGCGCTCAGATACGCCCTCTATGTACGGCCAGAAGGAGTGACGCTAGCGGCAGTTTGCCCCTCCTATGCCAGTCACAGAGCCGTAGCCACACGTCTTTTCAAAATCGGGGTATTCTGCCATGCCATCACCACCTTTTATTGTTCCTGGGCTTCTGCAATGCGCCTACAGGCCGTTTCAAAGTAGCCGGGGTCTAACTCCATTCCAATGAAGGAGCGGCCCGTGTTGACTGCCGCAACGCCCGTGGAACCGCTTCCCATAAATGGGTCAAACACTATTCCGCCGTTTTGACAGATTGCGATCAGCTTTTCCAGCAGTCCAACGGGCTTTTCGGTCTGGTGGTGTTTCTTTTTTGTTGACACGCTTTTCTCGTTGTATAGTCCGGGTAATACGGAAAAGCCCGGCGACCAATCCACGTGTTTTACTCCGTCTGTGCCCCATACAACGAATTCACAGTCTTGCCGGAACCGCCCGGGGATATTTCTGGCATTTCCCTTGTTCCAACAAATAATTCCTCTATAAATCCATCCTGCGGCCTGTATCGCGTCTATCATGGCGGCGATATTGCGCCAATCCACAAATACAGCGCACACACTTTCCGGTTTGGCCTTTTGCCTACACTTTGCAAGCACCATGCGCATGAACTCCGTGAAACTCCGCTGGTCCATGTTGTCACCGCTGAAATTCTGAAACCTTGCCGCTCCGTTGTAATCGCTGTTGCAGTATTTCGTGCGGGTGCTTGCCTTGCGATCTCCCGCGAACAATCCACCGGATGAATACGGCGGATCGGTCAGCACCATATCCACGCTCCTGTCCGGGATGTCCTTCATCAGCTCCAGGCAGTCTCCCTGCAATAGCTTTACTTTCTCCATTGGTACACCTTCCCCTGCCATTTTGCGTGGTTCTCCCAGCCCATAGGGCCGTCTGTATTCCGCGCCCCCAGGTGGGCCGTGACCTCCACCAAATCTGTTTCCAGGTAGTCCATGGACTGCTCCCGGTACTTCTGGTTGAGCTGGTTCACGCCGGTCATCACCGCCCGCCGGACGGCCACATCCACACTGTCCACGTGGCCGCTCTCATAGGAAACGGTTTTCAGCCCGCTGTCCGCCAGCTGCCTGACCGCACCTGCAATGGCCTGGTTGTAACTGATAGCCCCGGATTGCACCTGCAAGAGTGCGGAATCCAGCGCATTTTCATACGCCCTTGCCGGTTCCAGAAACGACAGACGTCCGCCCTTCCGCACCAGAAACCCCATAGACCCGGTGATGTTCTTATACGCCCCCCAGGTTTGCCGCCGGATGGCCGCTATATCCCGCTCATCCACCAGCCGCTCCGGCGCGGTCACATGGGCCAGGTCGCCCATAGAGGCGTAGTATTGTTGGTTGCGGGCCACCACGCCGTCCAGCAGGGCATTGAGTTTGTCCGCGCCAATGGTGGTGGTGTCATTGATGGCCTTTTTGATGTCCTCCAGGTCGACCCCCAGGGAGCGGAGAGCACGGATATCCTGCACGGTGACCTCGTTGAGCTGGCCGGATATCTTGAGCCTGCTGCATATCTCCTCCAGCAGCGTCAGCTCCAGACCCCGGAACAGCTCCGCCAGCTCCTCCGGGAGAGCGTCGAGAACGGCGGGGCTAAAAAGGGTACTTCACCCTACCACCTTCTTTACAAAAAATCCCCGCTACCTCAATCGAGATAGCGGGGATTCCTATTATTCGCTTTTGCCAATACCCTTACGAATTAAACGCTTGATTTCAGTTTGTTTTGGTTTTCCATCAATGGCCCGCAAAATATCGGCGTCTGTTCCTTTGTTCAGCTTTAAGCTGACATAAACCGCCGTCCTTGCGTCATAACGTTCCTTTGCCGTGGTTTTATCATCTTTCATTTTGATCGTTTGAGGAGGGGGCAGCTTACAGCCGCCCCTGACCTCAATCCTCCAATGTGGCTTGCAAATCATTTAGGATTTCCTGCATCAGTTCCTTGGACTTTTCCGGGTCCTTTTCTTCGATTGCCTTCTTCATCCTGGCGATCATCATTCTAAGGAATCCGCCGAACTGCTTGTCCGTCTGTCCCATTTTTGAATCTCCTTTCCTTTAGGATGTATCCATTATAACATGGGTAGCACCCATAGTCAAGAGGTTTTCAAAAATATTTTCCGCTATCTCAATATGAGGTTGTCAAGGTGCAAATTAATAGTGCTATTCGATCTCGGCTTCTCCCTCGTCCGTCATATCCTCCATCCCCGGCAGCATCTTCCGGGCGGTTTCCTCGTCCACCTTGTCCCATTTCATGACGAAATCCACATCCCGCATCAATCCTGCGGCCACTCGCTGCATATCTAAGGCCATATCCTGCCGCCGGGTCTCCGGATCGTCCAGGACGCCGTCCCCCCAGTTATAATCCACACTGTATGTACCAGCCGGAGCCAGCCGCGCCAGGTCGCACCAGGCATTCATGGCGTAGACCAAGCCGTCCAGCGTATCCTCGAATGCTCGCTGGATGGCTCTCTCTGTCACGTACTGCCGGTGTTTTGCGGCCAGGATCTCGGTCGCCGTCCGCTCTATGTTCTGGGGGTCCGATATCGTCCCGTAGGACAAGCCCACATTGAACTCGATGCGCTGGAGGAGGCGCTGGAAGCCCCTGTAGAGAGGTTCGTCCCGGAATTCCGGGCTGAACTCCTGGAAGAAGTCTCCGTCGTTGGAGAAGTCCCCGTACACAAACAGCCGGTCACGCGCGGCTTCCGGAGTTCCGGCGGCATTGCTGTCAGCGTAGATTTTCCTCTCTCCGCTTTGATACTCCCATTCAATCTGTTCCCACCTCTTATCCGCCTGTTTTATGAGGTCGACCGTCGCCCCGGCGTACACCGATGAACCCATTTGGCTCTCCGGCTCAATGTTGTTGGCCTGCGGTGGCTTGAAGTAGGCAAACAGAGGGCCGTCCAGTCCCTCAATCTCTATGTGTTCCTGGAGTTCAGCCCATTCTGGCACTATGTTCAGTGCCACTTGCGCGCCGATGCTCCCGTCCTGTCCGCTGTGGAACGCCCTGTTTTCGATCGCATAGACCATGCTTCCGTCCTCACGGACCCGGGAATCATGGTATTCCATCCGGACGAACCACCTTTCCCCCAGCCGCACCGGATGGCTTTTGAATACGCCTCCGACGCACCTCCCGGCCCCATCGAAATGGGTCGGGGTGAAGTCGGTGGTCGCGGTATCCATCAGCAGCCGCCCCGCGTCAGGATACGGCTTAAACGCGATTCCGCCCAAGCAGAGGCCTAGCTCCAAGGCCTTCCCAAAGTCGGGGGCGGCTGCTTGCAGCTGCCGGTCCAGATACTCGCCCCGTACGCCACCGACGACGGAAGCGGAGAACTCCGTCAGTGCATGGCGGGCAAGCTCCCGCCCGATCGCCCCCGGGAGGCCCAAAGGCCGTACGCAGTCCGTCATCCAGGGCGGGCGGTCCACATACAGCGCCCACCAGAGGTCGATATTGTCCTCCATCTTCCGGGACGCTGCCGGGTATACGCCAAACTCCCTCTCGATGGCCCCGGAGGACGTGGTTTTTTTATCCAATTTGCCAAATAGGGCACGTGCCCAGCTGAAAAAGGACATCTGGACCAGCCTCCCTTACTGTCCCCGTCGTTTCCAAATGGTTTCCGTCGCATACCTGACGCAATCAATATGGTGGTTGTTCGTGTCCGGATACCCACTGATGATCTCTCCGTCCTTAGTCCGCTCATACTCGTACTCAGTGAATTCCTCGTAAGTATCCGGACACCGCGCCGGGTCAATCACGATCTTCACAAGCGACTGTAACCACTTCATGGAGTACTCCACACTCCCTGGCCCCTTGACAGCCCCAAAGCACCAAAGGCCGAACTTTTTGTAATCTGCCACACTCTTCGGCTCCGCGCTGTCGGCGGTAACGAGGTCTTCGCGGGTCATACCGCGTTCCAGCAGTATGTCCGCTGTCTCTCGGTTACCCTTCTTCCAGGCAGTCAGTTCGTCGAAGATGTACAGCGTCCGGCGAGCGGCGTCGTAGTGTACCCGGTTGAATGCCCACGGGTCGGGATAATACCCCCAGTCCACGCCGTTCAGCACGCGGTCAAATGCGGCAACCTGCCGGTCCGTGATGGTCTCCGCGACGACGTTTTCGAAGACCATGCCACCGTTCCCGTTCGAGATGCCCAGATATTCGTGTTCGTAGGCAGAATGGTTAATCCCTTTCAGATACTCCGCCTCGTCCAGGAACGCCTTGCCCAGCCACTTGACCGGAACGCTCCGGTAATCGGAGTGTGTGACGAGACGGCTCTCTTTCAGCTGCTCACAGTATTTGTTCGCCCAGTTGTTTTTTGCTTTGGGCGGGTTGAAACTCTTGAAAATGTACGCCTCGTCGCCGCCGCGGATGACGGACTGCTGGATGCTCCGACACTCTTTGTCGCCGGCGAACTGGTCCAGCTCCTCGAACCAGAGGATGCCGATGTACCCAAAGGGCGGTTTCGTGGATTTCAGCTTCATGGGGTCATCCGCGCCACGAAAGTAAATCTTCTGCCCAGTGGACTTGCAGGTGACCTCCATCGGGTTCTTGGTGGCCTCAAATTCCTCTGTCAAATCCAACGCATCAATGGCCCACAGAATCTGGTTATACACGGAGCTTTGCAGCGTGTTGCCCACCTTTCGGCAGCACAGGGCGTGCATCTGCGGGTTGTTCTTGATGAGGGATACGATCTCCAGAGAAATGAACGAGGATTTTGCAGAGCCGCGTCCACCCTTTTCCACATACTCCGTATGTCCATGTTCCAGGACGTCCAGATGCACAGGCAGGAATGCCGGAGCAATCAGTCGGGCAGGGATCTCGAACCCGCTGCTTTCTATAGCAGGCTTGTCCTGCTTCTCAAACGCCCCCACGTGCTTGCCAAGCAATTCCAAGGCTTTGAGTTTGTTTGAAAACTTCAAGTCGCTTTCCTGCGTATCAGACGCTTCTTTATCCGCAATTTCCTTTAGCTTCTTAATCACGTAGTCCTGCGTAACTTGCGTGCGCTCCTCTCGACACTTTATCGCCTCCTGAATAGCCCGAGAAACACAAGTTTTCCCAAGCAGCTCTGGCCCAATACGGTCTGCCGTTTTTGGACTATACCCAGCCCTCTTTGCGGCAGCGGTAGCATTGAGGTCCACCAGGTACTCCTCCACAAACCGCTTTTGTTTTGGTGTTAATGCCATACCACCACCTCTCAGTCAAAATCATCTGGCACAGCCCCCGGCTCATGCGCCGGGGGGCTGCATATGGGCCCCGCCGCTCCTACTGATACCCCACGTAGGTACGCAGGGCTTCGGAGGCGACGGGGCGGTGCCCGAATGGGTTGCCCGTCACTGGATCGTGTGGGGGCTTTTTGCAAACGGGCTTATGAAAGGAGGCCCGCCGCCGAGGTATACCCTCGTTTGTAGATTCTGCCAAAGTCCAGCGGCGGCATATAAAAAATAAAGTGCCTGTGCCAACATAACCCGAATATTCGGGATATGAGGCACAGGCACTCAGGCACAGGCACTAATCAATATTCACGATGGATTCAGCCCCGCAGACTTTGCAAAACACGATTAGATTTTTTGCTTTTGTATTTTCTAAAAGTTTTATGACTTTACCTTTTCCACACAAAGGGCAGGTAACCCATCCATTCTTTATACTCAATTTACCACATATCCCCTGAGAATACAAGTGTTTTTCTGGCAAACTTTTGGCCTCCACTGGATTTCTGTTCTTCAAAGGTTACACCTCCGTTTCTCTCTTCCAAAACCAGGGGGATTCCTGTGCTTTCTCAAAAAATCCATCTGTCAAGCTGCCGATATACCCGGCGATGGAAGCCGGGTATTGGGAATTAAAATAGCTGGCCTTGGGGGAAAGGGCCCCCCGTGCAATCAAGAAGCTCCCATCGCGCTCCACGGCCCGGTATAGCTCCGGATATGCCTCCACACACTCCCTCATCGCCTTAAGTCTGCAGTCCGAAACCACGTAAGTTGGGAATCTCTCCGATAAATAGGCCAGGTATACTTGCAAATCCGCCAGGGAGACCATGAGATTCCCGGGGAACTTCGAAAATAAGTTTGCAAGCAGCACGTCCGTGTTGATTCTACAGCAGCACATCGTTGTTTCTCCGCTCTTTTTTAGTCCTGGTCCCGCCACAGCTTCAGCAGCTCCCTGATCTGTTCCACCGTAGTTTCGCCGTAGGTTTGCTCCCTTGGCTTGTCCTGAATAGTTCTTCCGCAAAAGGCGGAGCTGATAAACTCCTTGATTGTGGCAAAACCAGCACCCGCTCCGTTCGGCTTCGGTGTAAACAGGGGAAAGAAGTCCGTTTCGCTCACACCAATTGCGGCAGTCGCTTTCGGTCCATCCCAATTCTTTAATGGGGCTTTTAGTTGTTTCGTTCAAGTCCCCAAAACGCTTTGTCTCATCGGCGGAAATCCCTAAGTAGGTTATAAATCCTTCGTCTGTTTTGCTTACGGTATCATATGAGTTTAATTTTAGCTTTTGGCACCATGGTCCTTTTTGCAGCGGAAATCCCTTGATCTTCCCACAGTATTTTCCGCGTTTAAGAACATGGTAAAACCCATCTTGATAGGTCACCTTATCCCCAGTTACCCCGTCAATATTTGTTGCGCTAAAGTGCTCAACCACAATCCCCCATCGTTCCTTGATAACGGCGTCTGCATAGTTCTTAAACTCCATCATTGGCGGCAGGTCTGCTGGAATGGTATCAGTGGCCCAAACTTCAGAATGAACAATCCGGTCAAGCGGCCGGCCTAATTTTTCGATAGCACCCAGACACGCCATGCTGTCTTTCCCGTAGGAAAGGCTCAAAATGTGTTGCATTTTCCCCATCATTCCTTCCCAACAAACAGCGAACACTGGGCCGCGTAGGCTTCAAATCGCTCCTCCTGGGCCGCAAAATAGTTCGGGTCCATCTCAAACCCCACGAAATCAAGCCCCGCGTCATAGGCGGCAATCCGGCTGGACCCGCTGCCCAGGTGGGTGTCCAGAATCTTGTCCCCCGGTTTTGCGTAGTGGCGGAAGATCCACCTGTAGAGGGCCACCGGCTTTTGGGTGGGATGGATGCGGATTTCTTTTTGTTTCATGTCCCCCTGGCGCATCCCGGCCCAGCAAAACCGGAACATCCGCGCCGCCCCCGGGAAGCTGGTCCAGGCCATTTCAAAGTCCGCGAAATCGCTGCCGCCGTTGTCCTTGTCCCACACAATCCAGCAAGGGGTGTCCACCCGGGGCAATCTGCTGGCAAAATGGTTTGCCCCGAAAATGATCTAGTTTTTTGAAACCCTTACCAGTTCCCGGAAATACTCCAGCGGCGGGGCGGCCCGGTCCTCCCCGAAGAAGGGCTTATAGGCCCGGGCGGAGGCCCTGTTGGACCGCCCTGCCGCCGCCGCGCCACTTTCCCCGATGCCGTAGGGCGGATCCACCACGGCCAGGTCGAAGCAGAGATCCGGCATTTCCTTCATGGCTTCCATGCAGTCCAGGTTGTATACGACATTCACTCTGGATACTCCCTCACTTCCACAAGAATTTCCCCACCATCCCAAAACGCATGGGATACTTTCGACACGTATCGCCTGTCATCGTTTTCAATCAACGTCTTCTTCATGGCGTCTACAATGGCTTTCCCGAGAACGGCGTGATTGTCTACGTCAAGTCCGTCATCCCAAAAGAACCGAATCTCCACGGGCTTGTCCGCGATCTTCCGCTTAATGTGAGCGCGGTTCATAGCTGTGCGGGCCAGCATATGTAATTCCTCGGCGTCCCGCTTCCGCTGTGCCCAGTGCTTCCCGGCGTAGTAGGCGTTCAGGCCGAAGCGCTTGCAGAAGGCCGCTTTCCCTTTTTTCGTGGGTGGGTAGGGGATGGTAAATCGAATCATTTAAGCTCCTCTGGCTTTCGGTGGTAGGCCGGCCAGGTCTTGCCGTCCGGGAATTTCTCCCTATACTTCCGGCTCCAGTCTCGAAAGCTCATTCCCTGCTTTTCCGCCTCGCCCCACGTCAAGAGCCCGGCAGCATGGATTTCCTCCGCGTCCTCATCCGTGATCCTGGCTGCGTTCTGGTGTATGTACTTGGCCATCCAGGCATTATTTGAGCGGCGGCGGATGGACCCTCGAGGTTCCTCCTCCGTCAACTGGGAGGAAATCTCTGTCGGGTCAGGAAAAAATTTATTCTTTCTTGCCCAGGCCGTGACCGCCTCAGCCGCATCCTCAAACAGGTACGGTTTCAACACATTCGCCCATGCAATCCGGTTATTTTTGCTTTTCGTTTTCGGGGAGGCGGGGAATAAATTCCCCATCAGGATCCAAAGTTTCCCGAATTCTTCGCTGGTCATAAGTCTATCCTCCTAAGGGTAGGCTAATCTATAATCTTTCCCTTTCCCCCTGTAGAAGTAAAATCTATCAGTCTTAGGCAGTGTTCACATAAGCACATCGACAATGAGAGCAAAAAAGACAAAAGCCA
>CAJUDW010000050.1 GCA_910584995.1 uncultured Oscillibacter sp. | reverse complement strand
TACCAGGGCTGTTGCTACATCTTGTGCCTTGCTGTGTTAAGTCGATAAGCATAATCTGAAAAAGAGGATACGCCACCCTTATCGTGTTTCCTTCTCGGATTTTCTTTGTGGATTTTTGTTATAAAATCCTGCATTTTCGCGGAGTTTTCGTATAATATTGCTTATTTCGGCGTCTTTTCCGGGACACAGCCGGCTATCCCGTATGACCGAGGATACATATTTTTCCATGAAATGGCCGAAATACGAGGATGCCGGCCTGGGAACAGATATGCTTTTCCCGGGCCAGCATCTCATCTTACCTAAACTCCTATCCTTTTTTAAAAAGCTGCGCCCGCACGACGCCTTTTGGATCCTTTACCAGCAGCAGGGCCAACCAGATTGCCAGAGCCAGCGCAATAGTCGATAGGCCCAAGAAAAGGTCGTTCAGCATACTGGCGGGGGAGGGGGAAAAGTACGCCTCACGGAGTTCTGCATATTCAAAAATCGCATCTCCCAGCCACATCAGGGAGGCGCCCCAAAACATCCAGCACAGGATTCCCACCTTCATCTCCCGGGCAGAGCCGCTTTTATACCAAAGTATTGTGCAGATTTCGGCAGCGAAGACAGCGATCAGCAGTGTCACGATCCCGTCCCCTTACTGCGCTGTTTCGGTGCCATGCAGAACGGCTTTCTCCATGGTGTTTGTCACCAGGACCATGACGCCCCATACAGCAGTGACCAGGACGGCCATCAAGACACCGGCGGACGATATCTCCCGGAGCATCTCCGCCGTTTCGGCAGGGCTGCCCATAGCGGTCAGGAAGGGGAACCACGGGGATATCTCCCCATGCCAAATGTGCTCGAACACCAGCAGGACTGTACCGCCCAGCAGCATATGGGAGAGCCATTTCAATTTGCGGGAAAAAGGGATTCTCTGCGGGTTTTCCTGGACGGATCCGGAGGGCTCCCGCTTTTCTGCGGCCTTTGAAGCCGCGGCTGTTACAACCGCTTCAGCGGCCGGTACCAGAAAACATGCCATAATTGTTTCCTCCTGTTTTACAATATCAGCAGGCATAATATACGGAAAAGTGCGCAAAAAGGCATACAGTCCTTCTGCAGAAGGGCTGTATGCCTTCACAGCATACAATAAGCCGTATAGAGTGCTGCCGGAGAACGCTTCTGCGTCCTTGATCCGCTTCATGCGGATGGTATTGTGAATATCATACCGGGAAAAAGCCAGGATGTCAAGCAGCAAGTTAAAGATAGAAGCGTCCAAAGAGGGCGAAAAGAAACCAGGGCGAGGAAAGGGAGAGGCATATAGGCCGCAAGAACGGCAGGGGATAAGCAAGACAGCTATAGGCCTGAATGAAAGCGGTGAGAACTGTCTGAAAGCTTTCTGGTTTTTGAAAAACACATCTCTCCCGGCGGGCCAGTGTATCCGGATAGCTGGTGCGGACCGGTTCCTGCACGGCCCCATTACGCTTGCTCCAGGGCGGCGGCGTACAGTTCGTTTTTCGAGAGGCCTGTGTGCTCCGCCACTTCCTTTGCCGCGTCTTTCAGCCGGATGCCCTGTGCTTTCAGCGCCAGGACCTGGGCGGCGCCCTCCTCCAGAGAAATAGCGGCCTCCTCCCGCTGTTCCGCCCCGGCCACCACCAGGACATATTCCCCCCGGGGGGTGTGAACCTGATAATAGGCGGCGGCCTCACCCAGGGTGGTCCGCCAGGTCTCCTCGTGGAGTTTTGTCAGTTCCCGGCAGAGGGCTATAGGCCGGTCCGCACCAAAAACAGCGGAGAAATCCTGAAGGGTGGCCCGCAGCTTGTGAGGCGCCTCATGAAAAATCATGGTGCGGCCTTCATTTTTTAGACTTTCCAGCCGCTCCCGGCGGCTTTTTTTGTTGACGGTGAGAAACCCCTCAAAGGTAAACCGCCCGGTGGGCAGCCCGCTGACGGCCAAGGCGGCTACCGCCGCGCAGCAGCCTGGGACAGCCTGCACATCCACGCCGTTCTCCGCGCACAGCCGCACCAGATCCTCCCCCGGATCGGAGACTGCCGGGGTGCCGGCATCTGTCACCAGGGCGCAGGATTCCCCGGCCAGCAGGCGGGCCAGCACCGCCTGCCCGGCGGTGACATGGTTATGCTCATGATAGCTGATCAGGGGCTTTTTCACGTCAAAATGATTCAGCAGCTTCAGGGAAACCCGGGTATCCTCCGCTGCGATAAAATCCACCTCCCGCAGCGTCTCCACAGCTCTGGGGGAGAAATCCCCCAGATTGCCGATAGGGGTGGCAACCAGATATAAACGGCCGCTCATGGCTTGTCCTCCCGTGTTCGAAAATAGGCGGCGTCCAATTCCTCCCCAGGCGTCCCCGCCGCTGTCCGCAGAAAAAGCGGCGCTTCCACTGCCAGGCCGGGCCTGCCGCCCCGGCGGGCCTCCGCCAGCACCAGGGACGGCGGGGCGCCGGGTTCTTTACAGACCACCCGCAGCCGCTTCGGCTCCAAAGATGCCGCCCGGAGGGCGCAGAGGAGATCGGTCAACCGCTCCGGCTTGTGGATCAGGCAGAACCGCCCGCCCCAAGGCAGGAGATACGCGGCGGCGGCACAGATCTCCTCCAGGGAACAGTCCGTCTCCGCCCGGGCGCTGCGGACAGCTGCCTCTGCCGCCGTTCTGCCGCTGCCCGGTAGATAGTAGGGGGGATTGCAGGCCACCAAATCAAACCTGGCAGCGGGAAAAATCTCCCGGATCCGCCGCAGATCCCCCTGCCGGAAGGAGAGCCTGTCCTCCAGCCCGTTTTTGATCGCGCACCGCTCTGCCAGGCGCACAGCCTCTTCCTGCAGTTCCACACCGGCCACGGTCATATCCGGCTGGCGCTGCAAAAGCAGGATGCTCAAAAGCCCCGTCCCGCTGCCTAAATCGCAGACCCGGAGCCCGGGCCGCAGCTTCGGCAGGGAGGAGAGGAGGAAGGTGTCCGTACTGGGGCGGAACAGGTTGCTGTCCCAGAAAAAGCCGTATCCGCCGGGGCAAAGCAATTCCCAATGCTCCAATGGGATCCTCCTCTCTGCCGCTTTGTTGTGGTTCATTATATCGGAAACCGCTTCCTGCCGCAAGGCTTTTTTCCGCTTCCGGCAGGGGGAACCCGATGGGCTCCCGCCTGTTTTTTGTGATTTTCTGAAAATCAGCCTGGCATTTTTGTGAAATATGCCTATTGCTTTAAGTATGAGATCGGACTATACTGCCGGGCATAAGGTCTGATTTCGTACTTGCGAAAGAGGGGAAACTGATGGATGCTGAACAGCTGTTTCAGGAGTTCCTGCGTCTGGATCATCAAATCGAGGAGTTTTACCACGAACTGGCCGTCCGGCTGGGGCTGTCGGACAGCGCCTTCCAGGTGCTGTGGAGCGTGGCGGAACTGGGAGAGGGCTGCACCCAGCGGGATATCTGCCGCCAGTTTTTCCTCAGCAAGCAGACTGCCCACTCCTCCGTGCGGAAGCTGGAGCAGGAGGGGGTTTTGACGCTCCGGCCCGGAAGCGGGCGGGAGGTGGCCATCTTCCTCACGGAAAAGGGCAAGGCCTTGGTGGGGGAGAAGGTCGTCCCCGCCATGGAGGCGGAACGGGCCGCCGCCCGGGGCCTCCAGGCGGCGGAGTGGGAAACCGCCTTGAGGCTGATGCGGAAGTGGTTTGGCCTCTTCCGGGAAGCCGCGGAGGCTATCCCGGGACAGGGATAACCGCCGGATGCCCTGCGGTTTCGGAATAATATAGAAAGGAAATACCCATGCATATCCATTTATCCGAGCATTTTTCTTACGGCAAGCTGCTGCGTTTTACCTTCCCCACCATTGTCATGCTGATTTTCACCTCCATTTACGGCGTGGTGGACGGCGTGTTTGTCTCCAACTTTGCGGGGAAGACCGCTTTTGCGGCAGTGAACCTGATTATGCCCGCCCTGATGATTTTCGCCGCGGTGGGCTTTATGCTGGGCACCGGCGGCAGCGCCGTGGTGGCCCGGACCATGGGGGAGGGGGACTTGCCTCGGGCGAACCGGTACTTTTCCCTGATTATCTGCATCGGGATCATAGCGGGATTTGTCCTGATGGCCATTGCGGAACTGCTGATGGAGCCGCTCTGCGCCGCCTTGGGGGCGGAGGGGGAGATGTTGGATCAGGCTGTCCTCTATGGCCGGGTCCTTACGTTCGCCCTGGTGCCGTTCATCCTGCAGAATATGTTCCAGAGTTTCCTGGTGGCGGCGGAGCGGCCTAAGCTGGGGCTGTGGCTCACCGTGGCGGCAGGCCTCACCAATATGGCGGGGGACTGGCTGCTGGTGGGCGTCCTCCCCTGGGGCGTGGCCGGGGCGGCCATTGCCACTGTCGCCAGTTCCTTGGTGGGAGGCGTGGTGCCCCTGATCTATTTCCTGCTGCCGAACAAGACGCCTCTGCGGCTGGTCCGGCCCCGGTTCCAGGGCCGCGTACTGGCCCAGGCCTGCTCCAACGGCTCTTCGGAGATGATGAGCAGCCTCTCCACCTCCTTTGTCAGCATACTCTACAACTTCCAGCTGATACACCTTGTCGGCCAGGACGGCGTGGCGGCCTTCGGCGTTATCATGTATGTCAATTTCATCTTTATCGGCGTTTTTATGGGCTACTCCATCGGGGCGGGGCCTGTGATCAGCTACCACTACGGCGCGGGGAACCAGGCGGAACTGCGAAGCCTTCTCCATAAGAGCCTCCGGCTCCTGCTGGCCTGCTGCACCGGCCTCACCGCTGCCGCGGTGGGATTGGCGCTGCCCCTGTCCCGCATCTTTGTGGGGTATGACCCGGATCTGCTGGCCCTCACCGCCAGGGGTTTCCGGCTGTATGCCCTGTCTTTCCTGGCTATGGGGTTCAATATCTTTGGCTCCGCCTTTTTCACGGCCCTCAGCAGCGGCCTTCTCTCCGCCGCCATTGCCTTCCTGCGGACGCTGTTTTTTCAGATGGGGGCGATTTTCATCCTGCCTGTTTTTTTGCAGCTGGACGGCATCTGGCTGGCGGTGACGGCGGCGGAACTGCTGACGCTGGCGGTTACCGGGATTTTTTTGGTGTCCCAGAGGAAACGTTACGGGTACGGCGGTTAGGCCTTGTTTGAAAAAGCCCAAAATGGCCGGAGGCGCAGGGAAATCCCCCGCGCCTCCGGCCGCTTTTTCCGGCGGCAGGCAGGGCTTTGCCAGCCTGCCTGAAAAAAATTGAATTGCTGCCAGATTGATCCTACCATTGCCGGCGGGGATATGGTAAAATACCTCTGCGTTGTTTCGCGATATAACGGATTCCCAGGCGCTGGAAGCTGTTTCAAAACCGGCGGGATGACGGATAAGGGCAGGCCTTGCCGTCAGGCAGGGCGGCTTGCCGGGCTTCAAGCAGGCTCCGGGCCTGCGGCGGGATCGTGCGAGAAAGGGAGAGCATTGATTATGGAGAATAACAGACCAAGAGGCCGGGAAAAGCATGTGTCCGGCCCCGGCAAAACGGTGCGGAAGCGGGGGGAAGGCCTGGGCACCGGCCCGGTGGGCGAAGCCGGCGGCTACAAGAAACAGGGACAGTCCTCCGGCACCCGGAGCACCGGGTCAAAGGGCGGTATCAAGCTGGTTATCCTGGCCCTCATCTGCCTGCTGGGCGGCGGGGGAGGGCTGACCACCCTGCTGGGCGGCGGAGGCTTGGGCGGCCAGACAGGAGGGCAGGCTCCCGCCGTCTCCGCCGGCCAGCAGAGCCCCGGGAGTGTCAATTGGGCCCAGGTACTGGGCGGCCTGGGAGGCGGCAGTGTCTCCTCCGGCTGGCAGGGTACGGCCAACACAGGCCGGCTGGATACCTCGGTGGCCCCCGGCGCCCGGGAAAAATACACCTGCCTGCTGGGAAACGGCAAGGATACCGTCACCATCATGCTCTATCTGTGCGGTACGGATTTGGAGTCCCGCAGCAGCATGGGGACCTATGATCTCCAGGAGATGCTGGCGGCCAAGTTTGGGGACAGCGTCAACCTGCTGGTCTATACCGGCGGCTGCAAGGCCTGGAAAAATACCGCCGTCAGCAGTTCCGTCAACCAGATTTGGCAGATCCGGGACGGCCAGATGGTGTGCCTGGAGCGGGATTTGGGCAGCGTCCCCATGACGGACCCGGACAACCTGTCCTGGTACATCCAGTGGTGCGCCGGACGCTTCCCGGCCAGCCGCTACGAACTGATCCTCTGGGATCACGGCGGCGGATCGGTCAGCGGCTACGGGTATGACGAAAAGTTTGCCTCCAGCGGCTCCATGAATCTGGCCGGCCTGGACAGCGCCCTGAAGGACGCCGGGGTGAAATTCGACTTCATCGGCTTTGACGCCTGCCTGATGGCCACGGCGGAAACCGCCATGACCATGGCGCAGTACGCCGACTATCTCATCGCCTCTGAGGAGACCGAACCCGGGGTGGGCTGGTACTATACCGATTGGCTCACCGCCCTGGGGAAGGATCCCTCCATGCCTACCATCCAGGTGGGGCAGAAGATTGTGGACAGTTTTGTGGAGACCTGCGCCCAGAAGTGCCGGGGCCAGTCCACCACGCTGTCCGTGGTGGATCTGGCGGAACTGGAAGAAACGCTTCCCTCCGCCCTGACGGATTTCTCCAAGTCCACGGCAAAGCTGATTCAGGACAAGCAGTACCAGGCTGTCTCCAACGCCCGCAGCGGCAGCCGGGAGTTTGCCCGGTCCAGCCAGATTGACCAGGTGGATTTGGTGCATCTGGCGCAGAACCTGGGGACGAAGGAGGGGAAGGCCCTGGCGGATGCCCTGCTGGGGGCGGTGAAGTACAACCGCACCTCCTCCGACATGACCAATGCCTACGGCTTGTCCATCTATTTCCCCTACCGGAAGACCTCCGCCGTGGATAAGGCAGTCTCCACCTACAAACAGATTGGTATGGACGATGATTACAGCCGGTGCATCCGTCAGTTTGCCAGCCTGTCGGCCAGCGGCCAGGCGGCCTCCGGCGGCACGGCCTCACCGCTGCCTGCACTGCTGGGTACCCTTGTCGGGAATTCCGGCGGCGGGGACATGGTATCCGCCCTCCTTGGGGAATTTTTGAGCGGCGGGTTTGGCCGCGTCTCCGGGCTGACCGGGGACAATACCGGTTTTTTAAGCGACCGGGCCATGAGTGACGAGGAGACTGTCCAGTACCTAACCGAAAACCGTTTCCCGGATGAAGCGCTGGTATGGCGGGACGGGGAGGACGGCGTGCCGGTGCTGCGGCTGGACGAGCGGCAGTGGGGCCTGGTACAGGAACTGGAACTCAACATGTTCTATGACGACGGGGAGGGCTATATCGACCTGGGCCTGGACAACGTGTTTACATTTGACGATGACGGCGGCTTGCTGGGGGTGAACGAAAACACCTGGCTGGCCATCAACGGCCAGCCGGTGGCCTACTACCATATGGCCACTGTGGACGACGGCACCAGCTACACCATTACAGGCCGGGTTCCGGTGCTGCACAACGGTGTCCGGGCGGAACTGATCCTGGTGTTTGACAGCGATCAGCCCCAGGGCTTTGCGGCGGGCGTCCAGACGGTCTATCATCACGGGGAGACCGACACGGTGGCAAAGAACCAGGCCGCCCTGGAGGCAGGCGATACCCTGGAGTTCCTGTGCGACTACTACACCTACGGCGGGGATTACCAGGACAGCTACCTGCTGGGGGATCCGCTGGAGGTTACGGAGGAACCGCTGGTTATCAGCGACGTGCCGCTGGAGGGGGTTACCCAGGCCTCCTACCGCATCACGGATCTGTATGGGCAGCACCACTGGACCCCGGCACTGCCTGCCGCGTGAGAAGGCGGGGGGAACACCGGTTTTTGCTGCTGAAAGGCGTCAAAGCCGCTTTCCCCCTGTCTGGCGAAAATGTATATGGGAAAAGCCCTTACCGGCGGTATCAGCCGGTAAGGGCTTTTTGTGATCTGCCCGCCGGTGCCCGGCGGGCCCCGTGGGGGCCGGGATGCCCGGAAAAGGGGGCGCGGTTCTGGCCCGGGCGCTTCCGCAGGGGGATGGTATCCGGTTTCGGATAGGGCCGCAGGGTTGCCTGCAAAACGCGGCGGAATTGATGGGCCCCACATTTCAAAATTGAGACAACCCGGCGAAATCTATTGGCCCGGTTACAGATAACCCCCTTTTTCTGGCATTTAATGCCGCTGAAAATCACAGACTAGTCAAAAGTATGGGCTGCCTTTTGGCTAACTGCTGTCTGGATTGATGAAGGGCTTGATGTTATCAGTGGTTATACATTTAGTGAGGGATTGCTGCCTGTCTGTACCGGCCTTGATAATCCATATTGGAAATGTGGTTTCACTGATATGGACAAGACCACAAAATCATAATACGAAACAGACTGCTGACAATCCCGGCACTTTGGTAGCGTCGGGATTTTTCTCTTTATTCACATTTAGTCCCTTCAAAAAATTTTGCCCTGATGGTATAATTTTATCTTGCTTTGAAGCGCACTTCATAGTTTATCCTGAATGATGAAAGGCGGATTTGAGATGTACTCAGCAAAAGAGGCGGCAAAAATGACAGGACTTACCACAGCAACCCTGCGTTACTATGAAAAGGAACAGCTACTTCCAGCGATTGAAAGAACAGAGCAGAAATATAGGCAATACTCTGATACGGATATTGAGTGGATAAAGATGGTGCAGTGCTTGCGCATGACTAATGTGCCTATCCGGTCCATTCGTGAGTATATCCTATTGCTGACGCAGGGTGGAAAGACGATTTTACAACGCCGTTTCATGGTGCAAGAATACATTGACGATCTCCATAACCAAATGACAAATTTACAAAGTGCTTTGGCATTGGCAGAAAAGAAACTGGAATTTTATGACAAACTATTACAAACGCCAACAGCCCAAGATTTGACATATCTTGAAGAATGGGATTTATTCAAAAGCAAGGGAGAAAGTTAGAAATGGATACAGTCCTAATTACTGGAACTACCAGCGGAATTGGAAAAGCATTTGTCGAAAAATTTGCAAGCATGGGGAACAACATAATCCTTGTATCAAAAAATAGGGATCAACTCCAACATCAGCAAATTGACTTGCAAACACGTTATCAAGTTTCAGTCAAATACATTTCCTGTGATTTAGCAGAAGCCAATGCGGTAGATACAATTATGGAAAAAATCCACAGTTGGGGTTTGTCTGTTGATGTTCTTATCAACAACGCTGGCTTCAATGAGGCGGGATGTTTTACAAATACTAATCTCGCAAAAGAACTTGATATGATACAAATTCATATCAAGGCATTGACTGCGTTGACGAAATTATTTTTGCCAAGGATGATAGAGCGCAGGCATGGACGTATTCTGAATGTCGGGTCTACTGGCTCATATATGCCATGCCCGAATGATGCGGTATATGCTGCCACAAAAGCCTATGTCCTATCTTTTTCTAACGGACTATATCAAGAATTGAAAGGAACCGGGGTAACAGTAACCTGCTTATGCCCAGGAGCAACACAGACCTTGTTTGCAGAAAAAGCAAATATCAATAACACTCTGCTTTTCAAACTGTTTGTGATGCAGCCAGAGGCTGTTGCCGCTATTGGCTACAACAATTTACAAAAGGGAAAGCAAGTGGTTACTGCTGGCCTTTATAATAAATTGCTCGTTCTTTCTGCTAAGTTGCTCCCCGTATCAATTATCAATCCAATAGCCCAATGGATGGTAAAAATGTAGACAATGAATGGGAGCATTCTCATCTGCTAAATCAATATATTCTGTAACTGCCGCACGACGGCAAAAGGAAAAAAGCCGTCGTACAAGCAGGAGTATAATCACGCCCGGAGTGGCGGCTTTGAGAAATCAGAGCCGCCGCTTTTTTTCGTTTTGGCGGCACATAGGAGGATGCCGCCATGCGATTATGGATAGATAGGCACTTGTCAAAAAAAGCCTGACCCCCGCAGCGGCGCACCTCACCCAAGGTTGCGAAAATAGTCGTTTCCAGTCTGCCCATACCGTTACCCTCAGCGC
>CAJUDW010000049.1 GCA_910584995.1 uncultured Oscillibacter sp. | reverse complement strand
TTAAGGCCATCTCCCCGTAGTTCTTCCCTCCGGCGATACACTCCCGGGCTATTTGCATCCGTTCCTCCTGTGTCGTTTCCCGTCCCTGTTTCATGCAGTTTCCTCCTCCTGACTGTCTTACGGAGTTGAAATCTCCATGACTATTATACACCTTTATCCAGTTCTGGAGTTGCCTTTCTGACCGAAGTTTGTATTTTATTGCTATTTCCATCAGGCCTCCCTTGCCCGATAAGTATTCCTCCACCGCTTTCTGTTTCAGTTCTGAGTTGTATACCTGGTTCTGTTTCGCAGGATATAACGCTTCAACGCCCCCGGCCTTATACCGCTTTGTCCAATTGCGGAGACTTTTTTCGTCCACTCCCGCTCTACCTGCTATCGTCTCTAGGTTCCCTTTCCCTGACATATAGCTTCTGATACATCTCATCTTTTCTTCTACGCTTACCTTTAATCTCCTGGACATAGCTACTCCCCCTATGTGAGACAGTTTTTCTTCTTTCTCTGTCTCTCATAGGGGGAGCATATCACACTGCCGGAACCCCGGGACGGCTGCCAGCCGCCTGCGGGGAGGCGTACGCCTCCCCGCAGAGTTCCACAGCGTCCCAATGGCGGACGCCTGTTTTCGGTTAACGATCCTTCCTGCCGCCGAAGAGGCCCTTCAGGAACCCGCCCTTGGGCGGATCCTTTCTGGCCCCTTCCTTGGGAAGGGCAGAGGGCTTCGCCGCGCTGCCCTTGGCAGGGGCTGGCGCGCCGTTTTTCAGCCGGTCCAGGGCCTCCTTGGCCTCCTCAAAATCCTGATCGGCAGCCAGGCGGTACAACTCCGCAGCCTTCTCCGGATTTTTCCGGACACCGGTGCCGTTTTCGTAGCACTGGGCCAGATTGAACTGGGCCTGGGCGCTGCCCTGATCCGCCGCCTGGCGGTACAGCTTCACGGCCTCCTCCCAGCTTTGGTTCACGCCCTCGCCGGTCTCATAGAGATACCCCAGGCTGCAGGCGGCGGCGCGGCTGCCCTGCCGGGCGGCTTTCCTGTACCATCCGGCGGCGGCAGATACATCCTTCTCCACACCCCGGCCAAGTTCCAGGCACATGCCGTAATTGCACTGGCCCCGGGGATCCCCTGCCTCGGCGGATTCCAGGTACCACTTGGCGGCGTCCTCCCAACTCTGATCCACGCCGCTGCCGGTTTCGTAGAGATAACCCAGGTTGCAGGCGGCGATGCGGTCCCCCCGCTCCGCCGCACGGCGGTAGAACTCCGCCGCCTTGGGGATATCCTGCTCCACGCCCTCCCCCTGCTCGTAGCAGAGGCCTATATTGCAGAGGGCAGGGGGATAATTGGCCTCCGCGGCCTTCTGATACCAGTAGATGGCTTTTTCCAGATCCTGCTCCACACCCCGGCCTTTCTTGTAGCTGTAGCCCAGACCGAACATGCCCCTGGGATCCCCCTGCTCCGCCGCCTTGCCGTACCAGTGGGCGGCCCGGGAGAGGTTCAGATCCACCCCTTCGCCGTTTTCATAACACCAGGCCAGGTTGCACTGGGCCCGGGGGAAACCCTGCTTGGCAGCGGCGCTGTACCACCGGACGGCCTCCGTCCAGCTCTGCTCCACGCCCCGGCCGGTCTCATACATGTACCCCAGGTTGCACTGGCCCGGAGGGTTGCCGTTCTCCGCCGCCTGGGTGTAGAGGGCCACCGCCCGCGCAAAGTCCTGGGGCACGCCCTCGCCCCGCTCGTAGCAAACGCCCAAATCGCACATAGCAGGCACGGAACCGGCGTCCACCGCCTTCTGATACCAGACGGCGGCCTCCTCCGCATCCTGTTCCGCCCCCATGCCGTAGTCATAGGCCCGGGCGATGTTGAAAAGCCCTCTGGGATAGCCTTGATCCGCCGCCGCCTTATACCAGCGGAAGGATTCGCCGTAGTCCTGCTCCGTACCCTTGCCGTTCTCATAGCACCAGGCTAGGTTGCACTGGCCCCGGGGCAAGCCCAGTTCTGCGGATTTCTTGTACCAGGACAGGGCCTCCTCCCAGCTTTGCTCCACACCCTCGCCGATCTCGTAGAGATAGCCCAGGCAGCAGGCGCCGTCCTCGTCGCCATCCTCGGCGGCCCTGCGGTAACAGTCCGCCGCCTGCACCTTGTCCGCCGGGACGCCCCGGCCCCGCTCGTAGCAGTACCCCAGGCACACAAGGCCCCGGGGATAGCCCTGATCCGCCGCCGCCCGGTAGAGGCGGGCGGCCTCTCCCAGGTCGGTGTCCACGCCCTTTCCGTTTTCGTAGCACCAGGCCAGGTTGCACTGGGCCCGGGGATAGCCCTTCCCGGCGGCGGCCTTGTACCAGCGGACGGCCTCCTCCCAACTCTGTTCCACGCCCCGGCCCGCCTCGTAGCAGAAGCCCAGGCAGCACTGGCCGGTGGCGCTGTCCTGGTCGGCGGCAGCCTGATACCACTTCACCGCCTGCTCCAGATCCTCCGGCACGCCGCTGCCGAACTCAAAGCAGCGGCCCAGTTCCGTCTGCGCCGCCGGATACCCCAGCCACGCGGCGGACTGGTACCATTTCGCCGCCTCGCTATCATCCTGTTCCACACCGGCCCCCCGGCGGTAGGATTCCGCCAGCAGGAACTGGGCCCGGGGGAAGCCCTCCTCAGCCCCCTTCCGGAAGCACTCCAAAGCCCTCGCCTCGTCCCGCTCCACGCCGATGCCGTATGTATAGCAGTAGCCCAGGTTGGTCAGGGCCGGCATATACTCCTGGGAGGCCGCCTGGGCATACAGCAGCACCGCCTGCCGGGGATCCTTCTCCACGCCGATGCCCGCCTCGAAGCACCAGCCCAGATTGGTGAGGCCCAGGGTATCCCCCATGGCCGCCGCCCGCTGGTAGCAGGCCAGGGCGTCCGTCTGCCGCCGCTCCTCCACGGCCTGGTTGCCCATAGACACCCAGTCGCCGCCGGTCATCTCCTCCTCATCCACAGCCTGGAAAAAGGTGCCGCCGCAGCGGGGGCAGATATCCGGTTCTGTCTCCCCGACAAAGCCGCAGTCGGAATTTTCACAGCGATAGTACATCATATCATATTCACTCCTGTCCGGCCCCGCCTGCAAAAGGCGGAAAGCCCCCATGATAAAAATCCAAGAAAGAATAGGCCTGACCCCGGTATTTGAATCCCGGGAAGGTGTCCAGCTGGACGCCGTGGATAGCCTGGAAAATGCTCTTTTCGATATTGGGATTGTCCCGCCGCAGCTGCCACAGAAGCTGCTTCACCTCTTGGCGCTTGCTCTCGCCCACCCCGTCCCCTGAGGCATCCCGGGCCTCGGTGAAGCGGCAGGCGCACTGGAGGAACCGGAGGCCGTTATAGGCCTTCCATGCGTTGATATCATCCTCGTGGACGCAGTAGAGAGGCCGGATCAACTCCATGCCGGGGAAATTTTTGCTGTGGAGTTTCGGCATCATGGCCTGGACCTGGGCCCCGTAGAAGAGGCCCAGGAGGGTGGTTTCAATCACGTCGGAGAGGTGATGGCCCAGGGCGATTTTCCCGCAGCCCAGTTCCCGGGCCTTGGCGTACAGGCAGCCCCGGCGCATCCGGGCGCAGAGGTAACAGGGGTTTTTCTCCACATGGGCCGTCACGTCAAAGATATCGCTCTCAAAAACAACCAGGGGGATCCCCAGCAGGGCCGCGTTCTCCTCCAGCCGCCGCCGGTTTTCCGGGTTGTAGCCGGGATCCATGGCCAGGAAGGTCAGCCGGAAGGGACGGTCCGTGTGCCGCTGGAGTTCCTGCATCAGCTTGGCCAGGACCATGGAATCCTTGCCGCCGGAGACGCACACGGCAATATGATCCCCTGGGGACACCAGCCCATACCGCTTGACAGCGGCAATGAAGGGGTTCCACAGGGTCTTGCGGTAGGTTTTGATGAGGCTGCGCTCCGCCGTCTCCCGGGGGGAAAGTTCTCTGCTCATAAGCCTCCCCTTTTACAGCCAGATGGCCCCCAGGCGGAAAACGGAGGCAAACATCCGCCGGAAGAGGCCCCGGCTGTTCCAGTCCTCCATAGTATAGGGGGCCCCGGCGGCCATGATGCTGTCCATATCCTCCAGCAGTTCCTCCACCACAGGCATGTGGTAGAAGAGCACGCCGCACTCGTAGTGAAGCTGGAAGGTACGGTAATCCATATTGGTGCTGCCTACCAAAGCCGCCTCCCGGTCCACCAGGACGCTTTTGGCATGGAGAAAGCCGGGGGTGTACTTATAGATTTTCACGCCGTGGGCCAGCAGTTCCCCCCAATAGGTCTCCGCCACCATATAGGTGAACTTGTGGTGGTCGGGGATACCGGGAATCAGGATCCGCACATCCACCCCCGCGTCGGCGGCGATGCACAGGGCCTTCTGCATGGATTCCTCCACGGCATAGTAGGGCGTGGTGATATAGAGCATCCGCTGGGCGGAGGAAATCAGCTGCAAATAGGTGTCCTCCACCGGGTTGTCCGGGTTGTTCAGGGGGCCGTCGGTAAAGGGCTGGCACCAGCCGCCGGAGGCGGGGCCTGCATGGCGGGGACGGTAGAAGTCGTCCTCGTTGGGAAAGGCCCGGCCCATCATTTTCCACATCTGCATGAACTGGGCGGCAAAACCCCAGGCCCCCTCCCCCTCGATGCGGACGCCGCTGTCCTTCCAGTGGCCGAAGCGGACGATGAGGTTGGCGTATTCGTCCGCCAGGTTGATGCCGCCGGTCCAGGCGTAGAACCCGTCCACCACAGCAATCTTCCGGTGGTCCCGGTAATTGAAGTAAATGCGGTTCACATAGCGGTGGACGGGGTTAAATACCTGCACCTCGATGCCCGCGTTCTGCATGGCCTGAAGGGTCTCGTCGGAAAAGCGGGTCAGGTTGCCAAAGTCGTCGAAAATGACGCAGACCTCCACGCCGTGGGCGGCCCGTTCCTTCAGCACCTCGAAAACCCGGTCCCAGATCCGGCCCTCAGCCAGGATATAGTATTCCAGAAAGATATAGACCTCCGCCCGGGAAAGGTGGTCAATGAGATCCGCGAAAAAGGCCTCGCCGTCCCCGAAATACTGGGCGGCGGTGTCCCGGTACAGCAGGAAGCCCCGCTTGTGGAGGTATCCGGCAAGCCTGCCCCAGGCCGGGCTCTGCCGGCGGAGGCGGGTAAGGTTGTTCTCACTGGTCCGCCGCAGTTCCCCCCGTTCCGGGACCGGGATCACCTTCCGCATACTGAGGCTTTTGGCCTGATGGGCCCCGCCCCAGAAGAGGAACAGCAGGATCCCCGCCACAGGCACCGCCAGCAGCAGGCACATCCAGGCCAGCTTGTAGGAAGGGCTGCCGGGCCGCCGGTAGACCCAGATGGCGGCCGCCGCGCCGATCCACTCCAGCACGACATACACAATCGTGGCTTTATCCCGCAGGAACACAGCCAGCAGCAGCGTGACGGCAATCTGGGCAATCACCGTCAGGGCGCACATGGCAATGCTGGAGGCAGCGGAAATTCGCCGCTCCGTCCGTTCAATTTCGTAAGGGTTGCTTTTTTTCATGGCGGCGCCTCCTTTCTCTCTCTCAGGCTCCAGGGGTTTACGTTCCCGCTTGAAAGATGCAGCCATATGGATCCTCCGGCAGCGCTTCCACCCCGGGGCGCAGCTGTATTTTTTGGCGTACCGGTTTTATTATACCGGACATCCTCAAAATCCGCAACCGCTTTCCGGCGGCTTTTTTGCTGCCATTTTTTCCGGCGCGGCGCACCCCCTGAAATGGGGGACAGCCCCGCCGGGGCGGGGCTGTCCGGCTGTCAAAGCCCGAATACCGTATCCCGGGCCTCAGCCGTTCCGGCGCAGAAGCCCCTGCTTGATATCCCAGAGTTTCTGGGAGAGATCGACATAGTAATTATGGGGATTTTCAAACCGCTTCACCTCGTCCCACAGGGTATCCACCTGCCGGACGCAGCGGGCCTGGATCTCCGGCAGGGAGGGCCGATCATACACCAACTCCCCCCCCTGGAAGATGGGGACAAGCAGTGGCTTGACGGTGAAATCCGTGTAGGTCTTCCGCTTCCAGGTGGCCTCCGGGTCGAAGAGTTCCAGAGGCTTTGTCTCATCCACCTCTTCATCGTAAAGGGTGATATAGTCCGCCTCCGCCTTGCCGGTCTTCCTGTCAAAAATCCGGTAGACCTTCTTGAAGTGAGGATTCGTGATCTTATCCACATTTTCGCTGACCTTGATCTTGGGGATGATGTTCCCCTCCCCGTCCTCCACGGCGGCCAGCTTGTAGACGCCGCCGAACACCGGCTCGCTGCGGGCGGTAATCATCCGCTCACCCACGCCGAAGAGGTCGATTCTGGCCCCCTGGTGGATGAGATCCCGGATGATGTACTCGTCCAGGGAGTTGGATGCGGAGATCTGGCAGCCGGTCCAGCCGGCCTCGTCCAGCATACGGCGGGCCTCCCGGGTAAGATAGGTGATGTCCCCGGAGTCCAGGCGGATACCACACCTGGTGATGCCCAGGGGCTTCAGCACATCGTTGAAGGCCCGGATGGCGTCAGGGACGCCGGACTTCAGCACGTTGTAGGTATCCACCAGAAGGGTGGCGTTGGAGGGATAGATCTGGCAGTAGGTCTTGAAGGCCTCGTACTGGCTGTCGAACATCTGGACCCAGGAGTGGGCCATGGTGCCCCCGGCCGGCACGCCGTAAAGCTGGTCGGAGATGGTGCAGGCCGTACCCCTGCAGCCGCCGATATAGGCCGCCCGGGCGCCGGTGATGGCGCCGTCAGTGCCCTGGGCCCGGCGGGAACCAAATTCCAGCACCGTCCGCCCCTCCGCCGCCCGCACCACCCGGTTGGCCTTGGTGGCAATGAGGCTCTGGTGGTTGAAGGCCAGCAGGGTGAAGGTCTCAATCAGCTGGGCCTGGATGGCGGGCGCCCGGACGGTGATCACCGGTTCCTGGGGGAAGATGGGGGTGCCCTCCGGAATAGCCCAGATATCGCCGGTAAAGCGGAAATCCCGCAGGAACGCCAAAAACCCCTCGGAAAAAATACCCTTTCCCCGGAGGTATTGGATATCCTCCTCATCGAAATGGAGATTTTGAATATAGTCAATCATCTGATCCAGCCCGGCGCAGACGGCGAAGCCGCCCCGATCCGGCACATCCCGGAAAAAAACGTCAAAATAGGTAATCCGATCCCGGAGGCCCGCCTGAAAATAGCCGTTACCCATGGTCAGTTCGTAAAAATCGCAGAGCATGGTCATATTCAGCTTTTCTTCTGTATGCATGTTAAACCCTCTTTTCAATCCGGCAGCGGATACCGCCGCCTGGGGGACTTTTTATTTTGGGAACTGTCCGGGTCCTCCGGATTCCGCCTTGTTTCCCGCGCGTTTCTATAGATTATAAGCATCTGCGCCAGGAAAAGCAACTCTTTTCCAGAAAAAGTTGACTGTCCTGCAAAGATTTTATATAATGTAGCCGCGCATTTCCACAAATTCTGCCAGGGGGCCGGCAGGAAACTGCCTGTCTCCCATGGGAAAAAAGGAGGTCCTTTTTATGGACGTCATCCTTGGCATTGATATCGGCGGCTCCACCACCAAAATCGTGGGCCTGCGGGACAGCGGGGAGGTCATCTCCATGCTGCGGGTGCGGGCGGAGGATCAGATCACTAGCCTGTACGGGGCCCTGGGGAACTACCTTACCAGCAGCCGTCTCTCCCTCTCCGACGTGCGGCGGATAGTGCTCACCGGGGTGGGCTCCTCCTATGCGGAGGGGGACATCTACGGCCTGCCCACCTGCCAGGTGGACGAATTCTCCGCCAGCGCCGCCGGGGCCCTGGCCCTCTCCGGTCAGGATTCCGGGGTGGTGGTGACCATGGGCACCGGCACAGCCTTCCTCTGGGCGGACCGGAACGGCACGGTGGAACACCTCTGCGGCAGCGGTATCGGCGGCGGCACCCTGGGGGGCCTCTGCCGGAAGCTGGTGGACATGGAGCGGTTCGGGCAGATCAAACGCCTGGCAGAGCAGGGGGATCTGGGCCGGGTAGATCTCACCATCAAGGACATCTCCAAAAACGCCGCCGCCACGCTGGATCCGGATATGACCGCCGCCAACTTCGGCAACCTAGCAGAGGACGCCACCCCGGCGGATTTGGCGGCAGGGGTGGTGAACCTGGTTTTGCAGGCCATCGGCACCATGACCGTGCTGGCCTGCAAGTGCAAAAACGCCAACACCGTAATCCTCACCGGTTCCATGACCACCCTGTCCCAGGTGAAGCCGAATTTCGAGGCCTTTGAACGGCTGTACGGCATCCGCTACATCGTTCCGGAAAGCGCCACCTTCGCCACGGCCATCGGCGCGGGGCTCTGGAGCCTGCAAAAAGCCCGGACGTAAAAAAGAGGCAAAAAACTCCCGCCGGAGGCGGACGGTGCAAAACCCCGCCCATCTCCGGCGGGTTTTCCTGTCCCCGCCGTCAATTCCCGACCTCCCGGGCCAGGGCGTGGACAATCTCCCCGCAGGCCCGGAACTCCTCTTCGTCCGTCCGCCAGAGTTCGTACTCCGACAGGGAGGGCAGCCCCATGGAGACCCCCTCCTTCCGGTAGCGCATACCGCTTTCCACCGGGCCCCTGCGGCCGGTGGTGTGGAAGGCCCGGATGCCGGTGTACCGGTGGATTTCCAGAATATTCCCTCTTTTGACACCGCTTCCGGCCATAATGTCAAGCCGTCCCGCCGCCTGGCGGAACACCGCCCGCAGGACCTCCTTCCCCTCCGCCGCACTCCGGGCCTGCCCGGAGGTGAGGATTGTCCGGCAGTCCAGGCGGACGGCGTCCTCCAGGGCCTCCAGCGGATCCCGTGTCATGTCAAAGGCCCGGTGCAGGGTTACATGCATATCTCCCGCGCAGCCCATCAGCCGGGCCATGGCCTCCATGTCCAGATCCCCGTCCGGCGTCAGCGCGCCAAACACCACGCCGCTGGCCCCCAGTTCCCGGAACATGCGGATCTCCTCCTCCATCTGGGCAAGTTCCTCCCTGGTATAGAGGAAGTCCCCGAATCGGGGGCGGATTAGTACATGGACAGGGACGGAAAAATCCCGCTTTACCTGCCGGAAAAACGCCGGGGAGGGGGTAGTCCCCCCGATGGACAGATTGGCGCACAGTTCCAGCCGGTCCGCCCCGCCCCGGCACGCGGCGGCGCAGGATTCATAGGAATCCACACACCCCTCAATCAGCGGCATATCCATATCATGCTCCTCCTGTCCGGTTCCCGGGCCAAACGCCTGATCCCCTTATTTTTAAGGATACCATATCATTCCCCAAAGGGCCCTGTCAAGCCGTTTTGCCCCTTGCCCGGCAGGCGGCTTTTTTTGCTGAAAAATTTTTCCTTCCCCCGCCGCCATACATAGTTTCTTCCCTCCGGCGCACAATAAGGCCTGTTTTAAAACCGTCTGAACGCCCCGCGTTTTCCGCCGGATGGCCCGGCGGCACCGCCCGGCGTCCGCCGGGCTTAAAACGCGCTTTCGGAAAAAGCCGGAGCCGCGGGGCGCCCGGCCCTTTCCGGAAACAGACAAAATCTTCACGCAGGAGGATTCCTTACTATGACCAAGGACTGCACCAACGGCGGCTGCGAATGCACCCCCAACCAGAGCATCAAATGCACAGTGAACAACTGCGCCCACCACTGCCAGGATACCCAGTACTGCGGCCTCAACGAGATCCAGGTGGGTACCCATGAGACCAACCCCACCATGGTGGAATGTACCGACTGCCAAAGCTTCAAGCTGAAATAAGCACGGCTGTCCCGGGAGGGGGAACCCGTTCCCCCTCCCATCCATGGGAAACCCAGGCTGCGCCGGCGCGGAAAGTCCCCCGGCAGGCCCAAGGCCCGGAACCGCCGCCCACAGGCTACATACCGCTTTAGCGGAGGGGAGGTGGTTCTTGGTGGAGGGCGGTTCCAAATGGCCTGCGCGGATCGCAGGCGGCGCGGCGGGCCTTGCCAACGGGCTCTTCGGCGGAGGCGGCGGTATGGTGTTTCTGCCCATCCTCTCCCGGTACGGGAATCTGTCCCAGCGCAAGCTCTATGCCACCTGCGTAGGGGTGATTTTCCCGGTGTGCCTAGTTTCGGCGGGGGTGTATCTCTTCCGGGGCGGCGTCTCCCTGACGGAGGCCCTGCCGTATCTGGCGGGAGGCCTCATCGGCGGATGGCTGGGAGGGAAACTCTACGGGAGGATCTCCACAAAATTCCTCAAGTGGCTCTTTGCCGGATTCCTTTTTTACGCGGGGGTGAAATACCTGCTGTGACGGACTGGATACTTCCCTTTTTCTGCGGCCTGGGGGCCAGCGTAGTCTCCGCCTGGGGCGTAGGCGGCGGGACACTCCTCCTGCTGGTAATGACCCTCTTCCTGGGGGTGGATCAGCGTACGGCCCAAGGCATCAACCTGCTGTTTTTCCTGCCCACCGCCGTCTCCGCCCTGGCCTGCCACTGGAAAAACGGGTACCTGGACAAGCCATCCCTGAAGGCAGCGATCCCTCCGGCGGTTACGGCGGCGGCCCTGGGCGCCTGGGCGGCCACGGCCGTTGACGTAGAACTTCTGCGGAAACCCTTCGGCATATACCTCCTCTTCTCCGGCATCAGCCTGGTCCTTCCCGGGAAAAAACGTTCCGGCAAAAAGGCAGACAGCCAAGATGAATGAAAAGTTCCGGCCAAGGCCGACACTCCGTAAAGAAGTGTCGGCCTTGCGGCTAACCAGTAAAGAAATT
>CAJUDW010000048.1 GCA_910584995.1 uncultured Oscillibacter sp. | reverse complement strand
ATCTCCGTCTCGTTCTCGGCGTCCAGGGAGGCGGTGGCCTCGTCCAAGAGGATGATGGGCGCGTTCTTCAAAAGGGCGCGGGCGATGGAGATACGCTGCCGCTCACCCCCAGAGAGGGTGGAGCCGTTTTCTCCGATCATGGTCTGATACCCCTGGGGGAGCTTGGCGATGAACTCCCCGCACATGGCCTCTTTCGCCGCTTGGATAACTTCCGCGTCCGTGGCGTCCTTTCTGCCGATGCGGATGTTCTCCATCACCGTGTTGTTGAACAGCGTTACATCCTGGAACACGATGGAGTAGGCGGTCAGGAGCTTCTCCGGGTCTACTGTGGCAACATCCACGCCCCCCACGGTGATCCGACCCCGGTCAATGTCCCAAAACCGCGCCGCCAGCTTTGCGGCGGTGGATTTACCGCCCCCGGAGGGGCCGATCAGCGCCGTCACCTCGCCCTGCTTGGCGGTAAAGGAGACATCCTTCAGCACTGTCTCGCCGCTGTTATAGGCAAAGCCCACATGGTCAAAGGCTATGTCGTACCCCTTGGGGGCAAAGGCTGTTTCGCCGCCCTGGGAAGGGCTTTCGTTGATCTCGTTCATGCGGTCAATATTCACCTGCATGGAGTTTATTGCCGCCAAATTTTGCAGGGCAAAAGACATGGGTTCATAAATGCGGGAGATAACCAGCAGGAACAGGAAGAAGGTCACAAGGGACAGTTCGCCGCTCATCAAACGCATACTTCCCACCAGGGCAACAGAGACGATTCCCAGCTTTAAGAGCATCTGCGCGGGGACAATAAACAGGGCAGAACCCAATTCGCTCTTGAATTGCCGGTTTTCAAACGTGTCGATTTTCTGATACAGTCCGCCCAGATACGCCTGTTCGGCCTTATTGCTTTTCAAATCACGGATGGTTTCCAGGCACTCCTGCACACCGTCCGCCATGTCGATCAGGGCGGCGTTCTGTCTGCGGGTAAAATAATTCTGAGCTTTCTTGGAAAACCCAACGATTACCAAAGTAATGGGCAGCACCCACAGGGCGGCAAGGGCCATCGGCAAGTCTACGCACAGCAGGCTGACCGCCACAAGGCAGGTGGACAGGATAGAGCCGTAGAACTGCGGAACATAATGGGAAAACATCTGCTCTGTTATCTGCACATCCCCCATGATGGTGTTGGTCAGGTCGGCCAAATCCTTTTTGCCGAAGAAGGACAGGGGGAGCCGCCGCAGCTTCTCCGCCAGCCGGATGCGGCAGGCCCCGGATTCCAGGTAAGTGGAGAAGTAGGTGGCATTGTACTTCCAAAACTCCGAGAGCAGGATCAGCAGCAGCGCCACAACGATGCCCAGGCCGTAGAGTGGATAGCGCCCCGACCGGACGCTGCCGCTCAAAAAATCGCTTGCCAGCAGATAGAGAAGCCCCACCGGGAGCATCAGCATCAGATCGGCGACGGTACAGGCGGCACCAGCCCGCACCAGCCCTTTCGCCCCTTCTTCCGAGAGGGCAAAGCGTTTCATCAGTCGTTCGATCATTTCGCGGCACCTACCTTCCAGCTCACAGAGGTCTGATAATCCTGCCACATCTTGGCGTATAGGCCGCCTCCGGCCACAAGGGTATCGTGGGTCCCGCTCTCCTCCACGCGGCCCTCTCGCAGGACGAAAATGCAGTCGGCGTTCTTGATGGTGGTCAGCCGGTGGGCAATCATAATTACGGTCCTGCCCTTAGAAAGCCGTTCAAAGGCTCGCTGGACCAGAGCCTCGTTCTCCGGGTCCGCAAAGGCTGTCGCTTCGTCCAGAATGAGGATGGGCGCATTTTTCAGCATGACACGGGCGATGGCGATACGCTGCTGTTCGCCCCCGGAGAGATACACGCCTTTTGTGCCGATCACCGTGTCGATGCCCTGGGGCAGCTTCTGGATGATGTCGTCGCACTGCGCCTCATGGAGTACCCGTTCCACCTCCTGCCGGGAGGCATTGGGCTTGGCCAGCCGTACATTTTCCAGAATGGAGGCTTTCAGCAGGCGGCTGTCCTGGAATACATAGGCCACGGTGTCCGTCAGTGTCTCCTTGGGTATATCCTTTACGTTGATGCCGCCAATCTGGATGGAACCGCCAGCCACATCCCAAAACCGGGAGATCAAGCCGGCCACAGTGGTCTTGCCGCCCCCGGAGGGGCCTACCAGAGCCACAGTCTCGCCTGCGCCCACCCGAATGGTCACATCACGGAGCGCGTCCGTTATTCCGCCTGTGTAGCGGAAGGTCACATTTTCCAGGACAACGTCGTTGTCCGTGGGGACCTTGCCGCTGCGGGGTTCGGGCAGAGGCTCCACATCCAGAATGGAGTGGATGCGGCTCATAGCGTCCGCCGCAATCATGCCGTTTTCGCTCATAAACATCACCTTGGTCATGGCCGTGGCAATGAGGGGCGTGAAGATCACATAGAAGATGAAGTTCAGCAGCACCGGCCCACCGCCCGCCAGAATCAGCGCCAGTACAATCAGGAACGCGAAGGCGCTGTTGACCAGGACCGTATAGGACAGCATGGACGGGCGGCACTTCTTGCAGTAGGACATGACAAACTCGTAATAGCTGTCGATGGTCCCCTTAAATCGCTTGAAGGAGTGGACGGTCTGCCCGAAGGTTTTCACAACCGGAACGCCCCGCACATACTCCACCGCCTCGTTGTTCATGTCCGCCAGGGCGTTTTGGTAGAGCTTCATGTCCTCCGCCATGGAAGGTCCGGCCATTTTGAACATAGCCGCAAAGCCCAGGATTACCGGCAGGAGGCTGACAAGGCCAAACCGCCAGTCAAACAGAAACAGCATGACGATCATGCACACCGGCGTGGTGACCGCCGCCGACATATCGGGAAGCTGGTGGGCAAGATACGTTTCGGTGGCCGCGCTGCTGTCGCTGACGATGCGGCGAATTTTTCCGCTGCCTGTCTCCCCGATGAAACCCAAGGGCAGCTCGGCAATATGGGCCATCAGCGCCTTGCGGATATTTCCGGCGATACGGAAGGCCGACAGGTGGGAACTCATCAGAGCGCAGACATAGATCACGATGGACAGCACCGCAAATCCCACCGCCATCCAGCCGTTGCGGACGATGTGCGTGGCCTGTGCGTAGTTGGGGGCCACCGCAATGACCTCCTGGATGATTCGGAACAGGAAAACGAAGGGGAAAAGTGCCAGGATCGCACTGATGGCGGACAGCAGCAGGGATAAGTAGGTCAGATACCTGTGTCCCCCGGCGTAGCCCATCAGCTCCCGGAGATTGCTGTTTTTCTTCAAGTGGATACCTCCTTGTGACAAATGATCTATGATACAGAAAGCGCCGCGGACACTTTCTCATATCCATCCCCACAAGTTAGTTAAAGCTAACTTGTGGGCCGAATGAAAGGGGTCTTAGACCCCCATCATACTGTGCCAGCCAGCAAGGAAAAAATCCTGGAGCTGTTTGACATAGTGCTTTGCCCGGTCATAGGGCATATCGTGGACCACGACCTCGAATATCCCGTGGAACATCCCGCTGGCAATGATGTGGCAGAGCTGATCGTCCAGCTCTGGGATGTCCCGGCCCTGTCTGCGCAGGACTTCCATGAAACGCTGGGTGGCTTCCACTTCGATCTCTACCATGCTGTGGATAAAGTTTTCGTATCCAGTGCCCTGGGCCTTGCAGATCAACAATCTGAACGGGTCAAGATGCTGGTACACATAGCCCAGCATTTCCTTTACGCAATCACTGGATTCTACCCCTACATGGCTGGGCTGTTCCGCCTCCGGCAGTTCGGAGAACGCCGTCTGTGCCCGCATGAACATTCCCATGACCGCCGCCGCATGAGGTTCTACCAAGGCAGTGAACAGGGCCTCCTTGCTGGAGTAGTACCCGTAAAAGGCTCCGGTCGTCACTCCGGCATTCTTGACGATTTGTCGCAGGGAGGCGTCCGCAAAGCCCTTTTCCAGAAATTCCTCCATTGCCGCCTGATGGATACGGGTTAAAGTTTCACTCTGTCCTTCCATGGTATACCTCACTTATAACGGCGTTATATATCGCTGTTATAGAATAGCAGACAGAAGAAAATTTGTCAAGCCCCTTTTATCCCAACGCCACATCCAGCGCCAGCATGATGGTAAATCCCGCCGCGAAGAACATCGTTCCCAGGTTGGAATGTTCCCCGGCGGATGCCTCCGGGATCAGTTGCTCCACTACTACATAGATCATCGCTCCCGCAGCAAAACCGAGCAGATAAGGCAGAGCGGGCAGGATCAATCCTGCCGCCAGCATGGTCAGGACCGCCGCCAAAGGCTCCACGATGCCGGAGAGAACGCCGTATAGGAAAGCGCGGCCTTTTCCCACTCCCTCTGCCTGGAGGGGCATGGAGATGATCGCCCCCTCCGGGAAATTCTGAATGGCGATGCCGATGGACAGAGCCATCGTTGCAGTGGCGGTGATGGTATCGTTCCCGGCCATCCAACCCGCCAGCACCACGCCTACCGCCATCCCCTCCGGAATGTTGTGGAGGGTGACGGCCAGTACCAGCATGGTGGTCCGTTTTAAGCGGGTGTGGGGTCCTTCCGGCTGACTGCTGTTCCGGTGCAGATGGGGGACCGTCCTGTCCAGTACCAGCAGGAACAGGATACCCAGCCAGAACCCCACAACTGCCGGAAAAAAGGCCCATTGGCCCATATCCTCCGCCTGTTCCATGGCGGGAACCAACAGGCTCCAGATTGATGCCGCCACCATGACACCCGCCGCAAAGCCGGTCAAGGCCCGCTGAACCAGCAGATTCATTCCTCTTTTTAAGAAGAACACGCATCCTGCTCCCAATGAAGTTCCCAGGAAGGGAAGGAGCAGTTCAAGGATCACATTCTTTGTCATTTCTGAACACTCGCCTCCAAATAGCACAGCGGCGCAAGGCTTCCGTCAAGCGGGGCTGTTTGTGTGATTTGAAAATTATGCTCTGAAATGAACCGTTCAAATCCTCCCAATGTCCATTTGGAATAGACCTTGAATCCCGCCAGGGCCAGCAGCCGCGCCTTTGCCAAAATTCTTTGTTATCTCCTGCTTTCATGGATCGTTTCTCCCTTATCCCAGGTCACACTCTGCCCGCCAGCCGCCTCCGGCAATGTTCCGGCAGATTTACCACCATTGTGCCTACAAAGTCCTGCGTTTCTTTCTCGGTCAAATCAAACCCCATCGCCGGAAACCGTTCACGAATCAGCTCAATACACCGGAGCATATCCTTTGCCAGCAGAAAGCCGGTATCTGTCAGGTAGATTTTTCCGTATTTCTCCCGCACCAGAAGATTCATATCCATCAGAGTCGCCATCATTTTCGTGACAGAGGCTTTCGAGCAGTTCAAAGCCTTTGCCACGGCCTGCGTCCCCACGTCTGGAGTGCTTTTGCCCAATTCGTAGATCGCCAGCAGATAGCGAAGATGGGCTTCCCGTAATTCTGCCATAGAATCGTTCCTCCCCAACGAGAGGAGGCATGAGCAGATCCCGCTGCCCATGCCTCCTCACCATGTCTTGCAAAATTTGAAGTTTTAGTGACAGCCGCGGCAGTTCCCGCAGTCGCCGTTGCAGCCTCCGCCGGATTTGCGTGACTTCCACAAAGACCGGACAGCCAGTGCCACAACGCCTGCCAGTACCAGCAGAACGACAATTTCTCCAAGAGTCATGTTTCGTTACCCCTCACTGTGCGGCAGCCACAGAGGTCAGCCGCCGGGTACTTTCCTCGCCCTGATAACCCTTGCGGAACAACAGAAAGAGGATTCCCGCCAGCAATACCAGAGCCACAACCGTTCCAAGGCCAAATGCCGCTTCTCCGGTAACAAGTCCGCCCAACTGGAAGACAATCAGGCTCACCACATAGGCGAAACCGCACATATAGCCGATGGCGCCCAGGGTCCATTTTACGTTGTTCATTTCCCGCTTGATGGCGCCCATTGCGGCGAAGCAGGGGGCGCAGAGCAGGTTGAAGATCATAAAGCTGTACGCGGCCATGGCCCCGAAGTCCGCCCCGATGGCGGCGTAGATGCCGCTGGCGTCCTCCATCAAGTCCGCTTCACCGGCGTACTGATAGAGTACACCAAAGGTGTTGACCACTTCCTCCTTGGCAATGAGGCCGGTGACCGTGGCCACGGTGGCTTTCCAGGCCATATCGCCCACCCAACCCAGAGGTGCGAAGATGATGGCAACGCCGCTGCCGATGGAGGCCAGAAGGGAGCTGTTGTTGTCCTCCACGGCTTGGAATACGCCGTTCTCAAAGCCATAGCCCTGGAGGAACCAGAGAACGATGGAACTGAGCAGGATAATGGTCCCCGCCCGTTTGATGAAGGACCAGCCCCGCTCCCAGGTGGCCCGGAGGACGTTGGAGGCGGAGGGCGCGTGGTAGGCGGGCAGTTCCATGACGAAGGGGGCAGGTTCCCCGGCAAAGGCTTTGAACTTTTTCAGCATGATGCCCGAGATCACCACGGCGGCGATGCCGATGAAGAAAGCGGAGACGGCCACCAGAGCGGACCCGCCGAACACCGCTCCGGCGAACAGGCCGATGATGGGCATTTTGGCCCCGCAGGGGATGAAGCCGGTAGTTATGATGGTCATTTTCCGGTCCCGGTCCTGCTCAATGGTCCGGGAGGCCATGATGCCAGGGACGCCGCAGCCGGTGGCTACCAGCATGGGGATGAAGCTCTTGCCGGACAGGCCGAAGCGGCGGAAGATGCGGTCCATGATGAAGGCAACACGGGCCATATAGCCCACGTCCTCCAGAATGGCCAGCAGCAGGAACAGCACCAGCATTTGAGGCACAAAGCCCAGCACCGCGCCCACGCCGGCCACGATGCCGTCCATAATCAGACCGTACAGCCAGCCGCTGACGCCCAAGGAGGTGAGGATGCCGTCAAAGAAATTGGGGACGATCTCGCCGAACAGTGTATCGTTGGCCCAATCGGTGCCAAAAGTACCAATGCCCACGCCGCCGTCCGCAACGGAAGCACCCATAGCGATGGCGTAGATGCAGAACATGATCACCGCGAAGATGGGCAGAGCCAGAATTCGGTTGGTGACGATCTGGTCGATCTTGTCCGAGACGGACAGGCTGCCTTTTGCCGCCTTTTTCTTCACCGCCTTGGTGACCACAGAGTTGATGTAAGAATACCGCTGATTGGTGATAATAGACTCCGCGTCGTCGTCCAATTCCTTTTCACAGTCGGCAATGTGCTGTTCCAGATGGGCTTTCAGGTCGGGGTCGAGGCTCAGTTCCTCCATGACCTTTTGATCCCGCTCAAAAACCTTGATGGCGTACCAGCGCAGATAACCGTCTGCCACTTTGCCCTGGATGGATTCCTCAATGTGGGCCAGGGCGTGTTCCACGCCGCCCGTGAACACATGGGGCAGTTCCCCGGTCTGCTTCTTCTGCGCCAGAGCCACGGCCTTTTCTGCGGCGTTCATGCCGCCCTCGCCCTTGAGGGCGCTCATCTCGACTACCTCACAGCCCAGGGCATTGCCCAGCTTGGCAAGGTCGATAGTATCGCCGTTTTTCCGCACCAGGTCGATCATGTTCACCGCCACTACCACAGGCAGGCCCAGTTCAATCAGTTGGGTGGTAAGGTAGAGGTTCCGCTCGATGTTAGTGCCGTCCACAATGTTGAGGATGGCGTCCGGCTTCTCGTTCACCAGATAGCTCCGGGCCACCACTTCCTCCAGGGTATAGGGGGATAGGGAGTAGATGCCGGGCAGGTCCTGGATGACCACATCCTTATGGCTCTTCAGCCTGCCCTCCTTCTTTTCCACGGTAACACCGGGCCAGTTGCCCACGTACTGGCTGGAGCCGGTGAGGGCGTTGAACAGCGTGGTCTTGCCGCAGTTGGGGTTGCCCGCCAGGGCAATCTTGATGTCCATAGTCATTCTCTCCTTTCGGTTGTTAGCTAAAGCTAACTTATGGCGCAAAGAATAGCGGCTTTCTGCCGCGTCTGTTTACTGGACCTCGATCATCTCTGCGTCGCCCTTGCGGACGGACAGCTCGTAGCCCCGGACATTCAGCTCCATGGGATCGCCCAGCGGGGCCATCTTGCGCACAAAGATCTCTACGCCTTTGGTGATGCCCATATCCATAATCCGGCGCTTCACCGGACCTTCGCCGTGCAGCTTCACCACGGTCACGGTTTCGCCTACCTTCACATCTTTCAGCGTTTTCATCTTGCTCTCCTCCTTGCCAGTTTTTGTCACGCCTCGCCTGTTCACAATGCGCGGCTTCCCTCCGACTCGGACCACAAACATCCGGGCCTATCGCCCTCCTTGGTTTGTGCCCCTCGCATCGGTCCATCCGCGCTGCTCACAACGGCTCGAACGCTTCTACTAAATCATAATGCGGTTTGCCATGGTCTTGTCCAGTGCGATCCGGCTGTCCTTCACCTGCACAATCAGGTTCCCTCCGATTTCGCTGACCACCGTCACAGCGCTGTCCACCACAAAGCCCATCTCCGCCAGATGCTGGCGCACATCGTCCTTGCCGGAGATTTTGCGGATAGTCGCGGTTTCTCCTGCCTTTGCCATTGTCAGCGGCATCATTTCTTCGCCTCCTCCTGCAATGTGGTTAGTAAAACCTAACCTTGAAATTAGCCTCAGTTTACCACCGCTAACCAACCTTGTCAAGACCATTTCAAGAAAAACTTGCTTTTTTAGTTAGAATGTGCTAACCTATGCACAGAGGTTTCCGTGGAAGGAGGATTTTTTGTGAATATCCACGAATCTGCTGAGGACTATTTGGAGCGCGTCTTGATGATCCGGCAACGAAAAGGCGTAGTTTATTCTATCGACATCGTCCATGAGTTGAATTTCTCGAAGCCCAGCGTCAGTGTGGCGATGAAGCGTCTGCGGGAAAACGGATATATTCAAATGGATGCGGACGGCGCGATTACTCTGCTGCCGCCAGGGGAGGAGATCGCCCAGCGCATATACGCCCGGCATCAGCTTTTATCGGAATTTTTGACGCAGTTGGGGGTATCCCCGGAAACGGCGGCTGCGGATGCCTGCAAAATAGAACATGACATCAGCGAGGAAAGCTACGAGCGGATCAAGGAAGTTACACTCCAAAAGCGGACAGGCCTGGGATAGACGAAAACCGCCCCTTCATTTTCGGAAGGGGCGGCTGTCTTATTTTAGCTCCAGGAGATTTGTCATACTTTGCAGGCTAACGCCCAAGGTGGAGAGGTTGTGCAGCATGGCGGAGGTAGCCGAAGGCAAAATGCCCAAGGCTCCAAGGGCAATCAGAGAGCTGTTGAAACCAATGACAAAGCGGTAATTGGAGCAGATGCGCCCGGTCAGCCTGCTGGCGAGACGGCGCAGACTGACCAGCTCGTTGAGATCGTCCGCCGCGATGGTGATGTCCGCGATCTCTCTGGCAATGGCCGCGCCGTCACTGATTGCGATACCCACGTCCGCCTTGGATAGTGCCGGGAAGTCGTTGATTTCGTCCCCAATCATAATGACCGTGTGCCCTTTTGCCCGTTCCGTTTCTATAAAATCGGCCTTATCCGCTGGCAGGATCTCCGCATTGTATTCGTCCACGCCAACCTCGGCAGCAATAGCGGCGGCGGTGCGTTCGCTGTCTCCGGTGAGCATGACGGCCCGCCGGATACCCGAGCCGCGAAGCTGCCGAATCACGGCTCCCGCCTCTGGCCGCAGGGGATCGGAGATACAGACCACAGCGGACAGCACGCCGCCGATGGCCAGATATAGATGGGAATACTGATCCGGCAGGGAATCGTAACGCTCCTGTTCCCCCTCTGGAATGGTACAGTGTTCGTCCTCAAAGACAAAGTGGGCGCTTCCGATAATCACACGCTGGCTGTTCACTTCGCTGACAATACCGTGGGCCACAATGTACTCCACCTCGGAGTGCATTTCCTCATGGGACAGCCCCCGCTCCCATGCGGCCTGGACAACCGCGTTAGCCATGGAATGGGGGAAATGCTCCTCCAGGCAAGCGGCCAGTCGCAGCATATCCGCCTCATTCTGCCCTCCGAAGGGAATGACCTCCGCAACCACCGGGCAGGCATGGGTCAGGGTGCCGGTCTTGTCAAAGACAACCGTATCCGCCTGTGCCACTGTCTCCAGATACTTGCCGCCCTTCACCGTCACATGGAACCCGCCGGCCTCCCGCATAGCGGAGAGGACAGCCAGGGGCATTGCCAGCTTCAGGGCGCAGGAGAAGTCCACCATGAGAACGGACAGAGCGCGGGAGACATTCCGGGTCAGCAAATAAGTGAGCAGACTGCCCGCCAAGGTATAGGGCACCAGCCTGTCCGCCAGATTAGCCGCGCGGCTCTCCGCCGTGGATTTCAGGGACTCCGACTGTTCGATCATAGCAACGATCTTGTCATACCGGCTGCTGCCTGACTGGCCAGAGACTTGGAGAACGCATTCGCCCTCCTCCACCACGGTCCCGGCATAGACCGTCATGCCCGCGCGCTTGGGAACCGGAATGGATTCTCTGGTGAGGGACGCCTGATTGACCATGACCTCACCCTCTGTGATCACACCGTCCAGAGGGATCAGACTGCCCAGACGGACACATACCTGGTCGCCGGTCTGGATTTCAGACAGCGGCGTAAGGACATCACCCTGTAGTGTTCTCAGCCAGACCCGGTCAATGTTCAGCGATATACACTGGGCCAAATCACTGACAGACTTTTTGTGGGCCCATTCCTCCAACAGTTCCCCCAGCCCCAAGAGGAACCGCACCGAGGACGCAGTAGTGAAATCGCCGCGAACCAGGGAAATCCCGATGGAGAGGGCATCCAGCACCTCCACAACCATCTGTCCTCGCAGGAGGCATCGCAAGCCACGGAGCAAATGGGGGATCGCTTTCCAAACGGTATAGGCGATCCGGAGAGGAGCGGGGAAA
>CAJUDW010000047.1 GCA_910584995.1 uncultured Oscillibacter sp. | reverse complement strand
GCTGATGTGGCTCAATGGCAGAGCATCTCACTCGTAATGAGAAGGTTGTGGGTTCGATTCCCACCATCAGCTCCAACTCAGAAATTCCCACCGCTGTTCCGTTTCCGGCTTCGCCGAAAACTGCACTCTGGTGGGGATTTCTTCGTTTTCCGCCGAAATCCGCTTCGCTGGGTTTTCGGCGGATTTTTTGCGGGAGACGAAGGACGGGAGCAATTTTCCTGTGAAATAGGGTATGGCTTCTTGCTGCGGTAAGAAAAGCTGCCTTTAATAAAAACTTTTTGTTGATTTCTGGCAGAGTTTTGCGGTGGATAAAAGATGGATTGATTATATGATGAAGCTGCTTTGGCATTACATGAAACGGAGTTCTGGTTGTGGCAGTAAATTTGGGGGTAGATTTGGCGGACTAGATCATTGGATGCATTTGGACAATGATGATTGCGGAAATACGCTTTTATGGTTTATTGGCTGAAAAATTTCGGATTGGTGCTTTCTGTTTTTGTTGCCCATATATTTTGGAATAAAGAAAAAGCCCTGCCGTCAGTTCTTTTGGAACTGGGGCGGGGCTTTTTTGTGGAACTTCTGCTCCAGAAAATGTTTAATTCCCTTGCATCAGGCCTTTTTTGATAAAGTTTTGCCGTTTCCGGACAAATGTGGAACTGTCGATGCCGAGGCTTTTTGCGGCGGCGCGAGTGTTTTTATATTTATTGAACGCTTGGGTAATATATTCGGCTTCTATTTTTTCGATCTCGTCCTTTAAGTTGATTTGTGCGGATGCCCCGCCGATCTCGCTCTGGGAAAATTGCATATAACTGTCCAGGAAGAGATCCTGCGTCCCGATATATTCCCCTTTGCTGATGATAACCGCCCGGTTGACCAGGATTTTTACTTCCCTGTGGTTTCCGGGCCAATCGTACATCAAAAGGCGCTCGTAGACGTTGCGCTCAAACTTTTTCTGCGTGTGATACTGCTTGTTAAATTCGGCCAGGAAGTTATCCAGAAGGGGGATAATGTCGTTTTTCCGCTCTTTCAGCGGAGAAATATAGATGGAAAAAATGCTGAGCACATAATACCACTCCCGGTTGACGCTGGCGTCCGCCAGGAAGGCTTGTTCGTCTTTCAGGCTCCCGAAGATAAAGCGGATGTTGTAATTCCGCCGCTTCCCTGTCATGGATGTGGCGGTGCCGTTGTGGATCAGGGAAAGAAGCTTGCTCTGGATAGAGAAGGGGAGGCCGATGACTTCGTCCAAATAGACGGTTCCGCCGTCGGCTTCGTCCAGAATGCCGCTGTGATGTATGCCGTTATCATCTTCATATCCAAACAGCGTGCGGCTGGAGGTCTCGTCTGCCAGCGTGTTTGCGTAAATGTGCTTGAAGGGCTTGCCGGCACGGTTGGAGTTCTTGTGGATATAGCGGGCCACGTTTTCCTTCCCCACGCCCTGGGGGCCGTGCAGCAGTACGGGGGCGTCCACGCTGGAGACGCGTTTTGCCATCATAAAGATACTGATCGTTTTCGTATCGACAGCCAGATGCTCTTTCCCGTCCAGATTCAATTCCTTTTGGATATCCGAGAGTTTGGGGACTTTTCGGGATGCTGCGTTCCGGCTGGTTTTCCGCATGGCGTTCAGACGCTGCAGGGTTTTGGCTTCCACGGACTGCGTCACGATATGGGTCAGTTTTCCGTGATCGTCAAAGACGGGCGTGCTGTCGGAATACACCTCGATATTGGTTTTGAACATCTGGATATCGGAGTATTCCGACCGCTTTTTGAGGGCGGTCATAGCCGTGCTGGAGGAGAGGATGCCGGCATCGACGAGCTCCTGTACCCTTGTGCCCATAAGTGATTGGCGGGGGATACCCACAAGACGTTCGTATTTCTGGTTTGCGTATACGAAAATCCCGTTTTCGTCAATGACATGAATGGCGTCCCTTAGGTTTTCCAACAGCAACTGCATGTCCTGCTCTGTCCATTCCACAGGTTATGCCTCCCTACTATATCAAGAAATGAAGACTGTATAACAACTTTACGGCCATATTATAACATGATGGATTTTACTTTTCAAACTATTTTCCGATGAAGCAAAGGGGCTGCGGCGGTTTGGAGTACATATACCCGTTCTGACGGGGGCTGTGTGCGGAAAGCCGGCGTTGCCCGGGCAAGCCGGACAGACAAAATCTGCCAAAGGCTTATGCTTTTCCGGAATAATCGGCTGTGTTTCACAGGGCGGGCGCGTATTTTGGCGCCTGCCCTTTTTTAATATACTCACGCCATAGATGTTATATTACATCTAAATATTTATAATAATTATATTTATATTAACCAATATTTTTGGTTGATAATGGTATATATTATATAAATTGCTGCTATTTTGCATTTATTGTGTTGCAATATTGCATCTAATGATGTATAATAGCAACACAAAACGGGAAGGCAATAGCTTCTGCTGCAAAATAACCCATCCGGAGCGGCTTCTCTGCAAAAGAGGCCTGTAGGGGCACGGGGCCCTCCGGTACGGCGAAAGGGAGATGTGGTGTGGAAAATCTGTTTTTAAGCGATGTATCCGTCCTGTGCGGCGGAGGTGCCGCGACGGTCCGGATAAACCGTGAAGAGAAGCTGAATGCGCTGAATTCCGGCGTACTGGATCAGCTTTGCTACGTATTTCGGGAGATCGGGAAGGCACGGGACATCCGGGTGGCCGTTCTTACCGGCGCGGGGGGCAGGGCCTTTGCTGCCGGCGCCGATTTGGCGGAAATTGCGGAGCTGGGCAACATCGAGGCGCTCAGGGAATATTACCGGCAATTCAATATCCTCTACAGCATCATGGGGGAGATCCCCCAGCCGATTGTGGCCCGGGTCAACGGCTGGGCGTTTGGCGGCGGCTGCCTGCTGGCCCTGGCTGCCGATTTGGTTATCGCCACGGACAAATCCTCTTTTTCGCAGCCTGAGGTCAACTTCGGCTTTACCGGCGGCGCCGCCCTGCTCCCCAGGCTGGTGGGGCGTCACAGGGCGGCGGAGATCACTATGCTGGGAAGGCCGTTCACGGCGGAAGAGGCCTGCCGGATGGGCCTTGTGAACCGTGTTGTGGAAGAGGAAGAACTGGACGGCGAAGTTGCAAAATTTACCGGGCAGCTGCTGAAAAAGGATGTGCTGGCCCTTTCCATGATCAAACGGGTTATCCGCAGCAGCTATGAAAAGGGGCTCTCCGGCGCTTGCCGCTATGAGGATGAGTGTTCGGCCATCTGCTTGGGCCGCCCGGAGTCCCGGGAGGCAATCCTGCGTTTCCTGAACAAGAAACCGTAGTATTCCCGGTCGTTGGATTCTGTGGATATCAGCTTTGGGGATTGCCGGGGATTCCCTGCGGTGTCAAAATTATTTTATTTTTGGAGGGAGAATTATGGCAAAGTTCATTCCTGTGGATCACCCGCGGATGCCGGAGTACCGTTTTGGGATCAAACGTCTGGACGAATATCTGAAAATCCATGCCGGACGGGTTCCCCACAAGGTGAGCGTCAACTACTACGGCAGAGAGATCACGTGGGGCGAATTGGATCTCTATGTGGATCGCCTGGCGGCGTATCTGGCTGCCCATGGCGTGAAGAAGGGCGAAACCGTCTGCGTGTTTATGCAAAGCTGCCCCCAGTTTATGATTGCCTACTATGCGGTTCAGCGGCTGGGCGGTATTGTGGTCCCTTGCAGCCCCATGTTCAAGGAGTGGGAAATTGAGTACGAAAGTACGGAAGTGAACGCGAAGATTATCATCTGCAACAGCTACCTCTATCCCATTGTCAGGAATGCTATGCCGAACTGTACCCTGGAGCAGGCCATCATCACGCCGGTGGACGACTTCCTGCCGGAGGAGCCGGTGGTCCCCTTCCGCTTCCACGAGCCGGAGCCGGAGGATACGGACGGCGCCGTGAACCTGATGGATATCCTTTCGCAGCCGGGGGCGGATGTCCCGCCGGTGGAGACGGATATCGAGGACATTGGCATGATGATGTTCACCTCCGGCTCCACAGGCCTGCCTAAGGGCGCGATGCTCTCCTACATGAGCAGCCTTTACAAGGCGGTTGTGACGGCGACCTGCTACCACACCACGGAGCACGTCAAATACCTGTGCAGCCAGCCGATTTATCATATCGCGGGCATGGTTTTCATGCACAGCCATGTGTATCTCGGCGCCACCATGTATATGATCACCAAGATCGAGCCGGAAGTGATTATGCAGCTGGTGGACAAGTACCGCTGCGACTACTGGTATGGCAGCGCGTTGATGAACAAGGCGATTATCGAGCACCCGGATGTGGGCAAATACGACCTCAGTTCCCTGCGGCAAACCGTTACCACCAGCTTTGGCATCCAGCTGACGGCGGAGATGGCGGAGCAGTGGGCGGAGATCACGAAGGGCGGCACACTGGTGGAATGGGCTTACGGCATGACGGAGAGCCACACCATGGATACGGGCACCCCTGTGGGACGGCCAAAATACGGCTCCTGCGGCATGCCGGTATTTGACAACACACTGATTAAAATCGTTGACCCGGAGACAAAGGAGGAACTGCCGGAGGACAGCGTCGGTGAGATTGCCATGAAGCATCCGGCGGTGTTCAAAGGCTACCTGAACAACCCGGAGGCTACGGCGATCACCCTGCGGGACGGCTGGCTCTATACGGGGGACAGCGGCAAAATCGACGGGGACGGATACCTGTATTTCCTGGGGCGCATGAAGGAGATGATCAAGACCTCCGGCTTCAGCGTGTTCCCTGAGGAGGTGGAGATGTACATGTGCCGCCATGAGGCGGTGGCCCAGGCGATTGTGATCGGGAAGCCTGACGAGAAGAGGGGCGAACTGATCAAAGCGTTCCTGAAACTCAAAGACGGGTACGAGGGCAAAATCACGGAGCAGGAACTGCTGGACTGGGCGAAGGAGAAGATGGCGGCCTACAAGCGTCCCCGGGAGATTGAGTTCCGGGACTCCCTGCCGGCCACCGGGACCGGGAAACTGCTCCGCCGCGTCCTGCGGGAAGAGGAGGCCAAGAAAATGGGGCAGCAGAGGTGACGACGTTGCCGGATCAAAAAAGGACAACGGAAAGAGAGGAAAAGGATATGAACAAAAACGGTTTTTTTGCCATAAAACCCTCGTCCGCCCTGGGCCTGATTGGCTTTATCGCCGTCAGCCTGCTGGCGCACCTTCCGGCTATCCGCAATACCATGGCTGCCGGGCTGAACTGCTGCAGCTGGATACTGCTGATTTTGGCGCTGGCGCTGCCGGTCTACTGCATCATTGTGGAGACGGCTGAACTGAAGAAGGAGTAACCGGGGGAATCGGGAAGAACAAAAGGAAGTGTATTTTTAAGGAGGGAAACGAGCGATGAAAACTATGGAACTGAGCATTATCGTCGCCTATGCCGTGGCGATGATTGCAATTGGCTTGTTCTGCCGGAAGAAGGCGGCGTCGTCGGTGTCCGGCTTCTGGGCGGCGGATTCCAGCGTCCCCATTGTTGTCAACATGTTCTGCCTTCTGGCCACGGTCATGAGCGGCGGCGGTATGATGGGCAACATCGGCCTTGCGGCTGCCAGCGGTATTTCGTACATCATGGCGGCGAATCTTGGATCCGGCGCGGGCCTTGGCGTCGGCGCGCTGGTAGTGGCCAAGCCGCTGAAGAAAAGCGGCGCCAAAACGGTTTCCCAGTTTATCCAGATGCGCTTTGACAACAAAACTGTGGGCTTTCTTGTGCCGGCTGTGATTCTGGTGGCCTACACGCTGTATCTGGTGGCCCAGATGAAGGCGGCGGGCACCGTGGGCGAATATGTGATTGGCGTCAACTTTAACGTGGCCCTGGTGATCACCTGGTTCATTTTCACCCTCTATGTTATGTTCGGCGGCATGTGGGCTGTTACCTGGACGGATTTCTTCCAGGGGGTCCTGATGATGCTGGTTACTGTTGTGGCGGCCATTGTCACCCTGTCCCATTTTGGCGGGTACGGGAGCCTGGTCTCCGCTGCCACGGCGGCGTATCCCAACATGGGCGTCATGCATCTGCCGCTGTCCTCTTACGCCGGGTTTTTCTACCTGTGGGTGTTTATCGGCCTGTGCTCGCCGCATATTCTCATGCGGGTGACGTCGGCAAAGAGTCCCTTTGCGGCGTCCGTATCCCTGCACAGCGGCATGATCCTCATTACCGTGTTCTCGGCCCTGACATCCATCGTCCTGGGTATGGGTTCCCGGGCGGTCATCGGCACTGAGGCCATCACCAACAACGACGCGGCCTTCCTGTACCTGATTGACGAGATCTTCGGGCCTTTCTGGCGGGGCCTCACCGGCGCGGCCATTTACTCTGCGATTATGTCCACCGCCGCCGGACTGCTTCTGGCCGCTGCCGCCGCGCTTTCCAACGATATCATCGCGCGGATCCATCCCATGGAGGAGCGCCGGCAGACCCGGATGGGGAGCATCTGCATCGTGATTATCTCCGTTGTTGTGCTGTGCTTCTCCTTCAATCCCCCGGAGTTCATCACCATTCTCTACTCCCAGGCCATGGCCTTCATGGTGAGCGCGCTGATGGTCCCCATGCTGGCGGGCCTTTGGTGGAAGCGTGCGACCTCCATGGGCGCGCTGCTGTCCATCATCGGCGGCGGGGTCTCCTACGCGATTTTGTATTTCGGATTCACGATGCCTACATTTTCGCAGATTTTTGTCTCCCTGCCGATTTCCCTGGCCTGCATGGCTGCGGGCAGCTACATGACCCCTGCGCCCTCCGATGAAATCATTAAAATGGTGGAGGGCTGGCATAAGGACTGACGGGATTTGATCCCCATGGGCAGAGGCCCGGAATTTTCCGGGCCTCTGCCGCAGGGATGGAGGGGGATATCTGTGATAAAAAGGAGGGGGCGGATATGGACATTCTGACGCCGGCGGCGAAGATCCGCGTTTCACGCCAGAAATGCGGCCAGAGGGCGGCGGCCTATCTCAGGAAAAAACGCGTGGCCGCCGTAAAGGCCTGTGATTTGGACGTTGATGCAGCGTTTTCTTATGTCCCCTATTGGATTGGCCGGATTGAGACAGTCAAGGCCCGGGCGTTTCCGCTCTATCCGGACAAAAAGATAACTTTTTATCTGGTGTGCGACGGGATCGACGGCGAGTATATCGTACTGCGCAATATCCCGGAGGCAAAGAAGGAGGCGGTTGCGCGGGGCCAGGTTTTGCCTGCCCGGATTTCGGAGGGCGAATTGGAGGGGAGGATTGCTGACGAGGCCATCAAGACCCGCATCAACAAGCAATTTATTTTCGGCCCGCCGCAGATTACTTCCCGGAGCCAGTATGTTTTGTACCTGCCGGTGCGCAGGGTGCGGATCAGGCAGGGGAGCGCCGGGGAAAACGGCGATCTGCATGTGAATACCTATACCGGGGAGGTCAAGCAGTATGGTATCCTGCCCGGCAGGGAGGGCCTGTAAAAAATACGGAAAGGATGAAGTGAAGTGCTTCGGATTCAAAAAGTCGCCGTTTTGGGCGCGGGGGTGATGGGCAATCAGATTGCCATGCAGATTGCCGTCCACGGCTATCCTGTCGCCTGCTATGACATCAGCGGGGAAATGGTTGCCAAAGCGGAGGAGTTTGCAAAGAATTGGTTCCGCGCAAGAGTGGAAAAAGGGAAAATGGGGGCCGAAGAGGCGGAGCGGATCCAAAAAAGGCTGGAATTTACAACAGACGTGAAGGCCGCCGCCTCCGGCGCGGACATGGTTATGGAGGCGGTCTCCGACATTGTGCGTGTCAAGAAGGCGGCGCTGGCGAATTTTGATCAATATACGCCGGACGGCTGCATCTACGCCAGCAACAGCTCCTACATTGTGAGTTCCCGCTTTGCGGACGCCGTAAAGGATCCCTCCCGGGTTTTGAATGTGCATTTTTTCAACCCCGCGCTGGCGATGAAGATTGTGGAGGTTGTGAAGGGGCCCCACGTTTCCAAGGAAGCCTTTGAGACGGCCTTTGCCTTTGTGGAGTCCATCGGCAAGACCCCAGTTGCCATTGAGAAGGAGATTTACGGCTTTGTCGTCAACCGGATTTTCAGCGCCCTGACCCGGGAGGCCTGCTATCTGGTGGATCTGGGGATCGCGTCGCCGGAGAATATCGATAAGGCGGTGAAGGGGGCCTTGGGCCATGCCATGGGCCCGCTGGAGACCCTGGATATGACGGGGATTGACTTGGAGTATAACGTTTATATGGAGCGGTTCCGGACGTCCGGGGACAAAGCGGATCTCCCTGCCGCCTGCCTGACGGAACGTTATGCCCGGGGCGATTACGGCAGAAAAAGCGGCAGAGGGTTCTATGTATACGACTGACAGGGAGGCGGCGCTATGGGACAGATTATGCTGAAAAAGAGCGGGCATACCGGCATCCTGCAGATTACACGGCCCCAGGCGCTGAACGCGCTGAGCCGGGAAATTGTGGACGAGATGGCGTGGATTCTTGAAAAGGTCCAGGAGGATAGGGACATCCGCGTGCTTGTTATCTATAACGAGAAGAATTTTGCGGCCGGGGCGGATATCAAAGGGATGATCGGCTGCGGAAGGGAAGAGGCCCGCGCCTTTGTGTTTGCGCCGGTTTTCCAGAAGCTTGCGGATCTGCCCATTCCCACAATCGCCGCTATAGAGGGCTATGCCCTTGGCGGGGGAATGGAACTTGCCCTGGCGTGCGATATCCGCATTGCGGCGGAGGACGCGAAGCTGGGGTTTCCGGAGATCAATCTTGGGATTATGCCGGGAGCGGGAGGAACCATCCGTGCGCCCAGGCTGATTGGCGAAGCCAAGGCCAAAGAGATGATTTTTACGGGAAGCGGCGTAGATGCCCGGACTGCGCTGGCAATCGGCCTTGTGAACCGGGTGGTCCCGCCGGACGTCCTGTGGAAGACTGCGGAGGAGATGGCGCAGCGCCTGGCGCAAAAAGCGCCCCTCGCCCTGGCCGCGGCAAAAAAGACCATCGAAGCCGGGCTGCGGGCGGGGAGCGTGGAGGCCGGGGTTGCTGTGGAAACGGAGGCGTGGGCCGGGCTCTTTGAGACAAAGGATCAAAAAGAGGGGATGAACGCCTTTGTGGAAAAAAGAAAACCTGTTTTTCGGGGGAAATAGAGGAGGGCTGACATGAGAAACGTCGTGATTGCCGCAGCATGCAGGACGCCGATCGGCACAATTGGGGGACAGTTCAAGACATTGCCGCCAATCGATCTGACAATCCCTGTAATGCGGGAACTGGTGAAGCGATCCGGTGTCGAACCGGCGATGATAGCGGATGTGATTTGGGGCTGCAACTATCAGAGGACTTATCTGGAGAATAACCTGGCGCGGGTGGCGGCTGTCAAGGCGGGTTTGCCGGAAAGCGTCCCGGGCATTACCGTCCACAGGAACTGTACCTCCTCCATGTCCTCGATACAGCTGGGGTTTTACCAGATACGGGCCGGGGAGGCGGACTGCATTATGGCGGGCGGCACGGACAGCATGAGCACTGCCCCCCACATGGTGTTTAATGCCCGGTATGGGATGAAATTCGGGCATATGGAACTGCGGGATTCCATGTGGGACTCCCTGACCAATACCGGGATCGGCGTGCCTATGGGCATGACGGCCGAAAAGGTGGCGGAGAGATACGGCGTTACCCGGGCGGATCAGGACGAGATGGCACTCCTCAGCCAAAGGCGGGCGGTAGCCGCCGTTGACGGGGAGAAATTCCGGGAGGAAATCGTGCCGGTTACGGTCCGGGGCAAAAAGGGTGATACGGTTTACGATACCGACGAATACCCGAAGCGGGACGTTACGCTGGAGGGCCTTGGAAAACTCCGGCCCAGCTTTATGGAGAACGGTACGGTGACGGCGGGCAACGCCTCCGGCATGAACGACGGCGCCTCCGGCGTCCTTTTGGCGGACGAGGAAACGGCCCGGAAAGCGGGGCTGCCGATTTTGGGGAGGATTGTCTCCACCGCAACCACAGGCGTCTCGCCGGACTATATGGGGATCGGCCCTGTCAGCGCAATCCGCACGGCGCTGGAAAAGGCGGGGTTGGCCATCGGCGATATGGATCTTTTTGAAATCAATGAGGCCTTTGCGGCGCAGTGCGTGGCATGCCAGAGGGAACTGGGGATCGATACGGACAGGCTGAATGTAAACGGCGGCGGCATTTCCCTGGGGCATCCTGTAGGGGCCACCGGCGCAAGGCTGGTGATGACGCTGTTGTATGAACTGCGGAGAAGGGGCGGGCGTTACGGGGCGGCCTCCCTCTGCGCCGGCGGCGGGATGGGTACGGCTGTGATTATTGAGGCGCAGTAATGGGGACGGGGATTGTTGGGCCGGACAGCTTTTGCCCCGGCGGCTTGGCTGTCCCCAAGCTGCCATTCCGGCGCAGAAGGGGGGCGGGGCCTGCGTGATGAAGTATGCCTTGCGGAAAACCGGCGCGTCTGCGCTGATCTTTCCCGGAGCCGTGGTGGTTGGCGATGTTGGACTGGGAAAGGGCGTCAGCATCTGGTATAACGCCGTCGTGCGGGGGGATGAGGGCGCCGTTTCGATCGGGGACAACACCAACGTGCAGGATGGCGTAATCGTACATGCGGATACCAAGGTGGGCTGCGGCTGCACAATTGGGCACAGGGCGGTGGTTCACGGATGTACAATTGGCGATAACACGCTGGTGGGCATGGGCGCCATTCTCCTGGACGGGGCGCGTATCGGCAGGGACTGCGTTATCGGTGCCGGCGCGCTGGTGACCGGCGGGACGGAGATTCCCGACGGCACCCTGGCGCTGGGCAGCCCTGCCAGGGTGGTGCGCGCCTTGACGAAGGAGGAAATTGCGCGGAACCGGGAATATATGCTGGACTATTTGAACATGAGCCGGGAAGCGCGCGATATGCAGGAGGAGCCGGACGGGCACGGCCGGGAAAGCGGAAGGTGATCCGGCTGACGTTTTGGCAGCTGGGCTTGGGGCGCTGTCCCGGATAAAGCGGGCGTTTGCTGGCTGCGGCAGAAAAAGCCGGGACCCTTGAACATCAAGGGTCCCGGCTTTGCGTTTTGGTAGTACCAAAGGCAACCCCCGGCTAAGCCGGGGGTAAAAAAGAGCTTAT
>CAJUDW010000046.1 GCA_910584995.1 uncultured Oscillibacter sp. | reverse complement strand
GCAGGCCCTTATAGGGCCTACTCAAGCCTCCGGCTTAGCCGGAGGTTTTGACTATATCCCGCTCAAAGCAGCGTTTTCCCTATTTCTGCGATTTCCCTGACCGCCTCCTGCACCAGCCAGCCCACAGGTTTGTTCTCTGTACCGGCCACAACCGTCCCACAGTGGCTGGCCGGGATCAGGACCCGTTTGGCGCGGCTTTGTCCCACAGCCGCCGCCATGGCTGGGGTAATCTCCCCAAACAGGGCGTCGGCAATCACAATCCCAATGGGGCCAGCGATGACATCGGCGGTCCGGCAGCCTACAATCACCGGGTTTTCCCCGGTGGCTGCGTGGTGCGCGCCCGCCTTGAGCATGGCAGTGGCAGCGGCGCTGTTTGCGCCCACTGCGGTGACTACCGCGTCCGGCAGGGCTTGCCGGACGCCGGATACCAGGGCGCGGCCAATCCCGCCGCCCTGGGCGTCAATAATCAGAATATTCATGCAGTCAACTCCCGTTTCTCTCGGCGCCCCAGGCAGGACAGCCTGAAAACGCATGTGGTGGATTTCCATATCCACAGTATAGCAGAAATGCCGGGGCAGGGCAAGGAGAGCGTTCCCGCGCCGCGTTCAGGAGAGGCTGTAGGCCGCGATGGCGGCGAAGAGCAGCACTGTGCAGAGGGTATGGACGGAGAGGGTGGTGGAGATATATTTCCCCTCTTCCCCTACGTCCGCAAACAGGGGGATGATGAAAGGGGCGGGTAGGGCGTAGAGGATCATCAGAGCGATCTGGAGGCTCCGGTCGGGGGGCACCAGATGGAAAACCAGGAAACTCACCGCCGCCAGTAGAACGCCCATCACCAGCAGGCGGCACACCACCGTGACCGCCACTGGCCGGAGCAGCTTCCGATTCAGTTCCAATTCATATCCCACAATCAGCAGCACCAGGGCGCTAGTGGGGGCTGTGACGGTGGAGATTGCCTGGGAGACAATGCCGCCCGCAGGGCCGGACAGCACCCATTGCCCTGCGCCGCAGACACCCAGCAGGATGCCCATAGCCATGCCGATGCAGCACTTGTTGGTGGCCATGTTCTTTGCCAGGGCTTTTGCGGAGGGTTTCCGGCCGTCTGTCAAGGAGAGGGTCCCTAAAAAGACCGTGTAGGCGAAAACCGTCTGTCCCAAATCCACCGCGGCGAAGCCGGACTGCTCGCCCATCAGCACGCCGTACAGGGCGTAGCCCAACATCCCGCCCTCGGCGCTGGTCAGCAGGAGGGGGAAAAATTTCTCGTGGGGCGACGCGGCTTTCCGGAGGGCGAAGCCTGCCAGCAATGCCAGCAGGAAGCCCAGGAACACCGCCGCAAACACCAGTGCCACGGCGGCGGAATACTGGGCGGTAAAAAAGGCGTTGAACAGCACCACCGGCAGGCAGATATCGCTGACCACGGTCTTGATGCCTGCCAGGCCCTCCGGGCGGATCCAGCCCCGGCTCCGGCACTGGGTCCCCAGGATCAGCACCAGGATGATGGGCAGCACCATCTGGATTACTTGCACTATCATTGTGCATCCTCCTTTTTCCTAAAAAAGGCGGAGAGACCGGCCGTCTCTCCGCCTGACAATCCCGTATACTCAGCGGGACTCCTCCTGAAACAACTCCCAGGCTTCCTTCACGGTATAGCCATCATGGACGATTTTGGAAACCGCCTTGGCCATAGCTACCGGGTGGGCGCTCTGGAAGATATTGCGGCCCATATCCACGCCGTGGGCGCCCTTCTGCATGACACCGTAGGCCAGTTCCAGGGCCTCCTTTTCCGGCAGCTTTTTGCCGCCTGCCACCACGATAGGCACCGGGCAGGCGGCTGCCACTTCCTCAAAGTTTTCGCAGTCGTAGCTTTTGACAATCTGGACGCCCATCTCCGCGATGATCCGGGTGGCCAGCTTGAAGAAGCGGTCTGTCCGCGCCATGTCCTTGCCTACGGCGCAAACGCCCATGGTGGGGACGGAGTACCGGATCCCTGCGTTGATGACGCGGCTCAGGTTATCAATACTGGAGAGCTGCCCGCCGGCCCCGATGAAGGTTTGGACGGCCATGCAGTCGGCATTCATGCGGACGGCGTCCTCAATGTCCACCGCCACCACCTCATGGCTCAGATCCTCCTGGAGCATGGAGGAGCCGGAGGTCACCCGCAGGGCCACGCTCTTCACCAGTTCCGGCGGCACGCAGGTGCGCAGGGCGCCCCGGGTGCCCATGAAGCAGTCCACATAGGGGGCCAGCTGGGGCAGCAGCAGATCCAGCCGCTCCAGCCCGGCGGTGGAGCCCATGAAATAGCCGTGGTCAAAGGCGAACATCACCGTATTGCCGCTCTTGGGATTGAAAATGCGGGACAGATGGCTCTTCATGCCCCAGTCCAGGCTGTTGCTGCCCTTCAGGAAAAAGCCCGTCTGGTTGGCAAAGGGTACGTCTACATGGTAGTCCTTGGAAACTTTCAGACCGTCTAAATCAGCCATATGAATTCCTCCTTAACTTCCCGGGGGGATTCCCCCTTCTCAGGTAACGGATATCCGCTCCCGGAGGCGCAGCGCGTCCCGCTGCGTCTCCGGGAACGGGGCATGGCCGCAGCCATGCCCCATCCTGCCTCTCAATCGGAGAGGGGTGCCGTTTTTTAGAAGTCGTAATCGTTCATGTTCTCAGCGGTGAAGATGACGTCCTCAGGCAGCAGGACAACGCCGTTGTTGGTGTCGCCGGTGGCGTCGTCGGGATTCAGGCAGTTGTTGGCCAGAACCTCGCAGGAGCCGATGTCGGGGATGTCGATCTTGTCGCCCACCTTCACGTCGTTTCCGGCGGCGATGTAAGCGGCCACATAGCAGCCCATGGCGCCCTGGATACCGCAGTCCCACAGGCCCCAGTTGTACAGGGTGCCGTGGTTGCAGTATTCCTTGATGGCGTTGGGGGTGGCGAAGCCGGTGATGGTGACCTTGGTCTTGTCATAGCCCTTGTTCTCGGCGGCCTGGAGTTGGCCGGGGAGGGCGGTGGAGTCGTTGCAGATGATGAGGTCGATGTCGGGGTGGGCGGAGAGGACGGCCTCGCCGACAGTGATGGACTTCTCGGCGTCCTGCTCGGAGTAGTAGTTGTCGGGCTGGACGTTCTTCCAGTTGGGATACTTCTCGGCGATGATGCGCTCGCCTTCCACCTGCCAGGAGTTCTGGTCGGTGACGGTGGCCTGGGAGTAGTGCCAGCAGTAGTTCACTTCGTCCTTCTCGGGATCGATGCCCCGGTCCTTCAAGCCGGCAACAGACATGTCAACCAGCATCTGGCCCAGCACTTCAGGGGTGCCCTGGGAGACCATCAGCGCGCGGTCGGCGGCCTTGGCGTCGGAGTCCCAGGTGCAGACCACGATGCCAGCAGCGGCAGCGGCCTGGAGGGCGTCAGACACGCCGGCGGCGTCTACAGTGGAGATGCAGATGGCGTCTACGCCGGTGGCGACAGCCTGGTTGATGACGGCCACCTGGGCGGCTACGGAAGCAGTGGCGTCGCCCATGTACTCAACGGTCATGCCCCAGTTTTCCGCGTAGGACTGGGCGCCGGTGTTGGCGACCTCGAAGAAGGCGTTGCCGGTGAGTTTGGGGATGAAGGCAACGGTCATGCCCTCCACGGCGGATCCGGAACCGGATGCCTCGGGCTCCTTGGCCTCATCGGGGGCTTTGTTGGTATCGGGCTGGGTCTGCTGCTCGGGCTCTTTGGTCTGGCCGCCGTCGTTGCCGCCTCCGCAGGCGGCGAGGCCCAGCACCATGCAGAGGGCAAGGACAAGCGCGAAAAGTTTCTTCATGATTCCATACCTCCAAAATAATTTATATTCTAAGGCGTCCGCCTTGGAATATCACGAAGATCCCCAGGCCTCACGCGGCGGCCTGCTCCTTTTTCCCCTTCCGGCCGGCCCGGAGCCTGCCGAACTTGGCGATGACTGCCGGGTTCCCCGCCAGGGAGCGGCCTACCACCACAACCAGCAGCAGCACGCCGATGGGGATATCCAGATACTGGGTGTTCACCTTGAAGCAGAGGGGCATGCCGAACCGCAGCAGGCCGATGGCGATAGAGGCCAGGCCCGTGCCGATGATGGAACCCTTGCCGCCGGTAGAGAGGGTGCCGCCCAGCACGCAGGCGGTGATGATGTTCATGGTCAGGTTCCCGCCCAGATCCGACTTGGCGGTCCCTAGGTAAGAGGTCATCACCACGCCGGCCACGGCGGCGCTGACGGCGCTTAAGATGTAGGTGCTCATAATCACCCGGCAGGTGTTGACGCCGGAATACCGGGCTGCCTGGGGGTTCACGCCCACCAAGTACACCCGGCGGCCGTATTTGGTGCGGTGCAGCAGAAGATAGGCGATCGCCAGCAGCACCAGGAAAATGACGATTTGCAGGGGCACGGCGCCGAAGAGTTTGTATTTGGTGATCTGCTTGAAGGGATCCGGGAAGCCGCTGATGCCCTGGTAGCTTTCCGTGCTGGAGAGGGTGGAAACCAGAAGGGCCAGGCCGGAGTACAGGAAGCTGCCGCCAAGGGTGACCACCATAGCCTGCACGCCGCAGTAGGCGATGAAGAAGCCGGAGAGGGCCCCGCAGAGGGCGGCCACAATGACCGCCAGGGCCACAGCGGCCCAGATGTTCAGGCCGAAGTCCTGCCATGCCACGCCTACCACAATGGAGGTGAGGCCCACGATGGAGGAGACCTGGATGTCAATGCCGCCGGTGATCATGACAAAGGTGACGAAGATGGAGATCATGCACACCGGCAGGAAATCGTTGGCGCTGGTGAGCAGGAGGGCAGGCCGGAGGAATTTCTGGTTGGCGGAGCCGAAGATGACGAACTCCATCACCAGAAGCAGTACCAAAAAGGCGTTCCAGCTGAAATTGGGCCCCTTGCGGAGACGGTTAAACCAGGTTTTCATTTGGCGGACACCTCCTCACCTTCTCCTGCCGTCCGGGCGGCCAGGCGGGCGTGCCGGTTCCGCACGGCGCTGCGCCGCTGCATGAGGGCGTCGATAACCACGATGGTAATCAGGATAATGCCGGTAATGGCGTTATCATAGTTGGAGGAAAAGCCCATAAACACCAGCAGGTAGCTGATGGAGGCCATGATGACCGCGCCGATGGCGGAGCCGATCACAGACCCCACGCCGCCGGAGAGGCTGATGCCCCCCAGCACGCAGGCCGCCACGGCCTTCATCTCGTAGCCGTTGCCGCTGGCGGAGGTGACAAAGCCGATGCGGCTGCAGAAGATGATGCCTGCCACGGCGCTGAGGACGCCGCAGATCACGTAGGCCAGCACCTTGGTGCGTACCGCCGGAATGCCTACCAGTTCCGCGCCGCCGGCATTGTCGCCTACGGCGATGAAGTAGCGGCCCCGCCGGGTGCGGGTGAGGATGATATGGATGCCCGCCACCAAGGCTACGGCGCAGCAGTAATAAACGGTAAAGCTGCCGATCAGGGTGACGGAGGAGAAATCCTTGAAGGATTTGGGCAGGTTTTCCACCCAAGCCCCGCCGGTGTAGATGTACATCAGGCCCCGGAGAATGCCGTTGGTTCCCAGAGTGAAGATCAGGGAGGGCACTTTCATCACCGCCACGCCCCAGCCGTTGAAGAGACCTACCAGGGCGCCGATGACAATCCCCACGCCGAAGGCGTAGGCCCAGTTAGCCCCGTCCCGCAGGAGGCAGCCTACCACAGTGGCCACAAACCCCAGGTTGGAGCCTACGGAGACGTCAATCTCCCCCACGAAGACCGCAAAGGCCATGCCTACGGCCACCAGGGTATAGACAACAGAGGTGTTGAAGCAGGCGCTGATGTTGCCCATTGTCAGAAAGCTGGGGTTGATGACGCCCACCAGCAGGAACAGCGCCGCCAGGAAAATGAAGCTGGTAGTCTCCCGGGCCTTTAATACCGATTTCATCCGTGTCATGCCCGTTTCGCCTCCCCCTCCAGGATGCCGAAGGCGGCGGCCATCAGAGCATCCTGATTGATGTTCTCCTGCTGGAATTCCGCATTGATCCGGCCCTGGTACATGGTGACGGCCCGATCCGCCAGATCCACAATTTCCTCCATGTCGCTGGAGATCAGGAGGATGGAGACCCCCTGGCCCCGCAGCTGGTGGATGATGCGGTATACGTCGCCCCGGGCGGCGGCGTCAATGCCCCGGGTGGGTTCGTCCAGAATGACGATCCGCGGCTCCGTGGCCAGGCTCCGCCCAATGACGATTTTCTGCTGGTTTCCGCCGGAGAGGCTGCCGGCCAGCTGCTCGTGACCGGTGACCTTGGTGCGGAAGTTCTGGATGTACTGCTCCGTAATCTCATATTCCCGGCGGCGGTCCAGGAAGCACCGGCCCAGTTTCCTGCCGAAGAGCCCGGCGCTGGTGGTGTTGGCCGCCACGTCGCAGATTTTGAAGAGGCCGTTGAGATGCCGGTCCTCGGGGACGTAGTTCAGCCCCGCGGCAATGACCTGCCGGGTGGGTTTTCCGGTGATATCCTTCCCGTCCACCAGCACCCGGCCCCCCAGGGCCTTGTCCATGCCGAAGATGGTGGTGGCCATTTCTGTCCGGCCTGCGCCCACCACCCCGGCGACGCCCAGGATCTCGCCGGGATAGACTTTCAGGTTCACGCCGGAAAAGCCGTAGCCGCTGAAATCCCGCAGTTCCAGTACGGGATCGCCCTTCCGGTCCGCTGCCCGGGCCGTCCCGGCCTTTTCCTGGTGGACGGCCTTGGTGGTGTCCGGCGGCAGGAGGCCCTTCACCAGATCCTCCCGGGTGAAGTCCGCCACAGGGCCGTGGATGGTGATGGCCCCGTCCCGCATGATGGCTACGGTATCGGAGATTTCAAAGACCTCCGCCAAGCGGTGGGTGATGTAGATGATGCCGATGCCCTTGGCCCGGAGATCCTGCACCACCTTGAAGAGGCTTTTCACCTCGTCGAAGGTGAGGGCGGAGGTGGGTTCGTCCAGGATGAGGATCTGGGCGTGGCGGAGGATGCCCCGGAGGATCTCCACCAGCTGCTGCTCCGCGATGGAGAGGCTGTTGGCCTTCCGGGTGAGATCCAGGTTCCAGCCGATCTCCGCCATGGTTTCCGCCAGTTCCCGGTGGAGTTCCGCCTTGCTTCGGGAGAAGCCGATGGTGATGTTCTCCTCCACGTTCATGTTGGGGAAGAGCAGGGGCTCCTGGGGCACCATGTAAATCCCCTTGGCCAGGGCGGCGGAGGGCCTGTTCAGGATCACTTCCTCCCCCCGGATGCTGAGGCGGCCGCTGTCATGGGTGTAGATGCCCATGATAATTTTCATCAGTGTGGATTTCCCGGCGCCGTTGCCGCCGATCAGGGACAAGACCTCGCCGGGCATCAGATCCAGATCGATGCCCTTGAGAACCTGGTTCATGCCGAAGGACTTGTGAATTCCGCGGACAGAGAACAGCGGCGTTCCGTTCCCGGCCCTTTCAGGCGCTGTCACATCAATTCCCCCATTCCCTCTTCCCGGTTTTCACCGGATTTTTCCAAAGCAGGACGGACAAATGTCCTGCCGCTTATCTTTTTGTCTTTTCTGTAATGATAAAGTGTTTTGCGCGTTTTGTCAACCGCTCTCCCTGCCGCATACCCCGGCGGGATCTGTGTAAATTCGGCAAAAATAGGCGGTTTTTCCGCTGTGCTTTTAAAATTTTTGTTAGATACAACCAATTTGCAGCGAGTATTTCTGTCTAAATCTCTGGTTTTTCGTTTTTTTCAACTATTTGCCCACATTTATTTGACAGCGAAAACCAGCTGGTGTTATACTGTTTAAAAAGAACATTTGACGATAGGGCAAACTTTTGTTTTCTGATAGGAGGGCCCTGGGAAGGAGAGCGCATGAACCGCTCTGAGTATGAACGCGCACTGGCGGTGAAGACCGCCTGGTACTATTACATTGAGAATTACACCCAGCAGGATATCTCCCGCCTGCTGGGCGTCAGCCGCGCCAAGGTTATCGCCCTTCTGGAGCGGGCCCGGCAGACCGGCGTCATCCAATTTACCATCCGCCAGGAGGGGGCCTACCGGATGCAGGTGGAGCAGTCCCTCATCGCCCGGTTCCATTTGTCGGACGCCTTCGTGGTGCCCGGGGCCGGCACCCTCCCCAATTTGAAGGAGAGTATCGCCCAGGCCGCCGCCATGTATATCCTCCGCCGGGCGGAGCCCAACGCCTTTATCAATATCGGCTACGGCGACACCACCAGCCGGGTGCTGAACCATCTGGCCACCGCCGCGGAATCGCCGCTGAACGTGGTGAGCCTCACCGGCGGTGTGAACTGCTACCTGCCGGATAACCGATCCAGCGTGTTCAGCGCCCATCTCTACCTGATTCCCGCTCCCCTGATGCTCTCCAGCCGGGAACTGCGGGACTCCATGCGGCAGGAGCCGGGGGTAGACGAGATTTTCCGGATGATCCCCCTCTCCAGCATGAGCGTGGTGGGCATCGGCGGCATGGACGACGAGGCCACTATTGTGAAAAACGGTATCCTCACCAAAAACGATTTCACCCTTCTGCGGATGCAGGGGGGTGTGGGGGACATCCTCAGCCATTTCCTGGATAAAAACGGCGTGCCCATTTCCCCCAGCCTGGAGCAGCGTCTCATCAGCACCCCGCCGGAACTTCTCCGCAGGCTGGACAATGTAATCGGTGTGGCGGGAGGGCCGGACAAGGCGGCGGCCATCCTGGCGGCTCTCCAGGGGGGATACCTGGACGTGCTGATCACCGACGCGGAGACGGCGGAACTGCTGCTCCAGATGTCCGGGCAGGAGGGGGGCTTCGAGGGCCCGGAGGAGGCCGGGGAGGATCTTCCCGCCGGGCACGGGACGTAAAAGGGCCGGGGATTTTCCGCCGGGAGTGCCCGGGCAGCTTCTGTTTTTTCTGAAACTTTATGGTTTGTGAATTTATGACGAGGGGGTAATCGCATGGCACAGTATTTGATGGCGGTAGACGCAGGCACCGGCAGTGTCCGGGCGGTAGTCTTTTCCACGGACGGGACACAGGTGGGCTGTGTCCAGAGGGAGTGGACCCACCGGGAGGATCCGCGCTGGCCCGGCAGTATGGATTTTGACTGGGAGGCTAACTGGGATCTGGCCAGAGGCTGCATCCGGGGCGTGCTGGAGGAGACCGGCATCGCCCCCGGCGATGTGGCGGCAGTCTCTACCACCTGTATGCGGGAGGGCATCCTACTATACGATAGGGAGGGCCGGGAGATCTGGGCCTGCGCCAATGTGGACGCCCGCAGCGACGCAGAGGTAGGGGAACTGATCCGCATGGATCCGGCCCTGGAGAAAAAGGTATACGCCCGCAGCGGCCAGACCTACGCCCTGGGGGCCCTGCCCCGGCTGCTGTGGGTGAAGAACAACTTGCCGGAGGTCTATGAAAAGGCCGCCGCCCTGGGGATGTTCAACGACTGGCTTATCTACAAACTCACTGGGAAGCTGGCCGTGGAGCCCAGCAACGGCAGTACCACCGGCATCATGGATCTGAAGAGCCGGGATTGGCTGCCGGAGATTGCCAAAGACTGCGGCCTCCGTCCGGATATCTTCCCGCCGGTGGTGGAGTGCGGCACAGATTTTGCCGCCGTCAGCGCCAGGGGCGCGGCGGAGACCGGCCTTTTGGAGGGGACCCCTGTGGTGGTGGGCGGCGGTGACTGTCAGCTGGGCACCATCGGCGTAGGCGCCTGCCAGGCCAATCAGGCGGCGGTGTTCGGCGGCAGCTTCTGGCAGTATGAGTTCAACACCGACCAGGCCAAGACTGACGGGGACTGCCGGGTCCGGGTCAACTGCCACGCGGTGCCGGATCTCTGGCAGTATGAGGCCTTGGCCTTCAAGCCCGGCCTGGTCATGCGCTGGTTCCGGGACGGTTTCTGCCAGTTTGAGGTTGCCCGGGCCGCCGAAACCGGCAGGGACCCCTATGCCCTGATGGACGAAAAGGCCCGGGAGATTCCCGCCGGGTGCTACGGGATGCAGTGCTGCTTCAGCGACGTGATGAATTTCATTGATTGGAAGCACGCCAGCCCCACCTTCACCAATTTCCTCCTGGAGCCGGAGAAATTTAACCGCTACACCTTCTACCGGGCTATCCTGGAGAACACCGCCCTCATCGTCAAGGGCCATATCCAGCTGGTGAAGGAGGCTACCGGCCACGAGCCGGAGAGTCTGATCTTTGCCGGGGGCGCAGCCAAGAGCCCCCTTTGGAGCCAGATCTTGGCGGACGTTACCGGCAAGCCCGTTCGGGTCCCAGTGGTGAAGGAGGCTACCGCCTTGGGGGCGGCCATCCTGGCCGGATGCGGCGTGGGCATCTACAAGAGCGTGGAGGAGGGCGTGGAGCGGACCGTGAAATGGGATCGGGAATTCCTGCCGGATGAGAGCCTCCGCCCGGTTTACGGCAGGCTGTACGAGGACTGGCGGAAGATTTATGCCGCCCAGTTGCGGCTCAGCGACGAAAAGCTGACCCGGTACATGTGGACTGCCCCCGGCCTTTGAGAGCCGGCTGGGCATTGCCGGCCCCGCCCGCCGGGGATGCCGTACAGGCGCCAAAGGGCTGCCGGCTGGAAAATTTACCGTTCCGCCGGAACGGATGAGAAGGAGATTTGTTCTATGTTTATTGTGAATGAAAAGGAAAAAGAATACCGCTTCGGCGAAAGCGGGCCCAAGTACCTGATGAAAGGCCCCCGGATGAACTTCGCCTTGGTGCGGTTCCGTCCCGGCGAGGACTTCCAGGCCCATTACCACAATGTGATGGAGGAGAATTTCTTCATCCTGGAGGGGAAAGTGGATATTTACATCGATGGGGAGAAGTACACCCTCGCCCCTGGGGACTTTATCCATGTGGAGCCCAAGGAGGTCCACTACCTGATCAATGCCTACGACATCCCGGTGAAAATGGTGTCCACTCTGGCCCCCTTCCAGGAGGTAGATAAGGTCACTGTGGACAATCCGGTGTAAGGGGGAGCCTGCCATGAAAACAATCCGGGCCATCCCCATCACGGCGGAGAATTTTGCACCCTACGGTTGGATTGCCAATATCACCGATCCCGGCGAAGCCTACAGCATAGGGGGATACCCCTCCGCCTTCCACCGGGATATGGTGCTGGTGCCCAACGCCAGCGCCGCAATTACCGCTTTCGGCAGCCTGAAGGTGGGGAAGCGGGAGATGATCATCGCTGATGCGGAATACCACAGCTATGCCATGGAGGTCATGATGCCCCTGGACGACGACATGGTCATGGCCGCGGCCCCGGCCAATGGCGGGGAGGTGGAGTTTGACCGGCAGGCGGCCTTCCTGGTACCTGCGGGAACCATGGTGGTTTTCCGGGCCGGGGCCTGGCACGGCGCGCCTTTCCCGGTCCATCACGACGGCACGGTCCTCATCTGCCTGCCGGAGCGCACATATCTGAACGATACCTGCAAGGTCCTCTTTTCGGAAGAGCAGAAAATCCGCATTACCCTTTGACGTTTCCCCTGTGTTTATGAGGAAGGCCTCCGGCTGTGCCGGAGGCCTTCCTCAGCTTGTTGGGCGTTGTTTGGAAAAGGCAAAATACCCAAACGGCAAATCCTTTTCCGCCGTACCAGGTTAAAGATTCTGGAAATACATAACGTGTACCTATAATTTTTTCCTTGCCCGGCGAAGAAATTCCTCGCCGTTGGTTATTCCGCCATGTTGTAAACAAGGCCTAAAGCTGTCCGCCCGGATGCGGATATTTCCCGGCAGAAGGGGGGATTGTGGAGGGGCGCCACCCTCGCCCTGCCTTTTGTTTGGTGCAAAGCATATTTTCCCCCTTTTTGAAAGGGTATGCCCCATGCGTCAATGCTAAAGTATTACCTCTATAATTTGTTTCAGAGAATGACAGCCAACAAAATCCACCTTTGTATGATAGCTACTCATAAAACAGTATCAACCAACAAACTGAAATAGGGTAACTGCCATACAGGGTGCAGAAAAAGGCAAGTAAGAAGCAATCCGTTTCTTGCCTGTCTTTTTCATTTTGTTACGCAATAGAACGCCATTTTTGAGGGCAGACATATAAAACCTTACCCAGTCATTTCAACGCCCGTAAAGCCGCATAAATCAAGGACAAAATAACCTCTATTGCGTAACAATCCCCATAATAAATTGAGGGCGAAAGCAGTCTACTGATTTCGCCC
>CAJUDW010000045.1 GCA_910584995.1 uncultured Oscillibacter sp. | reverse complement strand
CGAGATATTACTGAAAACCCTGTTAAAATCTGAAAACGGGTTCTTTGTGGAATTGTTAAATACAGGAAATCATACAACAGGCTCTGTCGGCGGCATTTTAGGCGGCCGACAAATTTTCGGCGAAACATCAACCCGGAGGCAATCATTGACTCCACGCAGGTCTTCAACGCCTTCCGCGGCGGTGTGCTGGATATCCCCTTCCTGGGTCGTGCACAGATTAACCGCAACGGCAATGTGAATGTAAGCAAGTTCAACGACGTCGTTTCCGGCTGCGGCGGCTTTATAGATATTACATACCGCGCCAAAAAGCTGGTGCTCTGCGGCACGTTTATGGCAGGCGGGCTGGATATCGACGTGATTGACAGCCGGCTGCGTATCAACAGGGACGGCAAATTCTCCAATTTCGTGACGGATGTGGAGCAGATCATCCTAAGTGCGAAGAACTCCCTCGCATCCGGTCAGCAGGTGCTGTACGTAACGGAACGGGCCGTCTTCAAACTGGAGGACAACGGCCTGTATCAGATTGAAATTGCGGAAGGGATTGACATGGAAAAAGATATCAAGGCGCATATCCCCTTTGATATCGTGGTCGATCCTACTCTGAAGCTAATGGGCAAAGCGTATTTCCTTCCGTGAGGCTGAAGGCCCATCCCGGCTCATCGCGCCGTCGCCTGCTATCCCTGCCCGGAAAAATACGCCCTCATTGTGGACGCCCGCCACAAGCCCACCCTTCACCTACCGCCTTTGCCCCCAAAAATACCGCCACGGGCTTGTGCCCGTGACGGTATCACATCTGATCAAAGGCAGCCCCCTTTGCCAAAAGAGGGCTGCCTCCATCAAATGAATATCCATCCTGGATAGACACTGTCCCCCGCTGCCGGATTCAGCGGTAAAACGCGGCGATATAATCCTCCACATCCCGCCGGGCCTGCCGGAAGGGGCCGGGGGTCTCCATCTTCAAGGAAACCAGCGCCGTGCAGTACAGCAGCGCCTCCTCCACTCCTGCCCGCTGCCGCTCGGTGATATATCCGGCAAAGGTAGTATCCCCCCGCCCGGTGCGGCCGGAGAGGTTCCGGGCCTTGATGGGACAGGTGTAAATCTTCTCCCCGTCATAAGCCAGGACCTCCGTGTTGTGGGTGATGAGGACTTCCTTTGCCCCCCACCGGTGAAGCAGTTTCGCCGCCTCCGCCCGGTCGGTAAGGCCTGTTAGGATCTCCGCCTCGGCAGCGTCGGTCTTCAAATAGTCGATGCAGGGCAAATACTCCCGCTTCTCCGCCCAATCGTGGAATGCCATGGTCTTATCCGGCTCTACATGGCGGAGGAGGCATTGAACATCCACCGCCACCTTGCCGTGTTTGGCCGCCTCGGCAAACAAGGGGCCGTCAAAGTCCCCGTAGACCAGCCCGGCGAAGTGGTAAATCTTTGTCTCAATATCCGGTAGTTCCGCAAACCGGAAGGGATCGCAGACCCCCATGGAGGTGCAGGACCGCTTCTCCTTGTCGGCGGTAAAATACTGGTTGCGGATGGAGCAGGTAGCCTTGGAGGGTTTCCAGTACAAGTCTGCGCCAGAGGCGGCAAAGCGGGCCTCCACATCGGCGTCGGCAGGATTCAGCTTGGTGAACAAAGCCGTCCGGTTTCCGCTTTTGGCTGCGGCAAAGCCGGAGGCCACTACCGCCCCGCCTACCTCTTTCCGCTCATTGCCTTGATAGTCGATATTGTGATCCAGAGACACCGGGCCGATGACCAGGACATCATACTGTTTTTTCATATGGTTTCTCCTTCGTTCCTCCGGCCCGCGCCTCAAATAGCGGCCTTCTGCGGGGCCATGGCCGGGTTGATTTCATCCAGCCACCCTGTCAGTTCCCGGATATCCGAAATGAACATATCCGGCCTCTCCGCCGTATCCTTAACCGCCGCGTCCTTTTGGGCGGAAAGATACGATCCAATCTGCACCGCCTTGGCAAAACCCGCCCGCTTGGCGCCAATGATATCCCGGGAGATGGTATCCCCAACGTACACGCAGTCCTCTGCCCGCACCTGCATCTGCCGCAGGGAGATGCGGAAAATCTCCGGGTGGGGTTTGCGGTAGCCGGTCACGCTGGAAACCGTCACATCCCGCATAAAACGCCGGATACCGTAGTCCTCCAGCACGTTGAACACATTGTACAGGGAGGCGTTGTTGGAGATAACCCCCAGCTTGTAGCCCCGCTGCTCCAGAGCCTCCAGCATCTCATGGACGCCGGGCCGCAGTTCCCGGTGGAAATAGGTCAGTTCCCACATATTGGCCAGTTCCTCGGTGATGGGAAGCAACTTCTCCCGGTCAAAATGGAACGCCTTCAAATAGAAGTCCGGCCAGATCTCCTCCGGCTTCTTCTCCAGCCAGACGGACTCGCTCCAGTTTTTATATTCCTTCAGCCCGGCCAGGACTTTTTCCTGAAACTCCGCCTGACCGCAGCCGGGTTCCAGCCCCGCCGCCCGCAGCATAGCCTGGAGTTTTTCCATAACCGCAGCCAAGGTCTCCTGGTTGTTCCAGATATCCTCCAAAGTACCGCCCATATCAAACAATACGGTGTTCAGCATGTAAATTTCTCCTCTTTATGGTTATGACAGGGCGCAGGCCGCCCATACTGCGTTGTGATCGGAGAGTTCCTCCCCTTGGAAGGCCGCCAGGGCGCTGCCCGCCGGGGCAAAGCCGCAGTCCGCCTTCCGGGTGGAAATGGTGCGGCTCTCCCCCGCTCCTACGCCCCGGACCAGCAGCCAGTCCAGCCGCAGATCCAGATGCCCGCCGCCGGGCAGGGGTTTCCGCCGGGTAGGCAGGGCCTTTTCCGGCAGCAGCCGGTAGCCAGCCTCCTCCGCCGCCGGAAGGCAGCCCTCCCAGGCATACACATCCTCCAGGCACCGGCGCTGGAGGGCAGGGCTTCCCGCCACGGCCTGGATAGCGTCCTTGTCCCGTCCGTCAAAGGTGTTGGTATTCAGGTCGCCGCCCAGCAGGACCGGAATTCCCGGGAACATCCGCTCCGCTTCCGCCAGCACGGTTTCCAGCTGGGCCCGGCGGCCCGGGCCGTGGGTCCGGTTCTCCAGATGGATTGTCCCAACGCCTACCGGCGTCCCGGCCACGTCCAGTTCCGCCAGAATGGCCAGCCGCCCGCCGATGCGGCGCTGCCGGTCAAAATACCAGTTGTACTGCTCCGGCAGCCGGACCACCTTTGCCCGCCGGATCGGCCAGCGGGAGAAAATGGCGTTGCCGTGGAAGCCCTTGGGATCTTCCCCATTCACCAGTTCAATGAATTCCAGGCCGAATACCGCGTTCATCCCCAGCCGCTTTGCCAGTTCCAGTGTGGTGTCCTTCCCGCCGGAACGGACGCAGCCGTCGTCCAGTTCGTTGGCCAGGATCACGTCGCAGGGCCGGACGGCGGGGCAGGTCTCCAGAAAATCCCCCAATTCCGCCAGGCACACGCCCCGTTCCATATTGAATACCAATGTACCCAGGGCCTCCGGGGCCCGGGCAGGAGGCGGGACCAAGTTATGAATCTCCGCCTGGGAAAACTGAGGGATCATGGCCATGACCTCCTCCTGGGAAGTCCTGTCCAGCAGCGCCCCTAGGCGCTGCCGCTCCTCATTAGGCAATCCCTTCATCCTGTTCCTCCTTCTTTTTTGGTGCAGGTGGACCGCACAACCAGTTCCGGCTGGAGCAGGTCCACCGTTCGTCCTTTTTTCCCGTGAATCTGCTCCAGCAGCCGGGTTACGGCAATCTCCCCCGCCCGGAATTTCCGCTGGGACACCGTGGTCAGGTCAATCCGGGGCAAGGCCGCGAAGGAGATGTTGTCGTAGCCCACCAGGGACACGTCCTGCGGGATGCGGATCCCCCGCTCCTCCGCCGCCTCCATGATTTTCAAAGCCGTAATATCGGAGAAGGCGAAAATTGCCTGGGGCACGGAGTTGGATTGGAATAACTCCAGCGCCCGCTCATAACTCCACTGGCGCAGCTGCCGCACATCCCCCACAGCCACCAGATCCCGGCCCTTCAGGCCCTCCTCCGCCATGGCCCGGTAAAAGCCCTTGATGCGGAGTTCCCTGGTGCGGGAGGTCTCCCTCCCCCCGAAAAACAGGATGTCCCGATGGCCAAGGCCCAGAAGATACCGGGTAGCCGCATAGGCCCCGGCGGTGTTGTCCGACATAACGTAGCTGCACGCCTCACAGTGGTTGACGCCGATATACACGCAGGGCAGCCCCCGGATCAGCGCCCCGTGGCGGGCCTGGGATTGGGGGGAAATTGCCGCCACCAGCAGCCCGTCAATCTGCCGGGCAAGGAAATGGTCGATGGCCCGCAGTTCCTGCTCCTCGCTGCGCATGGAGTTGCTCAGCATAACCCGGAACCCCTCCTGGGCGGCCCGGCGCTCAATGGCGGTGACCATGCCGGAGAAATAGGGGTTGGACACATCGGGAATCACCATGCCGATGACATTGGTCCTCCGGCCCGTCAGGCCCCTGGCCGCGGCGTTGGGCACGTAGCCCAGGCAGCGGCAGGCCTCCCGGACCTTCTCCTTGGTCTCGGCGCTGATCTCCGGCCGGTCGTCCAAAACCCGGGAAACCGTTGCAGCGCTGACGCCTGCCAGGGCCGCAACGTCCTTAATCGTCGCTCTCTTCATCGCTGTCATCCATATAGAGGAGCATGGCGTCCTCCGCCTCGGAGCGGAAAGGGGCAGGGCCTCCCGCCGCCGGATCCGGGCCGGACACAGCCTCTTCCGGCGGGGGCTCCGGGGCAAAACCGGCCGCGGGGGCCGCAGGGGCCTCCCCCTTTTTGGCAGCTTCCGCAGCGGCTGCCTCCGCCAGTTCCTGCCGGAGCGTTTTTCTATGCTTCGGCGCAGGGTCCCTGCGCCGGATTTTCCAATAGACAGGCCATGCTACGGCGTTGCCCACCAGCACCGGGGCCAGGCCATACATGGTAATCAGCCGGAGCATCAAAGCCCGATCCTCCCCCTCCAGCAGCAGGGCGGCGGTGTAGAACATCCCTAAAACGATTGCGAGCCCCGCAAAGCCTAGAGGGGCCACCCGCTTGTCCTCCAGCAGGAAGAGCAGGCAGCATACCGCCGTTCCCGCCGCAGCGATGGCCATGCTGTGGACGGCCAGGGTAGCGGCGGGGCTGTGCAGCCGGACACAGCGGTAAAGGGGCTCCGCCAGGACAGCATAAAGCATCCCGTATACGCAGAGGTACAGCAGCGCCGTGCCAAAGGCCGCCAGGGCCAGAGGGCTTTTCCTCCGCTTATGCTTGTCGATAAAAAGGCTCATAGACGCTCCTCTTCCGGCCGGGCAGCGGGATCCGGCCTGTAGCACTGGGAAGCCCACCTCTCCCCATCAGGACAGCCGGCAGCTGAACCGCCGCCCCGGCCGGTTCCAACCGGCATACCGCAGATGCGCAGGGCAAACGTTTGCCAGGCCCTGCTCCCTATCCCGGTTCACAGGGGTCGTTCAGGGGATTTCCCGTCCCGCAGGGTTGTTGACGCAGCCACGGCGGGGTATCCGCCGGCAGGGCCGGACGGCGCCGGGAAGGCTTTCAGGCAATAAACCGGCAGCGGCTTCCGCTGATAAAAAAGTGCCGCTTCTCTTTAAGTTTATCTATTATAAACGCCGCACGCAAAAAATGCAAATGTTGTCAACATTAGTTTTCAAGCCAGTTCAAGAAAAAAGCGGCGGGCAGACATCCGCCCGCCGCTTCCCTCGTTCCGTAAAACAGGAAGGGTACCCTTCTCCCGCTTAACCCAGCTGCTGCCAGAAATCGCGGACGATGTTGTAGTTGTAGTAAATCTCGTTGGCGTCGAAGGGGGCCACATTGATCTCCGAATAGGGCATGGAGCCCTCGGCGGGAGCCAGATCGTCCCGGACAGGCCAGCCTCCCAGCGTGTTGAAGGGCTTGTAGCCGCCGATATCGCCGTCCACACCGCCCATCATGAAGCGGACCAGGAGTTTGGCGGCAGAGGGATGCTCGCTGCCTTCCACGATGTACAGGGTGTTGACGGCGGGGATACCGGTGTCAGGCTCCAGGTTCACCGGAGCGAACACCCAGCCGTTCTCCTCAGCCTTGCGCAGCTTGGAGGAGGCGCAGAAGCCCACAGGGGGATCGGACTGGCCGGGGGTGCCGACAGACTCGGCGATCTCGTCAGAGGAGGCGGTGAAAATGGGGTTATTGGCATGGAGACGCTTGAGGAACTCAAAGCCGGCGTTCTCGCAGCCGTCGGAAAGGACCAGTTCCTCACCGTAGAGGTTCTTATAGGCGTCGGCCAGGCGCTGGGGCTCTTCGCCCACGCAGAAGCCGGCAATCCAGGAACCCCAGGCCAGGTTGTCCAGGGGATTCTGCATCATAATCTTGCCCTTCCACTGGGGCTCGGTAAGCTGCCAGAGGTTGGTGATGGGGGAACCGTCGGGATAGGCCTCAGTGTTGTAGAAAAGCTGGGTCAACTCAATATACAGGGGGGTGGCGGTTTCCGTGTAGCTGGGATCGATGTGGGCGAAGATGTCGGCGGGCTTGAAGTTGTAGAAAATCTTGTTGGCTACATACTCAAGGTACATGGAGCCGTCCTGATCCTTGATGTGAACCACATCGGCAGTGGGGGCGCCGGCCTCGTACTCCTTGGTCACCTTTTCCAGAAGGTCGTTGGTGGAGATATCAAAGGGGACGCACTCCAGGCCGGGATACTTCTCCATGAAGGCCTCGGCAACCTTGCTGCAACGGGAGGAGATGGAGTACAGGGTAACGGTGGCGCCCTCTTCCAGTGCCTTCTGATACAACTCCTCGTCGGTCTCGTCGGTGTTGTAGATGCCGGAACTCTGCTCCCACTCCGTCAGATCGCCGGAGGCAGGATCCTGGGCCTCGGTCTTGCCGGCGTCGCCGGAGGGCTGGGAAGTCGTGCTCCCCCCGCCGTTGTCTTTGCTGTCCTTGTTGCCGCCGCAGGCGGTCAGGCCCAGCAGCATAACCAAGGCCAGCAGGCAGGCCAAGAGATTCTTGCGCTTTAACATATTTCTTTTCCTCCTTAAATTTCTTCCGCTGGTTTTATCAGGGTTGAAGCGGCACCCGCCGCAGGATTACACACAGTATTTGATGAGGTTTTCGCTGGCGGTGTCAAAAACGTTCAGCTTCTCCGGGCGGAAGCCCAGGAATACTTTCTCGTCGCTACCATAGTGGGTAGAGCCCAGTTCCTTCACCGTCACCAGTTCCTTGCCTACCCGGACGGTGACCAGGGTCTCCGAACCGGCGGGCATACCGGAGTAGACATGAGCCTCCACCCTGTGCTCGCTGTCCTGCTCCTTGCTGATGCTCACCTGCTCAGGCCGCAGGCCCAGGGTCACATCCACCGTGCCGCCCTTGGGGGCCTCGGGGGTCATGTGGGCTCGGTCGAAGTTCTGCTGGCCGATGGGGCTGTCCACGGTCATGCCGGCGGCGTCCACCTTGGCGGTGCCCTTGATGAAGTTGATGCTGGGGTTGCCGATAAAATCGGCGGTATAGAGGTTGCAGGGATTATGGTACAACTCCAGGGGCGGAGCCACCTGGACCAGTTCCCCTTTGCGGTAAAGGGCAATACGGGTGGACATGGTAAGGGCCTCCACCTGGTCGTGGGTGACGTAGATGATGGTGGTGCCGGTCTCGTGGTGGAGGCGCTTGAGTTCGGAACGCATATCCACACGGAGTTTGGCGTCCAGGTTGGAGAGGGGCTCGTCCAGCAGGAGCAGCCGGGGCTCGGACACAATGGCCCGGGCTATGGCCACCCGCTGCTGCTGGCCGCCGGAAAGTTCGGTGGGATAGCGCTTGGCGTACTCGCCGATCTGCATCCGCTCCAGGGCGCTGGCCACCTTCTTCTCAATGACGTCCGCAGACTCCTTGCGGATTTTCAGGCCGAAGGACACGTTGTCAAACACCGTCATGTGGGGCCACAGGGCGTAGGACTGGAACACCAGGTTCAGGTTCCGCTTGCTGGGCGGGGCATACATGGCCTCCGCCGCATTGACAATCTCCTTGCCGTCCATGTGGATGAAGCCATTCTGAGGCTTCTCCAGGCCGGAGACAACCCGGAGGGTGGTGGTCTTGCCGCAGCCGGAGGGGCCCAGCAGGGTCATGAAGTCCCCGTCCTCAATGGTGAGGTTCAGCTTTTTCAGAACATGGTTTTTCCCGTAGAATTTATCGACATCCGTTAAAACAATCTTACTCATGTCATTCCGTCTCCTTTCTCTCAGCCCGCCATGCTCTTGGCGAGGTCGGCATCTCCGAAAATATTGGCCAGGGCGTATACCAGGAACACGATGGAGAACATCACAATGGCCACGCAGTCGGACGCCTGGGGGCAGTTCTGGTTCTGATACTGGAAAGCCAGATAGGGCAGCGTAGAGGTCTTGGGCGTCATAATCAGGATAATCAGATCCAGTTCCTTCATGATGGAGACGAAGATCAGCATGAAGCCAGAGATAAATCCGCCCTTTGACAGGGGGAACACGATTTTCACAAACCGCTTGAAGAAGCCCGCGCCCTCGATGGTGGCGGCCTCCTCCAACTCACCGCTGATCTGCATCATATTGGAGGTGCCCGCCCGGGAGGCGAAGGGCAGATGCTTGACTACGGAGGTCAGGGTCAGCAGGGCGAAGGTGCCGTACAGCGCCGGGACCAGGGTGACGCCAAAGAGGGTCTGTTCCTTGGAGAACATGCTCAGATAGATGCCGCCAAAAGCTACGGAGGGGATCAGGTAGGGGATGAACACCAGCTGTTCCACCAGACGGCCATGGAAGGTGCCCCGGCCCTTGGCGCAGATATAACCCAGCATCTGTCCGAAAATGGTGCCGAAGACGCCGTTGACGAAGGTCAGCTTCAGGGAGTTCCAAAGGGCCAGCTTGAAGTTGCTGTTTTTGAAAATGCCCGGGACGCCTTCCATGATATTGGGATTCCCCTCGCCGATCCAGTAATACAGCGTGAAGTTCTCCAGGGAGTAGGCGCCCTCCTTCAGCATACAACTCTCCACAATCAGGATGAGCACTGGCATGATGATGCCCACGATGAAGAAGACGATCAAGACCAAGGTGATCAGGGGCTTCCAGCCCCCCAGGCCGATGGGGGTGGACCGGCCGCCCTTGCCGCCGATGGTGGCGTAGGACTTCCGGGAGCCGATGAGTTTCTGGTTGATGAAAACGGACAGGGATGCGATGCAGATCATGAGAATCGCCATGGCGAAGGCTGTCTGGGTGTTCTGGGAACGGTTGTTGGAGTACAACTCGCTGGAGAGGGTCCGGAAGTTCACCGGGGAGCCCAGGTAATTGATGGTGCCGAAGGTACCAATGGCCTTGGAGAAGGTCAGGATAACCGCCGACAGCATGGCCGGCAGCACCAGGGGCAGCGTGATCTTCCGGAGAATCAGGCTCTTGCTGGCACCCTGGATCTCACCCATCTCCTCCAACTCGGAGTTGATGGAGTTCAGCGCCGCAGAGACCAGCAGGTATGTATAGGCGTAGTAGTGCAGGCTCAGCACAATGATGACGGCGATCTGCCCGTAGGCAATGGGGCTCAGGATCGGCTCGATCGCGTCGGTGGACATACCCATATCCAGCATGATGGAGGCCACAAAGCCCGGTGCGCCGCCGACACGGGGCGTCTTGAACATGGAGAGCCAGGCCTGGGACTTCACCCAGGAGGGGATCATATAGGGGATGATCACAGCCAGGGAAAAGAAGGGCTTGAAGGGCAGATCGGACCGGACCATCAGCCACGCCAGCACGGATCCCAACGCAATGGCACAGACGGAAACGCCCGCGCCGACAACCAGGGAGTTCAGCAGGGGCTGAATCAGCAGCTTCATGGTCAGATCGCTGGCCAGCAGCCGCTGCCAGTAGTAGAAGGTAAACTCGCCTGCCACGCCTCCAGGTACGGACCGCAGGTCCCGCTGGGCCAGATGGAAGGTGGTAGACAGCATATCCACCAGCGGGAAGATAATCAGATAGGTCAGAAGGACGATGGCGACGACAACAATGATGTTGTAAGGGTTTGTCACCACTTCTTTCATCTGATTTTTCAGCCGCCGGGACTTGGAATAGTTCTGCTCGTTCGGTTTCATCTCAGACAGGCAACCTCTCTTTCTCCTCAAATCAGAAGCCGGCATCGTTTATCCTTTCATGCAAACGTTTCCGGATTCATGACGTAGGATATCATTTCCGGAGGCCCCTTGTCAAGACGGTTTTCAATTTTCAACAGATTTATGCACAAAGTCGGTAGATCTTTATTTGGTTTGCACAATATCAAGCAGCTTCATTCTCTGGTATAATAAAACCAACAGAAATGTTTCTTTTGTTGCAGAAAATGGTGCATTTTCCAAATAGCTTACACTTTATTTGGGTAGTTATTCCTTATCGCCTCCGGTTTTTGCCGTAGGCCCCCTCCCCCGCCTGGAAATGGAATCCATTTGCAAACGTTACCAAAAAATCCGGTTTTCCGGCCAGAGAAGGAGGAACCCATATGCAGCGTGTCACGATCAAAGATGTCGCCCGCCTTGCCGGCGTCTCCGTCACCACGGTCTCCCGCGCCCTGAACGACGCCCCGGAGATACACAGCGAAACGCGGGAACGGGTCCTGCGGGTCTGCCGGGAGCAGGGCTACCGTGCCAATCTCCTGGCCAGGAGCCTCAGTTCCAGCAGATCCAACCTGCTGGGGCTGGTCATCCCGGATGTGGCCAATCCCTTCCACGCCGCCCTGGCCCTGAATATCGAACTCTGCGCCCAGGAGGCGGGCTGCCAGCTGATGCTGTGTTCCAGCCGCCGGGAAAACGGGCATCTGGAGGATCTTTTTGATTTCCTTTACAGCCAGCGGGTGGACGGCATTCTCTTCAGCAGCGCCGACAGCGAGGCTTATGATCTGGCCCGCCGCTGCCAGGGAAAGGTCCCCTGTATCCTGCTGGGGGCCTGCTCCCCGGAAAACTCCCCTTTCCGGGCCAACACCGTCAGCGTGGATAACTACGCCGGAGGCCGGATGGCGGCAGAGTACCTTTATGGCCTGGGCCACAGGGATGTTGCCTATCTGGGCCACCGGAGCAGCAGCACCACGCATACCCTGCGCCACCAGGGCTTCCTTTCCGCCGCGGAGGAACTTGGCATGGCAATCCAAACCATCCCCAGCCCCTTTTCCGCCTCTACCATGGAGAGCGGATACCTTCTGGCCCGGGATTTCCTCTCCGGGCCCTTCACCCAGACCGCCATATTCGCCGTGTCCGACGCGGTAGCCCTGGGCGTGATCCATGTGGCAGACGAGTTGGGCGTCCCCATCCCGGACCGGCTGTCCGTCCTGGGGTTTGACGGCATCGAATACGCAGCCCTCCCCAACATCCGCCTGACAACCCTCTCCCAAAACCCGCCGCGGCTGGCGCAGGCCGCCGTCCAGCTTCTTCTGGAACGTATCGAAAGCAACGATTACGGGGAGTATACCCGCAAACTGATTACGCCTTCGGTGATCCAGCGGGCCACATGCCGGAAAATGGCATAGGGCGTCTCCAAAGGCGTCCAATCCCGGCGCTTCCCCGGCAATATAAAAATGCCCCCTCTGCGTGCAGAGGGGGCAAACGCATTATCTGGGGAAATCAATTTCCACCAGTTACAATGAAGGGCTGAATTGCGGAGGCCACGCCGGAGATGGGCATGGTCTGGAGCCAGATTTTTCCCGGCCCGGTCAGGACGGTGTTGAAAAAGCCCTCGCCGCCCAAAAGCTTATTTTTCAGCCCCTTTACCTGCTGGATGTCGATGGAGACCCCGCTCTCGAAGCCCAGTACATTACCGGTATCCACGATCATTTTCTCCCCGGCCCGCAGGGTATACTCCACCGTTTCTCCGTCCACCTCAACAAAGGCAATGCCGTGGCCGGAAAGCTTCTGCATAATAAAACCCTCGCCGCCGAAGAAACCGGCTCCCGCCTTTTTATTAAAGTGGATAGACAGCTGCACCCCGGCCTCCGAGGCCAGGAACGCCGTCTTCTGTAGAATGTACTCCCTGCCCGGGGCAATCTCCAGGGGCATGATCTTCCCGGGGAAGCTGGATCCGAAGGCGATCATGCCGGGGCCGTTGGCTGTGTAAATATTCTGGAACATGCTTTCACCGGAAATGGCTTTGGAAAACATTTTCCCCAGGCCGCCGCCGGAGGTTTCCATTTCCATATTGGAAGTCATCCAAACCATAGAGCCTTTTTCGGTAATCATTTTCTCCTGGTTTTCCAGCTGGCAGACAACCACCGGGAAATTACCGCCCTTCACTTCATACTGCATGAAAAATCCATCCTTTCTGTTCTGAAACCGCATGGGGGCCGGCGCTTTGTCATTTCAGTGCGATTTTGTGCCGCCCAAGGACATTATACTCACTTTGTGAGAAATAGCAATACAAAGAGCAGAAATAAAGCAAAACCCGGAGGAATTTGTCTCATAGCACAGGAAGGGGATGATCATGCGGAAACAGGAATCCTACCCAGCGCCATCCACGGCCTTCATGATGCTGCGCAATATGCCCCCGCCGGCCCTCGCGCATAAAAAGGTTGCTTTGTATACACGTCGATATATCTTTAATCCTGTTGACGGGTATCTGGATTTGTTTTTTACAAAAAAGATGCATCTTGGATGCTTTTCGATTTATAAAGCACTTCTATAAATTCTTTGAAAAATCAAGTATCGTCTTCCTCAAGAGGTTCAGATGAAACCAACTCTGAGGTTACTTTTTGAACCTCAATAATCTGAGGAACTTCAAAAATTATTGGGACATTAGAGCGAAAAGCTTTTCCCATGGCAATTGCAGTACGACTTTTTAATGTCGGAAAAATCTCCACAAATGACTTTCCCATATAATTTGCAAGAAAATCACTGGTTGTTTTATCCAACTCCTGAAAAACAATCACTAAGTTGCATTAAGTTAATACTGTTTTAGAAACATTTGCCGTTCTTTGAGCAATTACAATAAACCCAATATTATATTTTCTGCCTTGTAACGCAATTTGCGCAATACTATTCACAGTAGCCTTCGAGGCATTATCTAACACACTTATTGAACTAATCTCAAGAATAATTGTATGTGCTTCCTCAAGGATGACACAGGCACGTTTTCCATAGTCCTGATAGTGCTTAGCTATGTTGAAGAGAACCCAGAAAAACCACTGAGTATAATCAAGGCTACTCGCATTATTCGTGATATCAGAAAGTTCAAACACAGGCTTATTTGTCTCTCCTACCAAAAATGCTTCAATTGAGGACTTAAATACTCGCTTTATAGTGTCTTCTTGCCCTGAAATTGTTGTGGCATTGCGCTGATTTACGAATTTGGCATTTTCTTGAGCAAGAGTTTCAATGGCATCGGATATGGTTTTTGAATCTTGATCACTGATAATTGCAGATAACCCTGGAATCTTTTCTTTATATTCTCCGGTCAAATCAACAATTATAACTTTCGTTTCATCCCTGTATATTTGGTTAATTAAGTTGCGGGCAAAAACAAATTTACCAGATCCGGTAATTTCTAAAATAGCAGTATGATGCGTAACAGCATATTGCTTATTAATCATGGCGGGATAGTTTGTCCTCGGAATATATCCTATTATAGCATTAATATATCAATACACACACATTAGACAATATTAACGCTAATATATTATGCGTTTTATGTATTGACGTTATGACGTTAATAGACAAATAGAGTATAATGTAGCTATACTAGGTTCTGTTCACATAAGAGTGTCAATAATGAGAGCGAAGTAGACAAAGGAG
>CAJUDW010000044.1 GCA_910584995.1 uncultured Oscillibacter sp. | reverse complement strand
CCGACCACGGCAACGCCGAGCAGATGACGGAGCCGGACGGCAGCCCCATGACCGCCCATACCACCAATCTGGTGCCCTTCATCCTCTGCGGCGCCGGTACGGAACTGCGGAAGGACGGCCGCCTGGCGGACATCGCCCCCACCATTCTGGATGTGATGGGGTTGGCTTGCCCGGAGGAGATGGACGGCAAGACCCTGATTGTAAAATGACCAAGAACTGGCGCGGAAAATTTCGCGCCAGTTTCTCTATATGTGAATTTTTACCGGTAAGGAGGCAGTTCCATGCTGAAAGTGGAGTCCAACCGTCCCGCCGTACCCCAGATCAAAAAGAAGGCCGTCCCCTCCGGCGGTTTTTCCCGGATGCTGGAGGCCCACAGGGTATACGGGGATTCAATTCCCTCCATCCGTCTCTCGGAGCATACCATCATCTCCATCGTCCGGGGTGAGGGGGACTACTTCCGGGCAGAGTACACCCCCGATTCCACAGAGGAGGATCCCATCGTCCGCATCAGCGGCAAGTCCGGCGGCAGCAGCTTTGACTATGTGCGCCGCCTCCGGGACATCTGCCCGGGCAGCGCCACCCTGCCGGAGATGTATGCCCTGGCGGGGCATCTCCGCCTGCGGCAGGGGGAAACCGCGGTGGATCCGGCCCTCTCCCGGTTGGGCGGCAATCTGGCTTTGGGGCAGGACTTTTCCGGCTTGCGGGCCTATCTGGCCCGGCTGGCCCAGGCGTTTGAGGAAGAGGCTTATACGGAACTTCTGGGGAAATAACGGCCGGAAAGTGTTTTCTCTGCGCACACGCCGCCGGAGAAAACGGGTTTCCCTGTTTTCGCGCCCCGGGGGCGGGCTTTGCCAGGCTTTTTGACAGCCTGAAGGGGGCGGGCATTTAATGCCCGCCCCCTTCTTGATATACCGGTGTTACTGCTTGGGATCCTCGGAACTGAAGACCGCCTTGGCGCTGGCGGCGAGGCCCGCAAGCCCCTGCAATTCGCTGGGGATAATGATCTTGGTGGCCTTGCCGTCCGCCACCTTCTGCATGGCCTCCAGGGCCTTCAGCTTCACCACCTGGTCGTTGGGGGCGGCAGCGTTCAGCAGCCTCAGGGAGTCCGCCAGGGCCTGCTGGACCTGGAGGATGGCCTGGGCCTCCGCCTCGGCGGCCATGATCCGGGCCTCCTTGGCGCCCTCTGCCTGGAGGATGGCGGCCTGCTTGGCGGCGTCCGCCTTCAGGATGGCCGCCTGCTTCTCGCCCTCGGCCACCAGGATTTGGGACTGCTTGGCGCCCTCTGCCTGGAGGATGGACTCCCGGCGTTCCCGTTCCGCCTTCATCTGCTTTTCCATGGCGTTCTGGATCTCCTTGGGCGGGATGATGTTTTTCAGTTCCACCCGGTTGATCTTGATGCCCCAGGGGTCCGTGGCCTCGTCCAGGATGGAACGCATCCGGGAGTTGATGATGTCGCGGCTGGTGAGGGACTGATCCAGTTCCATCTCGCCAATGATGTTCCGCAGGGTGGTGGCGGTCAGGTTTTCAATGGCGTTCATGGGGTGCTCCACGCCGTAGGTATAGAGTTTGGGATCGGTAATCTGGAAGTAAATCACCGTGTCGATCTGCATGGTGACATTATCCTTGGTAATGACGGGCTGGGGCGGGAAGTCCGCTACCTGCTCCTTCAAGGAGACCTTTTTGATGACCCGCATCAGGAAGGGGATCTTGATGTGGGGCCCCTGGTTCCAGACGGTGTAGAACCGGCCCAGCCGCTCTACTACGTAGGCCCGGGACTGCTGGACGATGTGGACGTTGCTGACAATCAGGACCAGGATCAGGATGATCAGCACCACAATGGCAATGACTTTCATGTTGTTACCTCCGCTTCTTCTTTTTCTGTTTCCACAATAAGCTTGACACCCTCCATCCGCGCAATGCGGACCTTGGCTCCCTGGGGAATAATAACGCCCGCCGCGCTGCGGGCGGTCCAGGTTTTTCCGTCTACGTAAACTGCGCCGGAGGCGATCTCATTGTCAATCACCTCTGTCACCTTCCCCATTTTTCCCAGGACCAGGTCCAGGTTGGTGGGGACGGACTGGTGCCGGGCAGCCCAGTCCTTTACCATCGGCAGGGCGATGGCCAGGGCCACGGCGGAGACCACGGCGAAGACCACAAACTGGACCGTCAGGCTGAGGTCGGCAATGGCGGCCAGCAGCGCACCCAGGGAACCTACGGCGAACCATACGGAGATGAGGCCCTCCGTCATCAGTTCCGCCACACCAAAGGCAGCAATGGCGGCCAGCCAAATCCAAATCATGATGCCCATCAGATACCTCCTTTTGCGAGACCCGCAAAGGGCCTTTTTCCGGCGGCCCCGGCTGCGGGCCACCGCTTGTAACCCTATTATAGCACAACCCGATTGTTCGTATCATTTCAATTTGGTAACAAATCCGTTGCACAGGCCGGTATTTCCTGCTATAATGTGAGGCGGCTGGAAATCTTTTGTTTTTTTATGGCTTTATCGCCCATGAATATACGAGTTTTGCCCAGAGTTGGGCTATCCGCCCAGCTGTTGGCGGTATTACAGGATAAAGGAGGCCTGCGGCATGATTTTAACCGTTCCCTGCCTGTTTGGGCTGGAAAGCCTGGTGGCCGAGGAGATGCGGCGGCTGGATCTGACGGGGATTCGGGCGGAAAACGGGCGTGTCCACTGCCAGGGCAGCCTGGCTGATATTGCCCGGCTGAATATCAATCTCCGCTGCGGCGCAAGGGTGCTGATGGAACTGGGTCATTTCCCCGCGCCGGATTTCGAAGCCCTGTTCCAGGGGGTCCTGGCCCTGCCCTGGGAGAGGTTTATCCCCCTGGACGGGGAGTTCCCAGTGAAGGGGTACTCCCTGAATTCCGCCCTCCACTCCGTCCCCGCCTGCCAGGCCATTGTGAAGAAGGCGGCGGCGAAGCGTCTGGGGAATGCCTACGGCCAGGAGACGCTGCCGGAGACCGGCAGCCGGTATCAGATCCAGTTTGCTATCATCAAGGACACCGCCGCCCTGTATCTGGACACCTCCGGCGATGGGCTTTACAAGCGGGGCTACCGGGCGCAGAATATGGGCGCGCCCCTCCGGGAGACCCTGGCGGCGGCTCTGGTGCTCCTCTCCCGCTACCGGGGGAAGGATCCCTTCTGCGATCCCTTCTGCGGCAGCGGTACCATCCCCATTGAGGCCGCCCTCATCGCCAAGAACCGGGCCCCGGGCCTGGATCGGAAATTTGCCGCCCAGCGGTGGAAGGGGATGGACAGCCGGTTCTGGATGGACGCGGCGGAGGAGGCCCAGGATCGGGAATTCCAGGGGCATTATGACATCTGGGGCGGAGACATTGAACCCGCCGCCGTGGAACTGGCAAAGCATAACGCGGTTTTGGCGGGCGTGGAGGACTGCGTGCGCTTTGAGACGGCGGACGCCGGGAAATTCCGCCGGGACAGCGAATATGGGCAGCTGGTGACAAACCCGCCCTACGGGGAACGCCTGATGGAGAAGGAGGAGGCGGAGGCCGTGTACCGGGCCTTCGGGGAGGCCGTCCGCACCCTTCCGCCCAAGTGGCGGATGGTGATTATCTCCTCCCACACGGAGTTTGAGCGGTGTTTTGGCCGTCCGGCGGACAAGAAGCGGAAACTTTACAACGGGATGCTGAAATGCGACGCATTCCTGTATGGAAGTTCCCGCAGGCAGGACTGAGCCGGAAGGACGGGAGGAGGCCCTTATGCGCCATGTGTTTATCATCAATCCCAAGGCCGGGAAACGGGATCAGGCCGCCCGGATTTACGCCATGGCGGACCGCCTCCGGGAAGGCCGCGGCCTGGACTGCACCTGTATGTTGACGGAGCGCCCCGGCGGGGCGGAGGCCATTGCCCGCCGTCTGGCGGAAACCGGGGAGCCGGTGCGGCTCTATGCCTGCGGAGGGGACGGTACGGCCTCCGAAACGGCCAATGGCGCGGCAGGCTTTCCCAACGCGGCCATGACCTGTATCCCGACCGGGACCGGCAACGATCTGCTGAAAAATTTCGGGCCGGACATGGGGAAATTCCGGGACGCGGAAAATCTCTGGGACGGGGACGTATTTCCCCTGGATCTCATCCGCTGCAACGGGCGGCTTTGCATCACCATTGCCTGCAACGGCATTGACGCCCGGGTGGCGGAGAGCGTCCACCGTTTTTCCGCCTCGCCGCTGCTCCGTGGGCGGGGGGCGTATCTGGCGTCTGTGGCGGCGAATTTCCTCTTCAAGGGCATAAGCCGCCGTTGGACGGTATGGCTGGATGAAGAGCGGCTGGAGGGGGAATTTGCCCTGGTGTCCATGTGCAACGGGCGCTATTACGGCGGCGGATCCATGCCGTCGCCGGAGGCCCGGATGGACGACGGGATTCTGCATACCGTGGTGGTGAAGTCTATGGGCCGGATGACTTTCGCCCGGCTCTTCGGGCCCTATTCCGATGGGAAGGCCGCCTCCTATCCGGATCTCGTCCGGGTTTCCACCGCCCGGACGGTGCGCATCCGGGGGGAGGAGGATATTGTGACGTGCCTGGACGGGGAGTGCTTCCGGAGCCGGGAGGTGGTTATGGGCCTTGCGGAGAAGCGGCTGAACTTCTTCGGGCCCAAGGGATGCAGCCCTAACGCAACCGCTCGGTAAGGCCCTCTTTTTTCCTGGTCCGGCAGGAATTTAGGCAACATTTACAAATTCTTCATAACTTTTGCCAAAAACCCCCTTTACAAATGGGGCGGGTTGCGCTAAGATAACACCGTTAGCACTCAGAGGGATTGAGTGCTAACGGCGTCCGTTTTGTTGATTACATTTTTATATTTTAAGGAGGCACCTCAAATGAAACTCACTCCCCTTGCAGATCGTGTTATTTTGAAAATGGTGGAGGCCGAAGAGACCACCAAGGGTGGTATTATCCTCACCGGCTCCGCGAAGGAAAAGCCCACCGTGGCAGAAGTCATCTATGTTGGGCCCGGCGGCAGCGTGGACGGCAAGGATGTTGTGATGACGGTGAAGCCCGGCGACAAGGTGATCACCAGCCAGTACGCCGGAACGAAAGTCACTCTGGAGGATGTCGAGTATGTCGTGGTGCGGCAGAACGATATCCTGGCCATCGTGGAGTAATGAAAGAGGGGACTCCGTCTTCTCTTTAGATCCCCCGTCAGAACAAACTGCGCTTCAGGGGCCGCGCCTTACAGGCAGAGTCCCTGCCCCAGTTGCCTTTCCCCCGCCCCACCGCGCAGGAGCGGCGGGGCCCGCAAGGGGCACTGGGGACGCCGCCCCGGTGGCTGGGTTTTCCTGCGCACAGAGGGCGGATTGCCCTGAAGGGGCAGGAGAAGCCCCTGTGAAGGGTGTCGCGGCGAAAATGGTTCCCTCTCTTTAAGGGGTGGAATGGGGGACAGTCCTTTTGTTCTGCGGGATTTGTTTTCTCCGGTTTCCTTTCTCTCTTTGAAATTTTATCTTGTATTTTGGAGGTAATGCGATATGTCTAAACTGATTAAGCGCGGCGACGAGGCCCGGAAGGCCCTCGAGTCCGGTGTCAATTCCCTGGCCGATACCGTAAAGATTACCCTGGGCCCCAAGGGCCGCAATGTGGTGCTGGATAAAAAGTACGGCTCCCCCCTTATCACTAACGACGGCGTCACCATCGCCAAGGAAATCGAACTGGACGATCCCTTTGAGAACATGGGTGCCCAGCTGGTGAAGGAAGTCTCTACGAAGACTAACGACGTGGCCGGCGACGGCACCACCACCGCCACCCTCCTTGCCCAGGCCATGATCCAGGAGGGCCTGAAGAACCTGGCCGCCGGCGCCAATCCCATCATTGTCAAGAAGGGTATGGCCAAGGCTGTGGAGGCCGCTGTCGGCGAGATTAAGAGCCAGTCCAAGAGCGTGGACGGCTCCAAGGATATCGCCCGCGTGGGCGCCGTCTCCTCCGGCGACGCCGAGATCGGCAAGCTGATTGCCGACGCCATGGAGAAGGTTTCCTCCGACGGTGTAATTACTATTGAGGAGTCCAAGACCGCCGAGACTTACAGTGAGGTGGTCGAGGGCATGCAGTTTGACCGGGGCTATATCACTCCTTATATGGCCACGGATATGGAGAAGATGGAGGCTGTTGTTGACGACGCCTATATCCTTATCACCGACAAGAAGATCTCCGTGATTGCCGATATCCTGCCCATCCTGGAGCAGATGGTGCAGTCTGGCAAGAAGCTGGTCATCGTGGCTGAGGACGTGGAGGGCGAGGCCCTGAACACCCTCATTGTCAACCGCCTGCGGGGCACCCTGAATGTGGTCTGCGTCAAGGCTCCCGGCTTCGGCGACCGCCGCAAGGAGATGCTCCAGGATATTGCCGTCCTCACCGGCGGTACCGTGGTCAGCGAGGAAGTGGGTCTGGAACTGAAGAACGCCGACCTCTCCGTCCTGGGCCAGGCCCGCCAGGTGAAGGTCACCAAGGAGAACACCACCATCGTGGACGGCGCCGGCGACAGCCAGGCCATCAAGGACCGGATCGCCCAGATCCGCTCCCAGATCGCCGTCACCACCAGCGATTACGACAAGGAAAAACTCCAGGAGCGCCTGGCGAAGCTCTCCGGCGGCGTGGCCGTCATCAAGGTGGGCGCTGCTACTGAGACCGAGATGAAGGAGAAGAAACTCCGCATTGAGGACGCGCTGAACGCCACCCGCGCCGCTGTGGAAGAGGGCGTGGTTGCCGGCGGCGGCACTATCTATGTGAATGTGGTTCCCGCCGTTGAGAAGCTGCTCTCCACCGTGGAGGGCGACGAGAAGACCGGCGTGCAGATCGTTGCCAAGGCCCTGGAGGCCCCCATCCGCCAGATTGCCGCCAACGCCGGCCTGGACGGTTCCGTGATCCTGGAGAAGGTTCGCTCCTCCGGCAAGAACGGCTACGGCTTCGACGCCTATAAGGAAGAGTACTGCGACATGGTGGCCGCCGGTATCATCGACCCCGCCAAGGTGACCCGCAGCGCCCTGGAGAACGCCGCCAGCGTTTCCGCTATGGTGCTGACCACCGAGTCCCTGGTGACCGACAAGCCCGAGCCCCCCGCCCCCGTCGCCCCCGCTCCTGACATGGGCGGCATGTACTAAGAGAGGCGTTTCTCCCCAGAGAAAATATTTTGCCCCGGCGTCCCGTTTGCGGGCGCCGGGGCTCTTGCATACCGGGGGCGAAGATGGGCAAATGCAGCCGAAAAGCCGGAAACCCCCGCCCATAACCCGGCAGACTCCTAAAGGGGGACGCCGGGTATGGACGGGGGTTTGTTTTCCTATTTGTTGTCAGCCAGCAGCTTGTTCAGTTCCTCCATGAACGTGTCAATGTCCTTGAATTGGCGGTAAACAGAGGCGAACCGCACATAGGCCACCTGATCCACGTTCCGGAGGCGTTCCATGACCCGTTCGCCGATTTCGTCGCTGCTGATCTCCCGTTCCATATGGTTTTGGAGATCCTGCTCGATTTCGTCCGTGATTTTTTCCAGTTCCAGAAGGGAAACCCGCCGCTTCTCGCAGGCGCGGATCATGCCGCCCAGCACCTTCCTCCTGTCGAAACTCTGGCGGCTGCCGTCTTTTTTCACAACCACCATAGGCAGGCTCTCCACCGTCTCATAGGTGGTGAACCGCTTGCTGCAGGACAGGCACTCCCGGCGGCGCCGGATGCTGGATCGCTCGTCTGCCGGACGGGAATCAATCACCTTGCTCTCTTCGTAGCCGCAGAAGGGACATTTCATAGGGAAACCTCCTCTCGCCAAAACGGCGGGTGTTCGTTTGTGTGGGGCGTATCCTGGAAGATGGAAACAATTGTAGCACAATTTTCGGGAAAACGGTAGGGGAAAATACGAAATTTGGAAAATTTTATTGCCGCAGGCAGTGGGTAACTGCTGTTTCCGGACGAATTTTGCAGAAAATTGTCGTTTTTTTCCTGAATCCAACTGCAAAGAACCTGTATCCATCAGTGAGATGCGGGATAGAGAATGAGATGCGGGATAGAGAAGGGGTTTTGCCTACCTGCAAGCGAAAAATCCCAGGACTACCAAGCATTGTTTGAAAATTGGCAATATGCTCAGGCGAGAGGGGAGGGTCACGGGACAAGGTAAAATTCCCAGGGATATTTTCTGTATTGCAAAGATTTTTAATGGGGCAGGGCTGCAAAAAACCCAGCCGGACAGCATTCAAACCTGTGGATATAGGGCCTAAATCAATAAAATACCGGTTCCTCACCGGGACCGAAGGCGAACACGGCATAGGGGCTGCCTTGGATCATCCGGACGCTGGCGAAGCAGAAGAGGCATGTCAGGGGAAAGGGCTTGCTGCTGTCATAGGGCAGTGCCAGGAAGAGGAGGCCGTTTTCCCGCCGGAACAGGGCATCCTGCTGGCCGCGCAGGCGCTGCCGGGGCCAGGGTGGGGATTGGAACAGGGATTCCGGCTGTGGGGCGGATTGCCAGGGATTCCGGCTTCCGGCTGAGACAGGGACGGATCCTGCCGGGCGCAGTTCCCCCCGGAGGAGGCGTCCCAGGGGATCCGTCATCCGCCGGGAGAACCGCCGCCGCAGCGCCGTCCGGCCTTCGGCAGGCTCCGGGATACCCAGCCGCAGTTCCCCCTGATCCCCCACGGCCCACGCCTGCCACAGGCCCTTTTCCGGCAGGCGGCAGCGGATGTCAAACCAGGTGTAAAGGGCTTCCCGCTCCGTGATCAATTCTCCCACAGGCCGTCCCTCCAGCAACAGGGGAAATTTGTCCATAACGCCATCCTCCTCCCAAGCACCTCCGGCCCGGAGGGCGCTAAGAACCTGTACTCACAGGCGTTGAACGCCGTCCAGCCGGGGCTATTACGGCCAAGACGCGTGAAAAAACCTTGAAATGCATCTGGTATTTCTGGGGTTTTTGCCTTGCGGGTCGGTGAAATCCTCGCCATTCCGGCATCCCGCGGATGGATACAGGTCCTTATGTTTGCCCGGAGGATCAAAAGACCCGTCCACGCCAATCTATGCGGGGACGGGCCTGTTTTATGCGGGAATCAGTAGGAGACCGTGTAGCTTCCCCGTACCAGCAGTTTTGTGGTGGCGGCGGTGGCTCTGACCCCACGGTTGTCAATGGTCATCATGTAAAGGTGGTTCTGGGAGAGCCCGGAGCCGCTGTTCAGCGTCCCGCCGGAGGTCTCGTCAATCAGGCCCGGGGAGGAGGGGGAGACGCACACGGCGGAGCCTACCCGCAGCATCACCTCGCAGCCGATGCCCCCGGTCAGGGTTTGTCCCTCGGAAAGGGTGACCACCGTAAAGGAGGCAGAGGAGCCGGAGCCGGTGAAGGAGCCGCCCCCGCCTTGGGGAAGCTGGCTGTTCCGAAGGGCGATTTTCTCATCTACCCGGGTAAGGACGGTGTTGAGGAAGGTGTCGTTCAGATAGCTGAGAGTGACCAGGGGATCCTGGGGAGACCCCGCCTCCGCGCCCAGGGCGGCGGTGGTGGACAGCGCCGCGCAGAGAACCAGAAGGGCAAAAATCCGAGTGGGCCAGCAGTTCTTTTTCATGTATGTATCCTCCGTTTGCTCCCGATTTCTTTGGTGACTGGTACGCGGAAAAGAGAAGGGGGGAAAGTCCCCATGCGGCCCCCGTGCAGCGGGAGCCGCATGGGGGCCCCTGGATTTGATTCAAATTGCCGGGAATGGCTCCCGCCAATTTTGAGGTTCTGGCTTCGCCAAAACCCTTGGCGCCGCACTTGCGGCGGGTCGGTACGGCCCGTCTGCCGGGGCAGTGATTGCTTAAACTAATCTGTCTTGAGGCAAACCAAAACTCACCGCAATAGCCGTATCGACTTTTTCCATCACATGTTCCTCTACATGGCCCATCCGCTCCCGCAGACGCTTTTTGTCCAGAGTCCGCACCTGCTCCAGCAGGACTACAGAGTCCCGGCTGAGCCCGCAGCTCTCCGCCACAGGGAGGTCGATATGTGTCGGCAGCCGCGTTTTGCCCGTCTGGGAGGTTATGGCCGCCGCGATCACAGTGGGGCTGTAGCGGTTCCCGGTGTCGTTCTGGATGATCAGAACCGGCCGGACGCCGCCCTGTTCGCTGCCCACCACCGGGGAGAGATCGGCATAGTAAATATCGCCACGCTTGACACTCGTATCCACAAAGTTCACACTCCGCCGAAAGAAGTACCCGCCACCAAGCGTACTCGGTGGGGCCACTTTCATTCTCCCACGCAGTTCCGGAATTTATACGCCGCGCCGCCGGAAGAAATGCCTCTTTCCGAAGTTTTTCCGCTCCTGCCGAAAGCTTCATTCATGTCGCTTCCGCTGTCCCGGACAAATCGGGCCCCCGGGGAGGCGCGGCAGCTGGAGATTCCGATGTCTCCGCCCCCAGCTATCCTATGCGCCGGACAGGGCTGGTGTGTGAAGGGTTAGTCCAGCAGGAGGCAGAGGCTCCGCTCCACTACCCGGCCTCCCTCCAGGTAGAGCCGGGGCACCCGCTTGCTGACCGCGCAGGTCAGTTCGTAGGGGATGGTCCCCAGAAGGGCCGCCAGCTTGTCCACTGGCTGGAGGCCGCCGAAAATCTCCAACTCGCTGCCGACGCCAATGCCGGGCAGGGCAGAGAGATCCACCATGGTCATATCCATGCAGATGCGGCCAAGGATTGGGGCAGGGCCCTGGGGGGTTTGGAAAGCTGCCCGGTTGGAAAGGCCCCGGAACAGCCCGTCGGCGTAGCCGATGGGGAGGACCCCCACCCGGGTTTTCCCTGCCGTGCGGAAAATCCGCCCGTAGCTGATATCCGTACCGGGGTCAAAGATTTTGATGGTGGAGACGCTGGATTTCAGCGCCATCACAGGCCGCAGGCCCAGCCGCTCCCGATCCGCCCCTGCCCCGTACAGGGCGATGCCGGGGCGGACCATGTCCAGATATGTCTCCGGGTACCGGGCCAGGGCGCCACTGTTGGCGCAGTGGCGGAGGGGGAAGGAGATGCCCTGGGTCTCCAAGGCGGAGAGGACCGCCGTAAACAGGCGGAACTGCTCCTCTGTGTAGGCCTCGTCCGCCGGGCCGTCCTCGTCGGCGGCGGAGAAGTGGGTGAAAATCCCTTCCGGCTCCAGGCCCGGCAGGCGGCAGGAAAGGGCGATGGACTCCACGCCCGTTTCAAAATGGCCGTCCCGCACCAGAAATCCCAGGCGGGACATGCCGGTATCCACCTTGATATGGATTTTCAGCCTGCCGCCGCAGGCGGAAGCCGCGGCGCTGTAGGCCTCCGCCTTGGCCCGGGCGGAGACCGTCTGGGTGATGCGGCAGGCGATCAGCTGCTCCGTCAGTTCCGGCGGCGTGTGGCCCAGGATGAGGATAGGGGCCTGGATGCCGTTCTGCCGCAGTTCCCGGGCCTCGTCCAGGCTGGATACCGCCAGATAGTCCACGCCCAGGGACTCCAGGGCCCGGGATATCCGGACGGCCCCGTGGCCGTAGGCATCCGCCTTCACGACCCCCAGGTACTTTACGCCGGGCCCGGTTATTTTCCGGGCCTGCTGGTAGTTGTGGGCCAGGGCGTCCAGATCAATTTCCGCCCAAGTCCTTCTTAAAGCTGTCTCATCCATGGGAACGCCTTCCTTAAAAGGGAGGGCCGTCAGCCTGCGGGGCCGGGCTCCCCCTGGGATTCTGGGGCTATTGTATCATAAAAAGAAAAGTTCGTAAAGTCCGCCGTCAAAATGATCTGGCCGTCCACGGCAATTTCCCCCCGGAGAGGCGTCCCGCCCTCCAGCCGGAGCCAGACGGTGGAGAGGATTTTCCCGTCCTGCAGGCCGCTTTGATCCACGGTGATCCGGCGGCAGGGGACGCCGTCCCACTCCTCCTCATTCTCCTCCAGCAGCCAGCCGTCCCGCAGGGCGCTCATGAGCCGGGGCAGGCAGGCGGCGGGACTGATCTCCTGATCGCTGAGCGTCCCGGCGTTCAAACACTCTCCCTGGTATTCCAGCTGCCAGCTGGTGTCCGTGATGACTGCCCGCACACCGGCAATCGTCTCCGGGGACAGCACCTCTACCACGCTCTCCCCGCCGGGGACGTAATCGCACCGGAGGACTGCCTCCCAGGCGAGGCCCTCTTGATCGCAGGAGACTTCCGCCTCCATCACGCAGCCGGCCATGTCGTGGAAGGGCTGGCGCATACTGGCAGTCTCCGTTTCTCCCGTCCCGCCGCAGCCTGACAGCAGGAACAGGGCCATCATTGGTACGCAGAGCCATTTGCGCACCCCAAAACCCCCTACTTCGTAATTTCGAGAAAGGCCTCCGGCAGGGAGGCCAGGACGTCCTCCGGCGTGACGCAGTATTCCGTCAGCCGCGCCGCCGCCAGATCCCCGGCCCGGCCGTGGAGCCAAACGGCCCCTGCCGCCGCCATTCCCGGGGAGGCCCCCTGGGCCAGCAGGGCGGCAATGAGGCCGGTCAGCAGATCGCCGCTGCCGCCCTTGGCCAGGCCGGAATTCCCGGTAGTGTTCACCAGGACGGTGGCAGAGGGCGTGGCCGTAACGGTCCGGTGGCCTTTCAGCACCAGGAAGCAGCCGTGTTCCAGGGCGAAGTCCCGGGCGGCCTGCACCCGTCCGCCGGAAGTGTCCCCGCCAATCCGGGCAAATTCCCCGTCGTGGGGAGTCAGGATGGTGGCCAGGCCCTTCCGGATGTCCAATACATCTATATGCCCCTCCAGGGCGTTTATGCCGTCGGCGTCCAGCACCACCGGCTTTTCCGTCTGCCGGAGCAGATCCAGCACCAGCGATTCCGTCTGTTCCCACCGGCCAAGGCCCGGGCCCAGGGCCAGCACATCGCAGGATTCCAGCCGCTCCAGAATGGCAGGAAGGGCTTTTTGGGAGAGTTTTCCCCGCTTGTCCGCCAGAGGGAAGGGCATGGCGGAGACGGAACGCACCGTCTCAATTTCCCAGATGCTCTCCGGCACCCCCAGGTACACCAGCCCGCAGCCGCCCCGCACCGCCGCCGATGCGGCCAGGTAGGGCGCGCCGGTATAGCCCACAGCGCCGCCGATGACCAGCACCTTGCCGAAATCCCCCTTGTGCCCACCGGCTTTCCGGGGGGGAAGGGATGCCTGGACGAAATCCCGCTCCACCGTCATGACGGGGCAGGCTAGTTTCTGCACCAGATCCGCAGGGATGCCGATATCCCGCACCTCCACCTGTCCGGCGAAGAGGGCGCCGTCCCCGGCGGCCAGTCCGGGCTTTGGCAGGGTGAAGGTGACGGTTTTATCCGCCCGGACGGCACGGCCCAGGATCCGGCCTGTGTCCGTTTCTACGCCGCTGGGGATGTCGGCGGAGACCACCTTGGCCCTGCTGGCGTTGATTTGGTCAATGGCGGCGGCGAAAAGGGAGCCCGGGGCAATCTCCCGGGAGAGGCCCACGCCAAAGAGGGCGTCCACAATCACGTGGCAGGCGCGGATCCACGATGCCTGCTCCCGGTCCTCCGGATCGAATTCCTCCAGGGGAATACCGCACTCCGAGAGACGCCCTGTCTCTTCCAGGGCGTCGGGGGTGAGGCGATCGTAGCTGCTTGCCAGGAATACCCGGACGGGAACGCCCCGCAGAAACAGCAGCCGCCCGGCGGCGATGCCGTCCCCGCCGTTGTTCCCCGCGCCGCAGAGGACGGCGGCCCGGGCCTTTCCCGGCCGCACCGGCAGCAGCGCCAAAGCGGCCTCCGCCACGCCCTCCGCCGCCCGCTCCATCAGGTCGATAGAGGGGATGCCCCGGCGTTGGATGGCCTCGTTGTCCAAATCCCGCATCTGCTTTGCCGATGCCAGCTTCATATGACCGCCTCCTGGTTTCTTTTTCTATTATGCTTATCGACTTTAGACAGCCAATCACAAGAAGTGGAGGTTGGCTATTCC
>CAJUDW010000043.1 GCA_910584995.1 uncultured Oscillibacter sp. | reverse complement strand
GTTGACAGTCCATTTTGTTGTTGTTTATATTGTTTCCCTTTGTCAAGCGTTGCAAGAGATGTTGTTGGTAGATGAAGTTAATAATAAGGATTTTTTAGCAGGTTTGTTTAATGCTATGATGTGCAATGTATTTGTAGGCCGCAAAATCAGCATCACAACCTTTCGCGAGGGGGAAAAAGCTGACACGGGCCAACACGCAGCGTATAAGCGTCTTGGATTTGCAGAATCCGAATTTCTCACCGAGTTTGGCCATCCCACTCAGCGATTAATATTACCATCAAAACGGGAGAAAGACGACAATGAACAATACATCTCAGGTCAAAAATGGAAGCGCAGGATCACTCCTGCGCCTCTATTTTCCCACCATCGTAATGATGATCTTCATGGGACTATATACCATTGTTGATACGATCTCTGTAGCGCAGTTTGTCAATACAGATGCGATTTCCTCTATCAATACGATTTCTGCTTCACGGAACAATTTTAGATCCGCTATAAAGTCATTACCCGTAATTTTTAATATGTCAAAAATAAGTTTCAGATTTTTAAGATGCTCCAGATGAACTGCTTAGACAAATGCAATAATGCCGGCAGAACTTATACCTGTCTCACTCTCAATAAGAGTTTCTAGCTGTTTGCTATCACAATTTTGGTAAAGATCTGAGATATCCTGAATTGCAGAAAGGCTATCTGATCTTACTGCCAATTTGCCAGCAAGTATAGCCAGCCGAGCATTTCCTTCCGCAATCGCAACGATGCGGTCTGTGTATACCCGATTTGTAATCCCATAACAAGTTTCCATCAGTTTTCGAATAGCATTATCTTTGAATGGCGAGAACTGAAGAGTTGCTGGTCTAGTGAATTCCATGACATTCTGTATCACTTGTCTACGGGCATAGTCATATACGGTCAGGATTAGCTTTGCAATATTCCCTGTGCCTGTGGAAGATAATTCAGCACATAATGTAACCCAGAAAGTTCATTAGCATCATCTACAAACAAGCACCAGATACTCTTTTCCGGTTTCGATTGCGGCTGCCAAATCCTCATAGAACGGCAGATTGTTATTTTTAATTACAAGCACGACATAGCTTTTTTTCGAAAGTTGATAGCATAGTTCCAGTATGAATCCAGTTTTTCCCACACCGGCAGGTCCTGCAATCAACAAAACATCTTTGTCGTACAAGGCAGTTTTTGCTTCCTGCAGTTCCTCTGTCCGAAATAAAAATTCGGTGTCTAAAGGTGCAGACATTGTGTTTGCATATTGATTTTTTAATGAATATATCAAGAGGTAAGATTTGTCCAGAGTCAATGCTGACAGCTAAAAAATCCTTTGATAAAAATGAATACTTGCAAAAAACGTCATTGCCTAATGCATCTAACCCCATCAATGCAGGTGTTGCACCGTAATTTTCACAGTATTCTCTAAGATGCTGGTCATCGCTTGGTTTTAATCGGCCATACGTATGGCAATATACTACTTCAGTCACATCATCAACAGGAACGCCAGCCTTTTTAGAGTCAAAATACTTGTCGATAGCTTCTATTGCCTTCTTTATGAAATCTGTTTTCTGAGTGGTGTACATTACAAAAATATACTCATTGTTTGCTGTCAAGAAATAGGTATCCGGATTTCCCTTTGCTGTTTTATCAGTACCAGCATTCATACCTGGCGAGTATCCGTTTTTATAACCCTTCCCGTTATAGATGTCAACGCCGAGGCCAGCATAGGAGCCAATTCTTCTGACAAGCCTTCCGTATTCCATACAGCCCGGCAGATCGAAAACATGGGATTGAGCGGATCATACCGCCTGCCTTCCCGGAGCAGAGACGGCTTTATCTTCTCTTTGTGAAATGGCGCTTGTGTTTGGATGGGATTGTGGTATGATGTAACAATGATACGATATACGCCGAAGGAGGTATTTTGATGTCGCTGCGTACAATATTTTTTTCATATGCAAATGCATTTGTCCCGCCCCTGATTTTCCTTCTGATACTGTGGGCCCTGCTGGAGCCCAGGTTTTCCCGGCGCTTTACCCGGGGCGCGGCACTGGGATTTCTGGCTGTGGGACTTGTGGTACAGGCCGCGCTGATCGTTCCGGGCAATGAACTGGAATTGGCTGCTACATTTCTTCCCCTTACGCTCTATCTTCCCGCCATTTTGTGCCTGCACCTGCTGTCGGGGAACGGTTTCTTCCCAACCGCCCTCACCTGGATGCTGGCCCTGCAATGCGGGCAGATACTATCCGCATTGCGGAAACTGCTGATTGCTTTTACAGGCAATATACACGGTTCAGCCAAGGATTGGACATGCACCGTTCTCCTCCTGCTGGCGGCGGGGCTTCTCCTGCTGCTGGCGTACCGCTTTCTGCGCAGCCCCTTCCGCGCCTATGCCAAAGAGCAGGCCGGCGGATGGCCGCCGCTGCTCTTTCTTCCGGCTATGCTGCTGACCCTCTACTCCTATTTTCTGTCCAGCACCACGGATGTCACGGTGATCCTCCTGCTGTTTTTTACGGCTCTGTCCGCCTTTCTGGTGCTGTCCAAGCTGATAGTCTCCTTGGCGGAGGAACGCCGGGTCAGGGAATCCCGGCAGCAGATGGAGGCCCTGCGCCGGGATTATGAGCTGCTGCAAAGGAAGCTGGAACTGGGCCGGAGTTACCGCCACGATATGCGGCATCATATCGCGGCACTCCTTGCCCTTCTGCAGCAGGGGGACACAGAGCACGCCCACCAGTATGTGGCCCAGTGGCAGGGCCAGCTTGCAGAAACCGCGGCAGAGACTTGGTGCCGGAATGCCGCTGTCAACGCCGTCCTCTCTGCCTATTTGGCCCAGGCACGGGAGGCCGGCTGCACCCTGGGGGTAAATATCTCCCTGCCGGAGCAGTTATTCTTTGAGGAGACTGACCTCTGTGTGCTGCTGGCCAACGCCCTGGAAAATGCCATCCATGCCTGTAAGGAGATGCCTGAGGGCAGTCCACGGTATATCCGCCTTTCCGCTGTTTTAACCGATAACCGGCGGCTGGTTGTCAACGTGGAAAATTCCTGCCTGCAGGACTTATCTTTTGACGGGAAGGGGTTTCCCATCGTCCCCCGCCGGGCCGGTCACGGGCAGGGCCTGAAGAGTATTGCCGCAGTAGCGGAGAAGTATCACGGGATGTTCCGGTGCAGCTGCGGAGAGGGGGCCTTTACCCTGCGGGCTGTTCTGCTGGACAGTACCGCCGCCCAGGCCCGGCACAGTTCGAGGATCAAGTCGGCGCTCATGATCGTGTTCCTGGCCTGCTTCCTGCTCAACTGTATGCCCACCCTGGCACTGGCGTTGGAAACCGTTCCCGTGCTGGGGCAGGCAGTGCGGGTTGTCAATCTGCGCACCTATTCCTGGAGTTGGGGAAGTTCAGGCGTGTCCGTGCAGGTCCCGGTGCTGGATGGTGATCCTGCGGCTGCGGGGGCGCTGGAGGAAAAGACGGAGGAATTGATCCAGCAGATGCAGGAACACTTCCGCGAGTATGCCTCCCGGAAATACCAGGGATATACGGCGGAGGACGCCGCCTATGAGGTGATCCGGGACGACGATACCCTGCTGGCACTTTGCTTCCGCATCACCATCAACGCGGGCGGATCCGTAGACTACAACCGGTACCTGACCCTGGACAGGCAGGCCGGGCAGGTGCTGGAACTGGAAGACCTGTTCCAGCCGGGGATCAACTATATCTTTCCCATCAGCCGGGAGATCAGGGCGCAGATGGAAGAGCAGAGCAACACCGGAGGGGCCGACTATTTCCTTCCCGGCGGCATCTGGTCCGACGAGGAGTGCTTCAAATCGATTGCGCCTGACCAGAACTTTTACATCAATGATGAAAACCAACTGGTCATTGTCTTCGATGAGTATGAGGTGGCTCCCGGCAGCATGGGCACGCCGGAGTTTGTCATTCCTGCCGACTGCCTGGACGGCCTCCTGGCACAGCCGTCCATTCTGAAATAAGGGGCGGAAGCTGCCTCCGTCATCCCCCGGCAGCAAGCAGCGCCGCTAGGGCTTGCCCGTATCCCAAAACAGCAAAAGAGGCCATGAAATCTCCGCGTTCCCTGTGCCGGCCTGGGCTGCCGGCACCGGCACAGTTCATTCACCGGAATCCCCCCTGTGCAAAAAAGAAGAGCCCGGAGCGGACATCTGCCCCGCTCCGGGTTCCTTTTTGGATATGGTTCCGATGGATTTACCGGACAAAGTGCGTGGCAATGCGCTCCTCTTTTTCCGGCAGCCCATATTGCTCCCTGCCCAAGGCAATGCTCTTCATCAGGAAGGACATATTGCGGGCCAGCGTCCGCATGGTTTGCAGGCCCTCTCCGTCCGCAACGGCCTGCCCGGGCTCCCGGCCGTGGACGCTGTTCCAATACTGGCTGGAAGCTACCGGCATACCGGAAATCAGGAAATACTTGTTCAGCTGGTCAAACGTGGCCGAAAGCCCGCCCCGCCGCGCCACAACGGCGCTGGCACCCACTTTCATGGTCTTGTCAAAGGGGGAACTGAAGAAGAGGCGATCCAAGAAGGAAATCAGCGTACCGTTAGCGGATCCATAGTAAACGGGACTGCCGATTACCAGCCCGTCGCAGGATTCAAACTTGGCCGCGGTCTCGTTCACTGCGTCGGAAAAGATGCATTTCCCGTTCTTCACACAGGCGTAGCAGGCTGCGCAGCCCCGGATAACCTGGTTCCCCACCTGGAGGATCTCCGTTTCAATGCCCTCCTGGGTGAAAATCTTCTCCATCTCCGCCAAGGCAATGGCTGTGTTGCCGCCAACGCGGGGGCTGCCGTTGATCATCAATACCTTCATCATAAACCTCCAATCATGTTTTAACGGGATCAAAAGGAGACCGTAAGTTGCATTTTAAACCGCTCCTCACCATAAACGGCGTGGGGCACATCCTTGGGCATGACCAGCGTTTCCCCCTGGCCCAGGATAAACACCTCCCCGCCTACGGTAAACCGTCCGGTCCCCTCCAGCACCGTGACCATGGCGTCGCCGCCGGAGGCATGGGTGGAGATTTCCTCGCCCTTGTCAAAGGAGAAGAGGGTCATACCGACGGCTTCGTTCTGCACCAGCGTCCTGCTGACTACCTGGCCCTCCTGATAGGCGATCAGATCCTTCAATTTGAGGGCGGCCTGCTTTTCGATATTTTTATACATCCGTACTGCCTCCTGACCAGCTTAATGATATCACCAGCATACCATAAAACCGTCCGGGATACAACACGGATCAGCCCCCCTTTTCTCCTCCTTCTGCCCGGTGCCGCCGGCCCGCCAAAGTGCCGCCCGACAACCAGCGGCAAAAGAACACATTGCCTGCCATAGATTCGGACGGGCGTCTTGGTGTATGATAATGGTATTCCACAATTAGGAGGTCTGCCGCCATGAAATACGGCCACTTTGACCGGCAAAAACGGGGAGTACGTCATCGACCGGGTGGATGTACCTGTGTCCCGGACCAATTATCTGGGCGTTGAGGATCTTTGCGCTGTGGCCAACCATACCGCCGGGGGATACTTAATTTTATAAAAGCCCAGAGCACCACCGGATCACCCGCTTCCGGCCCAACGGCGTGCCCACGGACCGGTCCAGGCACTACATTTACCTCCGGGACAACGAGACCGGGGAATACTGGTCGGTTTCCTGGCAGCCCTGCGGCGGGGATTTGGAGGGCTACCGGTGCCGCCACGGGCTGAGTTACTCCGTCTATGCATGCCGCCGCGGGGGGATCCAAGCGGCCCAGACCCTGTTTATCTCCCAGGGGGAGGCGGTGGAACTGTGGGGCCTGAAGCCGGAAAACACCTCGGGCCGGCCCCATTTCCTCAGCGTCTGGTCCTATGCCGAATTTTCCTATCACCAGATCCCCATTGACAACCAGAATTTCCAAATGTCCCTTTACTGTGCCGGGAACAGCTATGCGGACGGCATCATTGACTACGAGTTGTTCCATGAACATGCCCGCCAGTTTATGGCATCGTCCTTCCGGCCGGACGGATTTGACTGCCTGCGGGACAGCTTTACCGGGCCCTACCGCACCGAGGCCACCCCCCGGCGGTGGAGCAGGGGGCATGTTTTGGCTCCTTTGAGAAGGGGAACAACCACTGCGCCGTGCTGCAAAAAAGGTCACCCTTGCCCCAGGGGAATCGGCCCGGCTGGTGTGGATGCTGGGAGAGGGCGGCTTGGAGGAGAGCCACCGCAACCAGGGCAAGTACAGCGATTTTGCCGCTGTAGACGCGGCCTTTTCCGGCCTGGCCCGGCACTGGGAGGACAAGCTGTCCCGGCTCCAGGTGTCCATCCCCCGATGCGGATATGGACACGATGCTGAATGTATGGAACCTGTACCAAAGCGAGGTGAACGTGATGTTCTCCCGCTTTGCCTCCTTCATTGAGGTGTGTGGGGGGCTTGGCTACCGGGACACCGCCCGGGTTCTGGGCTGTAAGCTAGATGCGGAGCGGTATGAGGCCATGCGCCGGGCGGTAATTGAAACCTGTGGCCGGGAACTCTGGGACGGCGGATGGTATCTCCGGGGCATTACCGCAGACGGGCGGAAAATCGGCACCCATACAGACGCGGAGGGGTGGGTCTACCTGGAGAGCAATGCCTGGGCCGTTCTCTCCGGCGCGGCGGATCGGGAGCGGGGGATGCTGGCCATGGAAGCGGTAGACGGGGCCCTCTACACGGAGTACGGGCTGTAGCTTAACGCCCCCTGCTATACAAAGCCCGACGACGCCATCGGCTTTATCACCCAGGTCTATCCGGGAACCAAGGAAAACGGATCTATTTTCTCCCACTCCAACCCCTGGGCCTGGTGCGCCGAGGCGGTGCTGGGCTGGGGGAGCCGGGCCATGAAATTTTACAAGGCCTTGTGTCCTGCGGCGCAGAATGATAAAATAGAGGGGCGGCAGAGCGAGCCTACTCCTACTGCCAGTTTGTCATGGGCCCCGACCACTCTGCCTTTGGCCGGGCCAAGCACCCCTTTATGACCGGAACCGGCGGATGGAGTTACTTTGCCGCCACCCGGTACATCCTGGAAGTCCGGCCCCAGTTCGGCGGTCTGCTGGTGGCCCCTTGCCTCCCGGCGGACTGGGGATGCTACAGTCACCCGTACCTGGAGAGGGGCAGTGTACCATATCACGGCGGAAAACCCGGACGGCGCGGAGAAGGGTGTCGCTTCCATCACCTGCAACGGCCAGGCGATGGAGGACCTGATCCCTGTCCAGCCGGCGGGGAGTGACAACCAGGTGACGGTAAGGATGGGGCGCCGGTGATTGGAAGGGATGGAATACGGCAAGTGCAATGACGCCGTCCGGAGCGGATCGCCTCTGGACGAATCGTTTTGGAACAGATAAAAGTGCATGAGAAAGGAGCGTACCTATGGGCATAGAATTTGGTACCGGCGGCTGGAGGGCCGTCATCGGGGACGGTTTCACCAAAGCCAACGTCCGGCTGCTTACCGCAGCCCTGGCCCGGAAGATGAAAGAGGAGGGTGTGGCCCAGCGGGGTTTCCTCATCGGCTACGACCGGCGGTTCCTCTCCCAGGAGTCCGCCCACTGGGCTGCCGAAGTGATGGCGGGAGCAGGCGTGCCCTGCATGGTAGTGGAGCGGGAGGCCCCCACCCCCCTGATCATGTTCGCCGTAAAATACTACGAACTGTCTTACGGCATGGCGGTGACAGCCAGCCACAACCCTGCCCTGTATAACGGGATTAAGGTCTTTGTCAAGGGCGGGCGGGACGCCGACGAACTGGTTACCGCCAATATTGAAGCTTACATCGCCGCCTTGGAGGGGCAGGAGATCCCCAGTGTCCCCTATGAGGAGGGGGTACGCACAGGACAGATCCAGATTATCGACCCGATGAATACCTATATCGACTCCATTATCCGTTCCGTCAATATGGACGCCATCCGTTCACGGGGGCTGAAGGTGGTGTTGGATCCCATGTTCGGCGTGTCCAAGACCGCCCTGAGCACCATCCTGATCACCGCCCGGTGCGACGTGGACGTGATCCACGAGCGGCGTGACGCCCTCTTCGGGGGCCGGCTCCCTGCCCCTAACAGCAAGACCTTAATCGGATTGCAGAACTTTGTGCTGGAGCACGGCTGCGATATCGGCATCGCCACCGACGGCGACGCCGACCGCCTGGGCATCATTGACGACCAGGGGGAGTTCCTCCACCCCAACAAAATCCTATCGCTTTTGTACTACTATCTGCTGAAGTACAAGGGCTGGCACGGGGCGGCGGTACGCAACCTGGCCACCACCCATCTGCTGGACGCCATCGCAGGGCGTTTTGGGGAGAAATGCTACGAGGTCCCCGTGGGCTTTAAGCATATCTCCGGTAAGATGCTGGAGACCGGCGCGGTCATCGGCGGCGAGAGTTCCGGCGGCCTCACCGTCCGGGGGCACATCCAGGGCAAGGACGGCATCTACGCCGCCTCTTTGCTGGTGGAGATGATGGCTACTACCGGCCGGAGCCTGTCGGAACTGTACCGGGAGATCGCGGAGCAGTGCGGCGCCTTTGAGATGGTGGAACGGGGCTACCGCTTCTCCCAGGAGGAGAAGGCGCGCATCAGCAATATCTTGATGGAGGATAAGCTGCTTCCCGATTTTGGCCTAGAGATCGAGAAGGTCAGCTATGCCGACGGCTGCAAGGTATACTTCAAGGGCGGCGGCTGGGTGGTCAGCCGCTTCTCGGGCACCGAGCCGCTGCTCCGGGTGTTCTGTGAGATGGGCAGTGCAGAGCGGGCGGCAGAAATTTCCCGGCAGATGGAGGCCTTCCTGGACCTGGAGGGCCGGAATATCGAATAGCGCCTATTAACTTACGGGACTTCTACCCGTGGTATATGGAAGATCAGATCGTCCAGGTGTCCAACGAGGTCTATGAGGAGCTGGTGGCTGGCCGCCGCTCCGAAGTGGCCTATCAGCGGCGGGCACTTCGCAACAAGGCGCAGTATTCCCTGGACGCTGACGATGGCCTGGAGTGCGCTGTCTGCCAGGGTGAGCCCACGCCCCAGGAGTTCCTGGAACGAAAGGAGCTTTTCTATCAGCTCTGGAACACTCTTAATTCCCTGCCGGAAATCCAAGGCCGCCGGGTAGACGCTTGCGTGATCCTGGGCATGAGCTACCGGGCCGTGGCCAGGGCCGAGGGCGTGGATAAGAGCACCGTCCGGGAGTCTGTGACAAAGGGGGTGGAGAATATGAGAAAAAATCTGAAAAACTTTCGGTAAGCACCCCTCCATTTGCCCTTTTTTTGTCGCGGTATATGAGGGGTAAATCCCTCGCTGTTGGATTGTGACCGCTGGGCCCTTCCAGCCCCCGCATCCGCTGGGGAGAGTGCCACGCCCTTATATGCTGTCTTATAGCAGATCAAAAAGCAAGCGTGGCACTCCCATCTTCTATCATCCAGCCTTGAGACAAAGTGTCCCAAAGTAGAGAATACGAAAGCGGACGGCATGGCTGCCGCCCGCTTTCCTTTCTTTGCTAAGACGCACAAGCGGGTGATGCCAGACAAGGGAGGGTATCACATGGAACACGGCACACGATCTATCCAGCTTTCGGTAAATGAATATGAAGTATCTGCCAGCTTTGCCGAGTGTGAAAACACAGAGGCTTTGGGTAAGGTAAAACAAATTCTGCTGTCCTCTTTTGCCGCCTATGCGCCAAAACCCAAGGGCGGCGACATCCTTGCATTATCCCCCCGGCAGAGGGATAATAGTAGTAGGCAGAAGGCCGCTTGCACCTTGAAAACTTCATCTTTGCTACACAATGACTGACCTTTCAAGTGTCTCCCAAAACACTTTGAAAGGAAGGTCACTACAATGTTAATTTCTGGAATTCATAACGGCAAAAAGCGTGTTCATTGCCTTTACCGAGTATCTACCGACAGGCAGGTGTCATATGACGATAAATCCCAAGCGGATATTCCTATGTAACGGAAAGCCTATCGCCGCTTTGCAGCGGAGAAGAGTTGGGAAGTCGTCTTTGAGGAACAGGAGGACGGTGTTTCCGGCCATAAGGTACGGGCCGAAAACCGTGACAAAATCCAGCTCATAAAAGAGCGAGCCAAGAAAGGCCAGTTTGACATTCTCCTGGTGTTTATGTTTGACCGTATCGGGCGGATCGCTGACGAAACCCCCTTTGTGGTGGAGTGGTTTGCCAAGAATCGTATAGAGGTCTGGAGCACACAAGAGGGCGAGCAACGCTTTGACAATCATACCGACAAGCTCACGAACTATATCCGTTTCTGGCAAGCGGACGGGGAAAGCGAAAAGACCTCTATCCGCACAAAAACCGCCCTGGGCCAGCTTGTGGAGGAGGGCGGTTTCAAAGGCGGCGTTGCCCCTTATGGCTATGACCTTGTAAAGAGCAGGCGGATCAACAAGTGCAATCATGAGGTCTTTGCCTTGGCGGTCAATGAGGCCGAGGCCACCGTTGTCCGTATCATGTATGATAAATATATTCACGAAGGCTACGGGCCCCAGCGGATCGCTACATATATCAACGGCCTGGGCTATCGCACAAGAGCGGGAAAGCCCTGGCACCATGCGTCTGTTCGCAATATCCTTTATAACCTCACATATACCGGGGTACTTCGGAGCGGGGAGAGCCGTTCTCAGGTGATCCCTGAATTGCAGATTATTCCCCCGGAGCTCTTTGAAGCCGCCCAAAATATCCGCACTAACCGCAGCCAGGAGGTCGAGCGTGTTGTCCCCCGGCAAACCGTGGGAAAGGCTCTGCTGTCTGGTAACGTCTATTGCGGCCACTGTGGAGCCCGGTTATCACTCACCACCAACGGCAAAGCATATCCCTGTAAGGATGATCCCACCCGTATTGTAAAACGTGTTCGGTACATCTGCTACGGTAAAACCCGCAAGCAGACCGAGTGCAACGGGCCCACTGGCTATACTGCCCATATTCCTGATGGCATAGTAGATAAGCTGGTACGGGGTATCTTTGAACGGATGCGGGCTGTCCCCAAGAGCGAGATCGTCAATGCCCGCTACCGTGAAAAGATGGAAGAACGAAAGGCCCTGCTTCAAGCTGTTCGGGCTGACTTCAACAAGGCCACCGCCGACCTGGAGTCTCTCCGGGGCGAGGTCATCAAAGCCATTCGTGGGGAAAGTTCATTTTCAAAGGAACTCCTGGGCTCCTTGATTGCCGAAGGTGAGGCAAGTTGTACCAAACTTCAAGAACAGCTCAACAAGGCCCAGGCCGACTATGACGAAGGAAAGATTGTCCTGGAGGCGCTGAACGCTCAATACGATAACATCATTTCCTGGGCCGATATGTACGACACCGCCAGCCTGGAACCAAAGCGCATGATCGTAAACTGCCTGATTAAAAGGGTGGACGTTTATAGAGACTACAAAATCCATGTTGACTTTGCCATTGATCTGGAGCAATTCGGCATGGGGACAGAAAATATTATTGCTATCCCCGCAGCATAAAGAAAGCCCGCTCCATGCGGAGCGGGCTTCTTGAAAGTCCTTCTCATGGTGGAGATAAGCGGGATCGAACCGCTGACCTCTTGAATGCCATTCAAGCGCTCTCCCAGCTGAGCTATACCCCCATAGGGAGAAGGACTTATCAACAATATTAAATTTTGTTCACTCTCACAAGCAGGGAGTGTGTATTATGACTGCGCCAAACTCCCAGTTGAACTATACTCCCATATTACCCTGTTGCTGTCGTTTGCATCAGGTCTTCCGTACCGGAGCATGGCTTAGTATAACAGCCAAAATCCGATTTGTCAACCACAAATTTCATTTTTTTCGCAAATTTTTTATAAACCCTTTTTCCCGCTCTTGACAAACGGCCAAAAGCCCCGTAAAATAACGCTGTTGAACAGGAAAAAAGACGCTGAAGGGAAGAAAGACGGAACATCCCGCCTCCAGAGAGCCGGCGGCCGCTGCGAGCCGGTGGGGGAGTTTCGTGTATAACTGCTCCCGGAGTCTCCCGCCTGAAAAGAGTTTAGGGCGGGACGGCTGGCCCCGTTACCGGCCATGAGGGCCGCCCCAGGCGGCTGAACAGGGTGGTACCGCGTTGGAGAACGCCCCTGGCCGTAGGTCAGGGGCGTTCCTTTTTGCATCTTGCCGGCGCGGCAAGCTGTAACAGCCAGGGAGGAATAACCGTGCGGGATCCGGAAAAGGCCATCGGCGCCATGGCCGGCAAGGCCAAAACCGTTTTTCCCACCTATACGGACAGCCAGGGATATCCCGCCACCAGAGCCATGCTGGCACCCCCAGAGAGGGAAAGGGGAAAGGTCTTCTGGCTGACTACCAACCACATTTTCTAATAAGGTGCAATGTTTCCGGGAAAATCCCAAAGCCGGCTGATATTTTGTGGACCGCCGGTTTTTCCGATGGCTCAGCCTGACAGGGACCGTGGAAGTCCTGGAGACACCGGAAGCCAGGGAGCAAATCTGGCGGGAGGGGGACGAACAATATTACCCCCCAAAGCATCGCAGATCCGGATTACTGCGTCCTACAGTTCACCGCACAGGGCGGACGGTATTACAGCCGGTTCAAATCCGAAGATTTCACACTGTAATTTCATGGTCTTGCAGGAGCGCTGCAGTGCTACCCATTCCAAAAGAATGAAGGAGATAGAAGATGAAATACGATTTTACCGCAATTGAAAAGAAATGGCAGCGGAAGTGGCTGGAGGAAAAGCCCTTTACCGCTGTCACCGGGGACAAGGGCCGGGAAAAATTCTTCGGCCTTATTGAATTCCCCTACCCCTCCGGCCAGGGCCTCCACGTGGGCCATGCCCGGCCCTTTACCGCTATGGACATCATCTGCCGGAAAAAGCGGATGCAGGGCTATAACGTCCTCTTCCCTATCGGCTACGACGCCTTCGGCCTGCCTACGGAGAACTATGCCGTCCAGCACCATATCCATCCCGCTAAGGTCACCCATGACAATGTGGAGAACTTCCGCAAGCAGCTCCATATGCTGGGCTACTCCTTTGACTGGGACCGGGAGGTCAATACCACCGACCCGGAGTATTATAAATGGACCCAGTGGATCTTCCTCCAGATGTTCAAAAAAGGCCTGGCCTACAAGGCCTCCATGCCAGTGAACTGGTGCACCAGCTGTAAAATCGTCCTGGCCAACGAGGAGGTTGTGGAAGGCGTCTGCGAGCGCTGCGGCGGCGAGGTCATCCGCAAGGAGAAATCCCAGTGGATGCTGGCCATTACCAAATACGCCGACAGGCTGATCGACGATCTGGACGACGTGGACTTCATCAACCGGGTCAAGATCCAGCAGCGGAACTGGATCGGCCGGTCTGAGGGTACGGAGGTGGACTTCCAGACCACCCCCGGCGATGTGATGACCGTTTACACCACCCGCTGCGATACCCTCTTCGGCGTCACCTATATGGTCCTCTCCCCGGAGCACCCCTTCCTGGACAAGTGGAAGGATCACATCCGCAACTGGGATGCCGTACAGGCCTATCGGGACGAAGCTGCCCACAAGTCTGACTTTGAGCGCAGCGAACTGAACAAGGACAAGACCGGTGTCCGCCTGGAGGGCATCACTGCCACAAATCCCGTCAACAAAACCGAAATCCCCATCTTCGTCTCCGACTATGTGCTGATGAGTTACGGCACCGGCGCCGTCATGGGCGTGCCGGGCCACGACCAGCGGGACTGGGAGTTCGCCACCAAATTCGGCCTGCCTATCATCGAGGTGGTCAAGGGCGGCGACATTACCAAAGAGGCCTTCGCCCTGAAGGACGACACCGGCATCATGGTCAACTCCGACTTCCTCAACGGGATGACCGTCAGGGAGGCCATCCCCGCCATGAAGAAGTGGGTCACGGATCAGGGTATCGGCCACCCCAAAACCAACTTCAAGCTGCGGGACTGGGTGTTCAGCCGCCAGCGGTACTGGGGCGAGCCCATCCCCCTGGTAAACTGCCCCAAGTGCGGCTGGGTGCCCCTGCCGGAGAACCAGCTGCCCCTGCTCCTCCCGGAGGTGGAAAGCTACGAGGTCACCGACACCGGCGAGTCCCCCTTGGCCAAGATGACCGATTGGGTCAACACCACCTGCCCCCAGTGCGGCGGCCCCGCCCAGCGGGAGACGGACACCATGC
>CAJUDW010000042.1 GCA_910584995.1 uncultured Oscillibacter sp. | reverse complement strand
GAATAGCCAACCTCCACTTCTTGTGATTGGCTGTCTAAAGTCGATAAGCATAAAATAAAATAAAGGAAGTGCAACCAACATTATGGCGAAAAAACAATTCAAGGCGGAATCCAAGCGGCTGCTGGATCTCATGATCAACTCTATCTACACCCACAAGGAGATTTTCCTCCGGGAGATTATCTCCAACGCCAGCGACGCCTGCGACAAACTCTGCTACCTGGCCCTCACTGACGACGCCGTGGGCATGGCCCGGAAGGATTTCCAGATTAACGTCACTGTGGACAAGGAAAACCGTCTCCTGACGGTCTCCGACAACGGCATCGGCATGGACAAGGAAGATCTGGAGAACAACCTGGGCGTGATCGCCTCCTCCGGCTCCTACAAGTTCAAGCAGGAGGTGGGGGACGACGCCAAGGACACCGACGTCATCGGCCAGTTCGGCGTGGGCTTCTACTCCGCTTTCATGGTGGCCGACCAGATTACCGTCGTCACCAGGAAGTACGGCGCGGACGCCGCCTATCAGTGGCAGTCCGCCGGGGCCGACGGCTACTCCGTCACAAGCTGCGAAAAGGAAGCTGTGGGCACGGATATCATCATGCACATCAAGCCGGACACGGAGGACGAGAAGTACGGCGAGTTCCTGGAATCCTGGCGGCTCCAGGAACTGGTGCGGAAGTATTCCGACTATATCCGCTTCCCCATCCGCATGGAGGTCTCCAAGACCCGCCGGAAGGAGGGTTCCTCCGACGAGAACCCGGAGTACGAGACCTATACCGAGGTGGAAACCCTCAACTCCATGGTGCCCATCTGGCAGCGGCCCAAGGCCGGTGTCAAGCCGGAGGAGTATAACAAGTTCTACCGGGATAAGTTCCATGACTACGCCGACCCCCAGCGGGTGATCGCCGTCGCCGCCGAAGGGGCCGTCACCTACAAGGCCCTGCTGTTCGTCCCCGGCGCCACGCCCTACGACTTCTATACCAAGGAGTATGAAAAGGGCTTGCAGCTTTACTCCAACGGCGTGCTGATTATGGACAAGTGCGCCGATCTGCTGCCGGATCACTTCCGCTTCGTCCGGGGCGTTGTGGATTCCCCGGATCTCTCCCTGAACATCTCCCGGGAACTTTTGCAGCATGACCGGCAGCTGAAGGTGATTGCCTCCAACCTGGAGAAAAAGATCAAGGGTGACCTGGCCAAGATGCAGAAAGACGACCGGGAGGCCTATGAAAAGTTCTGGAAAAACTTCGGCCGCCAGCTGAAGTACGGCGTGGTGAACGAATACGGCGCCCATAAGGATCTGCTTCAGGATCTGCTGCTCTTCTATTCCTCCACGGAGAAAAAGCCCGTGTCCCTGGAGGAGTACGCGGGCCGCATGAAGGAAGACCAGAAGTATATCTACTACGCCGCAGGGGAGACCCTGGAGAAAATCGACAAGCTGCCCCAGACAGAAATGCTCCGGGACAGCGGCACGGAGATCCTCTACTTTACCGAGGAGGTGGACGAGTTCTGTGCCCAGACCCTTCATGCCTACAAGGATAAAGAGTTCCGCTCTGTGCTGGATCAGGAAATCGCCGAGGGGGACGAAAAGAAGGCCCAGGAAGCTGCGGACGCCCACAAGGAGACCTTCGATCTGGTGAAGGAGGCCCTGGGGGACAAGGTGAAGGAGGTCAAGGCCAGCGCACGGCTGAAATCCCACCCTGTCTGCCTGACGGCGGGAGAGGGCTTGAGTTTTGAAATGGAGAAGTATTTCCAGGCCGTCCAGCCGGACGCGGCCCTGAAGGCCGACCGGATCCTGGAACTGAATGTGGAGCATCCGGCCTTCCAGGCCCTGGAGGCGGCGGTGTCCGCCGACCCGGAGAAGGCGAAGAAGTACGCCCAGCTGCTGTACAGCCAGGCCCTGCTGATTGCGGGCCTCCCCCTGGAGGATCCGGCGGGCTATACGGATCTGGTCTGCGAACTGATGAAATAAAAGGGAATAAAATGAAAGAGGGCGGCCCCGCCGGGGGCCGTCCTCTTGCTATTATCCGGAGGCAAATTTACGCGGCCTTCGCCTCCAACTCCCCCATAGAGCGGCGGAACTGGAAGAAGAACATCACCCCGGTCGTGCAGACCGCCAGGAGATCCGCTACAGGCTCCGCCAGAAAGACGGCGAACGTCTTGTCGGTAAAGAAATTGGGCAGAATATAGATCAGGGGGATCAGCAGGATGATTTTCCGCAGGACCGCCAGGAACAGTGAGGTCTTGGCGTTTCCCAGGGCGATGAAGGTCTGCTGGCAGGCGATCTGGATGCCGAAAATGCAGGTGGCCCCCATATAGATTTGCAGCGCCCAGGCACCGTACTGCACCAGCGCCGGATCGTCGTTAAAAATCAGGACAAACATCTCCGGGAACAGGTGCACCAGCGCCCAGAGGGTAATAGAGTACACCAGGCAGGCCCGCAGGAGGCAGCGGAAAGCGTCCCGCACCCGCTGGGCGTTCCTGGCGCCGAAGTTGTAGCTGATGATGGGCTGCGCCCCCTGTGTCAGGCCCTGGAGGGGCATCATAGCGAACTGCATGATGCTGGTGAGGACGGTCATGGCCCCTACGGCAATGTCCCCGCCGTATTTCAGCAGGGAGGAGTTGAAGCAGACCGCAATCAGGCTCTCTGTGGACTGCATAATGAAGGGGGAGAGGCCCAGGGCAAGGCAGGGGAGTACCACCTTGGCCTGGGGCCGGAGGTTTTCCTTCCGCAGACGCCATTTCGTCTTGGGCCCCAGCAGGAACCGCAGCACCCAGATGGCCGACACCGCCTGGGAGATAATGGTGGCCAGAGCCGCCCCCTGTACGCCGAGGCCAAAAGCGAAAATGAAGATGGGATCCAAGATGGTATTGAGAATCGCGCCGATGAGCACCGTCTTCATGCTGATGGTGGTGAAGCCCTGGGCAGTGATGTAAGCGTTCATGCCCAGGGTGATTTGGACAAAAATGGTGCCCAGGGAATAGATGTTCAGATAGCTGACAGCATAGCCGATGGTATTTTCACTGGCGCCGAAGAAAGGCAGCAGCATGGGGGCGAACAGCCGGAAAACCACCGTCAGAACCAGGGATAACATCACCAGCAGGGAGAAACAATTCCCCATAATCCGCTCCGACTCCCGGACATTGCCCCGGCCCTCCTGGATAGAGGCCCTGGGCGCGCCGCCCATGGCGATCAGGGCGGCGAAAGCGGAGACAATCATAATTACCGGCAGGCACACGCCCACGCCGGTCAGGGCCAGCTTGCCTACCGTGTCCGCAGGCGGCATGTGGCCGATATAGATGCGATCCACCAGGTTGTAGAGCATGTTGACAATCTGGGAGGTAATGGTGGGCAGGGCCAGGGTGAAGAGCAGCTTTCCTACAGGGCCGCTGCCCAGGTCAACATTGTTTCGGGTCATCAGGGAACGCCTTCCTTATCTAATATTTTTCCGGCAGGGCCGGAAAGAAGTTCAAAACAGAACTATTTTATAGTACCACGGCGGCTCCAACCTGTCAAGGCCCGGAAGGGTGCAGTCCGGCCTGGTTCAGATTTTCAAAAAGAAAACGGACAAAATATTCCGGACAGACGGGATTTTCCGTTGACAAACCGGGAGAAAAGAGGTATGATAATAAAAAGTGGTTTCATAAACCATATTAAGAGGTGGATCATATGACTTGGAACATTGTGTCTGACAGCAGTTGTGATATGCGGATCAGCAATTTTCAGAGTGAGAAGGTGCGCTTTGAGATTGTCCCCCTGCGTATCCAGGTGGGCGAGCAGGAATTTATCGATAACGACAGCCTGAAAATCCCGGAGATGCTGGAGGCCATGGCGGCGGAGAAGGCGGCGTCCTCTACGGCCTGCCCCTCACCGGCGGCGTTTGCCCGGGCCTTTGAACCGGGGGATTGTACGGTCTGTTTCACCATTTCGGGAAATCTTTCCGGCACCTATAACGCCGCCGTCATGGCACGGGAAATGGTGCTGGAGGATCATCCGGAGAAAAAGGTCTGCATCATTGACTCCAAGGCTACTGCCGGGGCCATGGCGCTCCTGATCCGCAGGGCAAAGGCGCTGATGGAGGCGGACGGGGACTTTGAGGACATCTGTGCCCAGCTGCGGCTTTATCAGGCGGCGCTGCGTACCTGCTTCACCCTGGAGAATTTCGGAAATCTGATCAAAAACGGCCGGATGCGTCCTTTGGTCGGCAACCTGCTCCACTCCCTGGGCATCCACGTCATTGCCGACGCCACGCCCCAGGGCACGATCCACGTGGCGGACAAGGCCCGGGGAGAGGCCAAGACCTACAAGGCCATTGCCGCCCTGATGCGCTCCAGCAAGGACTGCACAGGCGCGGAGGTGGTGATTTCCCACTGTGAGAACCTGGCCGGGGCCATGCGGCTGAAGCAGGTGATCCAGGAGGAACTGGCGGTCAAGAGTGTAGATATTCTCTCCTGCCGGGGCCTCACCAGCTTTTACGCCATGGAGAAGGGCCTGATCATCGGGTATTAAGCGGGTCTTTAACGTCCCAACCGCCGCCGCAGGCGCGGGAGCGGCGCAGCTGCCGGATGGGCCGGATAAGGGAATAGGGCACCCCCGGAGAGGAGCGCTGCTTCTCTCCGGGGGTGTTGATCATTAAATCCTCCGCCGGGAAACCGCCTGATTTGCGGTTCCCCGCAGGTCAATCCTGCCGCTTTTCTTCTTCCCGGATGATATCCGACATAATCGCGATCAGGTCGTGCAGGTTCCGGATATCCACGTCCCGGGCCAGGATGGCATCCCGGAGGGCGGGTTCCAGGGATTCAATCCGGGGAAGGATCCGGCTGTTGATTTCCGCCATAGCCTTACCTCCCGATGACGTCCGCGCCGCCGTAGGGAGCCATGCTGAGGCGGATGAAATAGCCCTGGTCGTGATCGCACACCGGGCAGGACTTGGGGGCTTCGGTGCCCTCGTAGATATAGCCGCAGTTCATGCACATCCAGGGGATTTTCGTGTCGTTGGAGAAGAGTTTTCCCTGTTCCAGTAGATCTGCCAGAACGCCGAAGCGGTTGCCGTGGGTCTGCTCAATTTCGGCAATTTTCTGGAACTTTGCCGCCGCCTTGGGGAAGCCCTCCGCCTTGGCGGTTTCGGCAAAGGTCTTGTATACCGGGTCGTGCTCCTCGTACTCGTTGTGCTGGGCCCGCCGGAGCAGCTGGACTACATCGTTGGTGGTGTCTACCGGGTAGCCGCCGTCAATATGGATGGTCTCCCCGGCGGCCTCCTTCATCAGGTCATAGAAAACCTCGGCGTGCTCTTTCTCCTGGCCGGCAGTGAAGGTGAAGACATTGGCTACCACCTGCAATTTCTGCTGCTTGCAGAGGCTGGCGGCAAAGGTGTAACGGTTCCGGGCCTGGCTCTCTCCGGCAAAGGAGCGCATCAGGTTTTGCAGGGTTTCGCTTTTCTTGAAATCCACGGGCATCGGTTCCTCCTGTTTTTGAAGATGCCCTAGTTTCTGCCAAAACCCTGGGAAGTATACGGAAATCCCGCGTCTGTTTACACGGCCCACTGAAAGCCGGAGGCAATCTGGGCGGCGGCGTCGAAGGCCTCCTGGGCGCCGGTGAAGCTGGTCAGGTGGATGAGGCAGTATTTCTGATCCCCAACCACATAGTACTGCCGGGTGGTGACATCCGGTTCCGTAATGGTGAAGGCGTACAGGTAATCTCCCGCGTCGGTGAAGGTGCCGTCCCCCAGGAGAGTGGCGTCCAGGCCCTGGATCTGGGCCGACAGCTGGGAGACAATGGCCTGCCGGAACTGGATGTGATCCTCGGCGGCGTAGCGGTTGGAGCCGGACTCCACGGAGATGTTGTCCGGATATTCCTCGTCCTGTTGATCTTCAGGCAGGTAGAAGTACTTTCCGCTGAGCCCGCCGTCCAACTCCACCCATCCAGCAGGGACGGTGTAGCTGCCGAAATCCTTCACATAGGCTGTCCCGGAGTCTGTGGATTCCAGGGTGGCGCCGGTGGGGACAGCTTCTGCGCCGCCGCCCTGGGGCGCGGCAGCGCCGTCCTCAGGGATGGACGTGCCGGGGACGCTGGGGGCTGCTTCCCAACTCCGCTCCAGGGGGAGATCCCAAGGCAGGGAGTAGGGGCTGCCGTCTTGGGATTTGATGTCCTCATAGACCGCCCGGCGGGGGGCGCTGTCCTCGCTGGACCAGTATTCGTAGCCCAGGAAGTAGCTGTCCATCAAATCATCCCAGGAGGAGAAGGTTTTCTGGATGACCTGGGCCACCTCCAGGGATTTGTCCAGGGCCTCGCTCTCGGTGTAATAGTCCGCCACATAGTACCAGCCCAGGAGGGACATGGCCCGGCAGAGATCCCAGCCGTCAATGGCGTGGGGGCCTTTTTCCTTGTAGGCCTCGTAGGCCCGGGCCACAAACGCGCCCTCCGTTTCGTCCGCGAAAATTTCCCCCAGATAGGCCGCGTTTTCCTCTTCGCTGTAGGCGGCGAGGCCTTCCTCGTCCAGCAGGGCCATCAGTTCTGCGAATTCGCCCCGGTGGCCCTCGGTCAGAAGCCAATCCATATTTTCAATGGCGGTGTCCCGATCTGTGACGCCCCACCACTCGTCCAGCATCTGGGCCATCATTTTTTTCGTAACGGCGTTGGGCTCCATACCGCCAAAAACGGTATAGTCCCAGCCGTTCAGTTCCGTCAGCACTGCGTAGAGGCCGTTTATCCAGAGGATGGTGTCCGCCGCGCCGGCGGGCTCTTCCTGCTTCACAGGCCCGTTTGCGTCTTCGGAAGCTTTTCCGCTGTCCGCCGCGTCCTTCTGGCCGCATCCGGCCAGAAGGACCAGAGGCAGGGCTGCTGCCAGCAGCAGGCATACCAGCTGTTTTATGTATGTTTGGAATCTCATCGGTTCATCCCTCTTTTTCTTGTTGTTCAGCACTGCCGGAAATTCCTGCCGCCTTGTCCAGAAGGGCCGTGCCCTCCGCCAGATCCTGGGAGGCGGTTTGCAGCAGTTCCAGCATCTCCTGGGCCTGCTGCTGAATGACGGATAAATCGCTTTCGTTAATCATGGCAGCCGCCAGATCGACGTAATCCACCATGGCCTGGCTGCCGGAGGTGAGTTTCACGTGGGCGCTGGCGTAAATGTCGGGAGGCGTCAGTGCCATGAACGCCTGGAGGGGCGCTTTCGCCTCCTCCAGCAGATTGACCGCTTTGTCCGTATTGTCCAGATTCAGTGAGGCGAACTCTTCCTGGATGGCGGCGACATCCTCCCCAAGATGGATAACGGCTTCCTCGTATTCCTCCTTCGACAGTGTCTGGGAGCCGCCGCAGGCTGTCAGCGCGATCAGCATGCACAGGGCCGGCAGCGCCGCCAGAAGGCGTTTTAAGCCCGTATTCATCAAGACCTCTCCCCTTTCCGTGCCCTCGGTAAACAGGGTGACGGCAAATACGATAAGGAATTATTTTCTACTATATAACGGATTGTATTAGGCTGCATTAAAACGTTACCACCTCATCGGCCGGTTTTTTGCAGGGAGACAGGGAGATCACATGCATGACCGGCCCTTTTCCCTTATAGGCCTTGTGCTTTTCCACGGCCATTTTGGCGGTGACCTCCATCCAGTCCCGGTTCTGGAACTGATCCAGGCCGTCCCCCCGGGCGATGAGCCCCAGGAACTGGATGTCATTGGCGCAGCAGACCATGGCGAACCGGCCCGGGCAGTAGATGCCGGGGTACTTCTTGGAGTGGCACATCACCAGCTTCATGTGGACCAGCTTTCCGGCGTACCGGTCCGGATGATCCATCACGTCCACATACCAAACGCCAAAATCAGCGTCCGGAACGTCGATAACCTCCTGGCTGAGGTCGAAGGGGCACTCGTCGCCGGTGAGGTAATCCTCGCTGGTGCCGTCCGTGTTCTCCAGGTAAATGTCCGCGCGGCGGTTCACCATCCGCAGGTTCCGCTTCCGGAGGGCGTCCCGCAGTTCCGGCGTGCAGCGGTTGAAGACCAGGAGATCGGCGTTGACGATTTTCTCCATCATCAGCTGGCCCATGTTTTTGGCGTAGACGTCGAAGGTGTCCGCCTTAACAAAGGTCATGATCTGGTACAGCACCCAATTGGCAGGCAGAACCTCCCGGTAGAGGCGCTCCATCTGCCACATGCCGTTATATTCAATGAGGATCTGCTTGGGCTTATACTGCTTTTCCCAGGCCTTCAGCTGGGAGCACTTCAAATCCTCCTCATCCTCCACGGTGACGACGGTCACGTTGTCCAGGGCCTTGGGGGCGTACTCCTCCTCTCCTTCCTCGCAGCAGATGAGAAGGGTGCGATCCTCCCGGGCGAAGCCGTCCTCCAGAATGCCGTTGATAAAGTTTGTCTTGCCGCCGTCCAGAAATCCGGCGATCAGGTAGACGGGAATATCCATGTCTTTCGCGTTCCTTCCCATGTTACAGGCCGAAAAGTTCCGCCAGTTTATCTTCTTTCAGTTCCGCGCCGATGACGCAGAGCCTGCCGGTATAGTCCGGATGCCCCGGGCGCACCTGGTGTTCCTCAGGTACATAGTCGAACTCCAGCCACGCGCCGTTCTCGCCGTTGACAATGCCTTTGGCCCGGAGGATTGCGCCGTACTCGCCGGAATCCAGGGCCGCAAGGATCCGGTCCAGATCCCCGTGGGTGAAGGCCTTGGGCGTTTCCCTGCCCCAGGAGGAGAACACCTCGTCGGCATGGTGGTGATGGTGTTCGCAGCAGCCATGGTCGTGATCGTGGTCGTGCTCGTGATAGTGCTCATGGTCGTGATCGTGGTCGTGCTCGTGATAGTGCTCATGGTCGTGATCGTGATCATGATGGTGTTCATGTTCGTGATCGTGATCATGCTCGTGATCATGTTCGTGATGATGATCATGATGGTGTTCATGATCATGGTGATGGTGCTCCGTCTCGTGTTCAGCCGCCTCGGCCTCGTGTTCCGCACGCATTTTGGCCAGCAGTTCTTCCGCCAGGGATACCTTTTCAATTGCGGAGAGAATTACCTTGCCGTCCAGCTGATCCCAGGGGGTGGTGAGGATGGCGGCCTCCGGGTTTTTTTCCTGGAGCATGGCCACAGCGGCCTCCAGCTTTTCCTGGCTGAGTTTCTGGGTGCGGGAGAGGACAATGGTCCCGGCGCTTTCGATCTGGTTGTTGTAGAACTCCCCGAAATTCTTCATATAGACCTTCACCTTGCTGGCATCGGCCACGGTGACAAAGCTGTTCAGCTTCAGTTCCGGCATCTCGGCGGCAGTGTTCTCCACCGCCACAATCACGTCCGAAAGCTTGCCTACGCCAGAGGGCTCAATGAGGATCCGATCCGGGTGGAACTGATCCGCCACGTCCTTCAGGGCCTGGTTGAAGTCCCCTACCAGGGAACAGCAGATGCACCCAGAGGACATTTCGGAAATCTGGACGCCGGACTCCTTCAAAAAGCCGCCGTCAATGCTGATCTCGCCAAACTCGTTCTCAATAAGAACCAGCTTCTCGCCGGGGAAAGCCTCTGCCAGAAGCTTTTTGATGAGCGTGGTTTTGCCCGCCCCCAGGAATCCGGAGATAATGTCGATTTTCGTCATAATATCAAGTCCCTTTCCTGGAACCCGCAGGCAGTTTTCCCTCGGGTTCCGTATATTTCTAAACGAGAATTATATTACCACTAAAATCGAAAATTGCAACCATTCACGAAAATTTTACAATCGCCTGCCGCTCCGCCGGATCCCTTGGAACGCCCGCAGTTCCCGGGCTGTTTCGCCAGACAGGACCAGCAGGCACAGCAGGTTCGGCAGGCACATCAGGGCATTGCAGATGTCCGCCAGCAGAAACACCGCGCCCAGCCGGATTTCCGCCCCTGCCAGCACCGCCAGCACAAAGGCCAGCCGGTAGGCGGGAAGGAGCCGCCTGCCGGAGAGATACCCGAAGGCCTGTTCCCCCTGGAACTCCCACCCCAAGATGGTGGAGAAGGCGAACAGTGCCAGGGACACGCTGACAAGGCCCGCCCCCCGGGAACCAAGGACCGTTTCGAAGGCCCGGATGGCCAGGGCCGTGCCGTCCGCTCCTTCCTCCAAAACGCCGGAGGCGCACACGGCAAGGCCCGTTACCGTGCAGAGGATTATGGTGTCGAAAAAAACGCCCGCCATGTTGATGTATCCCTGCCGGGCGGGACTGTCTACGTCCGCGGAGGCGGCGGCAATGCCCGCCGCGCCGGTGCCCGCCTCATTGGAAAAGACGCCCCGGGCCACCCCCCAGCGGAGGGCCTCCAGCATGGTGACGGCTGTCCCGGCTGCCCCGCCTGCGGCGGCCTCCAGGGAAAAGGCCCCCCGGAACATGGAGGCCAGGGCGGCGGGTACGTTCTGCCAATTGCCCAGGATAACCGCCCCGCCGCACACAAAATAGAATACCGCCATAATGGGCACCAGCTTCTCACATGTGCTGATGATGCCGCCGCTGCCCCGCAGCAGCACTGCCAGGGTCAGACCTGCCGCCGCCAGCCCCGTGGCGCGGGCGGGTACGCCGAAGGACGCCCCCAGGGCCTCCGCCACTGCTTTGGACTGGACCATGCCGCCCACGCCGAAGGCCCCGGCAGCGGCGGCCAGGGCAAAGACGGCCCCCATCACCGCCCCCGGCCGCCCCAGAGCCGCCCGCATGACGTACATGGGCCCGCCCACCCGCTCCCCGCCGGGGAGGATTTTCCGGTACTTCACCGACAGCAGACATTCGGCGCACTTGGTGGAAAGCCCTGCCAGGGCCGACAGTTCCATCCACACCAGGGCCCCCGGCCCGCCGGCCGCCAGGGCGGTGGCGACGCCTGCGATGTTCCCGGTGCCCACCGTCGCCGCCAGAGCCGTCATGAGGGCGGAGAAGGAGGATGCGCCCCTTCCCCGCCGGGATTCCCGCCCCAGCGCCGTCCGGATGGCCCAGGGCAGGTTCCGCCAGGGAAGGAAGCCCGTCCGGAGCGTGAGGAACAGGCCCGTCCCCATCACCAATGCCAGCGTGCCGCCGCCCCAGAGGAACCGTTGGGCGGTTTCCAGCCAGTCGAGCATGTTCGCCCACTCCTTTCTGTAAAGCCTACGGGGACGGCAGTGATTTATGCCTGGAAAATAGGGGCGGGCGGGCCTTTTGGCCCGCCCGGCTATTTGCACTGCGCCCCAGGCCCGCAGCCTGTGGGGACGTTTTTGAGGGATTACCCCTCCATATGCCTGCCCAAAAAGGCGGCAATGGTCTGCGCCAGCTTATATTCCGTGTCGCCGGTCACGGCGCCGCCGTCCCCCACAAAGAGCACCAAACCCAGCAGGTCGCCCTCGGAGAGGATGGGCGCGGCTACGTTGGTCAGCAGTTTGTCGCTGCCGTCGCACACCGGCAGGGGCTGGCCCTCGCCGTTAAACTGATAAATCCGGCGGCTTTCCATCACCCGCTCCAGATCGGAGGTGATGCGCTTTCCCATCAGTTCCCGCTTGCCGCCTCCGGCCACGGCAATGACCGTGTCCCGGTCCGTAACGGCGCAGATGCTGCCGGTGGAGCGGCTCATGGTTTCGCAAAGCTGCCCCGCGAAATCCTCCACGCCGCCCAGAAGGGAATACTTCTTAAAAATAACCTCGCCGTCCCGGCTGGTGTAAATCTCCAGGGGGTCGCCCTCCCGGATACGCATAGTGCGGCGGATCTCCTTGGGAATTACCACCCGGCCCAGGTCGTCGATCCGGCGCACAATTCCAGTTGCTTTCATATCCAAAACTCCTTTTGTCCATTTATTTATGTCTGGCAAAAGATAGTATCCTCAATATTTCCCCGGTTATGCCGGATTTGGGGCTGGTGATGTTTGGGAAAATCTCCGAAAAAAATCCGAAAGGGCTATTATTTTTCCCGATGTTCAGCCGATGAAAAAAGTGTAAGCGGTTTGCGCTTGGTTTGTTTTTGGTTTCGATCGGTCCGCGCGGCCGGTTGAAATAGAGTTGCCGCGCCAAGCGGAACCGGGCAGTCTGGCCAGATGCCCGGGGCCGGGAGGCGCAAATTTTGGACGGACGCATGGATCGCGTCCGGAATTAAATAAGGAGATTTGTTATGCGTATTCAACACAATATTATGGCGATGAACGCCTACCGCAACTACAACGCCAACACCTCCGCGCTTTCCAAGAACCTGGAAAAGCTGTCCTCCGGCTACAAGATCAACCGCGCCGGCGACGACGCCGCGGGCCTCGCTATTTCCGAGAAGATGCGCGCCCAGATCACCGGCCTGGACGCCGCCCAGAAGAACGTCAAGGACGGCATCTCCCTGGTGAAGACCGCTGAGGGCGCCATGCAGGAAGTCCAGGACATGCTGAACCGCATGGTCTACCTGGCTGAGCAGTCCGCCAACGGCACCTATGACAACGAAGTTGACCGCGCCAACCTCCAGAAGGAAGTTGACCAGCTTCGTTCCGAAATCGACCGTATCGCCGACTCCGCCAACTTCAACGGCATCAACCTGCTGGACGGCTCCATGGAAAAGGGCGCTGTCCGCGGTGCTGAGTACACCAAGCTGGACTCCTCTGAGATCGCCGATATGATGAAGGCCGCCGGCTTTGGCACCACCCAGGGCGCTATCGAGGCCGGCAAGACCGTTCTCGAGGCTGACGGCGCCGACGCCCAGAAGGCCAGCTTCTCCGTGAAGCTTGACAACCTGAACGTTGCGGGCGACGACACCCTGAACCTGGAAATCGGCAGCGGCGGCAACAAGGTGACCCTGAGTGTTGATGTGAAGGCCGGCATGACCGCCGCCGACATCGCCACTGCCATTGCCGAGAAGTATGCCACCCAGAGTTTCACTGACGACCAGAACGTCAGCATGGACTTCAAGGTCAAGGCCGACGGCAACTCCCTGCAGTTCACCGGCACTGAGACCAAGGCCTTCAATCCCCCCACCACTGTCAGCTATTCTCTGACCAACACCGGCATGAATCCCGAGGACGATATCACCGTTAAGGATACCGAGATCACGCTGTCTGCCTCTCCCTATAAGACTACTGGTTCCGGCAAGGACGCTACCACGGCCCTGGCCAGCGCGCCCCTGGAAGACGCCGCTGCCTCGAAGACCGGTGCTCTGGATCTCAAACTTGCTGCCACTGTTACTGGCACCGCAGACTTTAAGGAGATCCGGGACTTTGCCAACAAGAACGGCCTGACCGGCGACGTTTCTGTCAAGTTCGATGGCTCTACCGCCAACCTCTGCATCGGCGACACCGTGGTTGCCACCGGCAGCGTGGGCACCATTGCGGCTGGCACCAGTTCTACTGCTACCGGTACGGCTGGCGTGACCTTCACGCAGGCCTCCGGCTTTGAGGGTTCGTTTACTGCCACCAAGTACAATCTCACGCTGACCAGCACCGGTGAAGTTGCCGTTGCCGGAACCGAACTGGACGGAAAGACCGTCAACCTGGGCCAGACCATCGGCGAAGACACCGCTCTTGATGGCAAGTTCGTGGGCGATGCCGCGCTGAAGGATACGCTGAAGACCCTGTTCCCGAATCTGGACGGCGAAGCCACCGGCAGCGTGAACCTGAAGTATATCGCGAAGGAGTACGAGGCTGACGGCACCACTGTCAAGGCCGGTACTGACGTATGGCAGTTGACTGCTGACGGCCAGGATCCTGTGACGGTCAGCGTTGACGCGACTGGCACTCCTGGCAAGCTGACGGTTACCGGCCTGGGCGGCGAGGCTATTGGCGTGTATGACCTGACTGGTGTTGACGCCACTAAGGCGGCCAACATTACCGAGGCCGACATGCAGCGCGTGTTCGCCAATGGCGTGAACATCGCCAAGATGGGCAAGGATCCCGCTGTTACCGGTACCCTCAACGGCGCCGTGCAGAATATCCAGGTGGGTGACGCCGGCGGCGGCAACCGTCTGGCCAACGCGACCCTGGACCTCAGCAAGTATATGCAGCAGGACGGCAACAAGATTACCCTGGGCGACACCACCTACACCGTGGCCCTGGGTGCGGACAGCAAGTTCAAGGACGCCAAGAATGTCATCGACCTGACTGACATGAACCTCAAGGAAGGCACCTTCGACGCCAAGATTGCCGCCACCCGCCTGACCACCGTTGCCAAGGAGAACAACGGCACCTTCTCCGTCGGCCACGACAACAAGGGCAACACCACCATCCAGCAGCTGTCCTCCGTGAAGGAAAGCACTGACATGAGCGATGTTGACAAGTTCGCCAGCTTCATCAAGATCGAAGAGGCTAAGGCCGGCTCCCTGGAGAACGTCTCCACCGCCCAGGGCCTGACCCTCCAGATCG
>CAJUDW010000041.1 GCA_910584995.1 uncultured Oscillibacter sp. | reverse complement strand
GGGACCCCACCTCCTACGCGTTTATCAAGGACCGGACATTGTGCATTCCCACCGCTTTCTGCGGCTACAATGGTGAGGCGCTGGACAAGAAGACGCCTCTGCTGCGCTCCATGGAGGCGCTGAACCGACAGGCGCTGCGCATTCTGCGCCTGTTTGGAAACACGGAGGTAAAGCGGGTAAGCACCGCTGCGGGCCCGGAACAGGAGTATTTCCTGGTGGACGCCAAGCTGTGGGAGCAGCGCCGGGACCTGCGCTTCACCGGACGCACGCTTTTCGGCGCCCGGCCTCCCAAGGGACAGGAGATGGATGATCACTACTTTGGCACGATCAAGCCCCGGGTGGCCGCCTACATGGAGGATCTGAATCAGGAGCTTTGGAAGCTGGGCATCCTGGCCAAGACCCAGCACAACGAGGTGGCTCCGGCTCAGCATGAACTGGCCCTCATCTACTCCACCACGAATGTTTCCACAGACCACAACCAGCTGACTATGGAGATCATGCAGAAAGTAGCCGCCCGCCACGGCCTGGTCTGTCTGCTCCACGAGAAACCCTTTGAGGGCGTGAACGGCTCCGGCAAGCACAACAACTGGTCGTTGTCCACTGACGCCGGCGTCAATCTCCTCTCTCCCGGAGAGACGCCCTATGAAAACGCCCAGTTCCTTCTGTTTTTGTGCGCCGTTATCCGGGCGGTGGATGACTTTCAGGACCTTCTGCGCATCTCAGTGGCTACCGCCGGAAATGACCACAGACTGGGAGCCAACGAGGCTCCGCCCGCCGTGGTGTCCATGTTCCTGGGCGAGGAGCTGACGGCCATTCTGGACGCAATCGAGCATGACGCGCCCTACACCGGCGTGAAGGCGGGGAAGGTGAAGCTGGGAGCGGACGTTCTGCCCCGGTTCCGCCGGGATACCACTGACCGCAACCGAACCTCGCCCTTTGCCTTTACGGGAAATAAGTTTGAATTCCGCATGGTGGGTTCCTCGGACTCCATCGCCTGTGCCAACATTATGCTCAATGCCGCCATGGCCGAGAGCCTGAAGCGCTTTGCCGATCAGCTGGAGGGAACAGGGGACTTTGAATCCGCCCTGCAGGGCCTGATCCGTGATACCATTCGTGACCACAAGCGGATTATCTTCAACGGCAACGGCTACGATGCCGCCTGGATCGAGACGGCTGTCGGTCAGAGGGGGCTGATGAACTACCCCAGTACGCCGGACTGCGTTCCCCATCTGCTGGACCAGAAGAACGTGGATATGCTCACCTCCCACGGCGTGTATACCAAGGCGGAACTGGTTTCCCGCTGCGAGGTCACGCTGGACAACTACTGTAAGACCATTTTCATTGAGGCCAGGACCATGGCGGACATGGCCCGTACCGAGATCCTTCCCGCCATACAGGCATTTGCTGCCGACACCGCAAAGGCAGCGGCCGGTAAAAAGGCGCTGAGTCCCAGCTGTGCCTGTGCGTATGAGATGGCGTTGGTAGAGAAGCTGTCCGGTCTCACAGATCAGATTGACACCGGGACAGCGGAGCTGGAGCGGCTGGTGGAGGAACTGGCAGGAGCCGGCGATATAAGGACGGAGTCCGAGCGCATCCGGGACCGGGTGCTGCCGCAGATGGAACGGCTGCGCCGGGCTTGCGATGAGGCAGAGACCGTCACCGCAAAGAAGTACTGGCCATTTCCCAACTATGGCGACCTGCTGTTTAGTGTGAGATAACAGGGGGAACGGGGCCGGGCGGCAAAATTCTCTGAGAAGCAAAAAGCGGTTTGGCATACGCGGAGCAGCAGTTTCCGAACGGCTAAAAGACTTAGAACCTATCCCGAAATTAGCCGTGCGCTGATCGTGCCGCAGATTTTTTGCCAAACAAGGCGATTTTTCGCAGGCGGGCTGACGCCCGGCAAGGAAAATCAACGCAGTATGGCGGAAAATATGCGGCACGAGCAGTGTGCGGATAATTTTGGGATAGGCTCTTACAAAAAGCCGCGGAGTTCTGTCGACTGACAGGACTCCGCGGTTTTACATGGAACACAAAGATGACGGCCGTCATTTTTCTGGACACGTGGCCAATGATGTTCATATAGCGCAGTCCCTCCGCCGATTTCTTTTCGTAATGGGAGGTACCGCAATGTCACCAGAGGAAAAGGCCTTCAGGTAGAAGGACTACCAAAATCGTTTCTTCTTCATAATCCACAAGCAGAGGAACACGATCAGCGCACTGCCAATGATGACCGCTGGATATCCATATTTCCATGTCAGCTCCGGCATTCCGGTAAAATTCATCCCGTACCACCCGGCTACCAGGGACAGGGGAAGGAAAATCGTAGTCACGATGGTAAGAATCTTCATAATCCGGTTCTGGCGGATGTCTATTTCCGCCTGGAACAGCTCCCGCAGCTGCAGGCCGTATTCCCGGAGCAGCTGTGCCTCGCTGTTCAGACGCCCGATCCGCTTCTCCGCCATGTGGAACATACGAAGTTCTCTTTCGCTGAAGTACCCGTTTTCATTTTCCTGAAACTCACAGACCATATCGTCCAGCTGGGTGTAGTACCGCATCCAGCCGGCAATCTCCTTGCGCAGCGCCGTCATCCTGGGGTTAAACCCCTCCATCCCGCCGGACAGGACCTGATCCTCCAGCTGCTCCAGACGGTCTCCAATGCCTTGGAGGTGGTGCAAATCCTTGGCGATCAGCAATTCTATAAATTCATAAAAAAATCCGCCGATACCGTTTTCCAGGTGTGCGTTCTCTTTCCGGAGGCGCTGCACGGCGGAGCGGGCCGTCCCGGTATCATCGCACAGTACCACCCATCCGGGAGTCAGAAGATAGCCGAACGCGATGGGAACGCCGTCCCGTGTGCGCCTGGGGGTCACAATCGTTCCGCACAGGCAGTTGTGCCGGGCTTCCGCTTTGCATACACGGGCATCCCGCGCAGAGGGCGTGTGGCAAAGGACACGCTCCAGGCCGGGGATGGAGACGCCCCGCTCCAGTTCCTCCGACGTCAGCAGAACAAGGACATCCCCGTCCATTTTCTTCTCCAGCGGAGCCAAAGCCGCGCTGATATTGTACCGATTCATAAGATTGCCTCCCGCATCATGATACTGCCATTGTATCGCGTCCATCTGAAATGGTACACTAAAATATAAAATCGCATATTGTGTGAACAAATATTTGGTATTTTGTAAACGTCAGCACTCTTCTATTGGCAGTACTAATTTGACACAGTACAACAAAGCTGTTCAAAAGAGGAACGCCAAAAAGGCCTCCTCAACAGGGCATTTTCATGAGATGTAAGAAAGGCGCCCCGGAATCCCCCGATTCCGGGGCGCCTTTTTGTCAACGTGACCGGTTCCGAGTTTGGATTCCCGCTTACAGCAGCTGGACCTGATAGGCTCGCAGCCAGTGATCCATCTGCAAAAAGTAAGCGATCGTCTGAGGCCGGCTCATCAGCTGGCCATACCAGGGCCAGGGACTCTCGTAAGTCAAAAGATTCTCCAGCGCCTCCCGGCGGACCAGGGCAAAAAGAGGCGGGTTTCCGTCGTCCAGCAGCCGGCGCAGCCTCCGGGCGACCGTCTCCAGATAGATGGGATGAACGGTCTTGGGATAGGGACTTTTTTTCCGATGGAGCACGGATTTTGGCAGCCAGTCCGCCGCCGCGGACCGGAGCAGACCCTTCTCCTGTCCCCCAAGCTCCCGAAGCGCGGGCGGCACATTGTACAAATACTCCACAATCTGCCAGTCGCAAAACGGCACACGGACTTCCAGCGCGCTCCACATGCTCATGCGGTCTTTCCGGTCCAGAAGCGTTTGCATAAACCAGTCCATATTCAGCCGTGTGAGCCGACGGACCCGCTTCTGCTCCGGCGTATCGTCGTCCAGGCAGTCCGTCTCCGCCAGCGTCTTCTGCCAGCGCTGTCGGACAAACTCATCGGCGTCCAATCCCTGGGCGTACTCCGGCGTCAGGAAAGACGCCCGCCAAGCCGTGGACTGCGCCCAGGGGAATCCGTTCTCCGCCCGGACCGCCGGGTCCCGGAACCAGGGATAGCCTCCGAAAATCTCGTCGGCGCACTCTCCGGAGAGGGCCACCGTCACATCCCCGCGCACCTCCCGGCAGAACAGCAGCAGCGACGAATCCACGTCCGCCATTCCCGGAAGGTCCCGGGCCTCCGCGGCGTCATCCAAGGCCGCGGCCACCTGGACGGGATCTAACACCACATTGGTATGCAGGGTATCCAAACAGTCCGCCATCGCTTCGATATAGGGCCCGTCGGCGGAGGGCTGAAATTTTCCGGCGGTGAAATAGCGGTCATTCTCCCGGTAATCCACCGAGAAGGTCCTCAGCCGCTCCCCACGCTCTCCCAGGGTCTCCGCCGCCACGGCGGAAATCACGCTGGAATCCAATCCGCCGGAGAGGAAAGTTCCGATGGGCACATCGCTGACCAGCTGCCTTCGGATGGCGTCCCGGACCAGGCAGCGAACATGCGCCACGGTGTCCGCCTCATTTTCCAGGTGGGGCCGGGCGGTGAGTTTCCAATAGTTCCACAGCCGCAGGCCCTCCCGGTCAAAAACGCCGCACTGTCCCGGCAGCAGCTCCCGTACATTCCGGAAAACCCCCTGCCCCGGCGTCCGGCCCGGGCCGATCAGAAGCAGCTCCGCCGCGCCCTCCGCATCCACCTCCGGCGGAATATCCGGGTGCCGCAGAATTGCTTTGATCTCCGAGGCGAATACCAAGGTTCCATCCGCCGTCACCGAGTAAAAAAGAGGCTTTACCCCCATCCGATCCCGGGCCAGAAACAGCGTTTCCCCATCCCAGACCGCAAAGGCGAAAATGCCGTTCAGGCGGTCTACACACGCGGGCCCCCACTCCATGCAGGCTTTCAGCAGCATCTCCGTATCCGAGTGACCGTCAAACTCCCAGCCCGCTTCCGTCAACTCCCGGCGCAGCTCCGGCGTGTTGTACAGCTCTCCGTTGTAAACCAGGGTGCAGGTCTGGCCGTTTCGGCGGGCGGTCATGGGCTGACGGCCATTTTCCGGGTCCACCACGCACAGTCGGACATGGGCCAGGGCCGCCCGCGGGCTCAGGTAGATCCCGTCTTCATCCGGCCCCCGCCTGCGTAAGACGGACTGCATTTCCAGCAGCGTTTTCTCCCGCTCCCGCAGGTCCTGCTCAAAGTCAATCATTCCGGCGATTCCGCACATATGTTGTCCCTCCTAAAAAACGGGAGCTCGCGAACCATCGCGAGCCCCCTTGCTCGGTACAATCTATGCGCAGAGGCGGCAAAACGTTCCTGACGCCGCTGCGTGGTCCTGTACATGTTGAAAACCTTTGCAATGGGAACTTCGGCGCGATACCGCATATGTGAATCATGATTAAGGAAGCAGAGATAGAGTTAAGAGGCCATGTCTTCAAACTCTACCTCTGTTTTATTACATCATATTTTTGAATAGATGGGGTACAATCCTGATTTCATCAGCAATTCCCCGTATAGACAAAAGGCAGGTACTCCCTCGCCACATCGGCCAGCCGGTACACCCGCTCCACTAGAGCGGGTGTCTTGTCCATCATCCGATACCGTGGAAAGAACCGAGACAGATGCAGAGGGATGTTCCGGTCCACCGACGCCAGCCATTGGGCCAAGTTCCTGATTTCCTCCTCGCTGTCATTTTCACCGGGGATCAGGAGCGTGGTCACCTCCACATGGCATTGCCCCGCCGCCAAGGAGATGGAGCGCTTCACCGTCTCCAGATCACCGCCCAGCTTTCGATACCACTCCGGGGTAAAGCCTTTCAGATCAATGTTAGCGGCATCGATCAACGGGAGCAACGCCCGCCAGGGGGCCTCCTCAATGGTGCCGTTGGTCACCAGTACGTTGACCATACCCCGCTCATGGACCAGAGCGGCACAGTCCCGGACGTACTCATAGCCAAGCAACGGCTCATTGTAGGTGTAGGCTACCCCGATGCTGCCGTATGGCCGCAGCTCCTGCGCCTTACCGGCCAGCGCCTCCGGGGAAACCTCTGCTGTCTCAAGCTCCCCATCTCCACACATGGAAATCTCATGGTTCTGGCAAAATGGGCAGCGCAAGTTACATCCGAAGCTACCCACGGACAAAATCCTGCTGCCGGGATGGAACCGCCGCAACGGCTTTTTCTCAATGGGGTCCAGGGCCAGGCTGGTCACCTTGCCGTAGTTCAGAGGGACAATGGCCCCATTCCGGCAGGCCCTGGCCCGGCAGAAACCGGTCTGTCCCTCGGACAGGTCGCAGTGATGGAAACACAACTCGCAGATCATATGTGCCGCACCACCTCGAACCGCTCCAGGGTGTACTTCTCCCGGGAGTTGATGCCGCCCTTCTGCCGGGCAATGTCAATCTGCTGCTCCACCGTGTCTACGCCCTTCAGGTCGGGCAGCAGCAGTCCCCGGCGGCTGCCGCAGGAAACAATCACGCCGTACTTTTTCACGTCCAGCTGGTCTGGGGAGACAATCGGTTCCGGCTGGCCCAGCACGTCCACGCTGTACTCCAGGTTGTCCAACTCTGCCACAGTCACCGGCGGAAAGCGCGGGTCCCGGGCACAGGTGGAGACGGCATTCTGGACGATCTCCCAGGCTACATTTTCCGTGGTCGGCCCGGTGGTCCCGATACAGCCCCGGAGCTGGCCGTGGGCGTGGAGGGAGACAAAGGTCCCGGCGGCCTGCCCAGTCATCTCTGCGGGCAGGCCCTCCGGCAGACACTGCAGCCGCTTTCCCGTTTTCACAAAGGTCTCCAGGGACATCCGGGCCAGCTTGACCCAGGGGGCCTCGGAGGCCTTTTTCTCTGCCAATCGGGCTCGCTCCAGTTCCTCACACTGTTCCCCAAACCGGCGGCCTTCGTCCGGGCCGATGACAGTGAACGTGGCTACCCCGTAACCCACGCCGGTGACGCCCTCGTAGCTGAGGAGCTTTGATTCCACAGCCTGTCCGTCCAACGCACCGGCCATGATCTGAAAGGAACGCAGGCCGCACTCCGCCGCCCGTTCGCAGAGGGCTGGGTCCATGGTCAAAAAGCGCAGGAAATCCCCGGCGGCCATGGCCTCGGTGATCTGACGGTCAAACTCCGGCCCCTCCGGGGTGTAGCCGTAAGGGCCGTCATTTCTTAGCTTATGGGAAAGGTCTCCGCTGGCGACGAACACCGCTCGGCGGCCCAGGGCATCCACAGCCTGGGCGATGCACTGGCCCAGCCGGTAGTGATCCAGCGGAGAAAATCCGGACAGGCCGATGCGTAGGATGGGGCAGTCCAACCCGGCCTCCTGCAAAAAGTACAGAGGCAGAAAGGTGCCGTGGTCCAGGGACGGGTCCCGCTCGCCCAGCGTCCCGGCCCGCAGGCCGGCGGCCTCCGCACGGCGGATGATCTCGCGGCGCAGCGGGGCGTCATACTCTACACGCAGTTTGGTCTGGGCCGCGCCAAAGGCGGACATGTCTCCGGCGGCGCCACGGCCCGGTGAGATATGGAAATAGTCGGCGTACATAATCTGGTGGGGAGAGGTGATGATCAGCACCTCCGGCTTCCAGGCCGCAACTTGTTCCGCGGTAGCTTGGTAGGCATCAATGGTGGCCTGGACCTCCCGCCCGCGTCCCACCGCAGGGATAATCAAAGGCGGGTGAGGGACAATGATCGCACCCAAAATAGACATATCAGTTCCTCCCTGTCGAAATGTTTGCTGCACCAGTGTCTCCAAAGATAGAGCAGTACTTACTGACGGTTCAATTCCTCTTTCAGCCGCTCAATGACTTGCGCTTTCAGATTCTCGTCCAAGGCCGCTTTCACTTGCTCAATGGCCGCGTCCCGATCCCTCGCGGCTTGCGCCGCCCAGGTCTTGAAAGCCTCCTCGCTCATGTTCCCCTTCATGTACCTAGCATAGTACTTTTTATACGCTCGCTTGTAAAGTTTCCAGGTGTCCTCGTCCTGAATTTTTTTCTCAAAGACCGCCCGCGCCCCGATTTCCCGGCAGGTCTGCTCCGTCTCACCGGGGGCGATGCGCTCACAGTACATCGCCCGGTCTCCCTGCTCATGGAGAAACCAGCGCCCGCACAGCCGGCACTGCCGGGGCGCGCTGCCTCGAAGGATCGCCTTACCCAGCTCCACAAAGAGAAAATCATGCAAAGAGGAAAAGCTGTACCGCTCTGTCATAATTCCAATGTGGCCAGCCGTTGGATGAAAGGCAAAACAGACCGAACAGGTAGCCGCATGCTCCTCCGGACAGAGAAACACCGCCGCGTCTATTTCCCGATCTCTCACATAGGGCTTGAGATGACTGCCGAAAGTCTGAAGCTGCTGCTCCAGCTCCCGCATCAGAGGGATGCCGTCGTTGGAAACCTCCCCGATGTCCTCTCCGATGAAAAACGCCGTCACCGCAGAGCCGTATTTGAAAGGCCCCTGTTCTCCGATCCAATATTCTGTATCGCCAAAGTCCACAGTCAATGGAAAAGTAAGTCTCGGAAAATTCATCAGAATTTCTCCTCTCACAAAATAGACGATTATTTTAATCCAATATATTGACAACACCGCTTCGCTGTGTTACGATACCCCTGCGGATAGATAGACTATATCATGACAGGAATAAATCGTCAACCATTATCTGCACCTCGAAAACTGAATACCCATCACCAAAGACGATACTCACCGGGGAAGCGACGCCAGGATGCTGGGAACAGCCGAGCGCGCCAAGGTCGAGGAAAACGCCGTGGGGGTCAAACAAGGCCACAGGGCAGGAACGGGTACGGTGTATGGCCAATCAAAAGCAAAGACAGTTCGAATAAAAAGCCGCTGAACTGCTGCAACAGTTCAGCGGCCCGCCGCGTTTCGGAAAACACAGCTTGATCTGAGAACAGTCTAACAGAGCGGCCTCCGAAACGCAAGAAAAATTTTGAAGGAGGCACTGCAATGAAAATATCAAATTGCAAGAGTTACGATGACCTGCCCCTGTTCCTCAATGCAAGTATGGTATCGCAGGTGCTGGGTGTTTCGCCGTCCAGCGGTTACGAGCTGATGCACACGCCCGGCTTCCCAGTGCTGAGAGTCGGCAGCCGCATGGTGGTTCCTAAGGAGAAGTTCATCCAGTGGGTGGAGCAGAACACAACTGGAGGGACGCAGCAATGAGGCGGCGCGCAATGCCTATCAGCTGGCTCCGCCGTGACCCGCAGCACTACCGATTCGCTATGCCCAATTCGGTGTGGGAATACAAACTCAAGCCAATTGAGTTCCTAATTTTTTCCTATCTCTGCTATCGCCCCTCTACCAGTACACTCACTCCGGATGTAATTTCGGCAGGCATTCATATGACGGCGGATACAGTGAGAAAGCATCTGGCTGCTCTGGTAAGGAAAGGGATCGTCAGTGAAGATGGTACTCCTGCGCTCAAGTGTGAGGACGTAAAATTTTTCACTCTGCCCAACGAGGTATTCCTGCTGCGGCTTCCACCCTCTGCGTTTATGGTCTACGCCTACCTGCTGCTAATCGAGGACCGCCGGACGCACACCTGTCATCCCAGCTACAACACCATCGCCGCCGCGACGGGGCTGGCAAAGAACACTGCGATAAAAAGTGTCAACACGCTGTTGGAGACGGGGCTCATCACTGTGGAGTCCAGCAGCTATTTCGACAAGCACGGGATGAAGTGGAAAGGCAACAACCTCTACACAATTCTTCCGGTGAGGCCGGCGGTGGATACGTTTCACCAACGGCAGCTTCAACGTTTGGAGCTAGAGGTGAGGCGCAGACGTACCCTCCAACGGCAAAAGGAATACGACCGCCGTCACCCCAGAGATGCCTTGTGTGCCCCGATCCCCGCTTCAGCAGCACCTGACCCGTCCCAACGGTGCAAACCGCTGTGCGGCCCTTGAGAGGCGCAGGGCGAGGGACGAAGGAAAGCAGGGCGAGGGACGAAGGAAAGCAGGATAAAGGCGCGGCGTCTTGTGCCGCCCCGCCGACCACTTCTGCCCGCAGTGCGGGCAGTTTACGGGGGACGGGGATGGCGTCACAGGCAGAGAAGAAAAAAGAGATTGAGGTCGCCCAAGGGCCAATCCCGCCTGCCGCAAGGCTTTGGGGCGGCGTCTTTGGGCAGAAACGGAGGGTTTATGAGCAAGAAAGAGGAAAATCGGTTTCCGCTGCGGCTGGATGATGTAACCCGGTGGAAAATCGAATGCTGGTACAAGAAGAGCGGCTGCCAAAGCCGGAATGAGTTTGTGGAGAGAGCGGTGAACTTCTACGCTGACTACCTGGCCGGTCAGGAGAACGGCGTCCTCCCGGCGGCCATTCAGTCCGCTATCGACGGACGGCTGAGTCTGCTGGAGGACCGCATGGCGCGGATCCTCTACAAGCTAGCCGTGGAAACGGACATGGGCATGAGCGCCGTTCTTGACTGCATCCAGGTGGACGCGGATTACCTGCGGCGGCTTCGCTCAAACAGCGTGAAGAATGTGAAAGCCACCAATGGCCTGCTGACCTTTGAGCAGAAGGAAAAAGAGTGGGTGCAGGGTGCGGAAGGTGATGATCAATGGCAAGGCTGATCGTCAAGAGCCCCTACATCAAGGGCGGCGGCGCCGGCGGTTATCTGAAGTACATCGGCACCCGCGAGGGTGTAGAACCGCTGCCCTCCGGCTACATGGAGTACATGACGGAGCGCCCGCGCTCGCACGGCCTCTTCGGGGACGAGGACAGCGTGGATATGGACGCCGCCATGAAAGAGCTGAACGAATACACTGGCAACATCTGGACACACATCATTTCTCTCAAGCGTGAGGATGCCGAGCGGCTGGGATACGATCACGCCGCCCAATGGCGAAACCTGATCCGTACTCACCGCAACAAGATCGCCTCCGCCATGAAGATCCCGCCCAGTGACTTCCGCTGGTACGCCGCCTTCCACGACGAGGGCGGCCACCCCCACATCCACATGATGGCGTGGTCTGCAAAGCCGGGACAGGCTTATCTCTCCAAAGACGGAATCAAGAAGATCAAGTCCGCGCTGACCAACGATATTTTCAAGCAGGAGATGCTCCACACCTATGAGCAGAAGTCCGCTTCCAGAGATGACTTGGTGCGCAGGGCCCGAGAAGAAATGAAAGCTCTGGCGCAGAAAATGCAGCAGGGCATTGGCGATCACCCTGAAGTGGAGACGCTGATGATGAGGCTGGTCAATCAGTTGGAAACGGTGAAAGGCAAGAAAACCTATGGTTACCTTCCCAAAGCCGTAAAGGAAACCGTGGATGAGATTGTTGATCAGCTGGAACAGCTGCCGGTTATCGACGAGTGCTATCAGATCTGGTGGAATCTCCAATGTCAGATCAACGATTTCTATTCCGAGAAGGAACGCCAGCGGCCACCACTGTCCCAGCAGAAAGAATTCCGGTCTATCAAGAACGCTGTCATACACGAGGCCGAAAACATTCGCATGGGCAAGATCACTTTTGAGGATGCGGATATGGATGAGTCCGCCGAGTTCTCTGACCTGTCATACGACTGCTGGGAACTGTGGATGGTGGCCCAAGATGACACGGCCTCGATGCCGGATAGAGATGAAGCGGCGGCACAGCTCATGACCAAAGCCGAGAATGGCAATCCTGACGCACAGTATCTTGTGGGCATACTCTACCGGGACGGCCCGGTGCTGATCCCTGACAGTGTGGAAGCCGCAGGTTGGTTTGAGCAGGCTGCTCGTCAAAGTGTGATTGCGGCACAGTATGAGTTGGGTGTGCTGCTTCTCTCTGATGATCCGGAAATCCATGATCCAGGATTGGGTGTGCAATGGTTGGAGTATGCCGCTCAAAACGGGAATGACTGTGCCGCCTATCGGCTGGGCAAAGAATATCTCAAAGGCGAGATCGTGGAAAGAGACACCGCCAAAGCGGTGGGGTACCTCACCCAGTCCGCTGAAACTGGAAACCAGTACGCCCAATACGCTCTGGGCAAGCTCTGCCTGGAGCGCGGTGATAAGGTGGAAGCCCGTTATCGGTTCGCACAGTCTGCCGCTCAGGGCAACGAGTATGCTCAATTCTTCCTGGAGCGCTGGAACAGCCTGGAGCCGCCCTCGCTCATGCTGTCGGTTACCCGGCTGCTCCACCACATGGGCCGGATCTTTCAGGATCAGGCCCCAGCTCCGTCTGTCCCCGGCGGCATCCGGATCGACCGCAAGCGGCTGGCTCAGATCAGAGAAAAGAAAATCGCCATGGGTCACAAGGCGAACGATCATGACGAGCCAGCCCTTGGCCCGACTATGACGATGGGCTGAATTGCACCTCCGTCTGCAAAGAAAGACGGCCCCCATCAAATGATAAGTTTCTGATAACTCTGCCCTTTACCACTGGCTATTGGCACGGCGTGCTGGTATGTTGTGCAGTTGGAAAGGAGACGATTCCATATGAGCAAACGAAGACCGTCCGGCGACGGCATGGTACGCAAGCGGGACGACGGACGCTGGGAGGGCCGGATCGTGGTGGGCCACAAAAATAACGGCGATTCCATCTTCCGCTACATCTATGCCGATACCCAGAAAGAGCTGACGGCGAAACTCCGTCAGAACATCGACGCCTACCAGGGCATTGATCTGACGGAGCAGAGCCGAATGACCCTCTCTGAGTGGCTGGATCAATGGCTGGACCGGCGCATGGCCGGGACCGTCCGCAGTGATACGCTGGATGGGTACCGGCGGGACCTGAACAACCATGTCAAGCCCCGCCTGGGGCAGAAACAGCTGACAAAAATTACACCCGCTGATTTGAATGATCTGTACGCCCATCTCCTGGAACACGGCCGTCTCTCCAGAAGGCAGAGCAGCGGCCTCGCGCCCGCCACTGTCCACGGCATCCACACGACCCTTCACCACGCGCTGAAAACCGCGGTGGAGGAGGGCCTTCTGCCTGCCAATCCCGCCGAGGGCGTGACGCCGCCCAAACTGCCGCGCAGTCCGAAGGGTATCCTCAACAACGACCAGCTGGACACGCTGATGGCGGCAATCAGTCGGGACCCGCTCTGGCACGACTTCTTCTATGTGGAGCTGACCACCGGCCTGCGGCGGGGAGAGCTGTGCGGTCTGAAATGGAGAGATTTTGACAGCGAGACCGGAACACTGAACGTCCGCCGCACGATCCATATGAAGAAAGGCGGCGGACTGAGCGAGGGAGACACCAAGACCTATGCCGGAATGCGGGCCATCCTGCTCCCCAAAAGCACGGTCCAGCTTCTGCGGGAGAGAAAACGCGCCGCGCTGACAGAGTGGATCTTTCCCGATCCACTCAAACCGGAAAATCCCACGCATCCTGGCGGCGCCTACCGGCGGCTGAAAAAACTCCTGGAAGAAGCCGGACTGCCCAATATCCGCTTCCACGATCTCCGGCACACCTTCGCCACACACGCCCTGGCCGGAGGGGTGGACGCCAAGACCCTCTCCGGTATTCTGGGCCACACAAAAGCCAGCTTCACGCTGGACACCTACGCCCATGTTACCGGCGATATGCAGCGTCATGCCGCAGGGATCGTGGGCGATTTTATTCAGGACATTCTCTAAGGAGGGGCTCATGGGAAAGCAGAAAACCAAGCGTGGAAACGGCAGCATCCACCTGCGGAAAGACGGCCGCTGGGAGGGGCGGGTGGTCATCGGACGCAATGAAAAGGGCCTGCCGAAAACGAAAAACGTCCTGGCGCAAACCCGCCGGGAGTGCCAGGAAAAACTCAAGGCGCTGAGAAACAGCATCAAGGGCGCTGTGCCAAAGCAGCCCAAAGCCGGCATAACCTTCGGGGCATGGCTGGATCACTGGTACCGGAGCGACTGCAAGCCGACGATCAGCCCCAAGACCCAGACCGACTATGAAAACCGTATCTACCAGCACATCATTCCGGAAATTGGACATATCCCGCTGACCAAGCTCACCTCCGCAGATCTCCAGCAATTCTATATCCGCCTCAAGCAGGGCGGACGGCTTCTCCAGCCGGAGAGGTACGGCCCCGGGCTGTCGGACCGCATGGTGAAATGCTGCCATGTGACCTGCCGCGCGGCGCTGGACAAGGCGGTGTCCCAGGGACTGCTTCTGAAGAATCCGGCCGCCGCCTGCAAGGCGCCCACGACCCATCCCAAAGAGATGCAGGTGCTGGCCCAGGAGGAGATGCAGCGATTGCTCATTCAGGCAAAAGAGGACGGCTGCTATGAGCTTCTGCTTCTGGATCTGACCACCGGCCTGCGCCGCGGGGAGCTGCTGGCGCTCCAATGGGATGATCTGGACTTCCAGACCGGAGAACTGCGGATCACACGGCAGGTACAGCGGATCCGGGGAGAACTGACAATCACCCAGCCCAAGACCCGATCCTCCAGCCGAAGCATCATCCTTCCGAAAGTGATTCTGGACATCCTGAAAAACCACCGTTAGTGTACGGGGTCCCGGTGGATGTTTCCCTCACCCAGGAAAGAGGATTCTCCCCGGGATCCCGCCGCCGTCCGGAAGAAGCTGTCCACCATCCTGGAGCGGGCCGGCTGCAAACACGTCCGCTTCCATGACCTCCGGCACACCTTCGCCACCAACGCCCTGGAGCACGGGATGGACGTCAAGACCCTGTCTGCCATCATCGGCCACGTCTCCAGCGCCACGACGCTGAACGTCTACGCCCACGTCACCGACGGGATGCGGCAGTCGGCGGCGGCAAAGATCGACTTCGCCATCGCCAAAGCGGAGCCCCGGCCGGATACGATGGTTCGGGAGAAGCCCGTCCGCACCAGTTTCCAGGCAGTCAAGGGTAAATACCGCAAGCCGGGGACCGGTTGTATTTCACGGATCAGAGATCAGCTCTGGGAGGGACGGTATTCTCCCAAGGTCAACGGCAAACGTATGACCCGGAATGTCTACGCCCACAGCGAGGAGGAGTGTGAGGAGAAGCTGGCGCGGTTGATCACGGAGATGAAGGAGGAGACAGCCCTCCTGCGAGCCCAGGCAAAAACAGGCTGAATGGAATGCGGCCGCCCTCCGGGACAGTGATTCCCGGAGGGCGTTTTTTCTCTGTCTGTGGCTGGAACTGTGGTCAAGGCGAATCCGGATAGACAACCGCCGCCGCAAAACTGCCTGATAAGTTGAGAAAAACCGCCGTTTTGTTCAAGAAACGGCGGTTTTCGTGGTGGACGATACAGGACTCGAACCTGTGACCCCCTGCACGTCAAGCAGGTGCTCTAGCCAGCTGAGCTAATCGTCCGT
>CAJUDW010000040.1 GCA_910584995.1 uncultured Oscillibacter sp. | reverse complement strand
CCCCCACCCAGAAGCTGCTGGACGGCGCTTCCATGAAGGATTGGCGCGGCGGCCGTGCTGCTACCGGCAATATCATTCCCTCCTCCACCGGCGCTGCCAAGGCCGTGGGCAAGGTCATTCCCGAACTGAACGGCAAGCTGACCGGCATCTCCATGCGCGTTCCTACCCTGGATGTGTCCGTGGTGGATCTGACCGCCAAGCTGGCCAAGCCCGCCTCCTATGAGGACATCTGCAAGGCCATGAAGGAAGCTTCCGAGGGCGAACTGAAGGGCGTCCTGGGCTACACCGACGAGGACATTGTCTCCTCCGACTTCCTGGGCGATTCCCGTACCTCCATCTTCGACAAGAAGGCCGGCCTCTCCCTGACCGACACCTTCGTGAAGGTTGTCTCCTGGTACGACAACGAGTGCGGCTACGCCAACAAGATGGTGGAACTGATTGCTTATATGTTCTCCGTGGACAACAAGTAATTTTCCCGCAGCATGCAGCCCTCCGGAAGAGACCTTCCGGAGGGCTTTACTTTAAGACGAGGGGTCTATGCTGGATAAATATGAATTTGACGCCATAATCTGTGAAGTGAAGGATCGCGGCGGCGCTTACGTGGTTTTTCCCTGGGACATCAGGCAGGAATTCGGCGCAGGGCGGGCGGCGGTCAGCGTCCTGTTCGACGGGATTCCCTACGACGGCAGTATCGTCAATATGAGGGTCAAGGATGCCCAGGGCAATACCTGCTATATCATCGGCATGTTGAAGTCCATCCGGGCAAAATTGGGAAAACAAGACGGGGATTCTGTCCATGTCATCGTCAGGAAACGGTGAAACCCCCAGACATGTCTTCCTGGACGGCAAAAAGCATCCCCCCACTCGCTCCAACGGCGAATGGGGGGCTTACTCGTGGATCGGATTTGCCAATTCACTTACCTCCAGCTTTTTGTAAAAATACCGTCCAGATTTGCCGGGGCATCTTCCAGGGAATCGGGAAACTCGGCAGGCATCACCAATCCTTAAAACATCGGTACACGCAGTCTCAAACTCGTGCGGCTCATCATAGTGAGGGTGTTTCGTCTTTGGGGATTTTCCGGGTTTTCGCGCTCTTTGGGATAAAGTCTCGATCCTGGACGGCGCTGGGTCAGGGATTTGGGAATCTCTTGGACTTTGCTAGCCCATGGGACTCACTCCTTTCCTGTGATCACACTGTACAATATTTTTGGGAAATTGTCAAGCCTTTTATGCAATTTCCATATTTTTAACAAATGCAAGCCTCTTGGTATTTGCACTCTGCACAATTCTCTGTTGCCCCTCTCAAAAGTATACCGCAAGGAAGCAGGTACCCCGTAAAAGGGGATTTTTCCCAGACCGTTTTACTTTACCATGGGATCAGGGATAAGACAGGATTAAAACAGAGGCATGTAGATGTAAATTTTGGAAATTTCCCCTGCTATACCGGCGCGGTTTGCAGGCCTGCTGCCAGATGCCAATATTGAAAACCCGTATCCACAGGCGTTAAACGGTGTCCAGGCGGGTCTTTTGACCCCGGACGCGTGAAAAAATCTTGAAGTGCATCCAGCATTCCTGGGACTTTTCGCCTTGCAGGATAGCAAAATCCCTCCTCTATCCTGTATCCCCTGCCAATGAATACCGGTTCTGATTTTGACCCGGATAGTTTTTATGGTTCCGCGCTGCCTCATTTGGGCTATAGGGCTTTGTTATTGCATAATAACCAGGATAAATCGCAGAGAATACCGCCGGCAAGGGCAGGGCAAGCTATCGCAGCCTGCCCTGCACCTAACAAACAGCGGAATCTTAACGCCTGCCTTTCCGGTTGAGACCCGGGAAAACGGGGAATACTGACCGTGGATCCGCCCCGCTTCCCGGGGAGGCAATCAAACATTTGGAGGCAACCATATGAACGCAACGGTCAACGAAAACTGCATTGGCTGCGGCCTGTGCGCCGGCACCTGCCCGGCGGTTTTCACCATGGGGGACGACGGCCTCGCCCACGGCGGCGAGGTCCCGCCCGAGATGCTGGATATCGCCCAGGAGGCCCGGGACGGCTGTCCCACCAGCGCCATCAGTATCGAAGAATAACGGCGCGGGCCCGGGCCCTCCTTCCCACGGCGGAAGGAGGACCCGGGCTGCCATCAATCCCATCATCTCTGGCCGGGGCAAAAATTTTGCTCCGGCCCCTGGCGGCCCTTTTCATCCTTAGGAAAATGTGGTATTCTTGAGAAAACCCGCAAAACCGGGAAATCCCGCAATACATCGGGCGTGGGGCGTCATCTGCCTCCTGGGGAATCCTTTCTGGCAAAGCCCCCTTTCCCGGCACCGGTCTTCCTCCATTTTCCCCTATAGTTAACAGACCTGGAAGTATTTCCGCTTTTTCCCCAGCGGAAACTGCTGCGGCCGCAGGGCGGCCGGCCTGTATGGCTGTATACTCCGGTAAATTGCCCTTTGCACAGGGCCGTCAGCCCAGCTGATGCTTTTCAGCTTTGCCAGGCATATTCTCTGCCGAAAGAGGGCGTTTTTTCGTGCTGTTCAATTCCTTCCGGTTCCTCATTTTCTTTCCCTGCGTTTTCCTTCTCTATTACATATTGCCCTTCCGGTTCCGAAAGTTCATGCTGCTGGCAGCCAGTTGGTATTTTTACATGTGCTGGAAGCCGGAGTTCATCGTCCTCCTGCTGCTCTCCACCCTGGTGGACTACTTCTGCGGCCTGGGGATTGAAAAGCGGCGGCAGGCCGGGAGGCCCGCCGGGGCCGTACTGGCCGTGAGCCTGGCCATGAACCTGGGCCTGCTGTTCTTCTTCAAATACATGAATTTCTTCGGCCAGACCCTGACCAACCTGTGCCGGGCCGTTTCCATCCCCTTCTCCCTCCCGGTCCTGGATATCATCCTGCCGGTGGGTATTTCCTTTTATACCTTCCAGACACTCAGCTACACCATTGACGTCTACCGGGGGAAAATGGCGGCGGAGCGGGATTTCACTACTTTCGCCCTGTTCGTCTCCTTCTTCCCCCAGCTGGTGGCGGGGCCAATCGAAAAGGCCTCCAGCCTGCTGCCCCAGCTGCGGGAGGAGCGGCCCTTCTCCTATGACAGCGCCGCTTACGGCCTGAAGCTGATGGCCTGGGGCTTTTTCAAAAAACTGGTTATTGCGGATCGTCTCGCAACCCTCCTGGTGGATCCGGTGTATGAAAACCCCTCCGCCTACTCCGGCGGCGCGTTCCTCCTGGCCACCGCCGCCTTTGCCATCCAGATTTACTGCGACTTCGGCGGCTATTCCGACATCGCCCGGGGCTGTGCCAAGACCATGGGGATCGATCTGATGGTAAACTTCAAGGCCCCCTATTTTGCCGCCTCCCTGACGGAGTTCTGGCGGCGCTGGCACATCTCCCTCACCGGCTGGTTCCGGGAATACGTCTACATCCCCCTGGGGGGCAACCGGAAGGGCCTGGGGAAAAAACTGCTGTTTGTGGCAGTCACCTTCTTCCTCAGCGGCCTCTGGCACGGGGCCGGATGGACCTTCGTAGCCTGGGGGCTTCTCCAGGCGGCCTATCTGGACGCAGAAGCCCTCCTGGCTGCCCTGCGGAAGGGGCGGGCCCAATCTCCCGGGCCTGTGGGAAAAGCCCTGGCCCGCCTTGTCACCTTCGCCCTGTGCAGCTTCTCCTGGATCTTCTTCCGGGCCAATTCCATGGCGGACGCCCTCTATATCATCCGCCACACCATCACCGGCGGGCGGGCCCCCCTCTCCTACGTGCGGGACGCCCTGTCGGCAGTCCTGCCGGGGAAACTCCTGACGGCAGTAATCCTCTTCTCCCTTCTGCTGCTGTTCCTCTTTGACTGGGCGGACGAACGTCAGGACGCCATCCGCACCGTCTCCTCCTGGCCGGCCTGGGTACGGTGGCCGGTATATCTGACGTTCCTCCTGCTCCTGCTGCTTTTTATCCCCAAGGAGAGCGCCGCGCCCTTCATCTACTTCCAGTTTTAGGAGGAGCAGACTATGGGAAAACTGCTTTTCAAATGTGCCTTCACCGCCCTGTTCCTGGGCTGCGTCCTCTTCGCCGGGAGTCTGGCCTACTGGCGGACAGAAGCCTTTCAGGAACTGGAGCGGACGGAGGATACTGCCCGGTTCCGGGAGATGCCGGACACCGCCAAAATTGCCGTATTCGGCACCTCCCACGGGGAGGACGCCTTTCAATATCCCCCGGAAGGGAGCACTTTTTTCAACTTCTCCCTGGCTGCCCAGACCCCCCTGTATGACGCCGCCATGATGCGCCAGTTCCAGGATCACATCCCCCGGGGCGGGCTGGTCATCCTCACCGTCAGCTATATGTCCCCCTACTGGACCGGCACGGAGGAATCCTTCGATAGCCGCCAGCCCCGGTACTACCGGATCCTGGGCCCGGAAAATATTGTGGACGTGGATCTGGGCCGGTACTTCCTCACCCGGTATTTCCCCATCCTGACCCTGGATCCACCGGAACTGGCGGAGGCCTTCTTCTCCCACCCTGACGGCTCCGCCGTCACCCGGGAGGAGGTGGGACGGCGGCAGCTGCCTGCCGAAAGTATCCCCTCCGAGCAGGAGCGGGTCCTCAGGGACCATTGGTCCCTGATTGAGCCTGTATTCCCGGAGGTGAACCCGGCCATGTGGAACGCCTACCGGGAGATGCTGGAACTTTGCCGGGAAAAGGGCTGGAAGGCCGTCCTGGTGACGCCGCCCTATCCGGCGGAATACAGCGCCTGCTTCCCCGGCGGTTTTTACGAGTCCTTCCTGGAGCGGGTTTCCTCCCTGGCGGAGGAGTACGGCGTCCCCTATCTGGATTACTCCCACGACGAAGCCTTTGCCGGACGGCACGACCTGTTTAAAAACCTGGACCATCTGAACTTCACCGGGGCGGAGCAGTTTGACCGCCGGTTCTTTGCCGAGGCCGAAGCCCTGGGACTGCTGGACACATCCCCTCAACACCCGTAAAGGAGGCCCCTATGACCCATCTGTTTCAGGAATTCGCCGCCGCGCCCAGCCATCCCCGCTGGGAGGCCCTGGCCGGCCGGAAGAGCCGCCTGTACGCCCGGCCTGACGACATCCGGGACCCCTTCGCCAGGGACTACACGCGGGTCCTCCACTCCATGGCTTACCGCCGCCTCAAGCACAAGACCCAGGTGTTTTTCAACATCGACAACGACCACATCTGCACCCGGATGGAGCATGTGGCCCACGTGGAGTCCGTCAGTTCCACCATCGCTGCGGCCCTGGGGCTGAACCAGGATCTGACCCGGGCCATCGCCATGGCCCACGATCTGGGTCACGCACCCTTCGGGCACCAGGGGGAGACCGTCATCCGAAGCCTCTCCCAAACACACCTGGGGCAGACCTTCTGGCACGAGCAAAACGGCCTGCGGTTCGCAGACCGGCTGGAACTGCTGGAGGACAACTACAAGATCTTCCGGAACCTGGATCTCACCTACGCCGTCCGGGACGGCATCATCTCCCACTGCGGGGAGGTGGACGAAAACGGCCTCACCCCCCGGAAGGATCTGATCCCCCTGGAGGATTTCCGCTCCCCGGGGCAGTACCAGCCCGCCACCTGGGAGGGCTGTGTGGTAAAAATCTCCGACAAAATCGCCTACATCGGCCGGGACATTGAGGACGCCGCCAGCTTGGGCTTTCTGGATCAGGAAGCCCGGAGCAAGCTGGTGAAAATGGCCCGGATCAACGACCAGAATGCCCTGAACACCACGGTGATCATCCACAATATGATCATCGACATCTGCAAAAACAGTTCCCCGGAGGCCGGGATCTGCCTCAGCCCGCCCTTTTTCCAGCAGCTGAAGGAGTTGAAGGAGTTCAACTACGCCTGCATCTACAAGCATCCCCGGCTGAAGCCCTTTGAAAAATACGCAGAACTGGTGCTGACCCAGCTGTTTGAAGCCCTCTCCGAACGCTACGACGGCCACCACACCTGGGAAGCCCTGGAGAATCTCCGTCCCGCGGCCCCCACCCTCACGGCGTCCTTCCGGCGCTGGCTGGCCCGGTTCTGCGACCCGGCGCTGGCCCCCGAGGGAGAGCCCCGGGAACTGGCTCTCCGGTGCGAGAATGAGAAACTCTATGGCCGTCTGGACACCCGGGAGATCTACCTCCAGGCAGTCCTGGACTACATATCCGGCATGACGGACCGTTTCGCCATTAAAGTTTTCCAGGAACTGCTGACCTATTAAACGGCCCGGAGCGTCTTTTAGCGTCTTTTTATGGGAGATCCCCCGCCCCCCGGCTGCCTCCTCCGGCGGCAAAATGTTTGCGGGCATGGCTTTACAGGGAAGGCCGGATCTTGCTTTCAAGATCCGGCCTTCCCTGTTCATTCATCCAATCTTCAGACAGACGGTTTCTCCGGCCCGGCGTTCCCCGGCTCCGGATTCCAACTTGTATTCACAGGCGTTGACGCCGTCCGGGCCTTTTGCGGCCCTGCAAGGCAAAAGCCCCCGTCCATCCGGCATCCCCTGCCCAGAAATACAAATCCTTATTTCCCCTGAGGCTTCGCCGCCAGGCGGAAATCGTCCCACGGATGCCGCTCCCAGCACTGCTCCGGGGTCATGGCGAAGTAGCTGTAATCAACCGCCTTCCCCTCCCCGCCCAGGGTTGCGTCAATATGGACCTGCTTCCCGTCCAGGGTGGCCACCGTCCAGATATGGCCGTCGCAGGCCAGGCCCGCGCACTCGATGCCCTCCAGCTTCAAAAGCATGTTGAGGGCGCCGGTGTAGCCGTCGCACACGGCGGTGCCCCGCTCAAAGAGGCTGTAGGGCACGTGGCTGACGGAGCCGCCGCCGGCCCGGTAATCGTACACGCAGTTTTTGCAGAGCCAGGTGTAATAGGCCTTCGCCCGGTCGTACTCCGACATGGCGGCGGTGATCTTCCCGGAAGCCCACATCTCATCATGGAGGGCTATGGCGGCCTTCATGGCCATATTGCGGTACTCGCCGGTCCCCTGGGGTTCCGAGGCGGTAAACGTCAGTTCCACATCCCCCGCCCGGTTATAGCTGCACGAAACGGCCCGGTAACTCTGCTCTGAATAGGTCTCCACCAGATACAGCGCCCGGCTTTTCAGCTTCTGGATCTCCGCCGCCGGCATACCGGGGCAGCGGAGGTTCAGCTTGGAACTGCCGGAGGCCAGCATATACCGGATGGATTGATCCAGTTCCTCCTCCGTGGCGGGGGAGGCGATGTAGGTGCCCCTGGGCACCAGATCCTTTAGTGCAGTCCCCGCCGCCGTGCTGGGGCCGGAGACATCCCAGTCCAGGGTGATCCTGAGGTTCCCGTCCAGCAGGCGCGCCAGCATGTCCGCCGCCGCGCCCCGGCTGGCAGTTTCCTCCGGCCGGAAGGAGCCCTTGCCGTCCTCCCCGGCGGTGAGGCCGCAGCGGTAGAGATACAGGATGTCCTGGCAATAGGGCGTCCCGCTTTTCACGTCTTTGATAAACCACCGTTTGCCCCAGCCCTCTGTCACAATCACGCCGTTAACCTCCGGCAGGATCTCCGGCGGCAGGAGTTTTGCCAGCACATGGGCCAGTTCCCCTCGAGAGGCCTGCTCCTCCAGGCGGCCGTCCAGGGCCGTATCCAGCACTTCCTCCGCCTGCAAATACCGGAGATACCGGCAGGCAACAGGCTCCTCCCCCTGGCGGAACCCGTCAGGCCCTGTCTCCGTGTCCCCTGTCCGGTACAGGCTCCGGATCCGTCCGGCGAAGATGATGATCTCCCCCACCGTCATAGGCTCCTCGGGTCCGTAGGTGCCGTCCGGGCGGCCCAGGGTCAGGCCGTATTCGTACAATGCGGTTATGCTCTCATAGTAGGGGGAGGCCCTCTCCAGATCGGAAAACTGCCCCTCATAAGTTTTGCTCCGGGCAAAGGGCCCGTTTCCGCCGCCCTCCGTGGCAAAAGCCGGGACAACAGGCAGCAGCATCAGCGCCAGGAAAAGCGCAGCTATGCGGCGTTTCATAAAAACCTCCTCCTGCGGGCCTCCGCCCGCACCGTATCCGTGCTCCGCCCTCTTACCAGGCCAGGGTACGGAAATAGTCCTCCACCGTCTCTCCCCGGCGGATCAGTTCTACGGATCCGTCCTCCTTCAGCAGCAGTTCCGCAGAGCGCAGCTTGCCGTTGTAGTTGTAGCCCATGGCATGGCCGTGGGCGCCGGTATCGTGGATCACCAGCAGGTCGCCGGTCTCAATCTCCGGCAGCATCCGGTCGATAGCGAACTTGTCGTTATTTTCGCAGAGGCTGCCGACCACATCGTATTTGTGATCCAGGGGGGCGTTTTCCTTCCCCATGACCGTGATGTGGTGGTAGGAACCGTACATGGCGGGCCGCATCAGGTTGCAGGCGCAGGCGTCCACGCCGATATACTCCTTATAGATGTGCTTGGCGTGGACAGCCCGGGTCACCAGATGGCCGTATGGGGCCAACATGTAGCGGCCCAGTTCCGTATACAGCGCCGCGTCCCCCAGACCGGCGGGAACCAGGATCTCCTCATAGGCCTGCCGCACCCCCTGGCCGATAGCGGCGATATCGCTGTCGGGCTGGTCCGGCTCATAGGGTACGCCGATGCCGCCGGAGAGGTTCAGGAAGGTGACGCGGCAGCCGGTCTCCTCCTTCAGTTCTGCCGCCAGCCGGAAGAGGATCCGGGCCAGGGAGGGATAGTAGTCGTTGGAGAGGGTGTTGGAGGCCAGGAAAGCGTGAAGGCCGAACTCCTTCACCCCTTTGGCAGCAAGGCGGCGGAAGGCCTCGGCAATCTGGCCCCGGGTCATGCCGTATTTGGCCTCGCCGGGATTGTCCATCACCTGGAAGCCCTCCCGGGTCTCCCCCAGGGTGAAGGTGCCGCCAGGATTGTACCGGCAGCAGATCTTCTCCGGCAGGCGGCCAATGGAGGACTCCAGGAAGTCCACCATCGTCAGATCGTCCAGGTTGATCACAGCCCCCAGCCGGTCCGCCAGCCGGTATTCCTCCGCTGTGGTGCCGTTGGAGGAGAACATGATCCACTCCCCTGTGACGCCGCACCGCTCCGCCATCAAAAGTTCCGTCAGGGAAGAGCAGTCGCAGCCGCACCCCTCCTCCCGCAGGAGTTTCAAAATGGCCGGGGTAGGCGTGGCCTTCACGGCGAAATACTCCCGGAACCCGGGGTTCCAGGCAAAGGCGGCCTGCAGCCGCCGGGCATTTTCCCGGATGCCCCGCTCGTCGTAGAGGTGGAAGGGGGTGGGATATTGGGCGGCAATGGCCTCCAGCTGTTCTTTTGTGACAAAGGGTGTTTTCATAGGCCTGACCTCGTATCTTTCAGTATGATTGCTGCAGCCGGCACAGTCAGCCGGAGCAAAACCATGCTTTCCGGCGCAGGGATGCTCTGCATCGCCGCAGACCGCAAAAGCGGCCAAGCGTGCCTGCCTTCGCAAAAAATCACGCGCTCCGGCGGCACAAGGCCCGCCAGTTGACTATATTTTACGTTCTAACGGCCTGTCCTGTCAAGGATCTGCCGGAAAAAGGGAGATTTATACGGTTTTTTTCACCGGGCCCCGGGGAATTTTTTGCAATCCGCTATTTTTTCAAAAAAATAGCCCTTGCCAGGGGAAGCCGGGGGCGATACAATGTAGGGGAAATACATACAGGGAGGTACCAAGGATGAAAACCGTCGTTGTGAATGCCGTGGGGGATCAGTGCCCCATCCCGGTGGTAAAGGCCACCCGCGCCCTGCGGGAGATGGCAGAGCCGGGGATCCTGGAGATCCATGTGGACAATGAGATCGCCGTCCAGAACCTGACCCGCATGGCCTCCGGGCACCATCTGGAGGCCCGGGCGGAGAAAACCGGGGAGCGGGAATTTGTGGTTTCCATGGAGGTGAAGGAGCCTATGGGGGAGGCCCTCATGGAGGAGCCCCCTATGGCCTGCGGCCCGGACCGGCGGGGCGCTTTGGTGGTGGCCGTGGACACGGAGTCCATGGGGCGTGGCAGCAAGGAATTGGGCCGCACCCTGATGAAGGGGTTCCTGTTCGCCGTCACCCAGCTGCCGGAACTGCCGGGCACCATGCTCTTTTATAACGGCGGCGCCAAGCTGACGGTGGAGGGCTCCGCCTCCCTGGAGGATCTGAAAAAGCTGGAGGCCCAGGGGGTGGAAATCCTCACCTGCGGCACCTGCCTGAACTTCTACGGCCTTACGGATCAGCTGGCGGTAGGCGGCGTCACCAACATGTATGCTATCGTGGAGAAGCTGGCCGGGGCGGGAAGGGTTGTGAAGCCGTGATCTATCTGGACAACGCCGCCACTACCTGTCCCAAGCCCCCCGGTGTGGCGGAAGCCGCGGCGGAGGCCATGAACACCTACGGCAACAGCGGGCGGGGCACCCACAGCGGCGCCCTGGCCGCCTCCCGGGGCATTTACGGCGTCCGCCGCCGGATAGCAAAACTGCTGGGCTGCCCCCAGGCGGATCATGTTGTCTTTACACAGAATTCCACCATGGCCCTGAATATCGCCATCAGCGGCCTGCTGGGGCCGGGGGATCACATCATCTCCACGGACTGGGAGCACAACTCCGTCCTCCGTCCCCTGTACCGCCTGCGGGAGCAGGGGGCGGAGGTGGATTTCGTCCCGGCGGACAGGGAGGGCCGTCTCGACTGGGGGGCCTTCGAGGCCCTGCTGCGGCCCAACACGAAGGCGGTGGCCTGCACCCACAGTTCCAATCTCACGGGGGACATGATGGATCTGGACCGGGTGGGACGGTTCTGCCGGGAACACGGCCTCCTCTGGATCCTGGACGCCTCCCAGACGGCGGGGGTATTCCCCCTGGATATGGAGAAGCAGGGGATGGACGTGGTCTGCTTTACCGGCCACAAGAGCCTCCTGGGGCCCCAGGGCACCGGCGGGCTCTGCGTCCGGGAGGGGCTGCCAATCCGCCCCTTCCTTGTGGGCGGCACCGGCGTGCAGAGTTTTTCCGCGTCCCAGCCTGCGGACTGGCCCGCCTGCCTGGAGGCCGGCACCCTCAACAGCCACGGCCTCGCAGGCCTGGGCGCCGCCCTGGACTACCTGGAAAAAGCCGGGCCGGAGGCCGTCCGGGCCCGGGAGGACGCCTTGGCCCGCCGGTTTTACCGGGCGGTACGGGATCTCCCCGGCGTCCGGGTGTATGGGGACTTCTCCCAAGCCCAAAGGGCCCCCATTGTGACGCTGAACCTGGCGGATTGGGACTCCGCCGAAGTCTCCGACCGGCTGGCGGAGCAGTTCTCCATCGCCACCCGCCCCGGGGCCCACTGCGCCCCCCGGCTCCACCGGGCCCTGGGTACGGAGGGACAGGGGGCCGTCCGGTTCTCCTGGGGCTGGGCCAATACGGAGGCGGAGACCGATGCCGCGGCAGAGGCCGTCCGGATCCTGGCGGAGGAGGCGCTGTGACATGCGGGAGCGGACAGAGCGGTGCGTTGTGACCTTCCGCACCACCACCGGGGCCATGTCCATGGAGTCCGCCTGCCTGGAGGCAGGCCTGCCGGGGCGCCTGATCCCCGTGCCCCGGGCCGTCACCGCCGGGTGCGGCGTGTGCTGGGCGGCCCCGCCGGAGGCCAGGACAGCCCTGGAGGAACTGGTGATAGAAAAACACTTGGATGTGGACGGGATCTATGCTATACTGCTGTAGACTGGGACACCGGATCTTATGGAAAAAAGAGGCGAAGGCATATGGCCAGCTGCTGCGACGAATGTATGTTTTACGATTACGATCAGGATGGGGACGAATATTTCTGTGACGCTGAGTTGGACGAAGATGAGATGGAGCGGTTCCTCCGGGGGCTGGGTGGTGACTGCCCCTTCTACCGGCGGGGCGGCGAATACGAGACCGCCCGCCGCCAGTAACGGCTGCAGGGAAGGAGGGAACCATGATGGAATTGGTCGATTTATACGATGAAAATCGGATTCCCCTGGGCCGGACCGCGGAGCGCCACGGGCCCAAGGAGCCCGGCGCCTGCCGGACGGTAGTCCACGTGTGCCTGTTTGACTCCCGGGGGCGGCTTTTGATCCAGCGGCGGACCACGAACAAATCCATCTGGCCGGGGCGTTGGGACGTGTCGGTGGGCGGCGGCGTGGACGCAGGGGAAACCAGCCGCCAGGCGGCGGAACGGGAGTTCCGGGAGGAACTGGGCTTCCCGCTGGATCTCACCGGCGTCCGGCCTTCTGTGACAGTGAACTTCCCCCAGGGGTTCGATGATTTTTACCTGGTGGAACAGGATCTGGATCTCTCCGCCCTGACGCTCCAGGCAGACGAGGTTTCCCAGGTCTGCTGGGCGGATCTGCCGGAACTGGAGGCCATGCTGGAGGACGGGCGGTTTATTCCTTATCCCAAGGGGTTCCTGCAGTTCCTCTTTGCGATGCGGCATCAGTTCGGATTCCCTACGAAATAAGGCCGGGGCCGGGGAAATTCCCCGGCCCTGGTTTTCATCTCTCCATATACGCACTCAGACGGATTCCGTGTCCAGCATATGCATCATGGACACCTCGTAGGCAGTCCGCTCTTCCGTCCCCGCGTCCGTCACCTTGCGGTATGTACGGCTTTGCACCCGTCCCTCCAGGGACAGGGGATCCCCCACCTGGAGCCGCCCCGCCCGCACGGCCAGCTGCCCCCAGGCGATCACCGGCAGATAGTCCGCCCGCCCGTACCGCCGGGGAACCGCCAGCATGAGATCGCAGATGCTCCGGCCCAGGGGCGTCCGGCGGAAAATGGGGGGCTTGCACAGCGCGCCGGAGAGCAGGATTTGGTTTACCGTCTCCTCCAGGCCCGGCTCAATCTCCTGGGCGTAAACCGTCAGCACCAGCCTGCTGCCGATGCCGCTGCGGTTATTGAAGGAGCGCAGCTGGCCCTGGATGCGGACCGTCTCCCCTGCATCCACCTTAGGCAGCATAGGCTCCGCCAGCAGGACAGGCAGCAGATCCACCTGCCCCGACAGCCGGGGCACTTGCAGAGGGAAGCGGTAAAAGCGGGCGCCGTGGTTTTCGTGGGACAGGACGGGGGTCTCCAGGATGGTGCCCTCCAGCAGCACCTCATTGCGGGTCTCATTGGTCATGATGTCCACCTCTCGGTTGTGATGGTCCATCTTATGAGCGGTTTGTCCGGAATATGCCATGGGCCCGGGCTGTTTCAAGAAAGGAGGCGGCCAGCCGGCCGCCTCCTTCCCTCATCTCTGGTATTCAAACTCGAACCCGTACAAAGACACCGTATCCCCGTCCCGGATGCCCATCTCCTCCATCTGGCGGAACACACCCGCCTCCCGGAGGGTCTTGTCGAACCACATCCGGCTCTCATAGTCGGCAAAGTTCACATTGCCCATCAGCCGCTGGAGCCAGGGACCCTCCAGGAACCACACGCCGTCCTCCTGCCGGATGTCCAGCGGGGCGGAGGTGTCCACCTCCGGGGGCCGGGGCACATACTCCGGTTCATAGACCGTCACTGGCGGCAGGGAGGCCAGCATCTCCGCGATTTTCCCCACCAGCTGCCGGGTGCCCTGGTGGGAGGCGGCGGAGATCTCCAGAAACGGGCAGCCCAGTTCCTCCGCCCGGGCCCGGAGGTTCTCTAGGTTTTCCGGGTTCTCCATAATGTCCGCCTTGTTGGCGGCGATGATCTGGGGCCGCTTGGCAAGTTCCCCGCTGTACTGCCTCAGTTCCTCATTGATGGCGTCCAAATCCTCCGCCGGATCCCGGCCTTCGCTGCCGGAGACATCCACCACGTGGACCAGCAGGCGGCAGCGGTCAATGTGCCGCAGGAAGTCGTGGCCCAGGCCCGCCCCCTCGCTGGCCCCCTCGATGATGCCGGGGATATCCGCCATAACGAAGCTGACACCCTCGTCTACCCACACCACCCCCAGGTTGGGAAACAGGGTAGTGAAGTGATAGTTGGCAATTTTCGGCTGGGCCTTGGAGACCACGGAGAGAAGGGTGGACTTGCCCACATTGGGGAACCCGATGAGGCCCACATCCGCCAAAAGCTTCAGTTCCAGAACCACCTCGTGGTTCTCCCCGGGCAGGCCTGCCTTGGCAAAGCGGGGAACCTGCCTGGTGGGCGTTGCGAAGTGGGCGTTCCCCCATCCGCCCCGGCCTCCCTTGCAGAGGACGTAGGGCTGGGAATCGCTCATATCCTTTATGATCTCGTTGGTTTCCGCGTCCCGGACGAGGGTGCCCCGGGGAACGCGAATCACCAGATCCTGCCCGTCTTTGCCGGACTTCCGAGAGCCCTGCCCATCGGCGCCGTTGGGGGCCGCGTATTTGCGCTTGTAGCGGAAATCCATCAGGGTGGACATATTGTCGTCCACCAGCAGGACGATGGATCCGCCCTTGCCGCCGTCCCCGCCGTCGGGGCCGCCTGCCGCCACGTATTTCTCCCGGTGGAAGGAGACCGCGCCGTTCCCGCCGCTGCCGGCCTTCACCGTGATATGGGCCTTATCGATAAATGTCGCTGCCATGGGATACTACCTCCCGGAAGTATAAGTTTTTTGGGGAAAAAGCAAGGACCGCCTGTTTCGGCGGTCCCCACAGTCCTATTCCGTGTCCCGCAAGGAAAGCCTTACTCCGCCTCGTAGACGGAAACCTGCTTGCGGTCCTTGCCCAGCCGCTCGAAGCGGACCTTGCCGCTGGCGGTGGCAAACAGGGTATCGTCGCTACCGATGCCCACATTGACGCCGGGGTGAATGTGGGTGCCCCGCTGGCGGACCAGGATATTGCCGGCCTGGACGAACTGGCCGTCCGCCCGCTTGGGCCCGAGGCGCTTGGCCTTGGAGTCACGGCCGTTCTTGGTGGAGCCGCCGCCCTTTTTGTGGGCGAAGAACTGAAGACCAATACGAATCATGATAGAACCATCCTTTCTATAGCGTATTTGCAGATGGAGAGGAGGGTTATTCCTCCTCCAGAACCTCAATATTTTCCGGGTACTCGTCGTGAAGCTGGGTGAGATAGACCATCAGTCCCGCCATCAGCGCCTGGCAGGCGCTCTCTGCCTCAGGGGCAAGCCCGCCCGGCAGGCGGAGGGAGATATAGGCGTCCTCCGGGCGGATTTTCACCGCCGCGGCCAGCCCCAGCACGTCGTTCACAGTGGCCTCCGCCAAACGGATGGCGCTGGTAACGGCGGCACAGACGATATCCGTGCCTGCGTCCCCGTAGCCACTGTGGCCCTGGGAGCGGAAGCCGGTGATCCGGCCCTGTTCCGTCTGAAAGGTGACGGTGGTCATATCAAACCACGATCTTGCCGATCTCCACCTTGGTGTAAGGCTGACGGTGGCCCTGACGCTTGCGGTAGCCCTTCTTGGGATTGTACTTGAAGATGCGGATCTTCTTACCCTTGCCGTTCTTGACCACGGTAGCCTCCACAGAGGCGCCAGCCACGGTCGGGGTGCCAAAGGTGGCCTTGTCCCCGTCGATGACGGCCAGGACCTGGTCGAACTTCACGGCGTCGCCGGCTTCCTGGTCCAGCTTCTCGATGTAGACCACGTCGCCCTCAGACACCTTGTACTGCTTTCCGCCGGTTACGATAATTGCGCTCATGCTTGTTTCAACTCCTTCATTACGGGCTCGCTGTCGGGGGCGGTCCCAGAGAGGGACGCTTTCTGCCCATTCAAAGCGGCTTATCAAGTATATCAGCAGAGGAAGGGTTTGTCAACCGGATTTTCTCGAAATTTTGGCAAAATTCTTTGTTTCTAAATATTTTGTAAGAACCCGCAAAACCTTGTGAAACAGCGCATTACGCCGCATTTCCTGACAACAGACCACCCCAATTACTACGAATTTACTACCAAGGAATGAGTTTTGATACGACAAAACGCGGGGAAATGCGGACATACGGTTTAGGCCTTGCCCCTGAATAGCCATCTGAAAATCACATATTGTCCGACTGCATAGGCCGTCTTTTCTGCATAGAAAAGGCGGCTTTTTCTATGCCCATACATAGCCGTCTGTTTCGCCGCAGGCGGCTAAATCTATGAAAAAGGAGGGAACCCCAATATGGCGAAACCCAAGGTGATAAGCGTAGCAAATCAAAAGGGCGGAGTTGGCAAAAGCACGACTGTCTATAACCTGGGGGCCGGTCTTG
>CAJUDW010000039.1 GCA_910584995.1 uncultured Oscillibacter sp. | reverse complement strand
GCAGGCCCTTATAGGGCCTACTCAAGCCTCCGGCTTAGCCGGAGGTTTTGACTTTTCCTTATGGGGGTTTAGGCCTTGTTTGAAAATTGGCGGAATGCCCAACGGTGAGAGATTTTTTCGTCAATCAAGGCAATTTGACGCAGCCATACTTTGTGCATGGCAAAGAAAATCAACGCAGAATGATGGAAAAAGATCCGCCGCTTGGGCCTTTTGACATTTTTCAAACAAGGCCTAGGGGCCGGCAGATAAGGCGGACAGCTTGTGTGCCAAATGTGCCGCAGGGCGGCGGGATCTGCTGCGGCTGCCCTCAGGCTTTCACCAGGCCCAGGGCCCGGAAGCCTGCCGCCAGGCCGTCCTGCTCCACCGGGGGGCAGATCATGCCGCTGATATCCTTCAGGGCCTGGCAGCCGTTTTCCATGCAGACGCCAAGGCCGGCGGTACGGATCATCTCCAGATCGTTGGGCCCGTCCCCGAAGGCGATGGTGTCCGCCAAATCCACGCCCAGATGGCGGCATACCCGTTCCAGCGCCCGCCCCTTGTCAAAGTCACGGTTGATCAGTTCCGTGTTCAGCCAGGAGTCGGAGGGGATGCTCTGTCCGCAGAAGACGAACTCTTTTTCCAGCAGGGAACGGGCTTCCTCCAGCTGGCTGGGGCTATGATAGATGCAGACCACTTTATAAATAGGCTGGCCGCCGTATTGGGATATGGGCCGGACGCCTAATTCCTGCTCATAGATCGCTTTCCAGCGGCGGAATTCGCTGTCGCCACCTGGGGCGTTGGCAAAGGCCTGCCGCAGATCCCCTTCGGCGTAGGCGGCGTCCTGGGCCTCGATGATGGAAAAGACGTTGTGGCGGCGCAGGACCGCCTGGATGGCCTCCAGCTGGGATGCTGTCATGGGGTGGTCGTAGAGCACCTGGCTGCCGCAGGCGATGTACCCGCCTGCGCTGGCCACCGCACCGTCGAACCCCAGGCGGAGCAGAGGGGAGAGGGCGCTCAGGGACCGGCCGGAGGCCAGGAATACCCGGTGGCCTGCCTCTCGGGCCTCCCGGATCGCCGCTAAGGCGCTTTCTGGCGGTGTGTTGTGGCCGGGAACGGTCAGTGTGCCGTCGATATCCAGAAAAATCAGCTTTTTGTCCATGGTTCTCCTTCTCCGGCGGGGCCGGGGGGCTCCCCGCCCTTTTTCCGTGTGTCCGCCGCCGGGAAACGGGGCGGCCTGTCCAATCCCTGCCATTATAAGAGAAAGACGGAATTTTCGCAAGTCCTTTTCCGGGAAAAACGCCGGTATTCCCGGAAACTCCTGCCCTTGCTGCCGGATTGCTTGATTCTGACAAGCCTTTCCTGGAAATAGGGATGGAAACTGTTGGTTTTGTCAATTGCGGCGGTAAAAAAAATCCGATACAATAGGTACGACCTTTCAGATGGGTACTACCTATTATTGAGGTGAAGCACATGAGCAGTCAGCCCGCTGAATCCAAAACCATCCGGGCGCAGATCCTTGCCTCTATGCAGGAGGGCGCCTACGCAGCCTGTCAGCGTTTGCCCCGGGAGAGCCTCCTGGCGGAGAAGCTTGGCATCAGCCGCACCCAACTGCGGGATATCCTGGCCTCCCTGGAGCGGGAGGGGTTTATTACCCGCCGCCACGGGGTGGGTACCATCATCAACCGCCATGTGCTGAACGTGCGGACCCGCATGGATATCGAGGTGGAATTCCTGGACATGATCCGCCAGAGCGGGTACCAGCCGGGTGTGGCCGGCGTCCGGGCGTCCGAGGGCACGGCCGGCAGGAAGGTGGCAGGGCAACTCCGGATTCCCGAGGGGACCCCTGTCCTGCGGATTTCCCGCCTCTGCACGGCCGACGGCAGGCCTGCCGTCTACTGCGAGGATGTTTTTGAGAAGGCCCTGGTCCGGGGGGATTACACCTCCAACGATTTGAAGCTTCCGATTTTCCACTTCCTCCAGCAGTTCTGCGGCGTGTACCCCTATCTGGATCTGACCGACATCTCCCCTGCCGCCGCGGACGAGGCTCTGGCAGGGATTTTTGAAATCCCCGTGGGCACGCCCCTTCTCCGGATGGACGAGGTGGATTACGATATTGACGGGAAGCCTGTGTTTTGTTCCAAGGAGTATTTTGTAGACGGCGTGTTCCGCCACACCGTCATGCGGAAAAAGCTTTAAGGAGGACGGACAATGAAAAAAGTCGCGGTGATTATGGGATCGGATTCCGACTGGCCGGTTATGAAGGGGGCCTGCGGGCAGCTGGCGGATCTGGGAATTCCCTATGAGGCCCACATCCTCAGCGCCCACCGGACCCCCGGCGAGGCGGCGGAGTTCGCCAAAAGCGCCCGGGAGCGGGGCTTCGGCGTCCTTATCTGCGCCGCCGGGATGGCGGCGCATCTGGCGGGGGCCTTTGCCGCCAACACCACCCTGCCGGTGATCGGCATCCCCATGCGGGGCGGGGCGGCGGACGGGCTGGACGCCCTGTTGTCCACGGTCCAGATGCCCGGCGGCATCCCGGTGGCTACGGTCGCCATCAACGGGGCAAAAAACGCCGCCGTGCTGGCGGCCCAGATCCTGGCAGTGGAGGACGGCGCCCTGGCGGAGAAGCTTGACGGCGCCCGCCGGGACATGGCGGCGCAGATTGCCGGGAAGGAAGCCCGGCTGCAGGACGAATTGGCCGCTATGAAAAAGTGAGAGAGGGATATACAAAAAGTATAGACTCATCAATGATAGTCCATGATGTAATATCAATGCCGGACGGGAGGGCTCCGCCTTTCCCGGACGCTATGCCGCAGACCGCGGCGGAAAGGAAACAGACTATGGAATCCATGGAATCCTCCATCAATATTTTATCCGAGGAACTGGAAAACAGCGCCACAGGGGAGAAGGTCCCCGGCTTTACCGTAGTGGTGGACGGCGAGTTCCGGCAGGTGCTGGACGGCATTATCGCATACTCCAATGGGAAGTACAAGGACTATTTTCAAATTGTCGCGGACGCACTGACCACCGGGGTCAACGCAGTGATTGATTCACTGGAACAGGAACAAAAATAATCGGAGGGACAGCGCTATGCAGAAATTAGGGCAGATTTACGAGGGAAAAGCGAAGAAAGTCTATGCCACCGAGGATCCGGATCTGGTGATTGTCTCCTATAAGGACGACGCTACCGCCTTCAATGGGGCCAAGAAGGGCACCATCACAGGGAAGGGCGTCATCAACAACCGCATGACCAACAACCTTATGCGCCGCCTGGAGGGAAAGGGAGTGCCTACCCACTATGTGGAGGAACTCAGCGACCGGGAGACCGTGGTGAAGAAGGTCTCCATTGTGCCGCTGGAGGTTATCATCCGCAATATCTCCGCCGGATCTTTTGCCAAGCGGTACGGTGTGGAAGAGGGTATCGTCTTTGACGCGCCCACCATTGAGTTCTCCTATAAGAGCGACCCCCTGGACGATCCCCTGCTGAACGAGTACCATGCCCTGGCCCTGAAGCTGGCTACCCGGGAGGAGATTGATCTCATCAAGAAGTACGCCTTCACCGTGAACGATTTGCTGAAGGGCTTCATGAAGGAGATCGGCATCGATCTGGTGGATTTCAAGCTGGAGTTCGGCAAGACGGCAGACGGGACCATCGTCCTGGCGGACGAGATCAGCCCTGACACCTGCCGCCTTTGGGACGAGAAGACCCACGAGAAGCTGGACAAGGATCGTTTCCGCCGGGATCTGGGCGGGGCCGAAGAGGCCTATGAGGAGGTTATGCGCCGCCTGATGGGGGAAGCATAACGTGGGGATCATCGGCGGGGCAGACGGGCCTACAGCTGTTTTTGTCACCGTTGGGAATCCTCTTGCCTTAGCCGCAGCGTTGGCTTTGGCTGCGGCGCTGCTTGCAGGCGGGATCTGGTGGTTCCGCCGCAGGCGCAAGAGATAAGGAGGCTTAAGCATGGGCGGATTTTTTGGCGCCATCGCAAAACGGGATGTGGTGTTGGATGTGTTCTTTGGCACCGACTACCACTCCCACCTGGGCACCCGCCGGGGCGGCATGGCCGTCTACCACCGGAAAAACGGGTTCCAACGGCAGATTCACAACATTGAAAACAGCCCCTTCCGCACCAAGTTTGAGAAGGATTTGCAGGATTTCCAGGGTTGCGCCGGTATCGGCTGCATCAGCGATACGGATCCCCAGCCCCTGCTGGTCCGGTCCCACCTGGGGCTGTTTGCCATCACCACGGTGGGCATTGTCAACAACGCCGGCCAGCTGGTGGATCGCTATTTCAACAACCACGGCCGCCAGTTTATGGCCATGAGTTCCGGCAAGGTCAACGCCTCGGAACTGATCGCCGCCCTCATCAACCAGCAGGAGGATTTGGTCTCTGGCATCCGGTTTGCCCAGGAGCAGATTGACGGATCTGCCTCCATCCTGCTGCTGACAGAGGATGGCATCCTCTGCGCCCGGGACAAGCTAGGCCGCCTGCCTGTGCTTATCGGCCAGAGCGAGGACGGCTGCTGCGTTTCCTTCGAGTCCTTTGCTTACCAGAAGCTGGGCTACCGGGATGTCTACGAATTGGGCCCCGGAGAGATTGTCCGGCTGACGGCGGAGGGGTACGAGTCCCTGGCCCCGGCAGGGGAGAAGATGCGGATCTGCGCCTTCCTCTGGACCTACTACGGCTATCCCAACTCCAATTACGAGGGGGTCAACGTGGAGGTCATGCGCTACCGCAACGGCGAGGGTATGGCCAGGGCCGAGGCGGCGTCCGGGAAGATCCCGGACGTGGATTACGTGGCCGGGGTTCCGGATTCCGGTATGCCCCACGCCATCGGCTACGCCAACCAGAGCGGGAAGACGTTCGCCCGCCCCTTTGTGAAATACACCCCCACCTGGCCCCGGTCCTTTATGCCTGCCAATCAGGATGTCCGGAACCAGGTGGCCAAGATGAAGCAGATTCCCGTCCCGGAACTGATCCAGGGGAAAAAACTCCTCTTTGTGGATGATTCCATTGTCCGGGGCACCCAGCTGCGGGAAACGGTGGAGTTCCTCTACCAGTCCGGCGCAAAGGAAGTCCATATGCGCTCCGCCTGCCCTCCCATCATGTACGGCTGCAAATACCTGAACTTCTCCCGCAGCAACTCCGCCATGGATTTGCTGGCGCGGCGGACGGTGCAGGAACTGGAGGGAGACGAGGGACAGAAGTACCTGGAGGAGTACAGCGACGCCTCCACCGAGCGGGGCGGCTGTATGCTGAAGGCTATCTGTGAGAAATTCGGCTTCGACTCCCTGGGCTACCAATCCCTGGACGGCCTGCTGGAGGCCATTGGCATTGACCGGGACAAGGTTTGTACCTACTGCTGGTCCGGCAGAGAATAACGGAAGAGAAAAAGGAGGCGGCCATGATGGTTGAGTCAAGATGCGGGATTTTGTGCAGTGAGTGCGGCTATCGGGAGCAGATGGGATGCAGCGGCTGCACACAGATACAAAAACCTTTCTGGGGCGACAGCTGTTCCCTGAAAGCGTGCAGCGAGGGGAAGGGGTACGCCCACTGCGGGCAGTGCGCCGAATTCCCCTGCGAACTGCTGAAACAGTTCGCCTATGATGAAAAACAGGGCGACGGCGGAAAACGGATCGACCAGTGCAGGCGCTGGGAGGAGAGCGTGGTATGAACAATTCCCATTCCGCCTCCTACGCCGCCGCAGGCGTGGATATTGAGGCCGGCTACAGGGGCGTGCAGCTGATGAAAGGGCACGTGGCCAGGACCATGATCCCTGGGGTGGTCTCCGGCATCGGCGGCTTCGGCGGCCTCTTCGCCCCGGATTTCGCCGGGATGGAGGAGCCGGTGCTGGTCTCCGGAACCGACGGCGTGGGCACCAAAATCCGGATTGCCCAGCTGCTGGACCGCCACACCACCGTGGGTATCGACTGCGTGGCCATGTGCGTCAACGACATCATTTGCTGCGGCGCGAAGCCCCTCTTCTTCCTGGACTATATCGCCATCGGCAGGAACGACCCGGAGAAGGTGGCCGGGCTGGTGTCCGGCGTGGCGGAGGGCTGCGTCCAGGCGGGCTGCGCCCTCATCGGCGGGGAGACCGCCGAGCATCCGGGCCTGATGCAGCCCCAGGACTATGATCTGGCGGGCTTTTCCGTAGGCATCGCCGATAAGCCGAAGATGATTGACGGCAGCCGGCTGGCGGAGGGGGACGCCCTCATCGGCTTGGGCTCCTCCGGCGTCCACTCCAACGGGTTCTCCCTGGTGCGCAAGGTTTTTGACGTGGAACGCGCGGATCTGCGCTCCCCGGTGGAGGCCCTGGGGGGGCTGTCCCTGGGGGACGCGCTGCTGGCCCCCACCCGGATTTACGTCAAGGCCCTGCTGGCTTTGCTGGAAGGGGGCGTGGAGGTCCGCGCCGTCAGCCATATCACCGGCGGCGGATTCTATGAAAACGTGCCCCGGATGATGAGGCCGGGCCTTACCGCCCGGATTTCCCTGGGGAGTTTCCCTATCCCCGACGTATTCGGCCTGATCCAGCAGCGGGGGGATATCCCGGTGCGGGATATGTACAATACCTTCAATATGGGCCTGGGGATGCTGCTGGCGGTCCCGGAGGAGCAGAGGGGCCGGGCTATGGCTATCCTGAAAGAGGCTGGGGAGGACGCCTATGCCGTGGGATCCGTGGCCCGGGGCGACGGCGGCGTGGAACTGGAACCATGAGGAAGGCGCGGATTGCCGTCCTGGTCTCCGGCGGCGGCACCAATCTGGAGGCTCTTTTGAAAGCCCAGGAGAGCGGGGGCATCCCCCACGGGGAGATTGTCCTGGTGCTCTCCAGCGCCCCCGGGGCCTATGCCCTGGAGCGGGCGAAAAACCATCAGGTACCCGGCTTTGCCGTACCGAGGAAGGGGGCCGGCCAGGACGAGTTCGAGGCCGCTTTGCTGCAAAAGCTGGCAGAGCATGAGATCGATATGATCGTCCTGGCGGGATTCCTCTCAATCCTCTCGCCGGAATTTATCCGGCGCTGGCCGAATCGGATATTAAATGTGCATCCCTCTTTGATTCCCGCTTTCTGTGGGAAGGGGTATTATGGGCTGAAGGTTCACGAGGCAGCCCTGGAACGGGGAGTCAAGGTCACCGGGGCCACCGTGCATCTGGTGAACGAGATTCCCGACGGCGGCCGCATCCTGCTCCAGCAGGCGGTGGAGGTCCTGCCTGGCGACACGCCGGAGATCCTCCAGCGCCGGGTGATGGAGCGGGCGGAGTGGGTTTTGCTGCCCCGGGCGGCGGAGATGATCGCAAGACAGATTGCGGGGCCGTGACAAAGGCAGATGCTGAAAGGGAATTCTGGCCGCCGCCTGCGGGAACCATTGCCGGCGGCGGCTTTCCTCTCTTCTGTGAAATCCCTGATTCTGGAAGATTCCCCATATGGGTTCGCCCTGTCTGGGGATGGTGTACCTAGAGGGATAAATACATTTTTGCAGGGCTATTAAGTGAATGTATTTGCGGAGATACGTGGAAAAAGCCTGGGAATTTGCCTGTGCGAGATGCAAAAAAGCCGCGGCGGACTTTGACGGAACCAATTTTTGCGATTATATTTAAAGATAAAGGAGCGCGGATTATGACGGAACTGGAACTGAAATACGGCTGTAACCCCAATCAAAAGCCGTCCCGCATTTTCATGCGGGACGGGTCCGATCTGCCTGTCACGGTACTGAACGGCAAACCGGGCTATATCAATTTTTTGGACGCCCTGAATTCCTGGCAGCTGGCCCGGGAGTTGAAGACCACCACCGGCCTCGCCTCCGCGGCCAGCTTTAAGCATGTGTCCCCCGCCGGGGCCGCCGTGGGCCTGCCCCTTAGCGAAACGGACAGGAAAATCTACTTTGTGGAGGGCGAAGAGGAACTTTCCCCCATCGCCTGTGCCTATATCCGGGCCCGGGGGGCCGACCGCCTCTGCTCCTACGGCGACTGGGCGGCCCTTTCCGACGTGTGTGACGGCGCCACCGCCCGGTATCTGAAAAACGAGGTCTCCGACGGTGTGATTGCCCCCGGCTATACGGAGGAGGCCCTGGCGATCCTGAAGACCAAGAAAAAGGGCAATTACAATGTGGTGCAGATCGACCCGGGCTACGTGCCCGCCCCCCAGGAGTACAAGGACGTGTTCGGCGTCACCTTCCAGCAGGGCCGGAACGAGTACAAAATTGACGAATCCCTTCTGGATAACATCGTCACCCGGAGCCGTGATCTGCCCCCGCAGGCGAAAATCGATATGGTGGTGGCCCTGATCACCCTGAAATATACCCAGTCCAACTCCGTCTGCTATGTGAAGGACGGGCAGGCCATTGGTGTGGGGGCGGGCCAGCAGAGCCGTATCCACTGCACCCGCCTGGCGGGGAGCAAGGCGGACACCTGGCGGCTGCGCCAGCACCCTTATGTGCTGGATCTCCCCTTTGCGGAGGGTATCCGCCGTCCGGACCGGGACAACGCCATTGACTGCTACCTTTCCGACGAGGAGTGCCGGTGGCTGCTGGCGGATGGGAACTGGGAGAAGGCCTTCCGGACCCGCCCTCAGGAACTGACCCCCGCCATGAAGCGGGAGTGGCTGGACGCCTTTACCGGCGTCACCCTGGGCAGCGACGCCTTCTTCCCCTTCGGGGACAATGTGGAGCGGGCCAAGCGTTCCGGCGTGCGGTACATTGTCCAGCCCGGCGGCTCCATCCGGGATGACAACGTCATTGAGACTGCCGACAAGTACGGCATGACCATGTGCTTTACGGGGATGCGGCTGTTCCACCACTGAGCGCGTAATTCCGCATAAAAAAGGGGGCTTATTGAACATGAAACTGCTGGTAGTCGGCGGCGGCGGCCGCGAACACGCCATCATTCAAAAGCTGCGGGAAAACCCGGCGGCAGAGGAGATCTACGCCCTGCCGGGCAACGGCGGCATTGCCATGGACGCGGTGTGCGTCCCGTCCATCGGCGCCAAGGATATTGACAAAATCGTGGAGTTTGCCCAGGCCCACGGCATCGATTTTGCCGTGGTGGCCCAGGATGATCCCCTGGCCCTGGGGTGCGTGGACCGGCTTCACGCGATTGGTATCCCCTGCTTCGGGCCGGACGCCAAGGCCGCCCGCATTGAGGGCAGCAAGGTTTTCGCCAAAGGGCTTATGAAAAAATACAACATCCCCACTGCCCGCTACGAGGTTTTTTCCGATCCCGCCCAGGCTATTGCCTACCTGCGGGGTGCCGGCTTCCCCCTGGTAGTGAAGGCCGACGGCCTGGCCCTGGGGAAGGGCGTCCTCATTGCCCAGGACTTTTCGGAGGCGGAGGCGGCGGTAAAGACCATCATGGAGGACAAGGCCTTCGGCGACTCCGGGAACCGGATTGTGGTGGAGGAATTCCTCACCGGCCCGGAGGTCAGCGTTTTGGCTTTTACCGACGGTACGGCCATCGTTCCCATGGTGTCCTCTATGGATCATAAGCGGGCGGGGGAGAACGACACCGGCCTCAACACCGGCGGCATGGGCACCGTGGCCCCCAACCCCTATTACACGGAGGATATGGCCAAAACCTGCATGGAGACCATCTTCCTGCCTACGCTAGCGGCCATGCGGGCGGAAGGCTGCCCCTTCCGGGGATGCCTTTACTTCGGCCTCATGCTGACGCCGGAGGGGCCCAAGGTCATCGAGTATAACTGCCGCTTCGGTGATCCGGAGACCCAGGTGGTGCTGCCCCTTTTGAAAACGGATCTCCTGACGGTGATGCAGGCTGTGGAGAACGGCACCCTGGGGGATTTGCAGGTGGAGTGGTCGGACGGGGCCGCCGCCTGCGTGATCCTGGCCTCCGGCGGCTATCCGGAACACTATGAGAAGGGGAAGGCCATCACTTTCCGGGGACGGCCTATGACCCCCACCCCCGCCTGCCGCCTGGGAAGCGGCCTTGCCTGCTATCACGCCGGGGACAAGCTGGCGGAGGACGGGTCCCTGGTCACCAGCGGCGGCCGGGTGATGGGCATCACCGCCACGGCCCCCACCCTGCGGGAGGCCCTGGCGGCGGCATATCAGGCGGCGGAGGACATCGGCTTTGAGGGGAAATACCTCCGCCGGGATATTGGACAGCGGGCCCTGCGGGCTTTGGAGGGATAACATGGTAAGGCGTGTTTTTGTGGAGAAGCGTCCCGGCCTCAGCCCTGAGGCCGCGGGACTGCTGGCTGATCTGCGGGATTTCCTGGGCATACACACCCTGCTGGGGGTGCGGGTACTCCGGCGCTACGACGTGGAAAACCTGGAGGATGACGCCTTTGAAAAGGCCAAGGGGACTGTGTTCTCCGAACCCCAGGTGGATGTGCTGTACGAGGAGGATTTTCCCGTTCCTGCCTCCGCCGGGGCTATGCTGGCAGTGGAGGCCCTGCCGGGGCAGTTTGACCAGCGGGCGGATTCCGCCGCCCAGTGCATCCAGCTGATGACCGGCGGGGAGCGGCCCGCCGTGGCCGCCGCCACCCTGTACCTCCTGCAGGGGGCCCTGGAGGAGGCGGAATTGGAGAAGATCAAGGGCTACCTCATTAACCCGGTGGAGTGCCGGGAGGCGTCTTTGGAAAAGCCGGAGACTTTGGCCCGGGCCCACGCCGCGCCGCCTATGGTGGAGACCCTGGCGGGCTTCCGGGAATTGTCCGGCCAGGGGCTGGAGGAACTGCTGGCCTCTCTGGGCCTCGCCATGGATCTAGGGGATCTCCGCTGCTGCCAATCCTATTTCATCCAGGAAAACCGGGACCCCACCATTACCGAGATCCGGATCCTGGATACCTATTGGTCCGACCACTGCCGCCACACCACCTTCTCCACCCATCTGGAGGGGGCGGAGATCGGAGACTCCGCCGTGAAGGCGGCCTACGGGCGGTATCTGGCCGTCCGGGAGGAGGTCTACGGCAAAGAGGGGGCCGCCCGGCGGCCCCAGACATTGATGGACATTGCCACCATCGGCACAAAAGCCCTGAAAAAGCGGGGCCTCCTGCCGGAACTGGACGAGAGCGAGGAGATCAACGCCTGCTCTATCCATGTCCCCGCCCAGGTGGACGGGGAGACCCAGGACTGGCTGCTGATGTTCAAAAACGAGACCCACAACCATCCTACGGAGATTGAGCCCTTCGGCGGCGCGGCCACCTGTATCGGCGGCTGCATCCGGGATCCCCTCTCTGGCCGGGCCTATGTCCACCAGGCCATGCGCCTCACCGGCTGCGGCGATCCCAGGACGCCTATGGGGGAGACCCTTCCCGGGAAGCTGCCTCAGCGGAAGCTGGCCCAGACCGCCGCTGCTGGGTACTCCTCCTACGGAAACCAGATTGGCCTGGCGACAGGCCTTGTCAGCGAACTCTACCATCCGGGCTATATCGCCAAGCACCTGGAGTGCGGCGTGGTGGTAGGCGCGGCCCCGGTGGCCAACGTCCGGCGGGAGCGGCCTGTTCCCGGGGATGTGGTGATCCTCCTGGGAGGCCGCACCGGGCGGGACGGCATCGGCGGGGCCACCGGCTCCTCCAAGAGCCACGACCGGAAGTCCCTCCAGACTATGGCCTCTGAGGTCCAGAAGGGCAACGCCCCGGAGGAGCGGAAAATCCAGCGGCTCTTCCGGGACGGGAATGTCACCCGCCTCATCAAGCGCTGCAACGATTTCGGCGCGGGAGGCGTATCCGTGGCCATCGGCGAACTGGCGGAGGGGCTGGAGATTGATTTGGACGCCGTGCGGAAGAAGTACGACGGCCTGGACGGCACGGAACTGGCCATTTCAGAGTCCCAGGAGCGGATGGCGGTGGTTGTCGCCCCGGAGGACGCGGCGGCCTTCATCGCCGCCGCCAGGGCGGAGAACCTGGAGGCCTATCAGGCAGCCGTGGTGACGGAGCGCCCCCGGATGGTGATGAAATGGCGGGGGAAAGTCGTGGCAGATCTGAGCCGTGCGTTTTTGGATACCAACGGTGCGGTGAAAAACGCCTCCGTCCGGGTGGCAGGCCCGGAGGCTATTCCGGAGAAGAAGGTACCTGCCGGATTGCGTGAAATGGCGGCGAGCCTGAAATCCGCCTCCCGCCGGGGATTGGCGGAGCGGTTTGACTCCACCATCGGCGCAGGCAGCGTGCTGATGCCCTTCGGCGGCATACGGCAGCGGACCCCGGCCCAGGCCATGGCGGCGCTGCTGCCGGTGCTGCCGGGACAGGAGACGGAGCAGGCCAGCGTCATGGCTTGGGGCTGCGACCCGGCAGCGCTGTCCGCGGATCCTTACCGGGGGGCCTACGACGCGGTCACGGTGTCCTTGGCCAAGCTTGTGGCCGCCGGCGCGGATTATCAAACCGCTTACCTTACCCTGCAGGAGTACTTTGAAAAGCTGCGGGAGGAGCCGGACCGCTGGGGCAAGCCCTTCGCCGCCCTGCTGGGAGCCATGGATGCCCAGCTGGACTTTGGCGCGGCGGCCATCGGCGGCAAGGACTCCATGTCCGGCTCCTTCCTGGATCTGGACGTACCTCCCACCTTGATCTCCTTCGCCATTGCCCCTATCCGGGCGGGGGAGGTGCTGTCCCCTGAGTTCAAGGGAGTGGATCACCCGGTATATCTGTTCCAGCCAAACGGCACGGCGGAGCACCAGAGGGCGGTCTGGGCGGAGTTCCATGCCCTGGCCCGCCAGGGCCGGGTGAAAGCCGCTTACGCTGTTGAGAACGGCCTTGCCGAGGCTGTCATGAACATGTCCTTCGGGAACGGCGTGGGCTTCCGGGGGATGGGCAGGAATACCCAGATGTGGTATATGCCCCGTCCCGGCGCCATTCTGGCCGAACTGGACGGGGACATGGGCAACTGCCATCAGGATGGGCTCTGGGCCAAAATCGGCGTGACCACCGCCGAACCGGTGATTACAATTGGTAATGATTCGGCCTCGATTGACGAATTGTTATCATTGAACGAGGCCGTCCTGGAGGATGTGTATCCCAACCGGGCGGAGACGGCGGCGGAGGCGATCCCTGTGCTGGAGGCGCCTGCCTTTACCCGGGTCGCGCCGAAAACCGGATGCGCGGAGCCGAGGGTGCTGATCCCTGTGTTCCCCGGCACCAACTGCGAGTACGACAGCGCCCGGGAGGTGCTGCGGGCAGGGCTGGAGCCGGAGATTCTGGTGATCAATAACCAGTCCGCCGCTGACGTGGCGGATTCCGCGGCCCGGTTCGCCCGGGCCATCCGGCAGAGCCAGATTGTGTTCCTGCCCGGCGGCTTCTCCGGCGGCGACGAGCCGGACGGCTCCGGGAAATTTATCACCGCCTTCCTCCGGGGGCCGGAGACCTCCGATGCGGTGATGGATCTCCTGAAAAACCGGGACGGCCTGATGCTGGGCATCTGCAACGGCTTCCAGGCCCTTGTCAAGCTGGGCCTCGTGCCCTTCGGGGAGATTGTGGAGACGGACGCGTCCTGCCCCACCCTCAGCTTCAATGTCATCGGCCGCCACCAGTCACGGATTGTCCGCACCCGGATTGCCTCCAACCGTTCCCCCTGGCTTTCCGGCCGGGATGTGGGGGAGGTTGTCAGCGTCCCTGTCTCCCACGGGGAGGGGCGGTTCCTGTGCCCGCCGGAACTGCTTGAGAAGCTGGCGGAGAACGGGCAGATTGCCACCCAGTACGTGGATTTGGAGGGCCGCCCCACCATGGACATCCAGGGAAACCCCAACGGCTCTGTCTGGGCCGTAGAGGGCATCACCTCCCCGGACGGCCGGGTATTCGGCAAGATGGGCCATGCGGAGCGGATTGGACCCGCCCTGTACCGGAACGTACCCGGGGACTACGACCTGCATTTGTTCGGGGCCGCTAAGGCCTATTTCAGCCTGTAAATCCGGCGTGAGGCGCGGGAAGAAGGGCGGATCCGCCGCGGGCGCGGGGATTCTGCCCTCTCTCCCGTCTTACCTTTAACTTTTCACTACTCTTGAAAGAAAGCGGTGTTTTTATGGCATTTTTCTTCTCCGAACCCTCCCGTACCTTCAGCGAATACCTTTTGGTTCCCGGCTACTCCTCTGCGGAGTGCGTGCCGGCCAATGTGTCCCTCAAGACGCCGGTGGTGAAGTTCAAAAAGGGCGGGGAATGCCCGCTGACGATGAATGTCCCCATGGTTTCCGCTGTCATGCAGGCTGTTTCCGGGGAGAAAATGGGCATTGCCCTGGCCAGGGAGGGCGGCATCGCCTTTATCTATGTCTCCCAGCCCATCGAACAGCAGGCGGACATGGTGCGCCGGGTAAAAGGCTACAAGGCGGGCTTTGTCACCAGCGACTCCAACCTCCGGATGGGGGATACCCTGGCGGATGTGCTGGCCCTGAAGGTGCGCACCGGCCACTCCACCATGGCTGTCACCGATGACGGCACTGGCACAGGGAAGCTGCTGGGCCTGGTCACCAGCCGGGACTACCGGGTCAGCCGCCTGGATCCAGCCACGCCGGTGACGGACTTCATGACCCCCTTTGACAAGCTGATCTACGCCCCTGAGGGCACCAGCCTGAAGGAGGCCAACGACATTATCTGGGATCGGAAGCTGAACGCCCTGCCTATCGTCTCCAAAGATGGGCGGCTGGTGAGTTTTGTTTTCCGGAAGGACTACGACTCCCACAAGGGCAACCCCCTGGAACTGCTGGACAGCCAGAAACGCTATGTGGTAGGCGCGGGCATTAACACCCGGGACTACGCGGAGCGTGTCCCCGCCCTGGTGGACGCCGGGGTGGACGTGCTGGTCATTGATTCCTCCGAGGGCTACTCCGAGTGGCAGGCCCGGACCCTGGCCTGGATCCGGGAGCGGTACGGCGACACGGTGAAGGTGGGCGCAGGCAACGTGGTGGACGGCGAGGGGTTCCGGTTCCTGGCGGATGCCGGGGCGGATTTCGTGAAAATCGGTATCGGCGGTGGCTCCATCTGCATCACCCGGGAGACCAAGGGTATCGGCCGGGGCCAGGCCACGGCGGTTATCGACGTGGCGGAGGCCCGGGATCGGTATTTCCAGGAGACCGGCATTTATGTGCCCATCTGCGCCGACGGCGGCATTGTGCAGGACTACCATATCACCCTGGCCCTGGCCATGGGGGCGGATTTCTGTATGCTGGGCCGGTACTTCTCCCGGTTTGACGAGAGCCCTACCAGCAAGATCCTCATTGGCGGCAGCTATATGAAGGAGTATTGGGGCGAGGGCAGCGCCCGGGCTAGGAACTGGCAGCGGTACGACATGGGCGGCGCGGCCAAGCTGAGTTTCGAGGAGGGGGTGGATTCCTACGTCCCCTATGCCGGCGCCCTGGCCGACGGCATGGCTACCACCCTGTCCAAAATTCGCTCCACCATGTGCAACTGCGGCGCGCTGACCATTCCGGAACTGCGGGAGAAGGCCAAGCTGACCCTGGTCTCCTCTGTGTCCATTGTGGAGGGCGGCGCCCACGACGTGCTTTTGAAGGACGCAGGCAATTCCAACAGAGGATAAAAAGAGACGGGGCCGGGAGGATAATATCCTCCCGGCCTGAGCCTGGTTTCTTTTTTGCTTTTGATAGGATTGTGAAAATTTCATATGGAAAGAGCGAAAAATCTGTGGTATGATATCGAAAACTAATTTGCGGAGGAGCAAGTCCTTATGAATAACCCCTATGTGATTTTAACGGAATCTTCCTGCGATCTGACACCGGAATTGGTAGAGCGGGCCGGGGCGGAGGTGCTGCCGCTGAGTTTTACCATGGAGGAGAAGAACTATCCCCATTACCCCGACGGCCGCGCCATGTCCATTGCCGCGTTCTATGAAAAAATGAGAAACGGGGCTACGGCAGTCACTGCCGCGGCCAATGTGGCGGAACTGACGGAGGGCATGGAGATCCATTTGAAAGAGGGGAGGGACGTGCTGTTCCTTTGCTTCTCCTCCGGGCTCTCCAGCACCCGGAATGCCTGCGCCATTGCGGCGGCGGAACTGCAGGAGCAGTATCCGGAGCGGAAGATCTGTACAGTGGATACCCTGGCAGCCTCCGGAGGGCAGGGCCTGCTGGTACTGGCGGCAGGTGAAATGCAGAAGGCCGGGGCGTCCATTGAGGAGGTCCGGGACTTTGTGGAGGCGGAAAAGCTTCACATGTGCCACTGGTTTACCGTGGACGATCTCACCTATTTGAAAAGGGGCGGACGGATTTCCCCTACGGTGGCGGCTGTGGGCACCATGCTGAATATCAAGCCGGTGATGCATGTGGACAACGAGGGGCATCTGATACCGGTGGAAAAGGCCAGAGGCCGCAAAGCCGCCCTGGCGGCGCTCTTGAAACACATGCGGGATACGGTGACGGAACCGGAGGCCCAGAGGGTAATGCTCTGCCACACCTGCTGCCGGGAGGAAGCGGAGCGTTTGCGGCAGGATATTTTGGCGGAATTTCATCCTAAAGAGGTCCTGATCACAGAGGTTGGCCCCATTATCGGCGCCCATACTGGCCCGGGGCTAATGGCCCTGTTCTTTATGGGTTCCCGCCGCTGACGGCGGCAGGACGGGGAGGCCTTGGGCAATCTGCCTCTCCGGCGGCTGGCATTAGGTGGGATATCCTGGCAAAAATACCAAAAAGCGAAAAACTTCGAAAAATGGGTTGACATTTTGCCGCCGGTTTGGTATTCTAACGAAGCTGTCCCGCACGACAGTAACAGAGCGGACCAAAAAAG
>CAJUDW010000038.1 GCA_910584995.1 uncultured Oscillibacter sp. | reverse complement strand
TGGTGAGAAAGCCGAAGATGGCGTGGGTGTAAAGCCCGTCCCGGGTGGTGAGGGGACGGATGCCGTAATAGGCGCGGTTGAGTATGCTGTTGCCGTCAATGGCCATAAGTTTCATGGGAGTATGCCCTCCTAACCGGATATCCCCTTTTCCATGAGCGGTGCCTCAGGAGGGGAAACACTCAGATCTTGCTGTTTATGTAGTCGATGAACCGGAACGTGAGGCCGTTTTCCTCCATCGGTTCACCGGAGGAAACCATCTCCCAACCGGGCAGCTTGTCCAGATTCGGGAAATAGGTGTCCGGCTCCTCCACAGCAGCGTCCACCAGGGTCAGGTATACCCGCTTGCAGCGGGCCAAAAGGGCGGCGTAGATGCTGCCGCCGCCGATGACCCAGATCTTGTCCGGGTCGTCCCCGGCGGTCATGGACACCGCCTCCTCCGGGGTGGCGGCGATTTCGGCGTGGTCGATCAGCAGGTCGCCGTCATGGCTGATGACGATATTCCGCCGGTCGGGCAGGGGTTTCCCCCCAGGAAAGGACACCAGCGTCCGGCGGCCCAGGATCACGGTGCCCCCCATGGTCAAGGTACGGAACCGCTTCATGTCCGTGGGCAGGGAGAAGAGGAGGCCGCCGTCCCGGCCGATAGCCCAGTTCTTGTCGGTTACAACAATTGCATTCATGATTCACCTCATATTGCCACAGGAATTTTTTCGTCAAAGGGCGCGGGGGTATAGTTTTCCAGGGAGAAGCTGCCTTTCGTAAAGGCGTAAAAATCCGTCACGGCGGGATCCACGGAGAAGGAAGGCGCGGGGGCCGGGCGCTGGGCCAGCAGGGTCTCCACAATGGGTACGTGCCGGTCATAAATGTGGGCGTCGGCAATCACATGGACCAGTTCCCCTGCCTCCAGGCCAGAGGCCTTGGCAAACATATGCACCAGGACGGCGTACTGCACCACGTTCCAGTTGTTGGCGGTCAGCATGTCCTGGCTCCGCTGGTTCAAAATGGCATTGAGCACATTCCCGGAAACGTTGAAGGTCATGGAATAGGCGCAGGGATAGAGGTTCATCTCGTGTAGATCCTGGAAGTTGTAGATATTGGTCATAATGCGCCGGGAGGCGGGGTTATGGCGGAGGTCGTACAAAACCCGGTCCACCTGATCCATCTCCCCCTCCGGGTAGCGGTGCTTCACCCCCAGCTGGTAGCCGTAGGCTTTGCCGATGGAACCGTCCTCATCCGCCCACTGATCCCAGATGTGGGCGTTCAGATCCCGGATGTTGTTGGATTTCTTCTGCCAAATCCACAAAAGTTCCTCCACGGCGGTTTTCCAATAGGTGCGCCGCAGGGTCAGGATGGGGAATTCCTCCCGCAGGTCGTAGCGGTTCACAATGCCGAATTTCTTCACGGTGTGGGCGGGGGCGCCGTCCTCCCAATGGGGGCGGACCTGGAGATCCGTGTCCCACACGCCGCTGTCCAGAATATCCCGGCAGTTCCGGATAAAAAGTTCGTCAGCGCGGCTCATGCCCTTCCTCCTCTCTGGATTATCCCTTCATTTAATTCTATTAGTATACCAAATCCTAATAAAATTGTATAGCTAAAATTCCACTGCCCAGTGCCAAAAAGCGCAGCGGTTTTTTTCCCAGTTTTGTGCGAAATCCAAGTTGCAAACGGGCGAAAAGTGCGGTATAGTCAAAGCGTTTTCCCGGGGCGCACCGCCCTGGAGGGAAGAATGTTCGAGGAGGGCGGACAGATGCTGGACTACAGCGAGGCGGGGAAGCGGGGGTATCTCCTGGAAGATTTTCGCCTATTCCACCTGAAAGACAGTCTGGCTCAAAAAATGGATTACCATTACCACGAGTTCGACAAGCTGATTCTGGTATTAGGCGGGAAAGTCACCTACGTGGTGGAGGGCGTCACTTACTTCCTGCAGCCATGGGACATCCTGCTGGTGCAGCACAGCCTGATCCATAAGCCTATCATCGACCCCGCCAAGCCCTATGAGCGGGTGGTGGTGTGGCTGGGCCGCCAGTGGCTGGAGAGCCGGTCCGATCCCGGCGTCCGGCTGGACCAGTGCTTTGACACGGCCCGGGAGCGGGGGTTCCACCTGCTGCGGCCGGAGGGGGATCGCCGCCTGCAATATATGAGCGGCATCCGGCGGCTGGAGGAGGCCCTGGTCTCCACGGAGTTCGCTGCGGCCCGGCTGGCGGATACCCTCTGCCAGCAGCTTTTGATCGCCGTCAACCGGGATATCCTCCGGGACGGCGCGGTTCCGGAGGGGCAGGAGGCTTGCCGGGTGGATCCCAAGATGGAGGAGATCATCCGCTACATTGCCGGGCACCTGGACGCGCCCCTCAGCGTGGACGATCTGGCCCGGCAATTTTTCATCAGCCGGTACTACCTGATGCACCGCTTCAAGGCCGTTACCGGCTGCACGGTCCACCAGTACATCAACCAGAAGCGCCTGCTTCTGGCGGGGGAACTGATCCGATCCGGCACGCCGGTGATGAAGGCGGCAGAGCAGGCAGGCTTTTCCGAATATTCCACCTTCCTCAGGGCCTTTCAAAGCACCTTCCACATGAGCCCCAAGGCCTTCCGCCAGTCCCCCGCAGCGGACTGACAGGCAGGGGCGGGAACTTTTGACAGGAGATAACCATATGGAAACCCCAGGGGCAATTAAATTTTCCAACCGGGATCTCCGGCGGCTGATTGTGCCGCTGGTGATTGAGCAGCTGCTTGCCATCACCGTGGGCCTTTTCGACTCCGTGATGGTCTCCCAGGTGGGGGAGGCGGCTATTTCTGCCGTGTCCCTGGTAGACACGGTGAACGTGCTGCTGGTCAGCGCCCTGGCGGCCCTGGCCACCGGTGGCGCGGCCATCGCCGGGCAGTACCTGGGCCGCCGGGAGCAGGAGAAGGCCGGCCACTCCGCCAGCCAGCTGCTGCTGTTCATGGGGGAGATCTCCCTTGTGATCATGGCCCTTTTTTACCTGGGCCGGGGCTTTGTCCTTAACGTGATGTTCGGGCAGGTGGAGCCGGATGTGGCCGCCTACGCCAACACCTATTATCTGATTGTGGAGGCATCCACCCCATTTCTGGCCCTCTACAGCGCCGGGGCCGCCCTCTTCCGGGTCATGGGGAATGCCAAGCTTTCCATGTATGTTTCCCTGGCCATGAACCTCATCAACATTGCCGGAAACGCCTTCCTCATCTTCGTGGTAGGGATGGGGGTGGAGGGGGTTGCCATTCCCACCTTGGTGTCCCGAGGGGTTGCCGCGGCAGCTATGGTAATCCTGCTGGGCCGTCCGGGCCTGCCGCTGCGGATGGAGCGGTTTACCCTCCGCCACGACCCCTATGTGGTCCGGAACGTCCTGCGGTTCGGCGTGCCCAACGGCCTGGAGGGCGGCATGTTCCAGCTGGGAAAAATCCTGCTGCTCTCCACCGTTTCCGTACTGGGCACCGCCTCCGTGGCGGCCAACGCCATCGGGAACAACATCGCCTCCTTTCACTCCGTTGCGGGAAGCGCCATCGGCCTTGCGATTGTGACGGTGGTATCCCGGTGCGTAGGGGCCGGGGACTACACAGCCGCCCGGTTCTACACAAAGAAGCTGATGAAATACGCCTATCTGTTCACAATGCTGATCATCTCCCTGACACTCCTCCTGCTTCCCCTGATTCTGCGGCTTTACAATGTCTCCCCGGAGGCGGAGGGCTACGCCGGGAAAATCATCTGGATGCACGGCGTCATGGGTATCCTGATCTGGCCCCTGGCCTTCACTCTGCCCCAGGCCCTCCGGGCGGCGGGGGACACCCGGTTCACCATGGCGGTCTCTTCTGTCTCCATGTGGACAGCCCGGGTGGGCCTGGGGATTCTGCTGGGCCGGTTCTGGGGCTGCGGCGTGCTGGGTATCTGGATGTCCATGTTTGTGGATTGGGTGGTACGGATTGCTTTCTTCCTGCCCCGGTTCCGGGGAAAGAAATGGGAGGCTATGGCCATCGGGGAATAATATAGGCAGGGGCGGGAAATTTTCCCGTCCCTGTTTTTTGACGGAAATTGGGGAAATTCCGGAATTTTTGTTGAAAAACTCCGGAATCAATGGTACTCTATAGGCAGAAAACCGGAAAGGAGCGCCGCTTCTTTCAACAGGAGGGGATGGATTTGATCATCGCGGTCTGTATCGACGGCCGAAACGGTATACTTTTCAACCGGCGGCGGCAAAGCCAGGATCTGGCCCAGAGGGAAGATCTGCTGGCCTACTGCGGCAGCAGGAAGCTTTGGGTGTCCCCTTATTCAGCGGGCCTGTTCCCACCGGATCGCGTGCTGGTGGACGAGGATTTCCTCACCCGGGCGGAGGAGGGGGATCTCTGCTTTGTGGAGGACAGGCCCCTTCAGCCGGTGGAGGATCAGATTGAGGCGGTAGTGCTGTACCACTGGAACCGGGCCTATCCGGCGGACGTCCATCTGGATCTGGATCTCACCGGGTATGGCCTGGAGGAGACCACAGAATTTCCCGGCTCCTCCCATGAAAAAATTACCCGGGAGATCTACCGGCGGCAGGAGGCGGAACATGCGCAGGAAGCCTGACAGTAAATGGGCCGCCGTCCGGATCGTCCTGCTGGCCCTCCTGATCGGTGCCTATCTGTTCATTACCTGGCAGGAGCGGCAGGAGGCCCTGGGGGCCCAGTTCTCCCCGGAGGATCTCCCTGCCTATGCCGGCGCCCCCTACGGGGAGGTCAACAGCAATATCCCCTATTTTAAAGAGGACGAGCGGACGGCGGAGTCCTTTGAATCCTACAGCGAATTGGATTACCTGGGCCGCTGCGGCCCGGCTTACGCCAGTGTGGGCCGGGATCTGATGCCTACGGAGGATCGGGAGTCTATCGGGCAGATCCGGCCCTCCGGCTGGCAGACGGTGAAATACGATGTGGTGGACGGAAAATACCTCTACAACCGCTGCCATCTTATCGGCTACCAACTCACCGCCGAAAACGCCAACAAAAATAACCTCATCACTGGTACCCGCTACTTGAACGTGGAGGGGATGCTCCCCTTTGAGAACCTGGTGGCCGATTACGTGAAAGAGACGGGGAACCACGTCCTCTACCGGGTGACGCCGGTCTACGAGGGGGAGGAACTGGTAGCCCGGGGTGTGCTGATGGAGGCCTGGTCCGTGGAGGATCAGGGGGCCGGTGTGTGCTTCAATGTTTACTGCCACAATATCCAGCCCGGCATTACCATTGACTATGCCAACGGGGACAGTTGGGAGGAGGCCGCCTGATGGACTCGCTTTGGCGCCGTTTTGACCGGATCATCGTCTTTGACACGGAGACCACCGGCATCGAATTCTGCCGGGATCGGATCATCGAACTGGGGGCCGTCAGCTTGGAGGAGGGCCGGGAGGCGGACGCCATGGACGTCCTCATCCGCCTGCCGGAGGGCCGGACGCTGCCCCCCTTCATCACGGAACTCACCGGCATCACCGGCAGCCAGCTGCTGGCGGAGGGCGTGGATCAGCAGGAGGCTGCGGAGCGGTTCCGGGATCTGCTGGAGGGGGCGGGAAAGCCGCTGCTTGTAGCCTACAACGCCCAGTTCGACCTGAATTTTATGTACTACTTCCTCTCTCCCTGTGGCCTTGCGGGCATCCTGCGCCTGCCGGAATTTCTGGATGCCCTGACGGTCTACCGGGACCGGCGGGACTACCCCCACAAGCTGCAAAACGCCATTGACAGCTATGGCCTGGGGGAGAGCGCCGTCAACAGCCACCGGGCGGTGGACGACGCCAGGGCCACCGTCCAGCTGCTGGAGGCCATGGCTGCGGAGCGGGACGATTTGGACCGGTACATCAACCTCTTTGGCGTCCATCCCAAGTACGGCCTCTCCGGAAGGCGCATCTCCTCTGTCTCCTACCGTCCCCAGCCCTACCAGCGGACTGTGCCGCTGTATGAAGCGGGCGGCTGAAAACAGGTTGATTCCATATTCCATGAAAACCCCGGCGGGGATACATCCCCGCCGGGGTCAAACTGTCAAAAAGCCCTCCACAGGAGTTCGCCGCCGGAGCGGCGAAAAAGTTTTATCATATTTTCGGCGGCGTGTACGTCGAAAACATACTGGCCAAACCCGGCCTTTCCTGCTCAAAAAAGCGGCAGGGCCTCTTTTTTGACACGCAGAACCGCGGCGGGGAATATTCCCCGCCGCAGCGTTTCCCTATGCGCTTTCCCCGCTTTTCTCAAATCAGGTGATATCCTGGAACAGCCCCTTGCAGGGGTTCAGATAGCCCAGATTCTCCGGATCGCCTGTCAGTTCCCGGAGGTTCCGTATGCCGGTGCGCTTCTTTCCCAGTGAAGCGCCCTTCAGTTTCTCCAGGCCTGTTTCCGGCGTTTCCTTGAACTCCAGAACACCTTTCTCCCGGGCCAGATCCAGCAGCTTCTGCCCCTTCTCTGTCCGGACAATCACCTGGTTCCAGCCCTTGTCCACATCCCAGCCGTCCGCGCTGCGGGCGCCGCCTACGGAGAGATCGGCAAACTCCGCCGTCATATCCGTGCAGTACCGGCAGCCGGAGCGCACCAGCGGTAGCACTTCGTCCAGGTTCACAGAGACGGTCTTCCCATCCTCCCGCAGATCCAAGGAGTGGTACTTGCTGGGGGGGATGTCCATATGGCTGACCCTGGCGGCATCCGCGTGGCGGGCTGTCAGTTCTGCCAGGCCGTCCCAGTCCAGGCCCCAGCCGCAGAAGAGGCCAAACACCATGCCGATGTTCCCGGCGTGATTATCGTTTTCCGGCAGGGGATCTGCCATCATCTTATAGACCGCCAGCGTCTTGCAGGGGGTGCCTACCACGCCGATGCTGTGATAGCGGTTTTCCTTCAGGGCCCGGTTCAGGGCCGCCAGGGTGGGCGGAATCTGGAAGCTGCTGCCGGAACAGGCCCGGATCTCCTCCGGCGACGATGCCAAAACCCCCTCCGGGGAAAGCCCTCCCCGGGAACGGGTCAGGGCGGCGGCGTCGATAAAGCCCTCCTTCAGGGCCAGTTCCACCAGGGCGGTCATGGTACCGCCGTGCTGGGCCTTCTCCCGGACAGCCCCTTCTGCCGCACGGGTCAGGTACAGGCCGCGGAAGGGGCCGATCTCCGGCAGGATGGCCTCCGTATCGAAGAACTTCTTCCGCAGGGCGTCCAAGTCCGTGGGCATACGGGGGCAGAACCGTTGGCAGCGGCCGTCCCGCCGTTCGCAGTCGAAATACCAGACCGTGCGGCCGTCCACAGAGTCCCAGTAGGGGCACATCCCCTGGCAGGCGCCGCAGCCGGTGCAGAGGCCCTGCTTCAGGACCTGGGTGTCAAGCGCAATCGTACTAAACATGCCTCTTCCTCCTCACATCAGCACCACGGGGATATGGAAGACCTTCAGATCCATGGCCTTCGCCGTATCAGGGATGTAGTCCCCCAGGGTGTGTATCATGCCGCAGAAATGCTCCTGATAGATGAAGCGGTAGCCCGGCTTCTGCCAGGGCACAAACCCCTTTTCATACAGCATCTCCGTCAGCTGGGAAAACCGGGTCTCCCGGGGCAGGGAAAGGGTCAGCGCCTTATCCTCCGTGGGGTGGAGGAACCGTACCTGGACAGCATCCATCACACCGTCCCTCCTTTCCCGTTGACTGCCGCGCAGCCCATGGCGAAGGCCTTTTGGTTCAGTTCCAGCACCGCGCCCTTGAACCGCTTGGCGAGGATTTTTTCCAGATCCTCCCGGCTGAGGGGGGCGTCCGGCAGCTGGGTGAAGGCCCCCAGCAGGGCGATATTGGCGGAGCGGGAGTCCCCCACTTCCATGGCGATATCCGCGGCAGGCACCGCATAAGCCGCGGCGGAGAGGGCACGGATTTCCGCCGCCATATCCTCCAAAGGAGGATATGCCTCCACCCCCTGCAAAACGCTCAGGGGATAGACAGGCCGGGGGTCGTAGACAACAGTAGTGTCTTTCCCTGCGTAGACCCTGGCGATCCGCAGGGTCTCTAAAGGCTCAAAGCCAATGATCATATGGGCTTCGCCGGGATGGATGAGGACGCTCATCTCCTCCCTGGCGGAGACGCGGACGTGGCTCATGACGGAGCCGCCCCGCTGGGAGGCCCCGTAGGTCTCCCCCACGGCCACATGGTAGCCCCGGTCGGTCATGGCGCTGCCCAGCACCTCGGAGGCCAGGACGTTGCCCTGCCCGCCGATGCCGCAGACCACAATGTTCAGAGGGTCAAACCGAAACGCTTTCATCACGCCTCACCGCCTTCCACTTGGATGGCCCCGCCAGGACAGAGTTTGGCGCACACGCCGCACCCTACGCAGGTGACGGGGTCAATGACCGCTTTATTCTTCGTGAAATCCCAGGTGTTTCCGGGACAGCCCCAGACCCGGCTGCAATATTTGTCGCAGCCGCATCCGTCCCCCAGGCACTTGTCCTGATCCACATAGACCCGGGCCTTCTTCCGGCCCTGCTTGCCCATGAGGGTGGCGCAGGGCTGGCGCATGATGAGGACGTTCATTCCCGGCTTCTGGATCAGGCGGCGGAGGGTCTTCTCTGTCTCCGCCACGTCAAAGGGATCGGCAACCTCCACGTCGCACCCCATGGCCTCCACAATCTTCTGGATGTCCATGGGCTTCACGGGATCCCCCATGGCGGTGAGGCCGGTGCCCGGGTGGGGCTGGAATCCGGTCATGGCGGTGGCGGAGTTGTCCAGCACCAGCAAAAGCATGTTGGCATTGTGGTACTGGGCGTTCACCAGCCCCGGCAGGATGGTGTGGAAGAAGGTGGAGTCGCCGCAGATGGTGGCAACCTTCTGATCCATGCCGTAGGCCGTCAGCTGGCCCAGGCCCTGGGCCATATTGATGCCGGAGCCCATGCAGTTGCAGGCCTGGTAGCCGTAGTATCCGGCAGGCTGCCCCGCCATGAAGTAGCAGCCGATATCGCCGATGACAATGCCGGGCAGTTTCTCCTGGCGCATAATCTTTTTCAGGAGATAGAAGGTGGCCCGGTGAGGGCATCCGGCGCAGAAAGTCAGATCCCGGACAGGCAGCGCCGTATCAAAGGGGGGAACCTCCCGTTTGGGCTGGGGCACGCCGGCGAAGGCGGCCACGGCGGCGGTGACGTTCTCCGGATCCAGTTCGCCGATCCGGGGCAGGGCCCCGTTGGACCGGCCCAGGAAGGTAAGGGACAGCCGGTTCCGGCCCGCGATGGCCTGGATGTTCTGCTCCAGGAAGGGATCCACCTCTTCCACAATCAGGACCCTTTCCGCCGTTTTCAGCCGCTCCAGTATGTAATCCTCCGGCAGGGGCCACAGAGTACCCAAACTCATCAGGCCAACCCGATCCCCCACGTGCAGCCGGTCAATGGCCTCCCGGGCATAGAGCCTGCCGGTGCCGCCGGCGATGATCAAATCCTTGGAGACGTCAGGGCCTTCATAATGGTTAAAGGCAGAATCGCCGAATTCCCGGCGGATGGCGTCCAGCTTTTGAAGCATAGGCTCATGCTGGTAGGCAACGCAGGTCATCCGATCCCACTCGCCAACCGTCCGCAGGGACTCCGGCCGATCCGGCAGGGGGCCCAGGGTTACGTTGCCCCGCCCGTGACAGACACGGGTGGTGAGGCGGATGATGACCATCTGGCCTACCCGTTCGGAGAGTTCGAAGGCATAGGGCACCATGTCCTTGGCCTCCTGCATGATAGTGGGCTCCAGCATGGGGACGCAGGCCCCTTCGGCCTGCCAGCGGGAGTCGAATTCGTTGGTGCTGGAGTGGGCGCTGGGGTCGTCGGAGGTGACGATCACCAGCCCGCCCTTTACGCCGTGCTGCGCGCCGCAGAAGAGCGCGTCCGCCGTGCAGAGGAGGCCGTTCTGCTTCACGATGCAGATGGCCCTGGCTCCCGCCAGGGAGGCGCCCATGCAGGACTCCAGCGCGCATACTTCATTGGTGGACCACTGGGCATAAAAGCCCCGTTCCTTTGCGATTTTGCCCAACATTCCCAAGACCTGGGAGGAGGGAGAGCCGGGATAGGAGGCGGCAAAGTGGATACCGGCCTCCACAGCGCCCCGGGTAATGGCCTCGTTGCCCTGCATCAGGCAGACCTGGCCGGGGGCGTTGGCTGTCATTGTCCATTCCATTTCCGTAAGTCACCTTCTCTAGATAAGTTTCTCTGCGTTTTCTGGGGATACGCTATAAGACATCGTACAATATTATAGCACATCCTACAATAAATGCAAGTGGGAAATCCCTGTTTCTGTGAAAAAAACCGGCAGCAGGGGAACCGGCAGAGGAACTGCGCGGATCCGCCTCCGGCTTTCCGCATCCCTGTCAGATTACCGTTTTCCCGATTGCCGGCAGGAACCGCCTGACAAAATCCGCCGAGATTTGGGAGGCCCGGGCGCAGTTCCGTTCAAAATCGCCATGGCTGTCCCGATCGGCGGAATCCGTGATGGTCCTGACCGCAATGAAGGGGATCCGGTTCACATAGCAGACATGCGCCACCGCGCCTGTTTCCATATCCACGCTCAGCGGCGCAAACCGCGCCTTGACAACGCTCCGCTTCTCATCATTGATAAAGGCCTCTCCTGTCACCATCCTTCCCCAAAACACCCGCTCCCCCGCTCCGACAACATCTTTTGAAGCCTGCAGCATATCTTTTGACGCCGCAAACCAGATAGACGGCAGCCACGGATGGAACTCAGTTAAGATATCCCTGCCCACATCATGGTAAGCCGCTTCTGTTGATACGACGGTGTCAAACACCTTCAGGCGATCGTCCATGGCTCCTGCCGTCCCGGCGTTGATGACAGCGCCGCAGCGGAAGGAGTCAATCAGGATTTGGGCCGCCAGGGCAGCGTTTACCTTACACGCGCCGGAATAGAGCGCAGTAACGTCCTGTCCGGAGATTTTCCCAGTGTAGAATGTCAGCATAGCCTTTTGGACGGTTTCCGTCCCTTCCATCATGGGGAGGAACGGCTTCAATTCCGCGTCGCTGGCACAAAGGATCCCTATGTTCATGCTTCCTCCACAAATTCCACCAGGGAATATCCGCCCGGTATTGTTCATCTTGCTGACAATATCATACCACACCGGCCCCGGGGATTCAAGGCAAGAAACCCGGACGGCACACAGGGCCGGGCAGAAAACAGATTGACCGGCATGGGTATCCGTGATATGCCGGGAAGGCCCCGTATGTTTCTGCTGTTTGCCTAAAACGGGTGAAGACCCGGCAAAGCGGGTTTAAGCCCTGCACGCTGACGGGAATTCCTGCGCGGCAATAAGCGGTTAAAATAAGGACAAGAAGATCTGCAAGCTGTATCCCACGGACCCCGCCCTGTCTGTTCTGGTAATCGGTGAAATCCTGCTGGATCAGCTTTTGAACTTATTTGGAGCAGCCGCCGAGGTGTTTCCCTATGCCCGGCAGTACGCCGGGATCACCTTGGCCGGAATGCCCTTTCTCATTGTCACAAACGGCATGAGTAATTTGATCAGGGCGGACGGAAGCCCCCGGTATTCCATGACCTGCATGCTTGCAGGGGCTATTGTCCATACCATCCTGGTTGTCCATACCATCCTGGATTCGATCTTCATTTTCGCCTTTCATTGGGGCATTTTCGGGGCGGCTTTAGCCACGGTTCTGGGGCAGGTGTTTTCTTTTATCCTGGCAGTCTGTTACCTGTGGGGATATTTTGCTGGCAGCGGCAATCAATCTGCCGAGGAATACTCAAAGCTGGCATTTGGATCCGTATGCTGAAACACAAGGTCTTCCCCATGCCAGAAGCGGTAGCATACTTCCGCGCAAAGGCTCTCGTGGATGGTGCGTTCCATACAGCCCTCCACCGGGGCGCGGAGGGCCTGCCTCCGCTCGTTCAGCATTTGCGTTTCCAGGCGGTACTTCCCCTGACGGATCACCGCGCCGGAAGGGGACCACTCCTCAATTTTGGCGCCCCGGTAGGTGGCCAGACGGTATTCCCGGGCACCGTAAAAAACAGAACAGATGCAGCCGGTGAAGCCTCCCACAGGCAGGGGGATCGTCGCCGCAGCAAGCATCAGGCTGCCGCGCTCCGCCTCCTTCCAGACGCATTGCGTCCAGAGGTACGCGCTGGGAAAGGAGCGGCCCCGGTCTGCCTCGATATATCCGATCCCGTCGGAGAAATCCAGGCGTTCGCCGTTCAGTTCCAGCGTCCCCCGCAGGGAATGTCCCATGCTGATAACGCCGTGGGAGCACTGCATCCCCGCGAAAAACCGGAACGGCCCCATGATGTCAGACCGCAGGACGGTAAATGGGCCGTAGCGCAGCGTGCCGCAGAGAGAAAGGCCGTCCTGCCGGATATGGAGGCCGATCCCCTGGCTGCCGAAGCTGGACTGCCCGATCTGAACCTGAAACGGCTGACGGGAGGCTTGCAGCTGTTCCTCCGGGTACTCCAGCCACCACGATCTGTCGTTTGAAATGACCTGGAGGGACGCGGTGCGGCGTCCCCCGCTGTCGATATGGAACGCGGGAATCAGCGCCAGGGTCTGCCCCCGCAGGGTCTGGTGCTTTAAATACCACCCTTCAAAATAGGGCCCTGTCCCATTTGTGCTGTGGAAAAATCCCATGATCATCACCCCGGATTTAGTTTTCCCTGAATCCGGGGATTTTATCTGGAGTTTTTTCCATTTGGGCAACGCATATTGAATAGATTCACAGCAGAAGAAACCGTAAAATATGGTGTCGCTGGTTAAAGGCGGGTAGTGGGACTAGGTCTTGTTTGAAAATTAGCGGAATGCCCAACGGCGAGAGATTTTTTCGTCAATCAAGGCGATTTGACGCAGCCATACTTTGTGTATGGCAAGGAAAATCAACGCAGAATGATGAAAAAAGATCCGCCGCTTGGGCGTTTTGACAGTTTTCAAACAAGGCCTAAATCAATTTAAAATTTTTACGGATATAAACCGCAGAAGTACAAATATAACACAGGAATTACGATGATCCATTCCGCTTTAGCAGCAGGGGGGCATCCTTCTAATGGGCAAACCGGCTGGCGGAAAGTGCCGGGAACAAAAGATGCACGCTGGAGATTTCCTACTACGGAGCCCAGAATATTGAGCCGCTTCCGGACAAGGAAGCGGCTCAATCCTTGGGGGACTGTATCCAGAGAAGCGCCGTGCGGTTTCCCTCCGGCGCAGAACGGCAGAATTGATAGCCCAGCTGGTCAAAGGCCCGGATATCTGCCGGGTCTGTAACATTGTTCTCCGCCAGCCAGCGCACCATCTGCCCCCGGGCCATTTTACATCGGGTGCCCTTCTCTATGACCTTGCCGTTTTTCAGTTCTCCAAAGATACAGGTAATCAATTGGATATTTTCGGGCAGGTGAGCCTCCACCGCCTTGCTGTACTCCTTGGAGGCCAGGTTCAGTACAACATCCGTTTCCGAAGCCAGCTGCCGGGCCAGGCGATCCCCCCAGAACTGATACAAATCCCGGCAGCCGCCCACCGCCAGTTTGGCCTGCATCTCCAGCCGGTAGGGGGTCACGCCGTCGAAGGGCCGCAGCAGGCCGTAGAAACCGGAGAGGATACGCAGGTGCTCCCGTAGGTAGTCCAGGTGGGCAGCCTCCATCACGCCGGGTGCCATGTAGCGGTATTGGATGCCCTCATAGGCGATGACCGCAGGGGTGGGATTTCGGCGCAAATCCATTTGTGCCAGCCGCTCCACGTTCAGCTTGGCGATGGCGTCGTTACATCGCCAGAGAGCCTGCAATTCCTTGGGGGACATGCCCTGGAGGACAGCTTTCAGCCGTTCTGCCCGCTCCAGAAATTGGGGCGGGCCGTCTACGGAAAAGCTGTCCGTATCCACCACCATTTTCTTGGCCGGAGCGATAATGATGCGCATAAGGAGCCCTCCTTTCAGGATGGGGGAAACATCTTTGCCAGACGATCCGCTGCTGAACCCAGGCCCTCAACACCCGCACAGCGGCTTAGCTTGGCGTTGACCATCTGATCCAGCAGGGGCTGCCCTCTGCTGCCCTCGTCCAGGGCCAGTTCCGCGGCCATCACATCCTCCCAGGCCCGATTTAAAAAGGCCACTTCCCGGCGGCCATGGGTCCTGGTGAACAGAGTCGGTGCTGAGCCCCACAGGCTCTCCGCTGCCCCCGCGGAAAATCCGGCAGCAGACAGGCTGTGCCGCAGTCCGTCCAGGAACATATCCGGCAGGCACTCCCATTCCAGACAGCTGAGATCGTACAGCACAAACGTATACCGCGTATGGCAGTGAACCGCCAGCAGGCTGGGCCTGCCCCGCAGCGGAATGACGTGGAGATCCCAGCAGAAACGGCGGTCCGGTGCCTGGCCGTAAGGGGGCGTTTTGACGTGCAAATGCCGCTGGAGGGGGATGGTCAGGCCCAGTTCTATCATGTTATTTTTCATGGGGGATGGTCACTTTTTCCGCCTGGGCGTGTCTTCCGTCAACGGTCATGGCGGCAAGGGTAATCTCCTGGTTAAAGCGCCGCCGCCCGCAGCTGCCGGGGTTTACCCACAGGAGCCCGTCCCGCTCCCCGCAGGCGTACTTGTGGGAGTGGCCGTAAACCACCACATCCACATCAGACAAATCCGCCGGGATATCCTTTTTGTTGTGAATCAGGAAAAAGCGGACACCCTCAACGGCAAAGGTAAGGCTGTGGGGCAATCCCTCCGCCCATTCCTTGTCGTTGTTGCCCCGGACAATATAGAGGGGGCCGTACTCCCGGAGTTTATCCACGATGGCCTGGGTGTTGATGTCGCCGCCGTGGATGATGACATCCGCCCGGGACAGATATTCCAGCACCTCCGGCCGCAGCAGGCCGTGGGTGTCGGATAGGACAATGACGCGCTTCATACACAGGCCTCCCGGTTCAAATCAGAATCCCCTCGCAGTGGTCGATCTCGTGCTGGATGATTTGGGCCGTCCAGCCGGTAAAGGTTTTGAAACGGGTCTGGAATTGCCCGTTCTGGTATTGCACCTTGATGGACTGCCAGCGTTTGGCCTTCCGGATGCCGCTGATGGAGAGGCAGCCCTCCTCCGCCTCATATGGCCCGGACTTTTTGATAATCTCCGGGTTAAACATAACCATATATTGGCCATCGTTGTCAAAGACGATGATCCTCCTGTTGACGCCGATCATATTGGCCGCCATACCCACGCAGCTGTCCTTGTGGGCGGCCAGGGTGTCCAGCAAATCCTGAGCAACAGGCAGATCCTCCGGGGCGGCCGGCCCGGATTTTTGGGAAAGGAACGCTTCGTCCCGCATAATCTCCCGTACCACGGCATTACACCTCCAATGTACACTTCCCCCAAGGGGAAATCTGTGGTATACTCAATAATAAAATAGCACAAACAAGGGAAAAAGGCAAATTGAGGGCGGTAAATGGCATGAAGAAGAAAGTAACTGAAGTTGTGGCGGCGCTGATTTGGGATGGGGACAGGTTCCTGATCTGCCAGCGCCCGGCCCACAAGGCACGGGGGTTGCTGTGGGAGTTTGTTGGCGGCAAGGTAGAGCCGGGAGAGGCAAAGGGGCAGGCACTGGTGCGGGAATGTCAGGAAGAACTGGCTGTCACCATCTCAGTAGGCGAAGTGTTTATGGAGGTAAACCACGATTACCCGGATCTGAATGTACATTTGACGCTGTTCAACGCGGCAATTATGGAAGGGATCCCCCAGATGCTGGAACACAATGACATCCGCTGGATTACAGTGGAGGAAATACCGCAGTACGAATTTTGCCCGGCGGATGAGGTGATTTTGAGGAGATTACAGCATGGGGATTAGGCCTTGTTTGAAAAAGGCCCAATCCCCAAATGGCGGATTTTTTCCCGCCGCTCTTCGTTGATTTCCCTTACCATACACAAAGTATGGCTGCGTCAAATTGCCTTGATTGGCAGAAAAACCTCTTGCCGTTAGTCATTCTGCCATTTTTCAAACAAAGCCTAAAATATACAACCATAGAATAAACTCATCTGTGACCGTATTCCCAAAATCATTAAGGCAGCCGGCAAGACCTGCGGGACAGAAATTCTGTCTGACGGGGGATATTTAGAGATGCCGGATACCAAACCGGGAGAGGTGGAGCGTGAAGAAGCTGCCCCGCATGTGGAGTTCACGCCGCACCGTTCCCCGCACCGCAGACCGGGGACAGGATGCATCAGCCAGATCAATGACCATCTGCGGGAGGGCCGCAACTCGCCTAAATTGATCGGCGGAAAAAACACGCCCGCAACATCTGCGTTCACACCCGTGAGGAGTGCAAGAAGAAACTGGCTATGCTGTTCGCCCAGATGAAGCGGGAACTGGCGGAACTGAAGGGGGCGCAGGCGGCAGGGATACCATCCAGATATTAAGGCGCCTTTTAATGAATAGGGCAGCGGGCCGAATTGACAGCCCGCCGCCTGAAATTTTTCTGAAAGCCGTCTGTGGTATTTCTGTGGTCAAATAAGAAATCACCCCAGTTTTCACTGAGGTGATTTCTTATTTGGAATAAGTGGTTAAAATCGATTTTTATTTAAGGGGGGATCTTTTTGTTATCTGCTATTCGCTACCAATAAGGAACAAGCCCACAGCGTATAAGCCAAGGGCTTGTTCCTTATTGGTAGCGAGTAATCGTGCCTCCGTTGTTGACTGACATTGATCCGACCAGAGACTGCTATCCTTTTTTGAGCAAAACTGCCGTAATAAGTACGAATGTAATCGATATGAGACAGCAACTATACTCTCTCATATCTTTAGCAGCGTTTGAATTTTTCGTTTTTCCTCCTCAATTAATTCTTGAAAATATACTTGAGGTTTCCCACCAAAATCAGGCTTAATTCTGTTGCATACCCTGTCCTCAATATAATCCATAAGCTGATTGTATTCCTTTTTATGAAACACATTAAAGAGTAGACCATTGACTCCGAATGGAGTATTACAATTTACAAAGATTCGTTTTAACAAAATATCGTTGGTTGCAAATAAAAATTCCTCAGAATACTTGTCTGTGTCTGAGTACAGTGTACTCCAATTTGTCAGATATGCTATATCCCACGCTTGATTTTTGCAACCAGCAACAATTTTTCCAAGATCGTTAGAGTTGGCGTGTTTGGGGGCTTTAATATTGTCCTGCCCAGTAAACAGCATAATTACATAAACCAACAGATACTCACTTACTAACAAATAATCATACATCCATTGGATAAACTCGCGTACTTTCTCTATGGGTCGCTTAGTCTGATCTCTATATAGCCATACGGCGTGGAGCAGAGAAGCGACTGCCATATCATAATGATCTCCACCATCGGCATAATTGACGGATATGTTTTGTGCAAGTGTATTTGAGTATTTGATTGGCGGGATCTCTGCTAACTGCCCTTCAGCAACCTGTAGCCACATTTGTCCAGGATATACTTCAAATATTTCAAGAAATTTTTGCAACTCTACCAAGCCTTTTTCTTGGGAACGTAATTGGAAAGCTCGTTCCTTGATTGCCATTCCAGCACTGATTGGCATATCATTAAATATTGCCCATGCCATGATTACACCAATAAGCTGAGATTCTCCTTTGTTTTTTAGGCTACCTATTTCACAGAATTTCAAAAGGCTACTCAGAATATTTCTATCTACAAACAGGGTAAGTGTTTTTCTTCTCTTTGTCGCTGCAAATATATCATACTTTATTTTGCCCTCTGGTGCAATTTCAGGGTGGAAAATAATTTGTTGATTTTGGATTGTATTCCATATAAAATCTATACTTTCATCATTAAAGATTATAACATCACCCATCATGTGCACCTCTTACCTTTTCTAGTTCTTGGATTGAGCCAATTTTTTATTATTGTATCAGAACGCGAGCCTCATGGCAACTTGGTTTTGCGGATCTTTTGAACGGTTGAGTTTCGCTTGCTGTACCGCCATAAACATCTCGTCAGAAATAATGGCCTCATGGGAGCCGGTGT
>CAJUDW010000037.1 GCA_910584995.1 uncultured Oscillibacter sp. | reverse complement strand
GAATAGCCAACCTCCACTTCTTGTGATTGGCTGTCTAAAGTCGATAAGCATAAAAGAAATATGCAAAAGATACGGAAATTTCTCAAAAAAGATTATAGGCAATCACGTTAGAACTGTGTTATCAATATGCTCCCCTATCCGATGCTCCCGCTATTGCTCTCCATATCAGCCCATCAGCCTACGCATTTAGGCCCTATTCAGCGGCCTATTTTCAGGGGTTCCAATCCGCAGTCACATAGGGGGTAATACGATTTGACCTGTATCCTCAAAAACGAGGTTCTAAATGCGTAGAAATGGGCGCAAAAAAGTCAGGGCGGGAGGCCGACACTCCGGCGCTCCTGTCTTGGCTTCTGTTGAATTGTGAAACTGTGCTGTCACGCAAGAGGCCCTGCGGCCTTCTTGCGGCACCCGCAGAAACCGTACACCCGCTTCGCGTCTGTACGGTTTCTGCGGGTCAGATAACAGCCACGATAACCCCTGCTGCTATTTGACCTCTCTCCTTCTCCCTTCCGTTCCATTCCCTTCCGGCAGCTTTGCCGCCCATCCCCCAAGGGAAGGGGTATGAGAAAGGGTAGGAAAGGAATGGGTAATTAATAAATCTTTACTTGATTTTGTCTTTAGTTACTTATATCTATATTTTATTGCGTTGGATTTTCCGACGTCGGTTTTTCCGTTGTCGGATTATCCGACGACGGAAATGCCAACAACGGAAAAAAGGGCAAGGCACGTCTATTTATGCCTTGCCCTTTATCATCCATATCGTACCGAGGCGGGTGTTATCGTCCTAACCTCAAAAGTAGTAAACAGGTAGTACATTTACAGGGGTATCTGCTGAAAGTCCAGATATATCAACCATTTTCAAGGGCAGGATGTGTACTGCCGTGGCAGACGAACAAAATTTTTGTCATATCCTGAAACCTCTTGAACCTATTGATATTTCGGGCCTTGCAGGTGTTTTGCGGCAATTTATTGCTTATTCTCCGGTATAATCCCGGTGCTGTACAGACGTTGGTTTTTGCTTGCGCCGGGGCCTTGTTTCATAAAAAGGGTTTTGACATGATGTTATAATGATTGTACCATAGCTGGGGCCCGATTTCCATATCAATCTGAACACTTTAGCTTTTTGCAGGAAGCAGGGCTTAAATGGGCGGCGAATTATCCGGAAAAGCACTTAAACTGCCGCTGCCTTGGGGATAGGATTTGCCGCATTTTTTACCCTCTCAGTGAACCATATACGCATCTGCCGCGTGTCAATTGACTTGAGCGTTTTGGAAAGTGAGGCTCCTCTATCCCATTTTCAGCCTAATATACTTCTTCAGCACTGTCCTTTGCATAAAATATTGCCCTACGTATCGCCGCTGCCGGCATAATAAAACAGCACCTTGTACAGCGGACATATTACTATATTTGCAGGGCTTTCAGGGCAAAAAAAGCTTCCGCTTTTTGAGAGAAACCTTCGAAAAGTGGAAACCTTTACATGTACTTAATAATTCTCCGCGTGAACCTCAAAGTAAGCCTGGGGATGGGCGCAGACAGGGCAGATCTCGGGGGCGGCGGTGCCCACCACGATATGCCCGCAGTTCCGGCACTCCCAGACCTTTTCTGATAGAGTTCCATAACCGCTTGCATGCCATTCTTTTCTTTCAATATAGAAACCAAAATATCAAAAGAACCATTGAGAAGAGTTGCTCCTGCTTTTCAGCCTCCCACACAGCTTTATCTATAATCTTCTTTTGAGGTAATAGGTATCCTTGCCCTATATTACGGTTTTCTCTGTTTTCCATTTTATGTATTCTTGTATAAGCAATAAGCAAACTTCCATCTTTAAGCCTGAACATAAATGTTATATGCATATTGTTTGCCTGGATGACAGGCTTTGTCAATCAAAGCCGAAGCAAAACCGCAACTCTTTCTAATTTTTGCAACATACTCCTTCTATACAAAAGGCGTCCAGATAATTCCTTATGTATGGCATAACATCAATTCGATATCGCACCGGATACATTTTCTCATCATAATATTTTCCTTTTACCATGATTTGTTGACGTATACACCAGGAACACAAAGCCGAATTGGGACATTTTTTATATCATTCCCGGAGAATTCTCTTGAGGAGGAATCATAAATTATGCGTTTAGGTCCAGGAGAAAAGCAATCGTTGGTATCCCGTTATTATGCAGGTAACTCTGCAGCAGAAATATGCGCCGATACGGGAATCACAGGAAGTACATTCTATGCTTGGATTAAACCCTATACGACAACCACAATAGATTCCGGCTACGTGGTCAGCCAATAGGAATCGATCAAGATAAAGCAATGAATTCAAAAATCGGGGCAGAAAGTCGAGATTCTGCAAAAAGTGGGCTGCACTGCATTTGCACTACTTCAAGAAAAATTACAGGAACTTTCAAAGCTATAGGCCAGTACAGGTTCATACACTTTGCGAGGCCTTCAACATTTCCCGTGGTACCTCCTATAACCACATTTTTCACAAAAATAGGTAACCGTCTATGACAAACGCATGCTCGAAATGAAAGAACACATCAGAACAGCCTTTGATGAAAGTCCTCAACCATTTGGCGCAAATAAAGATTGCCGCAGTATTGTTTAAACCGGGAATCCGAATTTCTCCCCAGTATACCACAGAGTTTATGCGGAAAACGGGTCTCCAACGTGTAGTTTTCTATTCTAAGTGGGACTACCAAAGGAAAGAACAACTGAACAAAAGGCAATATATTCTTCAGATACAATTTCAAGTGGACGTACCTAATTGGGTTCGGGTCAGTAATGCAACCTGTTCCAAAACCCCACGTTGATTTGGACAAGGGGTTCAAAAATGATGATTTCCCTATTTCAATCACAGATTTCAGAGATTTTGTCATAGGCTGCTCATTAGGCATCCATCAAGAAACATAGAAAAAGTCTGACCTTGCAAGGCTTTGCGGGAGAAACAAGGTTAGGAGCATTGTACAGTCCAAAAACTGTTCAATACTCCTAACCTCGTTCAGATGATCATCATGCCCCCAAAACCAACTCGAAGCCCAGCGCAGCAGGTTCGGGTTGGAAAGAAGGAGCAAAGGAGCGGAACACAATTTTAAGGCGGCCCTAAAAAGGGACCGCCTTAAAACGGAGTGGAGCGGATTTCGCTCCGACTTGGTGCCGGTGGTGGGACTCGAACCCACACAGTGTCGCCACCGGCGGATTTTGAATCCGCTACGTCTACCAATTCCATCACACCGGCTTGATCTTTGTCTATTATAACAGCACCGCACGCAAATTTCAAGAGGCAGTTTATGAATTTGCGATGGAATCCGCACAGGCATATAAACTCAGCCGCAGTGCAATGTTGTTGTTCCCATCCTGTAAACTCCTCTGCCGGCAGAATTTCTGCCCGGAAAACCGGCAAGCAGACTGTAGTACCATATAAAAAGGGACTATCCCGTCAAAAGGCCGGATAGTCCCCTCCTGCGCCGTTTTTAACCGGCAGCCGCTGCGGGGATCGCATCCTGTATCCCTGCAAAGCAGACACCGCCCGGATCCCGTTACCGGGTGGGAATGATCTCAATCCAATATCCGTCCGGGTCAGAAATAAAGTAAATGCCCATAGACGGATTCTCAAAGCAGATGCAGCCCATGGCAGCGTGCTTCTCGTGGGTAGCCTGATAGTCCTCCGCCCGCAGGGCCAGATGGAACTCGCACTCCCCCAAATCGTACTTCTGGGGATGATCCCGCAGCCACGTCAGTTCCAGGCGGAAGCCGGTCTCCCCATCCCCCAGGAAGACGATGACAAAGCTGCCGTCCTCCGCCTCCTTCCGGCGGACCTCCTTCAGGCCCAGGGCGTCCTGGTAGAATTGGATGGATTTATCCAGATCGGATACATTAAAATTAAAATGATTAAACGTCAGCATACATCATACCTCATTCGCCGTCCGGTACGCCGGGTCAGATCAGGCCCTGGGCCACCATGACGCCGGAGACCTTCAGGAATCCTGCAATGTTGGCGCCCACCACCAGGTCGCCGGGGACGTCGCATTCCACGGAGGCGTTGTAAATATTGTGGAAGATATTCACCATAATCTCCTTCAGGCGGCGATCCACCTCCTCGAAGGTCCAGGCGTAGCGCATGCTGTTCTGGCTCATCTCCAGGCCGCTGGTGGCCACACCGCCGGCATTGGCGGCCTTGGCGGGGGCAAAGAGGAGACCCGCCTCCTGGAACACATGGATAGCCTCGGGACGGCAGGGCATGTTGGCCCCTTCCGCCACCGCCATAGTGCCGTTCTTCACGATGATCTTGGCGGTGTCGCCGTCAATTTCGTTCTGAGTGGCGCAGGGCAGGGCAATGTCGCAGGGGATGTTCCAGATGCCCCGGAAACCCTCGTGATAGGTGCTGCCGGGAACCCGATCCGCGTACTCCTTGATGCGGCCCCGGTGGCCCAGCTTGATATCCTTCACCACGTCCAGCTTGATCCCGGCGGGGTCGTGGATATAGCCGTTGGAATCGCTGAGGGCCACTACCTTCGCCCCCAACTGGGCAGCCTTCTCCGTGGCGAAGATGGCCACGTTTCCGGAGCCGGAAACCACCACGGTCTTGCCCTCAAAGCTGTCGTCCTTCATGCACTTGAGCATCTCGGCGGTGAGATAGCAGAGGCCGTAGCCGGTGGCCTCCGTCCGGGCCAGGGAGCCGCCGAAGGAGAGGCCCTTGCCGGTGAGGACGCCTGCATCGTAGCTGCCGCGGACCCGGCGATACTGGCCAAAGAGATAGCCGATCTCCCGGGCGCCCACGCCGATGTCTCCGGCAGGCACGTCCACGAACTGGCCGATATGGCGGTTCAGTTCCGTCATGAAACTCTGGCAGAACCGCATGACCTCATTGTCGCTGCGGCCCTTGGGGTCGAAATCGGAGCCGCCCTTGGCGCCGCCCATGGGAAGGCCGGTGAGGCTGTTTTTCAGAATCTGCTCAAAACCCAGGAATTTCAGGATGGAGAGGTTCACGGTGGGATGGAAGCGGAGGCCTCCCTTGTAGGGGCCGATGGCAGAGTTGAACTGCACACGGTAGCCACGGTTGACATGGGTCCTGCCACTGTCGTCAGTCCAGGGCACACGGAAGGCGATCATCCGCTCCGGCTCCACGAAAGTCTCGATAATGCCCTTCTCCTCGTACTCCGGGTGCTTGTCAATGATGCGATCCAGGCTCTCCAGAACCTCCAGAACCGCCTGATGGAACTCCCGCTGATCCGGATCCCGGGTAATGACCTGGGTATAAACGCGCTGCAAATATTCACTCTTCAGCATAGCTTGACTGCCTCTCTTTCCCATGAAATTTTGGATACGATGCTTTCACATATATTAGGATACCGAAAAATACTACCTTTAGACAAGAGTAAAGCTGCTGAAATCGGAAAAACATGAGAAAAAAATTTTTGCGGAATTCACAAAAAAAGCCTTTTGCCCGATCCGCTTTTGTTATCCGAGACAAAAAGAAGCGGCCCGTCCCTATTTCCCGGACGGGCCGCTTTTCTGCCTCTTTCAGGCGGGATCCATCGCCTCCCGGAGGGCATCCGTTACCGCCCCCTCGAAGACCCGGCCCGCGTGGCCGTGGAGGGTTTCCAGGGCTCCGGCGGAGAGCGCCGTGGAGACGCTACCGCCCATGGAGAGATCCATATCAAAGACGAACTTGGCCTCCGGATCCTGGGCCGCGCCGGCGCCGGCCTTTTTCACCATGCCGGGCCCGGCATGAATCTTGGCGGCGCAGCTGGAATCCAGCTTCAGCACCAGATCCACCCCGCAGCCCACCACGCTGGCTTCCCGCACGTCCTCCTCCAGCAAGGGGCCCACATAGGCCGGGGCAATCAACTCCGCCCAGGGTGTTCCCACCAGGCCCAGCCGCTCCCGGGAGATCAGGTTGATATAGCGCAGGCCAACCCGCTGGAAAAAGGCGGGCCGGTACAGCCGGATAAAGGACGCCAGGGGCTTGTCCAGCCGCTGGGCAAAGGACTCCCACCCGTCGTAGCGGAGGGTGGAGAGGGCGATAAAATCCTGGGTCAGGCTCAGTTTCCACGCGCCGTCCTCAGAGAGGAAGGCGTAGTTGACGACAGGGGACTGGGCCTGGCCGCCGGGAAGGGGCGGGCGGGCCTCCTGCCGCTGGGCGTACCGGGGGAATTCCTCCCGGACGGCCTCCTGTAAATCCGCCGGAGCGGCGGTGTTGATGGTCAGGATGGTGGGAAACCGCAGCTGGCAGATAACCTCGTGAACAGGGGCGTTCCGGTAATGGGCCCGTGGACGGTCGGAAAATAACATGGGCAAATCTCCTTTCAGGGATCTTTTTATAGCTGTTCCCCTTATTTTAAAGCCCATACCGGAAAATGTCAAACAGCAATCGGATTTCTGCTTCCGGGCCGCTCTTTAAAGATAGAACCGGTGGCACCCGATGGTGGTGAGATAGGTACGGTTCTCGTTGATCCAGGTGCCGGGAGAGAGGGCCGGGGCATAGAAAAACATGGCCCCCTCCAGGGTCTCCTCCCCGTCCAGCACCCGCATGGCCGCCTCCACAGACTGGGCCGCAGGGTCGTTGTAAACGGTGCCGTTCCCCACCGGCTCAAACTGGATGGCATCCACGCAGTCGAAAATGACATCCTGGATGGTGTTTGGGAAGTCCTCGCTCTCCACACGGTTCAGCACCACGTTGCCTACGGCGATCTGGCCCTCTATGGGCTCCCCCCGGCTCTCGGCGCTGATGATGCGGCTGAGCCAGTACAGTTCCCCGGCGTCATATCCGGCGGAAGCGGAAGTGACGGCAGCGCCGCCGAAATAGGGATCCCAGGCCGCCCTGCCTCCCAGCAGTTCCGCCATCAGCCGCAGGGGCACATAGGTGCGGCCCTCCAGAACATAGACGCCGCCGGAGTAGGCAGTCCCGTTCAGGGTGACGGTATCCGCTACCGGATCAGCGATCAGTGTCTCACTACCGGAGGTGGCCACCGCTGCCTTCCGCCCGCTGTCCCAGCGGAGATCCCAGCCGCCAACAACGTCCAGGAACTGGCGGAGGGGGGCGTAGGTAACGCCGCTTTCCAAATGGCAGGGGCCTTCCAGAACCTGCCCGTCCACCTGGACAGAGGCCGGCCACGCGGCCTTGGCCGGAAGAGAGATGGCAGCGGCGGCCAACAGGCCGCAGAAAAGCTGTTTTTTCATATGTCCTTCCTTTCCAAAGTGATTGAGGTGCGTCCAAAGGGCCCAACGGCCCCTTGCTTTCACCTAAAATGATACAGGAAACCAAGGAGAGGAAGCAACCCTCAAAACCTGGCAGAGCTGGTCCCCCGCTGGAAATACCGAAAGGATCTTGACAATATCGAAAGGCGATATTATACTTAAATTACAATATCGCCTTTCGATATTATGGAAGAGAGGAGGGCCCGCCATGGGAAAGGAGCCGCTGAAAACGCTGACAGAGGGCATGTACTACGTACTGCTGTCCCTGTACCGTGGGGAGCGGTGCGGCACGGAGATCGCCGCCTTCGTCCGGGAGGCCACGGCGGGCCGGACAGCCCTGGGCCCCGGGACGCTGTACACGATCCTCGGAAAATTCCTGGAGGAGGGCCTCATCCGGGAGACGGCGGTGGAGGGACGGAGACGGACCTACGCCGCGACAGAGGAGGGCCGGGCCCTGTTCCTCCGGGAACTGGGGCGGCTGCGCCGGTGCGTGGCCGACGGCGTAAAGGAACTGGGAGAGGAGGACATTTGATGAAAGACCATATCCGGAAAATCAATCCCATGGATCTCTGTGACGTATCCGCCGTCCAGGCGTGGCTGGAGGATCTGGCGGCAGAGGGCTGGTATCTGCGGCGGTACGGCCCAATCCGATCCGAATTCCAACGGGGGGAGCCCAACCGGGCCGTCCGCTGCCGGCTGGAGCCCTTCCGGAAAAAGGACGAGGCGGAGCCGGACGCGGAACGGAAAGCGGCATATCGGGAGCTGGGGTGGCAGTATGCCGCCACCCGCCGCCCGTTCCACATCTGGCAGTGCAGCGACCCGGAGGCCCCGGAACTGGAAACGGATCCGGTTTTGCAGGAGGAGACCTACCGCTATCTCCTCCGCCGGTCCCGGCGGGAAATCCTCCTGAATCTCGTTCTCCTCTCTGCCCTGGTGCTTTTCTATATCGGGGGCGTGGTTTTGAACCCCATCGGCATAATAGAGAACGACAGTTACATGCCCTGGGCCGAAATCCCCCTGTTCGCCATTATCCTTGTCGCCCTTTTGGTCGCCGTCCAGCGCGATGTGACAGCCGTCCGCCTGTCCCGGAGCCTGAAAACCGGGAAACTCCTGCCGGACCGGAGGCCCTACCGGTCAGCCCGGTGGAAAAACACGGTGTATTGGGGCATATATGTGCTCTTTCTTGTTTCACAGCTGTTGTCCTGCCTGTACGGCCTGTCCCGGGCAGCCAGCGGGCGGCCCTTCGTGCCGGTGGATCAGTGGGAGGATCCGGTTCCCTATGTATCCATGGCGGAACTGGATCCGGCAGCGGAGCCGGCGACGGCGTCGGCTATTGATTTCCGGGGCAGGCCCCTGTTGGGGACGGCCTGGTGGATACACGAATCTGAGTATTACCCCACGGACGTGGAGGAGTGGGATCGCCAAAAGGCGGATGCTGCGGCCAGCCTCCAGACCAGGTATTACCGGTTCCGCTCCTCCTTCCTGGCAGATCTTGCGGAAAAGCAGCTTCTCCGCCGCCGGGACAGGCAGCCCTTCCGCCTGCTTCCCGACGATTGGGAGCAGGCCCTGAGGGAACCCCATTTGAACGCCCTGCCGGCCCCGCCGGATCTGGACAGGGCCTGGTGGGCCCCTCCCCCGCCGGACGGCAGATATCAGTCCCTCATCATCCGCCGTGGGCGGCAGATCATGGCGGTCTGGTACGCCGGCCCTGCGGATCTCCGGGAGAATCTGGCGCCCTTTGCGGCGCTCCTGGAGGAGTTCCGGCAGCAGGGCCTTTCAGATCCGCCTTGACATTTCCCTTCCCGCAGATTAGTATTAGAACCTGTATTGACAGGCGCTGAATGCCCTCCGGACGGATCTTTTGCTCCCGGACGGGTGAAAAAACTTGAAATACATCCTGCATCCTTGCAATTTTTTCCTTGCAGGACGGCAAACCCCCGTCTATCCCCCATCCCTCTATGTCAATACAGGTTCTCAGTCCAACAAAAAGCAGGAAAGGAGCTGCACACGATGACCTTGAAGGATCTGCCGGCCGGAAAGGCCGCCCTCATCACCGCCGTAGGAGGCGAAGGGGCCCTGCGGCAGCATTTTTTGGATATGGGCGTCATCCCCGGCTCGGAAATCGTCCTGGTAAAGTACGCCCCCATGGGAGACCCCATCCAATTCATGATCCACGGCTACGAATTGACCCTCCGGACCGCCGACGCGGAGAAGGTGGAGATTGAAAACGTCCACGAACTCCTCCCTGCGGCGGAGGCGGAAAACCGGCCCAAATTCCGCACCCCCCACCCGGGTTTGGGGGAAGGGGGCAAATTCCATGAAAAGGAAACCGAAAACCCCCTGCCGGAAGGGACCCTTCTGACCTTTGCCCTGGCGGGGAATCAGAACTGCGGCAAAACCACCCTCTTCAACCAGCTGACCGGGGCTAACCAGCATGTGGGCAACTTCCCCGGCGTCACCGTAGACCGGAAGGACGGATCCATCCGGGGCCACAAGGACACCCTCATCACGGATCTCCCCGGCATCTACTCCATGTCCCCCTACTCCAGCGAGGAACTGGTGACCCGGGACTTCCTTTTGGGAGAGCATCCCCGGGGCATCATCAACATTGTGGACGCCTCCAACATCGAGCGGAACCTGTACCTGACCCTCCAGCTGATGGAACTGGACATCCCCATGGTGCTGGCCCTGAACATGATGGACGAGGTGCGGGGCAACGGCGGCACCGTCCGGGTAAACCGGATGGAGGCCCAATTGGGGATTCCGGTAGTGCCCATCTCTGCCGCCCGGAACGAAGGCATTGAGGAACTGGTGGATCACGCCCTCCACGTAGCCAAGTACCAGGAGAGCCCCGGGCGGGTGGACTTCTGCGGCGAGGAGCGGAACGGCGGCGCCGTCCACCGCTGCCTCCACGCCATTATGCACTTGATCGAGGATCACGCGGTCCGGGCCGGAATCCCCGTCCGCTTCGCTGCCAGCAAGCTGGTGGAGGGAGACGCCCTAATCCTGGAGGCTCTGGAACTGGATCAGAACGAACGGGAAATGATGGAGCATATCATTGCCCAGATGGAGAAGGAGAGCGGGCTGGATCGGGCCGCCGCCATGGCGGACATGCGATTCACCTTTATCAAAGGCCTCTGCCGGGAGACAGTGGTAAAGCCCCGGGAGAGTAAGGAGCACGCCCGCAGCGCCAAAATCGACCGTATCCTGACAGGAAAGCACACCGCCATACCGGCCTTCATCGGCATCATGGCCCTGGTGTTCTGGCTGACCTTCTCCGTAATAGGGGCGGGCCTCCAGGCCCTGCTGGACGCCGCCATTACCGGCCTGGGCGGCCTTGTGGACGGGGCCCTGGCCTCCGCCAACGCCAGCGGCGTCCTCCGCTCTCTGATTATGGACGGTATATTCAGCGGATTGGGCAGTATTTTGAGTTTTCTGCCCATTATCGTGACGCTGTTCTTCTTCCTCTCCCTGATGGAAGACAGCGGATACATCGCCCGGGTGGCCTTCGTCATGGACAGCCTCCTGCGGAAAGTGGGCCTCTCAGGCCGCAGCATTGTGCCTATGCTCATCGGCTTCGGCTGCACGGTGCCGGGGGTCATGTCCACCCGGACACTCCCCTCGGAGCGGGACCGGAAGCTGACCATCCTGCTGACCCCCTTCATGAGTTGTTCCGCCAAGCTGCCTATCTACGTCTTTTTCACCGCCGCCTTTTTCCCGGAGCACCAGGCGCTTGTCATGATCGGCCTCTACGTCCTGGGCATGGCCCTGGGGGTGCTGGGGGCAGTGCTGCTGCGGGGGATGCTGTTCCAGGGGGAGGCCACGCCCTTCGTCCTGGAACTGCCTAACTACCGGCTGCCGGGGCTGAAAAACGTGGCGCGTCTGCTGTGGGACAAGGCCAGGGATTTCCTTCAGCGGGCCTTTACGGTAATCCTCATCGCCACCATTGTCATCTGGTTCCTCCAAACCTTTGACTTCCAGCTGAACATGGCGGCGGACTCCCAGTCCAGTATGCTGGCCGCGGCGGCAGGGAAAATCGCCCCGATCCTGGCCCCCCTGGGCCTGGGGGACTGGCGGATTTCCACCGCCCTTATCAGCGGCTTTATGGCAAAAGAGAGCGTGGTATCCACCCTGTCCGTGCTGCTGGGAGCCGGCGAGGCGGTGACAGGGCTGCTCAGTCCCCCGGCTGCGGCCAGTATGCTGGTGTTCTGCCTGCTGTACACCCCCTGTGTGGCCGCCGTGGCTGCCGTCCGGCGGGAACTGGGGGGCAAATGGGCCGCAGGCGTTGTTGTGGGCCAGTGCCTGGTGGCCTATGCCGCCGCCCTGCTTGTCCGCCTGATCGGGCTTGCCCTGGGATTTACATAACCGGCACGGCCGGAATGTATCCGCCTGCAAGGGGACTGCCCCCTGCGGCTTTCCCCGCCCTTCGCCGCGCGGCCTCTTGCATCAAAATGCTTTTTGACATGGAAACGGCGGGCTGTCCCAAAGGACAGCCCGCCGTTCAGCTGATAAAAAACCATTCAGATTCTGGCGACGCCGGATTTCCTGGCGGCCTCGGCCACAGCCTTGGCCACGGCGGGGCCTACCCGGGGGTCAAAGGCCTTGGGGATGATGTAATCGGCGCTCAGTTCCCCGTCGGGGATCAATTCCGCCAAGGCATGGGCGGCGGCCATTTTCATCTCCTCATTGATGTCGCTGGCCCGCACGTCAAAGGTTCCACGGAATACGCCGGGGAAAGCCAAGACATTGTTGATCTGGTTGGGATAGTCGCTGCGGCCTGTGGAAATCACCGCCGCACCGCCATCTTTGGCATCCTCTGGGAAGATCTCCGGCGTGGGGTTGGCGCAGGCAAAAACGATGGCGTCATTCGCCATGGTTTTCACCATCTCCTTTGTAACGGTGCCAGGGGCAGAAACGCCGATGAACACGTCGGCTCCTGCCAGGACGTCCGCCAGGGAGCCCTGCTTCTTCTCCGGATTGGTGACCAGGGCCATTTCCTCCTTGATCCAGTTGAGGCCCTCCCTGCCCTGATAGATAGCCCCCTTCCTGTCGCACATAGTAACATTCCGGAAACCGGCAGAGAGGAGGAGCTTGACAATGGAGACCGCCGCCGCGCCTGCGCCGGAGGTGACCACCTTCACGTCCTCCTTTTTCTTCCCCACCACCTTCAGGGCGTTGGTGAGGCCTGCCAAGGTGATGATGGCTGTACCGTGCTGATCGTCGTGGAAAATGGGGATGTTGCATTTTTCCTTCAATTTCCGCTCAATCTCAAAGCAGGCGGGAGCGGCGATGTCCTCCAGGTTGATGCCGCCGAAGCTACCGGAGATGAGGGCCACTGCGTTGACGAACTCGTCCACATCATGGGTCCTGACGCAGAGGGGGAAGGCGTCCACGCCGCCGAAAGCCTTGAAGAGCACGCACTTGCCCTCCATGACCGGCATACCGGCCTCCGGGCCGATGTCCCCCAGGCCCAGGACGGCAGTGCCGTTGGTGATGACGGCGCAGAGGTTGTGCCGCCGGGTCAGGTCGTAGCTTTTTGCAATATCCTTCTGGATCTCCAGACAGGGCTGGGCCACGCCGGGGGTGTAGGCCAGGGACAGATCGTCCTTGGTCTCCACAGGGACGGTGGCCACTACCTCAATTTTCCCCTTCCACTCCCCGTGGAGCCGGAGGGATTCCTTCGCGTAATCCAAGATGCAGTCCTCCTCTTAAAATACAGCAGAAATCATGTGCGTATGCAGGCCGGGGCCTCTGGCGGGCCCGCCGCTTTTTAATCCTTTTCAAACGGGAACCGGTAGGGCAGGTTCAGCTTGTCCCGCACCTCCAGCAGTTCCTCCTGCACAGACTCTCCCACCGGGACGCCTTTGTCCTTCCGCTCCTGCCAAGCCAGCCATTCCTTCTCCCCGGCGGTGTAAATCCGCTCCGCGCCGGGGGCCTTTTCCGAGGCGCGGAGGCCCCGGCAGATGCCCCCGGCGGTCTTCCGGAACGTGTCCAGGCCCATGAAAAACTCCGGGTTGATGACAAAGAAGAAATGGCCCAGGCGGTAAAATTTCCCGCTGCCGTCAGGGTTTTTGCCGTTGAGTTCTTTCATGAAAGGCCCTCCCGCCAGGGCGGCGGAGAGGATCTCCACAATGGCAGTGAAGCCGTAGCCCTTGTAGCCGCCGGTGTCCTCCCCCAGGCCGCCAATGGAGAGGAGGGCGCAGTCCCCCTTCCGCATGTCCCGGAGGATTTTGCCGGAATCCGTGACAGTCCCCCCGTCCCGGGTGACCACAAGGCCCTCCGGGGTTGGCTTTCCCTGCCGCTCATAGAACTCGATCTTCCCGTTCTGCACAATGGAGGTGGCGCAGTCGAAATTGAAGGGAAACTCCTCGTCCGTAGGCATGGTGAAGGTCAGGGGGTTGGTACCCATCATAGGCTCCACACCCCAGGTGGGGGCTACGGAGGGCCGGGCATTGGTGCCGGTGATACCGATCATACCGGCCTTTTCCGCCATGGTGGTCCAATATCCGGCGATGCCGTAGTGGGTGGAGTTAAAAATCGTACCGCCGGCCATGCCGTATTTCCCCGCCTTTTCAATGAGCATCTCCATCATTTTGTGGCTGGCCACCATACCCATGCCGTTATTGGCGTTCATGACCACCGTGGTGGGGGTGTCTTTTACGATTTCAATTTTTGTCTCCGGCAGGAGGGTGCCGTTGACGATGCGGTCAATGTAGATGGGCTTGAAGCGGTTGCAGCCGTGGCTCTCAATGCCCCTGCGGTCGGACTCCAGCAGCACATCTGCGCAGATTTTCGCGTCCTCCTCCGGCACGCCGTAACCCTTGAAGGCGTCCGTCAGGAAGCTGTCCATCAACTCCCAGGGTACATACGGTCTCGTTTCCATGGTCTTTCCTCTTTTCCGCCAGCTTCAGATTTTGATCAGTTCGTAGGCCCTGGTGCCAAGGCCCAGCTTTTCCGCGTGCTCCAGGCAGGTCTGCCAGTGGGTGTCCGGATGGACCGCGTGGAAATAGTCCTTTCCGGCACAGTCGCAGCCAGAATCGGTAAGGGCAGAGTTCTGGGCGGCAGGTTGTGCCAGCACCGCGTCGGCGCAGGCCTGATCCAGGGCCACCGGGTCAAAGGAAGCGAACATACCCACATCCGGGACGATGGGCGCGTCGTTCTCCCCGTGGCAGTCACAGTTGGGGGAGATATCCAGGACCAGGGCCACATGGAAGCAGGGACGGCCCGCCACCACGGCCTTGGTGTACTCGGCGATCTTCTTGTTGAGGACGGCGGGGGCCTCGTCATACATGCACTGGATAGCGTCCTTGGGGCAGACTGCCAGGCACCGGGCGCAGCCCACGCACTTGTCCGTGTTGATAACGGCCTTGCCGTCAGGGCCGAACTGGGGCGCCCCGTGGGCGCAGATTTTGGCGCAGGCCTTGCAGCCCACGCAGCGCTTCTGCACCACGAAGGGCTTGCCGGAGTTGTGCATCTCCATCTTCCCGGCCCGGGAACCGCAGCCCATGCCGATATTCTTCAGGGCGCCGCCCATGCCGGCCTGCTCGTGGCCTTTGAAGTGGGTCAGGCTGATAAACACATCCGCGTCCATAACGGCCCGGCCGATCTTGGCCTCCTGCACGTACTCGCCGCCCTCCACCGGGACGGACACCTCATCGTTGCCCTTCAGCCCGTCAGCGATGAGGATATGGCAGCCGGTGGAGTAGGGGGTAAATCCGTTCACATAGGCAGACTCAATGTGATCCAGGGCGTTTTTCCGCCCGCCGATATACAGGGTGTTGCAGTCCGTCAGGAAGGGCTTGCCGCCCTTGTCCTTCACCAGATCCGCCACCACCTTGGCCCAGTTGGGCCGCAGGTAGGCCAGGTTCCCCGGCTCGCCGAAGTGCAGCTTGACAGCCACGTATTTGTCCTCCAGATCCATGTCCCCGAACCCGGCGGTCATCATCAGCCGGGCCAGTTTCTGGGGCAGGTTCTCCCGGTAGCTGGGGCAGCGGAAATCAGCGAAATAGACTTTGGCTTTCTCCGTCATGTTGGCTCTCCTTTTCCTTATTTCATTTCAGGGCCGCGCCCTGCGTTTCCCGCTTTGGGTATCCGTATCCGTGCCGGATAGGCCGCCCCGGCACGCCGGGCGCGTCCAAATCTGTCTTTTGCTTTTTTCATGATGCGGACGGCGTTTTTCCTCGCGCCCCGGCGCCGCAGCCCAATCGGGGCCGACAAGGGGCCGGGGCCGCCTGCGGTTCATCCTGCCGCCGTTGGCGGCGGCAAGGACTGGCAATCCCCCAGAAGGGATTCACGGCGCCAGGAAGCCCCATGGCGGCCATAGGGCAGTCATTTGCGGCTATATACAGGAGGCTATATGCGCAGTTGGCGCCAAGTGCGGCGATCCATTATCCGGCCGCAAAAAAGCAAAACTACCGTCGGGATCCCCCCTTCTGTATATGCGGTGTATCCTTCAATCCAATTTACCCCATTATACCGCAGGCACAGGCCGATAGCAACACGGATTGGTAAAAATGCCGACGTTCACCCTCAGGCCTTGTTAGAAATTCTCAGGCTTTGTTTAAAAAATGGCAGAATAACCGGCAGCGGGAGGTTTTTTGCCAGTCAAAGCGGCTTGACGCAGCCATACTCTGTGTATGGCCGGGAAAACCAACGCAGGGCGGCGGGAAAAGATCCGCCCTTTGGGCGTTTTCATCGTTTTCAAACAAGGCCCGGAGGCGCAAAGGTTAAGGACGGGAATTTCCCCCAGGGGCTCCGCCGGGTTCCAGGCAGATTTCAAAAAGCACGCCCTCCGGCGCAGGAACCGAAGGGTGCGTGAAAGGGGCGGGATTTATCGGTTATTCGTCCAAATCCACGCTGATATTATCTGTGCCATGCTGGTCAAACTCCAGCAGGTACGCGTCGATGCGATCCATCAGGGCCCCGTAGTTCTCCCGGGTCAGGGGTTCGCCGTCCATGTCCCGCAGGGCCAGTTCCTCCGCCAGGATCTCGTAAAACACAATATCCTCGTACCGCTCAATGGCCTCGTGGATACCGCCGTCGGCGAAAGCCCGGGAGGGAATCAGTTCCCCTTGGTACAACTCCACCAGCTTCGCCATCCTGTGGTGGAGGCAGTGGGAGAACACCGTGCTCTCCACGTCGTCGTACTCCTTGATGCGATCGTCCTCACGGGTGGAGTTCACCACCCAGTTCCCTATGTACACCAGATCCAGCAAATACCGGAACTGCTGTTCGGTCAATTCGATCTTCATGGGCGGACACCTCCTTCTTCCTGTTGATTATAACAAATCCCTTCGGGAAATGCTACATAAAAAAGTGGGGAAAAAGACTAAAATCTGTCTTGCGGGACGGTTCCGTTCATAGTATAATATATAATCCTGGCGCAAATTGTGACGCCGCCCCTCAGGGGACGGAAAAGGAGGCGGAACGGTATGGATACTCGTCCCATCGGAGTGTTCGACTCCGGACTGGGAGGCCTGACGGCAGTGCGCTCCCTGCGGGAGATCCTGCCGGAGGAGGATCTCGTCTACTTTGGCGATACCGCCCGGGTGCCTTACGGCGGCCGGGCCCGGGAAACCCTGCTGAAATACGCCCGGCAGGACGTGCGGTTCCTGCAAACCTTTGACCTCAAGGCCATCCTTATTGCCTGCGGCACCGTGTCCACCACCTGCCTGGAGGCCTTGCAGGCGGAAAACGATCTGCCCATTGTGGGGGTTGTGGAGCCCACCTGCCGGCGGGCTCTGGCGGTGACGAAGACGGGGAAAACCGGTGTCATCGCCACCCTGGCCTCCATCCGCTCCGGCGCTTACGAGGCATGCCTCCGGCGTCTGAACCCCCAGGTGGAGGTGTACGGCAAGCCCTGCCCCCTCTTTGTGCCCCTGGTGGAAAACGGCCGGACCCGCCCCGGGGACACGGTAATTGAAACGGTGGCCCGGGAATATCTGGAGCCGCTGCTGGAGGCAGGGGTGGACACGCTGATTTTGGGCTGCACCCACTATCCCCTGCTGACAGAGGTCATCTCCGGCGTCTGCGGCAGCGGCGTGGCCCTGGTTTCCGCCGGGGAGGAGTCCGCCTTTGAACTGAAACGGCTGCTGCGGGACCGGGATCTCCGGGGGGACGGCAGCCGGCAGGGGGAGGCCTCCTTCTTTGTCAGCGACACGCCGGAAAATTTTGAGGACCTGGCCTCCCTGTTTCTCCAGGAGGATTTGCATCACATGGCCCGGAGGGTTGACATTGACCAGTATTGAACATGAAAATCCCATAGAGGGGCAGGGCCTGCCCGTGCTCCTCACTGTCCGGGGAGAACAGTATTTCGACGGTTTGGAACCGGACGCCACGGAACTGCTGACGGACGCGGAACTCCGCCCCACGCCGGAGGGGCTTTTGATCTCCTACGAGGAGAGTTCCCTTACCGGCATGGAGGGGACCACCACCACCTTTGAGGTGAAGGGCCCCCAGGTGATCCTGACCCGGACCGGCTCCGTAAACTCCCAGATGATCTTCGAGGAGGGGCAGCAGCATACCTCCCTGTATGAGACGCCTTTCGGCGAACTGTCGGTGGACATCCAGACCAGCCGCCTGCGCCACACCCTGACGGAGCGGGGGGGCCTGCTGGAGATCCGCTACTCCATTGCTGTGGATCACACCGCCACCGGGCGGAATGTTTTTAAAATCCGCGTAAAGCGGAAAAGCTGAATCTGCATGAGCTGAACGAAAGAGGGTTGCGATATGATCAACATGGTACAACAGGCCAAGGGCCAGGCGGCGGATCTGGCGATGAAGGCCTATCGGGCCGCTGCGGCGGACGGCACGCTTCTGGAGGCGGAGGTAAAAACCGCCCCGGTGGAGATCCCCAAGGACACCGCCAATGGGGACTTTACCACCACCTTTGCCCTGGCGGCCTCCAAACTCCTGCGGCGGCCCCCCCGGGAGATTGCCCAGATCCTGCTGGACCACATGGATCTCTCCGGCACCTATTTCGCCTCCGCGGAAATCGCCGGGCCGGGCTTTTTGAATTTCCGTCTCAACGGCAGCTGGTACGAGGCCGTCTGCGCCGCCGTGGAAAGCGAAGGGGCGGATTACGGCCGCTCCCAGGGGCTGAACGGGCAGAAGATCATGGTGGAATTCGTCTCCGCCAACCCCACCGGCCCCATGCACATGGGCAACGCCCGGGGCGGCG
>CAJUDW010000036.1 GCA_910584995.1 uncultured Oscillibacter sp. | reverse complement strand
AGCGGCGGAGTTCCTTTCGACGAAGGGCGTGCTGCAGCTGCTGGGCTAATCCGCAAGCTGACAGACACGGTTGTTCGAACAGGAATACGTAAAAGAGGGCGGGCCGCAAGGCCCGCCCTCTTTTCATCAAGTCTGCTATGAGCCCATCAGAAGAGCGGCATGAGCGTAACCCCGTCCGGGGCTCCGCGGCGTGTACGCAGCACTTTGCGGGGAGCGAGCGTCAAAGCGTGCGCCGGGCGCGGAGCAAAACGGGACTCTCATCAAAAAAGCGTGCGGGCCCTTGGGGCCCGCACGCTATCCCTTTTTTTGACGTTACTTCTTCCCCGTATGGACGGAGGAAACCACAACCCCCGTCAGCGCGAAGAGAGCCAGGGCGTTGGGAATCACCATCAGATTGTTGAACATGTCCGTCAGTTCCCAGACGAAGTCGCTGCCCGTCACGGTGCCCAGGAAAATGAACACCAGCGCCAGCAGGGAATAAACCGGGACGGACTTCTTTCCGAAGAGGTACACCATGTTGATCTTGCCAAACAGGTTCCAGCTCAAAATGGTGGAAAACGCGAAGAAGAACAGGCAGACCGCCACAAACATTGCCCCCGCTTCCGCGCCGAAAACCGTACCGAAAGCGGTCTGGGCCAGGTTGGCCTTGCCCAGGGTTTCGCTGGCCGCGGCGGCCCCGCAGGCCGCCAGGGGGCCGTCGGCGGTGTAGAGGGTGGAAATCACCACCAGGGCATTCAAGGTGAGCACCACAAAGGTGTCCATGAACACGCCGATCATCGCCACAACACCCTGGTCGTGGGGGTCGGCCACGTTGGCCTGGGCGTGGGCGTGGGGCGTGGAGCCCATACCGGCCTCGTTGGAGAACAGGCCCCGCTTTGCGCCCTGGCTGATGGCGGTTTTCAGCGCGTAGCCCACGCCGCCGCCGATAATGGCCTGGGGCTGGAAAGCGTATTTGAAAATCATGGCGAACGTGGCGGGCAGGTACTTGGCCCGGGCCACCAGCACCACAAGGCCTCCCAACAGGAAAATGGCCGCCATGACCGGCACCACCTTCTCCGTAACGGCCGCCAGCCGCTGGACGCCGCCCAGGAAGATGACGCCGCAGATAGCCACCAGCACGAGGCCCACAATCCAGGAGGGGACGTGGAACGCGGTTTCAAAGGTGGAGCCGATGGAGTTGGACTGCACCATGCAGCCCATGAAGCCCAGGGCCAGGATGATGGCGATGGCGAAGAAGCCTGCCAGGAACTTGCCGAAACCGCCCTGGAAAGCGGTGGTGATGTAGTACACGGGGCCGCCCCGGTAGGAGCCGTCGGAATCCGCCTGCCGGGTCTTGATGGCAAGGGTGGCTTCGGCATAGATGGTGGCCATGCCGAAGAAGGCGATGAGCCACATCCAGAAAATCGCGCCGGGGCCGCCGGTGAGAATCGCACCGGACGCGCCCACAATGTTGCCGGTGCCCACCTGGGCGGCAATAGCGGTGGCCAGGGCCTGGAAGGAACTCATGCCCTGCTCGTGCCGCCCGCCCCGGAGGGTGAGGTTGCCGAAGGCCTTTTTCATACCCTCGCCGAAGCAGCGGATCTGGACAAAGCGGGTGCGGATGGAATACCACAGGCCAACGCCGATGAGGAGGAACACCAGGATGTAGTTGGAGAGGTACTCGTTGATTTTTGCCACAATGGGGAAGAGGTTGGCCTCCAGGGAGGCGATGATTTCTGCCATGCCGAACTTCCTTTCTCTTGCCGGAAGGGGAACCTTCCGGGAGACAGGCGAAAAATGGGCCGCGGAAATGCCCGCAGCCCAAAGGAAAGTCCATTGAACCGGCGGGCTTGCGCCCCGCCGGCTGTTTTCCTCTGTCCTTTTGCCTGAGAGATTGGCGGGGCGTTCTGCCGCCGCGTTGCACCTTCGGCACCCGGTTGATCGAGCTTCTCCAGAGTCACATCGACGCACAGTCCTCATCCTCGAAAGGAAACCTGAGAGTGTCACTCCTTCGGCAGGCCCAAGGGCCGTTTTCCTGTGCGTTTCGTCTGTCTTTATGCAGTTTACAAGATACCATAGCACAAAGATAAGGGGTTGTCAACCGCCGCCGGGAAAAATTTCACCCCGCCCATTTCCGGGCGGGGTGACGGTTTATGTTTCGGGGCTGTCCGGCTCCTGGGGATCCTCCGGGGATGCTTCCGCATCCTCTGCGGAACTGTCCTCCGGGGCGGCAGGGGCCTCGATCTTCTGGGAGATCATGTGGACCTTTTTGGCCGGGGCCTCCACGGCGTCCGGCAGGGAGGGGCGGAAACCGTCCCCCAGGCCCTGGGTGGAGGCGTAGGGGTTTTCCACCAGTTCCGGATCCCGGCCCTCGATAATGGCCACCATTTCGCCGCCGGTAATGGTCTCCTTCTCCAAAAGGTAGGCCACAACCTTGTCCATGTCCTCCCGGTTCTCCCGGATGACCTCCACGGCGGTCTTGTAGCACTCGTCCAGAAGGATCTTTACCGCCTTGTCCATCCGGGCGGCGGTGTCCTGGGCGCAGTCCATGCCGTAGCCGCCGTCCAGGTACTGGTTCCGCTTGGAGGCCAGGGCCATCATGCCGAATTCGTCGCTCATGCCGAACATGGCGACCATGTTCCGGGCCACGTTGGTGGCATCCTGGATGTCCTGGGAGGCGCCGTTGGTCATGGTGTCCATCACCACCTCCTCGGCGGCGCGGCCGCCCATGGAGACAGTGATTTTCGCCATCAGTTCCGCCTTGGTGCGCAGTTCCGTCTTGTCCTCCTCCGGCATCAGCAGGGTGTAGCCAAGGGAGCCCTGGGTGTGGGGAACGATGGTGATTTTCTGCACCGGTTCGCTGTGCTTCTGCTTGTAGGCAACCATGGCGTGGCCCACCTCGTGATAGGCCACCAGTTTTTTCTCAAATTCCGTTAGGACGCTGCCCTTTTTCTCCGTACCTGCGATAACCAGTTCGAAGGCGGCCAGCATGTCCTCCTGGGTCACCAGCTTCCGGCCCTTGCGGACGGCCCGGAGGGCGGCCTCGTTTACCAGGTTCGCCAAATCCGCGCCTACGCAGCCCGCCGTAGCCAGGGCCACTTTTTTCAGGTTCACGTCCTCACCCAGCTTGATGTTCCGGGTGTGAACCTGGAGGGTGGCGATGCGGCCCGCCAGGTTGGGCCGGTCGATGGTGATGCGGCGGTCAAAGCGTCCGGGGCGGAGAAGGGCCTGATCCAGTACCTCCGGGCGGTTGGTGGCCGCCAGAAGGATGACGCCCTTGGTGGGGTCGAAACCGTCCATCTCCGCCAGAAGCTGGTTCAGGGTCTGTTCCCGCTCATCGTTGCCGCCCATGCGGTTATCCCGGGATTTGCCGATGGTATCAATCTCGTCGATGAAGACGATGCAGGGGGCCACCTTACTGGCCTCCTTGAAGAGGTCACGGACACGGGACGCGCCCACGCCGACGAACATCTCCACAAAGTCGGAGCCGCTGATGGAGAAGAAGGGTACGTTGGCCTCTCCGGCCACAGCCTTGGCCAGCAAGGTTTTGCCGGTGCCCGGAGGGCCCACCAGCAGTGCGCCCTTGGGGAGTTTCGCGCCGATTTCCGTGTATTTCCCGGGGTTGTGGAGGAAGTCGATAATCTCCGTCAGGGACTCCTTGGCCTCGTCCTGACCAGCCACGTCGCTGAAGGTGACGCCGGTCTGCTTTTCCATATAGACCTTGGCGTTGGACTTGCCTACGCCGCCGATGCCGCCCATACCGCCCATGCCGCTCTTGGAGGTGAGCCAGCGCATGACCAGCATGAAGACCAGCATGACAATCACGAAGGGCAGGATATATTCCAGCAGGAAGAGCATCATGGGGCTGCTGGGCGCGTGGTACTCCTGGTCGTATCTGGCCACGCCAGCCTCCTCCAGCCGGGCGATGACGGTCTCGCTGCTCTCCAGGCGCACAGTGAAGAGGGCCAGGGAGACTGTCCGCTCCTGGCCTGCGAAATCCTGAAATGTAAAGTCTTTTTCGTTGCGGGTGTAGGTAACGCCCTCGGCATCCCGGTAGACGTATCCGGGGGAGGGGACGATGTGGAGGATATTTTCAGAGGAGTCAAACTGCACCTCATCTACCTGCCCGTCCTCCAGCATCCCCACAAAATCGCTGTAGGGGATGGCCACGGAGGAGGCCTGATGCCCGGCGCTGTTCATATAGGTGGAAGCGTAGCTGATGATGATGGTGAACAGAAGTGCCCAGCACACCAGGGAAACTACGCCCCGCCAACCGCTGCCGTTATTATTTTTGTTCCCGTTTTGGCTGTTCTTTTTGTTATTTTGATCCATAGAAGGAAACTCCTTTCTGGAAAAACGGAAAGGGCAATGCCATATCCGGAAAAATCCAAGTATGACGCAGTATACCACAATCCCCCAAAAGCTACAAGGCAAAGGGCTGTTTTTTCTTTTAATTTTCTGTGAATTTCCCTTTTAAGCCGCCGCCATCTATGGTATACTACCACTTGAATTATGACAAAATACCTGATTTTTGGAGAAATTTTTATGGATGAGCAGAAGAGAACAGCCAGCCTCTCCGCAGAAGCGGACGGCGTGATTGAGGGCCGGAATGCGGTGATTGAGGCGCTGCGGGCAGGGGTTTCGATTGATAAGATCTACCTGCAGAAGGGGGAGACCGACAAGACCCTGGGGCATATCGCCTCCAAGGCCCGGGCGGCGGGGGTTGTGGTGGTGGAGGCGGACCGGCGGAAGCTGGACGCGATGAGCCGCACCCATGCCCACCAGGGGGTGATTGCCCTGGCCGCCGTGCGGGAGTATGTGGATGTGGAGGCCATCCTGGATCGGGCGGCGGAGCGGAACGAGATGCCTCTGCTGGTGATCTGCGACGAAATTTCGGATCCCCAGAACCTGGGGGCCATTCTCCGCACCGCCGAGTGCGCCGGGGCCCACGGGGTGATTATCCCCAAGCGCCGCAGCGCAGGATTGACCGCCGTGGTGGCCAAGACCTCCGCCGGGGCGGTGGCCCATGTGCCGGTGGCCCGGGTGCCCAATATCCCTTCCCTGCTGAAGGATTTGAAGAAGAAGGGGATCTGGGTGTTCGGCACGGCGGCGGACGGCTCCACCGGCCTGTATGATGCCGATTTGAAGGGCCCTGCCGCTATAGTCATCGGCAGCGAGGGCAGCGGCATGACCCGCCTTGCAGCGGAGAACTGCGACTTCCTGGTAAGTATCCCCATGCGGGGGAAATTAAATTCCTTAAACGCCTCCGCTGCCGCCGCGATCCTCCTCTACGAGGCGGTCCGGCAGCGGCTGGCGTAAGCACCAACATGGGGCCTGTTTGGGGCCCGGCGTTTTGCCGGGCTTGGGACGGGCCCTCGAGAATACGCGGAAGGGAACGGTATGGCGGACGAGAAAAAAGTACATGACAGCCCCACCGGCGTCCCGGCGTCCGACGAGGCATACTCCCTGGAGGAAATTTTGACGGAATACGGCGGCGGCCTGGAGCGGGCTTTGCTGCGGGAAGCCGGGGAGCCGGAGGAGGGGGGAGTCCCTCCGGCCTCCGAATCGGCGGAGACTCCGCCGGAGGCAGATCCGCCGCCTGCTCCGGAGCCGCCTGAGGAGGCGGAACCGCCGGAAGAGGCGGAGCCGGATATGCCGGAGGATGCGGGGCTCCCGCAGGAAACGGGGGAGGCGGCGTCCTCCCAGCCGGAGGCCGCTGTTGACCCGGATGTGATGGAAGGGGAAGGCCGCCCCTTTTCCCTGGAAGAGGTGGTGGGGAGCACCGTGGAGGCGGTTTTGGAGGAACGGCCCCAGCCGGTGGAGCCCCCCAAGCCTAAGCGGCGGAGCCTCTTTTCCCGCCGCCGGATGCCGGAAGAACAGCCGGAGCCGGAGACCGAACCTGAGCCGGAACCGGAGCCCATCCCGCCGGAGCCTGCCGCCTATGAGGCGTCGGCGGAATTCCGGGCGGATCTGCGCCGGAGGAAGCGGTCCCTGCCCGGCGCAATCATCACGGCACTGCTTCCCACTTTGTGCCTGCTGCTGGAGGAATACGGCCGGACGGTGCCCTTCTGGAGCGGGGACGCCCGGCGGCAGACCATGATTCTGCTGGCCTGCCTGGCGGCGGAGGCGGTATTCTGCCGCTGCGTTTTTACCAAGGCAATCCGGATGGTGGGGGAGGGCCGGTGTGTCAGTGAACTGCTGGCGTCCCTGGGTTTTCTGGCAGCGGCGGCGGACTGCGCCCTGCGGTTGGGCCAGCCTGCCCGTACTGACGCCGCCCCTTACGCCGCCGTTACCTGCATGGCCCTGGCCTTTTCCCTGTGGGGCAACTGCCGGGAGAGCCTGGGGCTATTTGAGACCTTCCGCACCGCCGCCCTGGACGACGACCCGCCCTATCTCGTCACCGAGACAAAACGGGGGGCCTGCAAGCAGCGGGGAGTGTTCCCGGGCTTTTACACCGCCGCCCTGCGGAATGGCGGCGCTGCCCTCTGGCAGACGGCGGCTCTGCCGGTGGCCCTGGCGGCCACAGTGGTTTTTGCGGGGCTGACCTCCCTGGGCCAGGACAGAGGGGCGGACTTCTTCCTGAACTGGTCTGCCCTGCTGGCGGCGGCGGCAACCTTCTCCCTGCCCCTCTGCTGGGGGCTGCCCTTCTCCCAGCTGGCGGAGCGACTGCAAAAGGCGGGATGCGCCGTGGCGGGCTGGACCGGGGCGGAAAAAATCAGCCGCGGGCGGGCCATGGTGCTGTCGGACGCGGATCTCTTTCCGCCGGGGACTGTCCAGATGAACGGGGTGAAGGTCTACGGCGAGGAACTGCAAAGGGCTGCCTCCTACGCTGCCTCCATGGCCCGGGCCGCCGGGTGCGGCCTGGAGCGGATTTTCGACGGCCTCCTGCGGGAGGAGATCGGGCAGTACGAAACTGTAGATGATTTCGGTTTTTACAAGGAGGGCGGCTGGTCCGGCGTCATCCGGGGCGAGAGCATTTTGATGGGCACCGCCCCCTTCATGGGGCGGATGGGCGTCCGCCTGCCAGGGGATATCCACCTGAAAACCGGCATTTTCCTGGCGGTGGATAAGCATCTGACGGCGGTGTTCGCCGTGAAATACGACGCAGCGGAAAATGTGGATTTTGCCCTGGAGATGATGCGGCGGGGCCGCATTACCCCAATCCTTGCCTCCAGGGATCCCAATATCACCCCGTCCCTTTTAAAGCGGAAGTTCAGCCGGAATGTGAAAGTGGAGTACCCGGATCTCACCACCCGGGTGGCTCTCAGTGAAGTTGAACTGGGACGGGGCCTGCCCCGGGCGCTGATTTTCCGGGAAGGCCTGCTGCCCTACGCAGAGGCAGTGGTGGGCAGCGGGCGGCTGTGCCGGGCAGTGCGGCAGGCGGCGGCCCTTTCCCTGCTGGGCTGCGGGGCGGGCATCCTGCTGGTGTATTACCTGGTGGGCATTGGCCAGTACGCGCTGCTGACGCCGCTTGCCCTGGATGTGTTCCTGCTTTTGTGGACCCTGCCGGTGCTGCTGATCGCCAATCTGGCGGGCCGGTATTGACCAGGCATTTCCTGCGGCCCGGGCTTTGCCCGGGCCGGTTTTTGCATTTTCCGCAGAAATTCGGAGGCTTTTTTCTCCCTCCTGCCCAAAATGGGGATTCTGCTAAAATTTTTGTTGTATTGCCGGGATAAATGTTGTATAATTCATACATTAGGCATCCCGGCCCGCCGGGACGAGAGGAAAACATAAGGAGTGGAACGATACTATGAGCAATTCTGTACAGAACATTCGCAACGTGTGCCTCCTGGGACACAGCGGCAGCGGCAAGACCGCCCTGGCGGAGAGCCTGCTCTATGTGACCAAAGCGATTGACCGGATGGGCCGCGCGGCGGATGGGAATACCGTGTGCGATTACGACCCCGAAGAGACCAAACGCCAGATTTCCCTGTCCACCACCGTGGCGCCCGTTGACTACAAGGGCTGCCGTATCAATATCCTGGACACTCCCGGCGCGTTTGATTTTGCCGGCGAGGTCATGGAGGCGCTTCGGGCCGCCGACGCCGCCGTCATCGTCTGCTCCGCCAAGGACGGCGTGTCCGTGGGCCTGGAAAAGGCGTGGAAATACTGCGAGGAGCGGAATATGCCCCGCTTCATCTATATCTCCAAGACCGACGAAGAGAACAGCGACTACAACGCCACCTTCGAGGCCCTGCGGGAGCGGTTCGGCAACAAGATTGCCCCCATCGTCGTCCCCATCTGGGACGCTGCCAAGAAAGTCACCGGCATCATCGATGTGCTGAACAAGCGGGCCTATGAGATGCAGAGTTTCAAGCGCGTGGAGATCGAACTGCCCGCCGACAAGGCCGGCGTGGTGGATGAGTTCAGCGACGCGCTGAAGGAATCCGTGGCCGAGACCAGCGAGGAATTCATGGAGAAATTCTTCGGCGGCGAGGACTTCACTTATGCCGAGATGATCCAGGGCCTGCGCCAGGGCGTGCGGGAACTGAGCCTGTTCCCGGTGCTGTGCGGCTCCGCCGTCACCTGCATGGGCACCCTGATGCTGATGGACAACATCGTGGATCTCCTGCCCAACCCTGCCGAAGGCAACGCCCACAAGGCCACCAAGGCCGACGGCGAGACCGAGGAATTCGTGGTCTCCCCCGGCGGCGTGCCCACCGCCTTCGTCTTCAAGACCGTTTCCGACCAGTACGGCAAGTACTCCTTTGTCAAGGTCCTCTCCGGCTCCATCACGCCGGATATGCCTATGGTCAACGCCCGTACCGGCGCCACGGAGAAACTGGGACGCCTTTACACCATCCGGGGCAAAAAGACCAGCGAGGTCAAAGAGTTGGGCTGCGGCGAAATCGGCGCCATCGCCAAGATGGACAAGGTGAAGACCGGTGACACCCTCTGCGACCAGCGGAAGGTGGTCACCCTCAAGCCCATCCCCTTTGCCGAGCCCTGCTACTCCGTGGCCATCCTGCCCAAGACCCGCGGCCAGGAGGATAAGATCGCCCAAGGCCTGGGCCGTCTCAACGAGGAGGATCCCTCCTTCTCCCTCAGCAACAACGCGGAGACCCACCAGATGGTCCTCTCCGGTTCCGGCGATATGCAGATCGACGTGCTGGTCAGCAAGCTGAAGAACCGTTTCAACGTGGAAGCGGAACTGAAGGCCGTGCGCGTCCCCTATCGGGAGAAGATCCGCAAGACCATTCAGAAGCAGGGCCGCCACAAGAAGCAGACCGGCGGCAGCGGCCAGTTCGGCGACGTGTGGGTCCGCTTTGAGCCCAACCCCGAGCAGGAGGAGATGGTCTTTGCCGAGGAGGTCTTCGGCGGATCCGTGCCGCGGAACTTCTTCCCCGCCGTGGAAAAGGGCCTTCGTGAGGCCTGTGTCCACGGGCCCCTGGCGGGCTATCCGGTGGTGAACCTGAAAGCCGTGCTGTACGACGGCTCCTACCACCCGGTAGACTCCTCCGAAATTGCCTTCAAGACCGCCGCGCAGCTGGCTTACAAGGCCGCTATGCCGGAGGCTAACCCCGTTTTGATGGAACCCATCGGCGAACTGAAGGTGACCATTCCCGACAGCTACATGGGCGATGTCATGGGCGATATCACCAAGCGCCGGGGCCGCGTGATGGGCATGAACCCCACTGGCAGCGGCGAACAGATCCTGGAGGCTGAAGTCCCCATGGCGGAGATGAGCACCTACGCCATCGACCTGCGCTCCATGACCCAGAGCCGGGGCAGCTTCACCTTCCACTTTATCCGCTATGAGGATTGTCCTCCCGCGGCGCAGGAGAAGGCTATTGCCGAGGCGAAGGCCCTGGCAGAGCAATAAAAAAGGCATAGGCAGAGCCGTAAATCCGCTGGGGAAATAATAGAAGGGCCCGCTCCTGGTTTGGGAGCGGGCCCTTCGTTTGTTTCAGATTTCCTGCGAACAAACTCTCCGGGCAGGAACGGTGATGCTCTCCTGATGCCAAAGAAAAGAAAGCAGTTTCTTGGACAAAAGTCAAGTATGAAGGGGACAAGTAGGAAAAAGGTCCCCGCCCGGAGCGTCTGTCAGAAACATAAAAGCGGTATCCAAGAGATTAAACTCAGACACCGCATAAATCCATGCGCACACAGCCGCTTATACGGTTTCCTCATGAAGAAGATCTGGGGAAGGCTCTTACAAAATAAGGGAAAAACGGTATAAATAGGCTTATGGTGCAGTCTGTTAACCCCTGTACCGGGTACTCAGCCACCCGTACAGGGCTGTTAGGCGCTGTTTCCACGTGGCGGCCTGCCGCATTTTATGTCTCCTCTTCCCACTTTAAACCAAACTGCCGAAAAATGCAAGAGGGAATTAAATGGATCCCTTTCCGGATTGGCGCTGTAAAAAACAGGGTAACAGGATCATTCATCCAAATGGATAAGGAGAGGAATTGTTTTCCCCAATACTTCCTCAACCCATCGGCGTTTGTATAGTTTCATGATAAAACTTCAACAAAATGATTGGGATACATATTCCAGCATTTTTTATACACAAAATCATGATTTTCTTCCATACTGACATGGATGTAACCTATTGGAAAATTATCTTCTTTCAAACAGATCGCATACCCGTAGCCCTGTGGCTGCTCATATTTGGAAGCATATCTTTCTTCATAAAATTGTTTTGTTTCTTCAAGGTTTTTCAGGGTATACCAAGGTAAAAATCGATTGGCTTCTTTATCCTTCAAAATGAGCAAAAGCGCCTCCAGATCGGTTTCCATAAATCGTCTCAATAACAAGCGTTCGGTTTCTAATGCAGGCATATTCATGCTGCTGTCCCTCCATACATTCCTGTTTTCCGTTTTGTATATTATGGTATCAGCTTTCAGAATCTGTATGCCCAGGTGTTGGACACCGTCTGGGCGGGGGATTTTTTTGAGAAGGCCTGCCGTCCGGCAGGGGGGCCGCCTCCTCTGCCGCCTGCCGGGGCTCCGGACGGGAAGGCCTCAGCGGGCCGCAGGGACTTCCGCAGGCTCCGGCCGGAGGCAGTACCGATCCAAAAGCTTCGGCGTGAAGCGGAGGAAGAGGGTGATGGAAACCAGGCTGGCCGTGATGTCGCAGAAAGGTTCAGCGGCAAAGGCGGCGGAGGCGGTAAAGAGGACGGGGAAAAGAAGGATGCCACCCAAAAAGAGGCTTTTGCGGAACAGGGAGCAGAAGAGGGCCAGACGGACCTGCCCCAGGGCGGTGGACATGTCCACGCACATCCACTGGACGGCCATGAAAAAGGCACCTGCCGTATAGATTTTTATATACCGCACGCTCCGGATCAGGGTTTCGCCGTCCGTGGAGAAGAACCGGACGAATTGGGGGGAGAGGAAAGGCGTAGCCGCCAGCATGAGGAGGGCGAAGCCGGTGCAGAGGAGGAATACGCCCCAGAGAGCCTGCTTCACCCGCTGACGGTTCCCGGCCCCCAGGTTGAAGCTGACAGCCCCCTGGCAGCCCAGGGTAATGCCGCTCATGGGCATTCCAATCAGCAGCGTATAACTCTGGACGATGGCGGCGCAGGTGATGAGGGTATCCCCCTCGCCGGGGCCGCCGTACCGCTGGAGGGCCGTGTTGAGGATGATGAGGATCACGCTGTCCAAGGCGTAGGTTAGGAAGGGGGGCAGGCCCAGGGACAGCACCCGCAGGCAGAGTTCCGGCTGGAAACGGCCCCAGCGCAGGGGGGCAGGCAGCCCAGGGAGCCGCAGGGAGACCAAGGCAAAGGCGCAGGCGGCAGCCTGGGAGAGGATGGTGGCCCAGGCCGCACCGGAAACGCCCATATCCAGCAGGAAGATGAACACCGGATCCAGGGCGATATTCAGGGCCGCCCCCAGCACCACTGTGCCCATCCCCAGGCCGGAGCGGCCTTGGGCGATGAGGAAGCTGTTCAGCCCGCCGGAGAGAAGGGCGAAGGCCGTCCCGGCGATGTAGACGGTGATGTAATCCATGGCATAGGGAAAGGTGGCCTCGCTGGCGCCGAACCACCAGAGGAACTGGCGGCGGAACAGGAAGAAGAGGAGGCTCAGGCCTGCTGCCATGGCCAGCAGGAGCCGGAAGCAGTTGGAGAGGATACCGGCGGCGGCCTCCCGATCCCCGGCTCCCAGCTTCATGGCCATCAGGGGCGTGCCGCCCAGTCCCACCAGGAAGGAGAAGGAGGAGAGCAGGGTGATGATGGGCCCGCAGACGCCGGTTCCCGCCAGGGCCAGGCCGCCGATCCCGGCGATATGGCCGATGAACATCCGGTCAACGATGCTGTACAGGACATTGATCAGCTGGGCCAGCATGGTGGGCACGGCCAGCCGGAGCAGCAGACTGGGTATCGGATCCCGGCCTAAATCGTTCTTCTTTTTCAAGGATATCCTCCCCTCTCCAGAAAAAGCGCCTGCGGAAAATTTTGCTTGCGGGTTGCTATTATACCGGTTCGGGAGGAAAAGTCAAGGGCCAGGAAATGGGAAATCCCATCGGGGGCGTTCCCTGGGGGGACTGCAGTGGCTGCCGAAAGGACAACAATAAAGCTGGATTTACTTGACAATAGTACCTTCTAGTCTTATGATGAAAAAATATCCCGGGATATATTTGGAAATTTGCATACATGCGGAGGTGATGTCATTCTAAAAGGTGATGTCATTCTAAAATCAATAGGAGACTGATCATTCTTTAAAAAGTCCAGAGTCAATCCACGCACATCATAGTTTAACGAAAGGATATCCATTGTGAAAAAATAGTGGTTACGTTCTTGGTGCTGTCAATGTGCTTTGCAGTTTGTATACCTGCTTTTGCTGTGCCCATAGAGCAGCTATCCCTCCAAAATGAGCCTGCTCTTACGGGGGATACAGATACAGCGTCTGAATATCCGGTTATCCCTGGAACCAAAGAGTGGGCAGATCTTGGATCTGCCAGTGCAAGACATGTGGCGTGTGAAATTCCATCCGAATGGGGACGTGCGCCTTTCATGGAATATCCGGTGATGGAATGTCCGTATGCTGCTTTAAGTGTTTCGTACTATAGGCTTTATACAAAATGAAAACCAATATCTGGAAAGATAAGCTGCTGCTGTTTCTGCTTGTGTTTTTGGCCGCGGTTTCCCTGTACGCCTATCGGATGTCCTCGGCTGAACCGCCGGACTATTTTGACTATGTGGACACCAGCCTCGCATGGAGTTCCTTTTCCTATTCCGACCCGGTTCTCATGGCGGTCTGGGCCGATATTGACTCCACCACATGGGTGATTGACGATCCCGGCACCCTGGCGTGGTTTTCGGAGAATTTCAACAACTTTGAAATCTCCTACAAGCCCGTCCGGTCTCCCACGAGAGGCACATCCCTGACCATATGGATTGCCTGCGAAAACGGGGACGGGTATGCCCTGGACGTGAACGAGCACAACGAGTTGACCATCCCCGAGGGCAGCAGGGTCAATGGAGAGACGCTGAAGACCACCCCTCCGACGGGGGTGTATGCTATCGATTCGGCGTTTGACTTTGAGGAACTGTGGGAGATCAGCCGCGCAAGGGAGGCGCCTGCCGGCCCGGCGGAAGGATAAGGCCGGCCCGGCCTCAGAAAATCGGAAAACGGTTCAGCCCGCCGGGGACAATCCCCCGGCGGGCTTGCTTGCGCATGGTATTGGCGGTGCGGTCAAACGTTGAAGCGGAAGTAGATCATGTCGCCGTCCTGCACCACGTATTCCTTGCCCTCACTGCGGAGGAGGCCCTTTTCCTTGGCGGTGCTCACGGAGCCGCATTTCTCCATGTCTGCATAAGCCAGCACCTCCGCCCGGATGAAGCCCCGCTCAATGTCCGTGTGGATTTTTCCGGCGGCCTTAGGGGCCTTGGTGCCCTTTTTAATGGTCCAAGCCCGGCACTCGTCTTTGCCGTAGGTCAGGAAGGAGATGAGGCCCAGCAGGGCATAGGAGCAGCGGATGAGGCGATCCAGGCCGGATTCCTCCACCCCCAGTTCCTCCAGGAACATCTGCCTCTCCTCGCCCTCCAGTTCGGCGATGTCCTGTTCCAGCTTGGCGCAGATGGGCAGCACCTGGCTGCCTTCCCCGTCTGCAATGTTCTTCACCTGCTGGTAATAGCGGTTGTTCTCCAGATCGGTGAACCCGGCCTCATCGGTGTTGGCGGCGTAGATCACGGGCTTCAGGGTCAGGAGGTCGGACGTGGCCAGCAGGGCTGCGTCGTCCTCGTTGCAGGAAAAGGTGCGGGCCAGGTTTCCGCCGTCCAGGTGTTTTTGCAGGGCGGTGAAGAGGTCAACCTCGTGCTGGAACTTCTTGTCGCCCTTCAGGGCCTTGGTGGCTTTTTCCACCCGGCGGGAGGCCATCTCCAGATCCGCCATGACCAATTCCATATTGATGATTTCAATGTCCCGCCCGGGGTCGGTGCTGCCCTCCACATGGATGACGTTTTCGTCGTCAAAGCAGCGGACCACGTGGATAATGGCGTCGGTTTCCCGGATATTGGCCAGGAATTTGTTGCCCAGTCCCTCGCCCCGGCTGGCGCCCTTGACGAGACCAGCGATGTCCACGAATTCCACCACAGCCGGGGTCTTTTTGTCGGGTTCGTACAGTCCCGCCAGCTTGTCCAGCCGCTGGTCCGGTACGGCTACCATGCCCACATTGGGGTCGATGGTACAGAAGGGGTAGTTGGCGCTTTCTGCGCCGGCGTTGGTAATGGCGTTGAAGAGGGTGGATTTGCCCACGTTGGGCAGGCCGACAATGCCTAATTTCATAGTTCTGTATACCTCCTGAGTTTTCAAGAACCTAGGGCCTGGACGGCTGGGGACTGAAAATGGGAATTCCTGCTTATTTTGATTTGTCTGATATTGTATTGTATCATAGTGATCCGTATTTCTCAATAGCTGCCGGGACGTAAGCGGGAATTTATCGCCGTTAAATGTAAAAAAGTATTTTTGGATCTTTTCGTCATGAGTGCAATTGATTTGGGCTGTATATGTGAAAGCAGGATAAGCGAATACCGGGCGGGGGCTGCACACTGGCTTGCATTTGGGAGCAAAAAAGGGGAGCAGGTTTTCCTGCTCCCCTCAAATTATGCTGAAATTGTGCTAAATTACAGCGTTTTACTTAGCCGAAGTAACGCTCCAGCAGGCCCTTGAAGGCCTTGCCGTGGCGGGCCTCGTCCCGGGCCATCTCGTGGACGGTGTCATGGATGGCGTCCAGGCCCAACTCCTTGGCCTTCTTGGCAATGGCCATCTTGCCGGCGGTGGCGCCGTTCTCGGCCTCGACCCGCATCTCCAGGTTCTTCTTGGTGCTGTCGGTCACAACTTCGCCCAGGAGTTCCGCGAACTTGGCGGCGTGCTCGGCCTCCTCATAGGCGGCCTTCTCCCAGTACAGGCCGATCTCGGGATAGCCTTCCCGATGGGCCACACGGGCCATAGCCAGGTACATGCCAACCTCAGAGCACTCACCTTCGAAATTGGCGCGCAGGCCCTCCAGAATCTCCTGATCCACGCCCTTGGCAACGCCTACCACATGCTCGGCAGCCCAGGTCATCTCGCCGCTCTTCTGCTCAGAGAACTTGGAAGCGGGGACACCGCACTGGGGGCACTTCTCGGGGGGATTTTCGCCCTCATACACATAACCGCAAACCTGGCAAACCCACTTTTTCATCATTAAATTCCTCCTGATTTCATAATTCTATGTAGTGCGTTCAAATTTTTTCCTGATTGGTTTATGGACTCAGTATAGCAGGATGTCCGGCAATTATCTAGTTGCAAATGCAACAATCCTAGTTTTTTTAAAAAGTTTTCTCTTTGTTCAAAAGTTTGGGATTTGCCGGTTGGCATGTTCCAAAAAAGGCCGGTTTTCATTGGGTGTGCCAGCCGGGAGCTAGGGAAAGGCACGCCGAAGCGTGCCTTTCCTGACGAAGCGGTGCCCAAAGGTGCTGGCTCTTTTGCTGTGTGTTGATAAAAAGATGCAGGCCAACTGAAGCTGCGGGCGCCAGGGAACTGCCGTACATGCGTTGTATAAGCAGCCTCTGACGGAAACCTTGGCGCATGGCGGACTTGCTTTACCCAGGCAGGTTTATGCCGCTTTCAAGGTGGAGCGGCGATAAACGCCCTTTTACCTTTCGTGTTGATGAACGTTTTGGTTCTTGATTTTTCGTCAAAACAACGATGTGGGCAGTTATTCGTTATGAATAACTGCCCGATAAATTAGAATTTGGATACTACGATTCTATGAGCGATTATCGCTCACCGTAGGTTTTCTATAAAATCCTCCAAAAGCCTTAAAAACAAAGGATTTTTCACAGTGTGTTCGCCTTATCCCTTTATTCAGTTTCACACAAGTTTACCCTTGCCCTGGCTGCTCATAAGGGCAAAAGCAAGGGCAAGAAAATCTCGCAACAGGATATGACAACGTGTGGCAATCGGAGAACTGTGACGTATGTGCGAATATATTATAGCGGAGGATTTCACTATGGACAAGTACATTTTTAACGTGACCAACGGCCTATGGTATGAACTCGTTGGCGACTACTATTTTCCTTGTTTGACTGTACCCACTGAAGAAGAACAGCTTGTTGGCGTATGGGGTCAGCGGCACAAGCGATTTCTCAAAGAATGCCGTCCAGCTCTTTATAACGCCTTGCTGTTGAGCGGAAAGCTGAACGGCTACCTTGCAGACATTGACCGGCAGGCGCAAGAACGGTTAGATACCGTCATTGAACAGATGGCCCAATCCCAAGGTATCACCGAGACGCTGAAAGTTACCGACCAGATGGTGTGGGTTGGTAAGATGAACAATATCCGGGCAAGCGCAATGGAGATTGTGAATAAGGAACTCATATACGCATAAAGCACAATGGCGACGGGGATATGTCCTCGCCGCCATTGTCGTTTGCCAATGCGTGGACTTGCCCTCATCGTCTGCGCCTGATACAATAGACTTCAAATTGAGAACTAAAATTTTCCGAAAAATCTTGTAAGGTTTTAGAGCATTTCTCGTCTTATAGGGTGAAGGAACCTTCAAACTACGGAGAGGAGGTATTGTGTTGGAGGATAGGCAAATTATAGAACTATACTGGCAAAAAAACGCAGACGCTATATCGGAAACCGCCAGTAAATATGGTGCGTACTGTTTCACGATTGCTGAAAACATCCTGCACAACACCGAAGATTCCGAGGAGTGCGTCAATGATACATGGCTTCATGCCTGGAACGCGATACCACCGCAAAAGCCTAACATACTTCGGCTATTCCTGGCGAAGATTACTCGTAATCTTTCCTTTGACCGATTCAATGCACGAAATGCAGAGAAACGGGGCGGCGGCGAGATTGCCCTCGTTCTGGAGGAACTGGGAGAATGTTTTGGCGGCGGTGCGGATACAGAGGCTGCGTACGAGGCCAAAGAACTGCGGGAAGCTATCCAGCGTTTTGTACGGGCGCTGCCGGAGCGGGAGGGGAATGTGCTGGTGCGCCGGTACTTCTTTGTCGAGCCTGTGGCGGACATCGCAAAGCGATATGGTCTTACCGAAAACAATGTAATGGTTATACTGAGCCGGACGCGCAGAAAACTGAAAGCCCATCTTTTGAAGGAGGGATACCTATGAACAAAAATGATTTGTTTCGAGCGTTTGACAATGTGGATGATAATATTTTGGAACGGAGCGAGACCCCTGTGGGCCGCCGGAGGGCGCCGGCCTACCGAAAATGGCTGGCACTGGCCGCTTGTCTGGCCCTGACGGTGAGCCTGGTAGGGGTAGCTTTTGCCGCCGAAGCCAGGGAGTATGGCGCGGCGGTAGCGTTCTTTGACGAAAACGGGCTGTCTACCGAGGGCCTGAGCCGGTCAGACGTGAAAGCTGTCTACCGGGATATTACCAGCCAACATTTCACCTATGACAAGACGGCGGAGGTGATTGAGCGGGCGGTGCCGGGGCTGGAGATCTCCCAGCGGGAGCCCACGCCGGAGGAACTGGCGGCGCTGTGGGATCGGAATGTGTGGCGCAGCACCCGGCCGGAAACCGGGATCAGCTACCGTCTGGACTATGCGGAGAAGCTGGACAAAACCCTGGGCTTTGACGTGCTGGATAAGAGCATTCTGGCGTGTTACCGGGACAGCGAATTGCTGTGGACGGCGGAATTCCCTGACCTCTATGTGGAGGGCAGCGTCCACACCTCCGCCGGAACAGCGGTGTGGGGGTACAATGATACCTGGTCCAGCGAACAGCCCAAGTACTCCTGTGTGGCCCGGGTGGACGAGAGCGGGAACATTCTGTGGCAAAAGCAGTTGGAGCACGGCTTTGAGCGGGAATATATCGCCGCCGTGGTGGACAACGGGGACGGCACCTGGGCGGTGTTCAGCCGGGGGGACTTCCGGCACCTCTGCCTGAGCCAGTACGACATGGACGGGAACGAGCTGTTCAACTACGACGCTGAGGTGGGAAACCTCGGCATCTGGAACGTGGTGTGCCTGGGGGACGGCTACTTGGTACAGCTGGGGAACACCACGGACGGCGAGACTGCCCGACTGGTGAAGCTGAGCCGGGATGGAGGCACACTGGACACCTTCATTTACGAAGGGGAGGACTGCGATTACACCATCACCGATATGATTGAGTTTGGGGGCCGGGTGTACCTGTCGGCCTATGCCGTTCCCAAGCAGACAGACAGGGGCGGACGGTATGAAATCGCTGATATCCTGGCCTACCTGTTTGACAACAACATTTGGGAGATTTCCAGCGAGGAGCTGACCCCCATGGTGCGGGATAATTACACAGCGGTGCTGCTGCTGTGCGACCCGGAGGGCGGAGCGCCGGAGACCTTCTACTCCGTCAAGGGTTCCCTGGGTGGAAAGCTGGCCATCAATAACACCGGAGAACTGGCGTGGGACGTGGAGAGCGTGGTGGACACCTTCTTTTCCCCCGCTACCAGCTCCTTCACCATCGGCGGCACCTGCCAGGTGTTCCGATATACCTTTGATGAGGCCGGAACCCTGCTCCGCCAAGAGGACACAGGCGAAACAGTACCGTATCGTAGATAACACTTATGCAATTTGTCTATGTAGGCACCGCATGGCCTTATGGCTGTGCGGTGCTTTTCATCTGCCGTCAGTCTTTCGCGTAAGCGTCCACGATACGTACTTCCAACTCTCGGTTCCGCTCTAATGCCCTGCGGAGTTCCGGCACTTCCAGCAACCCCTTGGCGTTGGCGATGATGAGGATACGGTTGAGACTGGCCCCCACCCTGCGGACTTCATAAATCAGCTTCGGCACATCGACGGAAGGGGCCTCTCTAATGGCAGCGCCGTTGATACACTGCCGGATAAACCGCTCACGGGAACCCCGTACCCTGCTGACCTTTTC
>CAJUDW010000035.1 GCA_910584995.1 uncultured Oscillibacter sp. | reverse complement strand
TTCCTTAAAAATCTTTATATTTTTTCTCTGTCCTCTTGACGGGGAGCATATCAGGATCCGCCGGACGCCCGGTATAGACGCTCAGTCCACCTGATGGGCCTTGACCCGCAGGCGGTTAATGGCCCGGGCCATGCGGGCCTGGGCAGAGTGGTAACTCTGGATGCTCTTCTTTTGCAGCATAATCTCCTGGGCCTCGTCGATTTCCCGCTGGGCCCGGATAGCGTCGATCTCCTCCGGGCGCTCGATGGTGTCCACCAAAATTAACACCGTGTTGTCCTCCACCTTGATGAACCCCCGGGATACGGCGGCAATCTGGTTCTCCCTGCCGGGCACCCGGTATTGCAGCGTGCCCGGGGTCAGGGCGGCAATTACGTTCTTGTGGTGGGCCAGAATGCCGGACTGCCCGTCGCTGGTGGGCACCACCAGCGACTCGCAGGGGCCCTCATAGAACCGCTTATCCGCCGCCAGAATCGTCACATGAAAGGTATCCATCAGCCGTTCACTCCCAGATCCTTCGCCTTTTTCACCGCATCGTCAATGGTGCCCACGTTGTAGAGGGCGGCTTCGGGATATTTATCCATATCCCCGCCCACAATGGCCTGGAACCCCCGCAGGGTCTCCTGGAGGGACACATATGTGCCGGGGATGCCGGTGAACTTCTCCGCCACATGGGTGGGCTGGGCCAGGAACCGCTGGATCTTCCTGGCGCGGTTCACCGTCAGCTTATCTTCCTCCCCCAATTCCTCCATACCTAGGATGGCGATGATGTCCTGGAGTTCGAAGTACTTCTGGAGAATCGTCTGCACCGCCCGGGCGGTCTGGTAGTGCTCCTGGCCCACCACGTCCGCCTCCAGGATCCGGGAGGTGGACGCCAGGGGATCCACCGCCGGATAGATGCCCTGTTCGGCGATCTTCCGGCTCAGGACGGTGGTAGCATCCAGATGGGAGAAGGTGGTGGCCGGGGCCGGGTCTGTCAGATCGTCCGCAGGCACATACACCGCCTGCACAGAGGTGACGGATCCCAGCTTGGTGGAGGTAATCCGCTCCTGGAGGGCGCCCATTTCCTCCGCCAGGGTGGGCTGGTAGCCTACGGCGGAGGGCATCCTCCCCAGGAGGGTAGAGACCTCGCTGCCTGCCTGGACAAAGCGGAAGATATTGTCGATGAAGAGGAGTACGTCTTTGTGCTCCTGATCCCTGAAATACTCCGCCATGGTCAGGCCTGACAGGGCCACCCGCATCCGGACGCCGGGGGACTCGTTCATCTGGCCGAAAACCAGGGCCGTTTTCCCCACAACGCCGCTCTCCCGCATCTCCCGCCAGAGATCGTTACCCTCCCGGGAGCGCTCTCCCACGCCGGTGAAGATGGAATAGCCGCCGTGCTCCATGGCCACATTGTGGATCAATTCCTGAATCAAAACCGTCTTGCCTACGCCCGCGCCGCCAAAGAGGCCGATTTTGCCCCCCTTGGGGTAGGGCTCCAGCAGGTCGATGACCTTGATGCCGGTCTCCAAAATCTCCACGGCAGGCCGCTGCTGGTCAAAGGGGGGCGCGCTGCGGTGGATGGGCCACCGCTCTGCCGTATCCGGAACCGGCTCCCCGCCGTCGATAGGATCCCCCAGTACGTTGAACATCCGCCCCAGGGTCTGCTCCCCCACGGGCACCCGGATGCCGGATCCTTCGGCAGTGACCTCCAGGCCCCGGGAAAGGCCCTCGCTCTCCGACAGCATAATGCACCGGACCCTGTTATTCCCGATGTGCTGGGCCACCTCCATTACCCGCCGTTTTCCCTGGCAGGTTACAGACAGGGCCTCCCGGATTTTCGGCAGCTGCCCCGCAGGGAAAACCGCGTCCACCACGGAGCCGGAAATTTGAATGACGGTGCCTTTTGTCACGGCTGTCCGCCTCCTTCCAATTGCTGTTGATACCGCCGCTGGCCCAGGGCGCCGGAGGAGATCTCCGTAATCTCCTGGGTAATGGCGCTCTGCCGGGCGTGATGAAACTGGGCGGAGAGATCGTCCAGCAGCGCCTGGGCGTTCTGGTTGGCGGAGTCCATGGCCGCCATGCGGGCGTTCTGCTCGCTGCAGAAGCTGTCCACCAGGGCGCTGTAGATAAACCCGGTCACATAGCTGGGGATGATGTTGTCCAGCACCTGTTCCACGTTGGGCAGGAACTGGAACACCGGCTGATGGCTCTCCGCCGTGTCCGTAAACTGGGCGTGGTGGAAGGGCAGAAGCCGCACCGCCTTGGCAGAAGCCTCCATCCCTCCCTCCAGATCCGTATAGATGACGTAAATCTTCCGCAGTTCCTGCCGCTGGTAGAGATCCAGCAGCAGATCGCAGATATCCCGGGCCCGCTGGAGGGTGGGGTTTTGGGCGGTGTAGAGGAAACTCTTCTCAATGGGGATATGGCGGGCGGTATAATACTGCCGCCCGTATTCCCCCACCACAAACAGCTTGTTTTCACCGCTGTGATTCACCATCTTCTCCTGGGCCATCCGGAGGGCGTTCTGGTTATAGGAGCCGGCAAGGCCCTTGTCGGCGGTAATGACCAGATACCCGTAGGCCCCGGGCAGATCCTCGCTTCTGCCGGAAACAGGGTAGAAATACTGGCTGTCAATCTCCCCCACTGTACGGAAAATCCGCTTGATCTCGCTGCGGATGGCGTCAAAATAGGGCCGGGTCTGATCCAATTCCCGCTTGACCTTCCGCATTTTGGTGGAGGCAATGAGGTACATGGCGTTGGTAATTTTCTGGGTGTCCCGGACGCTGGCGATATGGCTTTTGATCTCCTTGGTGCTGGCCATCCGTCACCACCCCCGCCGCCGGGCAGCCTGGGCCGCCGTTTCCCGGGCGAAGGACACAATCTCGTCCCGGTCCTTGTCGGTAAGGAGGCCGGTGGATTCAATGCGCATGCAGAGATCCCGGCGTTTCCAGTGGAACTGTTCCAAAAGTTCCTCTGCGAAGGCGGACATCTCCTTGGGGGGTACCGCCTCCAGGGCGTGCCGGAGGGCCGCCGTCAAGAGAATGACCTGTTCATACTGCCGCAGGGGCTGGTACTGCCCCTGGCGCAGAAGCTGCATAAGGCCCTGGCCATAGACCAGCTGCCGGGCGGTGGTTTCGTCCAGATCCCCGGCGAATTGGGTGAACACCTCCATTTCCCGGTACTGGGCCAAATCCAGCCGGATGGCGCCGGCGGCAGACTTCATGGCCTTGGTCTGGGCGTCGCCGCCTACGCGGGAAACGGAGATACCCACGTTCACCGCAGGCCGCTGGCCTGCGAAGAACAGGCTGCTCTCCAGGAAGATCTGCCCGTCGGTGATGGAGATGATGTTGGTGGGAATATAAGCGGAGACGTCCCCCGCCTGGGTCTCCACAATGGGGAGGGCAGTCATGCTGCCGCCGCCCCGCTCCTCGCTGAGTTGGGCGGAACGCTCCAACAGGCGGGAGTGGAGGTAGAACACGTCGCCCGGATAGGCCTCCCGGCCGGGGGAGCGGTTCAGCAGCAGGCTCAGCGTGCGGTAGGCGATGGCGTGCTTGCTGAGATCGTCATAGACGATGAGCACGTCCTTGCCCTGCTCCATGAAATACTCGCCCATGGCGCACCCGGCGTAGGGGGCCACATATTGCAGGGGGGCCGGATCGCTGGCGGAGGCGTGGACGATAATGGTATAGCCCATGGCCCCCCGCTTGCGGAGGTTGGTGGCCAGCTGGGCCACGGCGCTGGCCTTCTGGCCGATGGAAACGTAGATGCAGATCACATCCTTACCCCGCTGGTTCAGGATGGTATCCAGGGCAATGGCGGTTTTGCCGGTCTGGCGGTCGCCGATGATCAGTTCCCGCTGGCCCCTGCCGATGGGGAACATGGAGTCAATAGCCAGGATGCCGGTCTCCAGGGGCCGGTTGACGCTGCCCCGCTCCAGAATCCCCGGGGCGGGGTTCTCGATGGGCCGGTACTCGTGGGTGGCGATCCGGCCCTGGCCGTCCAGGGGCGCGCCCAGGGCATCCACCACCCGGCCGATAAGGGCCTCCCCCACAGGAACACCCGCCGTCTTGCCGGTGCGCCGGACCAGGCTACCCTGGCACACACTGTCGCCGCTGTCAAAGAGGATGCAGCCGGTCTCATGCTCCCGCAAATCCTGGACCATGCCACGGACGCCGTCCTCAAACATCAGGATCTCCCCGTAGGCCACGTCGTCCAGCTTGCCTACGGTGGCGATGCCGTCCCCCACGGACAGCACCGTCCCCATCTCCTCCGCCAGGATCCGGGGCGTCCAGTTCTGAACCGCCTCCTTCACCAGGGGGATGACGTCTCTGCGGCCTCCCGGCAGTTCCGACAGCATCTCCCGCATCTGGCGGAGTTTGCCGGAAACCGTCCAGTCGTAGACGTCCATGTCCACTTCCAGGCGGAACCCGTCGGCGCTCCGGCGTTCCCAGTCCAGCGTCACATTGGGGCCATATTTCTCCCGCAGGAAGCAGAGGAATTGTTCCTCCTGCTCCTGGCTGGGAGGATTGGGCGCGTAGAGAACCGCTCTCTTTTTCTCCTCAGCCATTTTCCCCGTTCCTCCTCGCCTCGGTCAGGAACTGGTCATAGGCCGCGGAGGTATCCGCGGAGAGCAGCTTGCCTGCCGCCAAGGTGACCATCTCGGAGATCTCGGACCGGGCCTCCCGGAGAATACGTTCCCGCTCCGCCTGGGCCTCCGCCCGGGCGGAAGCCACGATGTGGGAGGCGTCCGTCTGGGCCTGGAGAAGCTGCTGCTGGGCGGTCTCCATGGCGTCCTGGAGGGCCTGATCGCTCTTGGCCTGGATCTCCTCCCGGGCCCCGGCGATTTGCTCCTCATACCGGTGGTGGAGTTCCTCCGCCTGGGCCAGCTTCTCCTGGGCCTGCCGGTCCAGATCCGCGTAATAGGCGTCCCGCTTGGACATAAAAGCCCGCACCGGCTTGTAAAGCAGGAAGTACAGCCCGGCAAACAGCAGGGTGAAGTTCAGAAAATGCAGGAAAATCTGTTGAAAATTGATATTTAACGGCATTTTACCCGCCCCTTTTTTTACAACACAAAGATGATCAGGATCGCCACAATCAGCGCGTAGATGATAGCCGTCTCCACAAAGACCAGGCCCAGCATCAGCGCTGTGCGGATTTTGCCGTCAGCCTCCGGCTGGCGGGCGATGCCTTCCGCCGCCTTGGCGATGGCGATGCCCATGCCGATGGCGCCTGCACCTGCGGCCAGGCCGATAGCCACGGCGGCGGCATATGCCTTGGCGCTGGTGGTGGCGGCCGCCGCCTCTTCCGCAGTGACGGCTGCGCCGGCAGCCTGAGCAGGCTCCCCGGCGGCCAGGGCCGGGACGGCGGCGGTGGACGCCAGGACGATCAGCAGGGACAGGACAAAGAGATGCTTCCAGATGGTTTTCATAATCATAACCTCCATTTACTGATTGGCCGGAGCGCGATTCCCGGCGGATTTTTTCTTCTTCTTTTTTTCCTTCTTGTGGGCAGGTTCCGACACCTCGCCGTAGAAGAGGGCCGTCAGCATAGTCAGCACATAGGCCTGGATGAGAGCATGGAGCAGGGTGAACAGCACCCCCACCACCACCGGCAGGACGAAACTCAGGTGGATGTAGTAATACACCAGTTCCGTCACCAGCGCGCCGCTGAGGAGCGCGCCGAAAAGCCGGAAACTCATGGAGATAGGGAGGGAGAAATCCTTCAGGGTGCTCCCCACCCCCCGGAGCCCGTTCCCGGCGATGCCGCCGGAGAGAATGACGCAGTAGGAGAGGACGCCCAGGGCAATGGCCCCATTGATGTCCGACAGGGGCGCGGGCAGGGCAATGGAGTGTCCCATGGTGGTGACCGCCTGGAACCCGAAGAGTTCAAAGATGGTCCCCACGAAGATGTACGTTCCGGCGGTAAACACATATGCCCCCAGGAAATGGTTGCGGTGAGGGCTGTTGCTTCTGGCGAGGCCGTCAAACAGGCCCACTGCCTGTTCCAGCAGCAGCTGGAGCCCCCGGGGCCGGTACTGGAATTTGGGAATCACAAAGATCCGTACCAGCAGGGCCAGCAGAATCAGGACCCCCGTAACGGTGAAGGCAGAGATCAGTCCGGGATTTACCTCCAGGCCGAAAAGGCCGATTTTGGCGGAGGTATGGAGCACCGCATCCCGCATGGTCTCCTGGATCGTCTCGTGTTTTTCCCCGCCGCCGGTGAGGATGGCGGCCGTCAGGAAAAACAGCGCGGCACAGCCAAACATTGTTAGCCGTACCGCTCGTTTTTTCGGTTCCATTGTTCCCATGACTTCCTTTCGTGCCATACTGGAAAACCTGCGGAGGGCTCCGCCCACCGCTTTTATGGACTGTTATTATAGTAGTAAACCCGGCGTCTGTCAAGGTACACAGATAAATATAAATAGAAATAACAGGAATTCCGGCGGCCTGACGGCAGTACGCCGGGAATGCCTCTTGGATCCTTCTTGCCGGAGACAGGCAGATATGGTATAGTCAGCAGAGACATCCGCAGGCAGTGAGGAGGCGTTCCTATGCACTTTGTCCAGGCCAAAGGAATCTTATCCGCCCAAAACGGGATGAACCTGTACCGGGGCTGTTCCCACGGGTGCATATACTGCGATTCCAGAAGCCGCTGCTACCGCATGGATCATGCTTTTGAGGATATCGAGGTGAAAGAAAACGCCCCCGAACTGCTGGAGTCCGCCCTGAAGCGGAAGCGGGCCAAATGCATGCTGGGAATGGGATCCATGACAGACCCCTATATCCCCCTCGAGGACGAGATCGGGAACGTCCGGAAAGCGCTGCTGCTGGCGGAAAAATACGGCTTCGGTATCACCCTGCAAACCAAATCATCCCGGGTCCTGCGGGACATATCCCTTTTGCAGTCCATCAGCCACCAGAGTAAATGCGTGATCCAAATGACGCTGACCACCCGGGACGAATCATTATGCCGGATACTGGAGCCTCATGTAAGCACTACGGGCGAGCGTTTGGAGGCTTTGCGGCGGCTGCATGAAGCAGGCATCCCGACCGTGGTATGGCTCTGCCCCATCCTTCCTTTTATCAATGATACGCCGGAAAACATCCGGGGCATCCTGATGGACTGCGCAGGCGCGGGGGTATACGGCGTGATCTGCTTTGGCATGGGCCTGACCCTCCGGGAGGGGAACCGCGAATACTTCTACCGGCAGCTGGACAAGCACTTCCCCGGGCTAAAGGAAACCTATATCCGCACCTACGGGCTGCGGTATCAAGCCAACAGCCCGCAAAACGATATGCTGATGCGGCTGTTTCACGACACCTGTGAGCAGACAGGGATGGTACACGGCAACAGCCGGATATTCGCCTACCTGCGCGCTTTCGAGGACAGGCAGGAACAGCTGCGCCTGTTCTGACCCCCTTGTCTTCCCCTCCGCCGCCAAACATTCCCTGCTCTAGATGGACTTTTCCCGCAAGCTGAAAGGGGCCCGCTCCGCCGCAATGGCGGAGCGGGCCTCCACAAAATAGCAAGATAAATTTTCTTCTAGGCCGCTGGGGAGTATCTTCACCGGCCCCGGGCCTCCGGAAAGCCGGGGATTACCCGCCAAACACCTCCGCCGCCTGCCGCATGTTCCCCATCACCGGCACCTGGAAGGGGCAGCGGCTCTCGCAAGCCCCGCAGGCAATGCACTCCCCGGCCTTATGGGCCAGAAGGCCATAGTGCTCCCGGACGGTCTCCGGCACCATGCCCTGGGCTTTGGTCAGATTCAGGAATTTGGTCACGGAGGCCACATCGATCTCCCTGGGACAGGGGGCACAGTGGCCGCAGTACATGCAGTGCCCCACCCAGCTGATTTTGGGCAGGGCCGCCAGGGCGGCGGCGTAATCCCGCTCCTCCGCCGGGGCATCCGCGAAAGCGGCGCTCTTCCGCAGATCCTCCATGCTCCTGGCCCCGGACATGACGCAGGCCACGCCGGGGCGATCCAGGGCATACTGGAGGCACTGGAACACCGTCAGCGCCTTCCCCGCCGGGGACAGTTCGCTGAGGAGATCCCCGCCGCCGAAGGCCTTCATCCCCGTAATGCCCACCCCCAGCCGCTGGCAGGCCTCGTAGAGGGCCTGCCGCTGGGGATCCATGTTCACCAGCGGCTTTTCATAGTTCTTCCCTGCCCACAGTTCCTCCACGTCCTCCCCGGCAGGCTGGAGGTCGTAGCAGGGATTCACGCTGAACATCAGCACGTCGATGAGGCCCGTTTCCACCGCCGCCAGGGCGGCTTCCGGATTGTGGCTGGAGAGGCCGATGCTCCGGATGGTTCCCGCCGCTTTCAGTTCCCGGGCGTATGCCATCACAGGGCCCTTATGTACTGCCTCCCAGTCGGCGAGGGAGTCCACATAGTGGATCATGCCGATATCCGCGTAGTCCGTTCCCAGAAGCCGCAGCTGCTCCGCGAACCCGTCTTTCACTTCCCCGATATTCCGGGTCCGCTTGTACTGGCCGTCCTGCCAGACGGAACACAGATGGGCCTGGAGCACGAATTTCTCCCGCCGCCCCGCCAGGGCCCGGCCCAGGTTTTCCCGGAAGGCCGGGTTGGGGGCGTACAGGTCGATACAGTTGATCCCGGCGGACTCCATGGCGTCCACCATGGCCTTGACTTCCTCATAGGGCTTCTCCAAAAAGCCCTCGCAGCCCATGCCAATCTCACTCACCCGGATGCCGGTGCGGCCCAGGGCCCTGTATCCCATAGCCATTGGCGCACCTCCTTACAGGTCGATTTTCATGTCCCGGTAATAGCACTCATAGTCGTGGCCGTTGATCTCCCGGAGGACCCGGCAGGGGGAACCCGCAGCCACCACATGGGCGGGGATGTCCTTTGTCACCACGCTGCCTGCACCGATCACGCTGTTCTCCCCAATGGTAACGCCCGGCAGGATGACGCTGCCGGCCCCGATCCATACGTTTTCTCCGATGGTCACCGGCAGGTTGAACTGAACCCCCTGCCGCCGGAGGGGCGGATGGATGGGGTGGGTGCCGGTGCAGATGGTCACGTTGGGGCCGATTTGGGTGAAGCTGCCAATGTGGATATCGGTGTCGTCCACCAGGGTCAGGTTGAAATTGGCGTAAACGTTCCGGCCCAGGTGGACGAACTTCCCGCCCCAGTTGGCGCGGAAGGGGGTCTCGATATAACATCCCTCCCCCGCCTCTGCAAACATCTCCCGCAAAAGGGCCTCTTTCTGCTCCCAGCAGCCGGGGGGGATCTGATTATAGGCGAATACCTTGTCCAGACGGCGGCGCTGCTCCTCCAGCAGTTCCGGTGTATTGCAAAAATACAGCTGCCTGCCGTGCATCCGCTCCTTGGTCTCCTGTATTGTCATGGTTCCTCCTGTCAGAACAGTCCGCCCCCCTGCTCCAGGGAGGCAGACGTGAACTTGAATCGGTCAGTTTAAAAAGTCCTTCAGCTTTTTGCTTCTGGAGGGATGGCGCAGCTTCCGCAGGGCCTTGGCCTCAATCTGGCGGATGCGCTCCCGGGTGACGTTGAACTCCTTGCCCACCTCTTCCAGGGTTCTGGTGCGGCCGTCCTCAATGCCGAAGCGCAGCTTGAGAACCTTCTCCTCCCGGGGGGTCAGGGTGGACAGGACGTCCATCAGCTGTTCCTTCAGCAGGGTGAAGCTGGCGGCCTCGCTGGGTTCGCTGGCCCCCTCGTCAGGGATGAAATCCCCCAGATGGGAATCCTCCTCCTCGCCGATGGGCGTCTCCAGGGAGACAGGCTCCTGGGCAATTTTCAAAATCTCCCGCACCTTGTCAACCGGCATGTTCATCTCCGCCGCAATCTCGTTGGGGGAGGGATCATGGCCCAGTTCCTGCAAAAGCTGGCGGCTGACCCGGATGACCTTGTTGATGGTCTCCACCATATGGACAGGGATGCGGATGGTCCTGGCCTGGTCGGCGATAGCCCGGGTGATGGCCTGGCGGATCCACCAGGTGGCGTAGGTAGAGAATTTGAAGCCCTTGGTGCAGTCGAATTTCTCCACAGCCTTGATAAGGCCCAGATTGCCCTCCTGGATCAGATCCAGGAACAGCATCCCCCGGCCCACATACCGCTTGGCGATGGACACCACCAGGCGGAGGTTGGCCTCCGCCAGCTTCTGCTTGGCGTTCTCGCCGGCCTTATAAACGGGCTTGAGGGCGGCTTCCTCCGCTTCGTCCACTTCCTCCCCGGCCTCCCGGCGGCGGCGCAGTTCCGCCAGCTTCCGTTCCGCTTCGTTTCCGGCGGACATGGCCTGGGCCAGGGCAACCTCCTCGTCAGGGTTCAGCAGCGGCACCTTGCCGATCTCTTTCAGATACATCCGGACGGGATCGTCAATGGAGAAGTTGTTGACCAGGGTATTGGGGTCAACCAGTTCCTCTTCCTCCACATCGGCAATCTCCTCGGCGGCGGGCTCGTCGTCCGGCAGTTCCGGCAGCAGGTTTTCCTCGGAACTGATGTCGATATTCAGGGCCTCCAGGGAGTCGTACAGCTGGTCCATCTGCTCGCTCTCCAGGTTCAGATCGTCCACAGCCTCCATCAGTTCGGCGGACTCCAGCTTCCCCTTCTTCCGGCCCTTGGCCAGCAGTTCCCGGAGTTTCTCGTTCCCCGCCAGCCACGCGGCCGCGGGCAGCGCGGACACCTGCTTGTCGTCCAGGCGAAGGATGCCGGCCTTCTTGGCCTCCTCATCGGTCATGATCCTGGGGGCCTCCTCCCCACCGGCTTCCGGGGCGCCTTTCCCGGCCTTTTCCGTTTTTCCGGCAGCAGCCAACAGGGCGTCCGCCTGCCGCTCCAGTTCCTCCGGTGTCAGTTCCTTTTTATGATCCATGCCGCTTTCCTCCCTTTTTGTCTTTATATTTCTGCGTGGCTGCCAGAAGGGGGTCTTCCGTCCCCCCGCTCCGTTTTCCGGCCTCCTCTTGGATAATCCCTATGTAATCCGCCAACGCCTGGGCAGCGTTCCGGGCCGACTCCGGCTGCTGGCAGACGGCTGTGATATGGCTCATCTCCTCTGCCTCCAAATCCCCGGCCAGGGCCGCCAGCGTTACCGGGCGGCCCTCCTCCCGGGCCTGCCAGAGCAGGCGGAACACCTTCCCCAGCAGGGGCGAGGAGAACTGCTCCTCCCGGAGGGGCGGCGGCCCCCGGAAAAGCCCCTCATCCATGATCAAAAGCCGCAGGAGCCCCTCCTCCGCCCGGGCGGAGCGGAGATTTTCGTACCGGAGTGAGCGTTCCTTCGGCTGGATTTGGGCGGCGGGATTCAACTCCTGCCGCAGCTGCCGTTTCCGCTCCTGCCCCGTCCTGCGCTTGTAGGCCCGCTGGATCTCCAGCTTCATGGCGTCCGGCCCGATCTTGGCCAGTTCTGCCGCCCGCGCGCCGTAGATCTCCCGTTCCACCGGGCTGGGCAGGCTTGCGATCAGATCGCTTATCTCCCGGCTGTACTCCACCCGGGCCTGATCATTGGACAGGTCGTACTTCCCGGCCACCTGCTCCATGCGGAACTCCACGCCGTTTTCGCTGCCGCTCAAAAGCCGCTCAAAGGCGTCCCGGCCCTGGAATTTGATGAAATCGTCCGCGTCCTGCTTCACGTACTCCCCGTCCGCCAGCCTGCGGGGCAGCTGGAGCACCCGGACGGAGAACTCGGAGCCGTTCAGGATCTGCAAAGCCCGCTCCGTAGCTGTCTTCCCCGCGCTGTCGTTGTCGTAGCAGAGGACCAGTTCCTTGGTGAACCGGGACAGCAGGCGGGTCTGCTCCACGGTCAATGCCGTGCCCATGGAGGCTACGGCGTTGTCGAACCCCGCCTGATGGAGCGTCACGATGTCCAGATTCCCCTCGCATAGAATGATATTGGGACGCTTTGTCTTTTTTGCCAGATTCAGCCCATATAATACCCGGCGCTTGGAATAGACCGGTGTCTCCGGGGAGTTCATATACTTGGGCTCGGACTTGTCCAGCACCCGGCTGCCGAAGGCCACCACGTCCCCCCGGGTATCCACCACCGGCAGCATCAGCCGGTTGCGGAACTTGTCGTACAGGCGGCCATTTTTGTTCTGCACCACAAGGCCTGCGGAGAGGAGTTCCGCCTTGGTGTAGCCCTTTTGGGTCATGGCGTTCAGGAGGGCGTCCCAGCCATCCGGCGCGGCCCCCATGCCGAAATTCACCGCCGTGGCCCGCCGGATCTGACGGCGGCGGAGATACTCCCGCACCGCGCCCCCCTCCGGCCCCTGGAGGGCCTGATAGTAATACCGGGCGGCGTCCCGGTTCAAATCCAGGATCCTGGCCCTTCTGCGGCCCGCCTCCCGGTCCCCGGTCTCCTCCGGCACCTCCATCCCGGCCCGCTTGGCCAGGAACCGCACCGCGTCGGGGAAGGTGAGGTTTTCCTCCTCCATAATGAAATTCACCACGCCGCCGCCTTTTTTGCAGCCGAAGCAGTAGTAAATCTGCTTGTCCGGGGCAACGGAGAAGGAGCCGGTCTTTTCGCTGTGGAAGGGGCAGAGGCCGAAGAGGTTGGCCCCCTTGCGGGTCAGCTGCACATAACTGCCCACCACGTCCACAATGTCGGACCGTGCCAGCAGTTCGTCCAAAAAACTCTGGGGAAATGCCATAGGCCGCGCCCCTCCTTTCGGTCAGTTTTGCCATAATTCCCGCCGGTCATACCAAAATATGCCACTGGCGGGCCTGAAAAAAAGCCGGGCGCCTGCTTTCCCGGAACAGCGGGTTTCATTTGGAGCAAATTTTCGGAACAATGTTAGATATACCCCGTCCTTCTCAATTTTCCTCTTTTTTTTCGCAATTTTTTAAAAAAACTTTTTCTGCGGGGAAAATAGGCCTCCGCCGCCGGAATTTTCCCCCCTTTTCCCTTTGGCCCGGCTAAAACGGGGCGCCTGGGGTTTTACGGACTGCACACCGGCGTTTGGAGCCGGCCGTGATACCGCCAAAAATGCTTGCCGACTCCAGGCGGCAAGCCCTTGCAGCGGGCTTTTTTGACAGGCAGGCAGTTATCCATGTTAGGCAACTGCCTGTTTCGCTATTTTGGCGAATGTCCTGGGGAGCCAGACGCCGGCAGCCCAAAATGGAGGGGGATTCCCGCAAAAAAAGATTTACAAGACCCTGCCGGAACGGTACAATACCCCTAGCAAATACGAAGGCAGGATGCCCCGCCCAAAAAAGGAGGAGGTTTTCCCATGTCCCTGGAACTGCGAACCGTCCGGCTGGACAGGCCCTTGACAGAAACGGAGGACGCCGCCCTGACGGCCCTCCTCCCCCCCGCCCGGGCGGAACGGCTTGCCCATGTCCGTCCGGAGGCCCGGCAGGAGCCCCTCTGCGCCTATGCCCTGCTGGCGCTGGCCCTCCGGGAACGGTTCGGCTGGCGGGAGATACCGGAAATCGCCCTGGCGGAGGGGGGCAAGCCCATTTTCCCCCGGCATCCGGATCTCCATTTCAATCTCAGCCACACCCGGGGCGCGGTGCTGGCGGGCCTCGCCGGGTCGCCTGTCGGGGTGGACGTAGAGCGGATCCGCCCCATCCGTCCACGCACCGGGGAACTTCTGGGCCTGCCGGAGGCAGGGGAGGACTTCTTCCGGGGCTGGGTCCGGCGGGAGGCCCGGGCCAAGCGCACCGGTACGGAAGTGGGCGGCGCGCTGCGGCGGGAGCCGCCTCCCGTTCCAGAGGAGGCCTACCACCCCCTGGATCTCTTTCCCGGCTACGCCGCCGGGGCCGCCTGCTCCGCCGGCGAAACCCTGGCCCCCCTCCGGCGGCACCCTCTGGAGGAACTGCTGGAGGGCCTGCTGTAAGCGGCGGGAATACGGTTCCCTCCCGGAAATCCGGGAGGGATTTTTTCCAATCCCCCCGGCTTTTTTGAAACCAAACCCCGGCTGTTTCCGACTATAAGGATGAAAGCAGCTTTCGAAGGGAAGTGACACAATGGAGGACAAGGACATCATCGCCCTGTACTGGGCCAGATCGGAGGAGGCCCTCCGGGTTACGGCGGAGAAATACGGTGCCTACTGCGCCGCCATCATCCGCCGGATTCTGGGGGACAGCCGGGACGGCGAGGAGTGCCTCAACGACACCTGGCTGGGGGCCTGGAACGCCATGCCGCCCCAGAAGCCGGTGCACCTGCCGCCCTTCCTGGGCCGCATCGCCCGGAATATCGCCCTGGACCGCCGGGACTACAACACCGCCCAAATGCGCGGCAGCGGCGGCTTCGACGCCGTGCTGGAGGAGTTGGCGGAGTGCGTGGGCGGCGGCGGGACGGAGGAGGACTTTGATCTGCGGCGGCTGGGGGAAGCCATATCCGGCTATCTGGACACCGTGTCCCCGGCATCCCGGCTGGTATTCCTCCGGCGGTACTGGTACTGCGACCCCGTGGCGGAGATTGCCCTCCGGTACGGCTTCAGTCAGGGGAAGGTGAAATCCCTCCTCCACCGCGCCCGTCAGGGGCTGCGGGCCTATCTTGAGAAAGAGGGGTATGATTTATGACAAAGAAAGACCTGTTCCGCGCCATAGGCCAGGTGCGGGACGATCAGGTTCTGGAGGCAGCGGGGAAAACCGTAGCCCGTCCGCCCTGGCGGCGGTATCTGACCGCGGCGGCCTGCGCGGCGGTCGTGCTTGCGGCGGCGCTGGCCGTCCCGTCCCTGCATCCTTTCAGGGCGGATGGCAGCAGCACCTCCTCCGGAGCGGCGGGCAACACCGCCCCGACCTCCAGCAGTGACAACGGCGCTCAGGCAGGCAGCGGGGACGGCCAGTCCTATTGGGTGGACGGCCAGGAAATTGTCCCCGCCCCCACCTACTCCACAGGGGCGGAGATCGGGCAGCTGGCCGGGCCCGGAGAGGAGGGCACAGGCACGTCCTCCACCTCCGACTCCCAGTGGCTGCCGCCGGAAGAAATCCTCGCCCAGGATACGGTGATTTTCCGGGGGACCGTCCGGGAACTGCAATACTATACCGTGCAGTTGGGCGGAACGGATCTCTACTACACGAAAGCCCTGGTGGAGGTGACGGACTGTATCCGGGGCGGCCTGGGGATCGGGGACATCTGCGGCATCTTGTATCCGGGCGTCAAGGGATATGTTTCCACCAGCCTTTCCGGGCCGTTGACGGATCTGGATGCAGGCAGCGACGCCGTGTTCATGCCGACGCAGGCAAGCCCGGACACCGGCTGGCGGAACGGAAACAGCTACTTCTGCTACGCCGACCTGGCCGACTTCTACCTCTCCGAGGGGATGCGGTATGTCTTCGCGGACACCGGCAGCGGCCTGGACTTTGAGCGGAGCACCTACCCGGATCTGGCGGACGCTGAGACACTGGATCAGGTGATGGACTACCTCCGGGAGAACGCTCCCCGTCAGGACACCTCCCCGGAGACGCCGGAGGAAGTTTTCCGGGCCGCCGGGGAGGCCTACGAGGGGCCCTCCCCCGCAGATCCGGCGGCAGGGAATGCGGACACCGGGCCCAAAGCCTCCGGCCCCGCCGGGGCCAGGGAGGCGGAGCCGGGGGCTGTGTCCGGCGAAAAACCGGCTGGATAAGGAAACGGCCCGGACGGAGGAAATTCCTCCGCCCGGGCTGTTTTTTAGATCTTTTTTCGTGTTTCTTCCCCTTTGCGCCGGTTCGGAATCCCGTATGCGCAGCCGGGACTGCGGGACGCGGTTTTCAAAGGCGTACCGGAATCCCGGCATCGCAGAGTTTCCGGCGGAGGCGGGCCATATCGCCGTCAAAAACCGCGCCGGACATGCCTGCGTAATACGCGCCTTCCACATTCAGCGTCAGATCGTCGATAAAGAAGCACTCCTCCGGTTTCAGGCTGAATTCCCGGAACAGGGTCTCGTAAATCTCGTGCTGGGGCTTCAGCAGCTTCCAGTCGGCGGAGACAATCTTCCCGTCGAAGCACTCGCTACCGGGGATGAGATCAAAGTAACGAGGCAGATCCGACTTGGCGTTGGACAGCAGGTAAATGCCGTATCCCAGCCCTTTCAGTTCCCGCACCAGATCCGCCATGCCCTCCACCGGCAGCAGGTTATTCCGCCACCAGTCCAGCGTCAGATCCCGGGCGGCGCCGTGCAGGCGCTCCGGCAGACGGGCGCACATGGCCGAGAGCCCCTCCTCAAAGGAGATGGTCCCCCGATCCAGCTGGATCCACTCGATGGAGCCGAAAACCTCCTGCAAAAGCGGCGGACGATCCGTCTCCGGGATGCCCTCCCGTTCCAGAAACACCGCAGGCTGCCAGTGGATCAACACCTGGCCCATGTCAAAAATCATATTGCGGATCATGAGACCTCCTCCTTTACCGGCTGCCTGGAGAACCGGGCTTTCAGCCGCTCCAGCCGCTTCCGGCGCTTATCCTTCAGTTCCAGCCTCTCACCCAGATCCCGGGCTCCCACGCCATAAACCAGATAGAGGATAATGCCGGAGACAATCATAATGAACACCGTGGACGCGCAGCGGCGGCCGGAGGCGTTGACATTGTAGCCGTACAGGCCCTCCTCGGCGCACATGGACTGGATGACCATGGCGTAAGAGGTGCCGTAAGAACTGGCGAAGGTGGCGGACATGTCATACTCCGTAAACAGGGCGTTGAAGTTCAGGGCAAAGACCGCCAGGACGCTGGGCAGGATGATGGGCAGCTTTACCTTGAAGAAGGTGAAGGCCCCGCTGGCGCCCATGTTCCGGGCCGCGTCCTCCAGTTCCTCGTCTATGGCATAGAAGGCGGCCTTGATCATCCGCAGGGAGAAGGGCAGCTTCACCACCGTATAGGCCAGGATGATCAGCAGCCGGACATTTTCCGCGTAGTAGAGGTTGTTATAGCCTACGTACCACACGTCCTCGCTGTTGAAATAGGTGCGGTAGGAGTAGCAGATCAGGATAGTGGGCAGCAGCCAGGGGAACAGAAGGGCGTATTCCAGGGCCACGCCGGATTTCTTGTTCCGGTTCTTGAAGATATAGCTGCACGCGGCCACCACAATCACGCAGGCCAGGGCGGCGGCAATGGCGGACATGATAAAGCTGATGCGGATGCCGCCCAAGGTCGCCTCGTTGGCAAAGAGGCCGGAGATGGATCCCTTCCGCGTCTTGTAGGTGCCCCGGTTGGTGAGGTACTGGTAGTCCTCCGAACCGAAGAAATTGATCAGCGTCCATTGGGAGAGATCCAGCTTCTTCATCCGGATAGCGCCATAGGTCTGGAAGGAGAAGATGACAATCATCACCACGGGGATCATGTAGATGACGAAGAGCACATAGGCGTAGATATGGGCCAGGACGTTGGCGGCAGGGTTCGTAATCTTCTGCTTCTGGAGTTTGGCTTTGGTTTTGGAAACCGAGAGGTAGTGGCCCTTGCGCTCATAGGAGGAGAGGATCGTCAGAAGGACGATGGTGAACATGGCCAAAATGATGGACAGCAGCGCCGCCCGGGCCTGGGGGAAGGCCTCGTCCGCCGAAGAGGAGCCTGCCAGCCGGACGATCTCCGGGTTGATGGAGTCGTAGCCCAAAAGGGTGGGGGCGGACATGGCGCAAAGGCCGGTGATGAAGGTCATAACCGTCAGGGAAAACATGGTAGGCACCAAGGTGGGGAAAACCACCTTCCACAGCACCTTGAAGGGCTTTGCCCCCATATTCCGGGCGGCCTCCACCGTGTTGTAGTCAATGCCCCGTATGGCGTTTCTCAGGAACAGGGCGTGGTTGCTGGTACAGGCGAAGGTCATGGTGAAGAGCACCGCGTTGAAACCGGAAAACCAGCTGGGGTTCATCCCAGGGAAAGCGTCGGTCAGCAGGGTGGTGATAATACCGTTGCTGTCATAGAGGAACAGGTAGCCGGTGACCAGGGCCACGCCGCTGTAAATCAGGGTGGTCATGTAGCCCAGCCGCAGGATACGGGCGCCCTTGATGTCGAAATACTCCGTCAGCAGCACGATGGAGACACCCACCACGTTGACGGTGATCACCAGGCACACCGCCAGCTTCAGGGAGTTCCACACAAAAGAACTCATGTTCCCGGCGAAGAAGAAGCGGATAACCGCCCAAGGATCCCGCTCCCCGGCGGCGTTGGTGGTGTTGAATACGCTCATGAGGGTGTTCAGGCAGGGCATCAGCATAAACCCCAGGAACAAATAGGCGAAAAAGGCAAAGCCGAACACTTTCACCAGATATTTCGGGCTGAGGGGGTTGGAACGAGCCTTCATGGGGCACCTCCCTTACGCCTGTTGGGCGGGATAGGCCATCACGTCCCGGGGATCCACGACAATCCGGACTGTCTGGCCCGCCTCGTAGATGTTGACCCCGTCGTTCTTCTCGATGACCTTGATGGACTGGCCGTCCACAGTGATGTAATATTTAATGTACAGCCCGTAATACTCCCGGCTGTCCACCCGGCCCTCCAGCACGGCACAGCCGGGCTTGGCCTCCGTGTTCACATGGAGCCGCTCCAGGCGGATGTAATTGTGGGCATCGGGATCCACGCTGCCGCCCACCCGGTTCAGTTCCGCCACCACCTGGGGGGAGAGGCGGTTGATGTCGCCGATAAAGTTACAGACAAACTCCGTGGCAGAGTGGTTGTACACCTCGTTGGGAGTGCCGATCTGCTCTACCACGCCCTTGTTGAACACGGCGATCCGGTCGGAGAGGGTCAACGCCTCCTCCTGGTCGTGGGTGACGTAAATGGTGGTGATGCCGAAATCCTTCTGCATCTTTTTCAGTTCATTCCGCAGCTGGACCCGGAGTTTTGCGTCCAGGTTGCTGAGGGGTTCGTCCATGCAGATGATGGCCGGGCCGGTGACCAGGGCCCGGGCTATGGCCACCCGCTGCTGCTGGCCGCCGGAAAGCTGGGAAACAGCCTTGGCCAGCTGCTCATCGCTGAGATCCACCTTTTTGGCAATCTCCCGGACCTTCCGGTCAATCTCCGCCTTCTTCTCCTTCTGGACTTTCAGCCCGAAGGCGATATTGTCGTAGACCGTCATAGTGGGGAACAGGGCGTAACTCTGGAACACGATGCCGATATTGCGGTCCTCGATGGGCACGTGGGTAATATCCTTCCCCTTCACCTCCACGGTGCCGGAAACCGGCTCAATGAACCCGGTGAGTGTCCGCAGGGTGGTGGTCTTTCCGCAGCCGGAGGGGCCAAGGAAGGTGAAAAACTCCCCCTCCTTCACATGGACGTTGATCTCATGAAGAGCGGTAAAGTCGCCAAACTTGACGACGATGTTGTTAAGCCGGATCATAGCGCGGATCTCCCCTTCTTTCTTTTTTCCCGGGCCCCTGCCGGTTTGACGGAGCCTGCCCCTGCCGGGGCTGCCGGGCCCTTTTTAAACCTATGGCGAGCCGGTTTCCGGCCCGCCATAGTGACAGCAGTTGGATGGTTCAGGAATGGTTCGGAGCGGCTCAGGCCTTCTCCTGCACCAGGGTGGCCCAGTCCAGATTATCCCAGTCGGGAGTGGGGGCGGGGTTGCTGGCGTCGGCCCAGTAGAAGCCCAGGTTGGTCATGATGTTGGTCCACTCGCTGGAGTGGGCGGCCACATACTCGGCATAGGTCATGTCGGTGCCGTCAACCTTGGCCAGGGCGAAGTTCTTCAGGGTGTAAATCGCGGGCACGCCGCCGGGATAGAGGATGTCAGCTGCGGCGGTGTTGCAGGGATAGGAGTCGAACTCCTCACCCCAGGCCGCCTGCACGTCGGCGGATCCGAACCACTCGGCAAAGGCTTTTACAGCCTCGGTCTCCTCGTCGGAGCGGTTGGCCTTGTCCAGGATGCCCAGGTACTCGGCGATGTAGTAGGTGCCGTCGGCGATGTCCACCAGGGCCCAGTTCTCCGGCTCCATGGTGCCAAGCAAAGGCTTCTCGGAACTCTCGCCCGCGGCGTCAATCTTGCCGTAAAGGGAGGAGGAATAGAAGGTGGAAACCTGCACGTCGCCCTTGTTCAGGGGATCGAAGCCGTACTTGTAGTCGTCGCCGCCGCTCTTGCCGCCGGCGCAGTAATCCCACAGGGTCTTCCAGCCGTCCACGGCGATGCCGCCGGCAGGAGAAGCGGGATCCACGAAAGCGTACAGCATGGCGGAGTTGATGTTGGCGTTGGTAGTGCCGCCCACCTTATTCTGGCGGTACCAGGTGTAGCCGCAGTCCACGATGTCGGCCCAGTGGTCAAAGTGGAGTTCCTGTCCATTGGTGCCCAGTTCGTCGTTGCGGTAGAGCATCAGTACGTTCTGGATGACAAGGCCGTAGGCCTGGCCGGGATAGGCGTATTCGCCCACTTCGCCGGCCCAGGAGGGGGTCCAGTCCACCAGGGAGAGGTTCTCATACTCGCCGTTGATCACCTGGCTCCAGCGGGTCTCGTTGAGGCCGAAGAGGATGTCGCCGTCCTTGTTTTCGTTGGC
>CAJUDW010000034.1 GCA_910584995.1 uncultured Oscillibacter sp. | reverse complement strand
AGGACAGCTTTTCCAGGTTCTTGGAAAGCGCGGAGGTGTTGGCGTTGTAGTTGCGATAGGCGTTCATCGCCATAATATTGTGTTGGATACGCATAACAAATCTCCTTATTATTTTTGCGCGGGCGCTGATCCTTGCGCCCGCTCCGGTGGGTTGTGCGCCGCCCGGCCCGGCTGCCTTGGCCGAGGCACCCGGCCCGGTCGGCGCGGCTTCTATTCCACCCGGCCCGCGGACCGGTATGAAATCAACTCTGGGGTTCCGCTAATCCAAGGGTCTCCTCTACCAATCTCACCTGCTCCCGCAGGAGGGAAAACTCTGCCTCCAGGCCCGGCTGCCCGAGCCCCGCCGCCCTGTCCAGCGCCGCCCGCAGCTTCTGCACCGCGGCGGTCTGGGCGTCCTTCCGCTTGGAGAGCACCTCCAGCTGGCGGGCGTTGTGAATCTGCCGGGAACGCTGCTGGGTCTTGCGGTCCCGGAGCCCTTCGGGCCGCTGCCCGCCGTCCCGCTCCAGCACCTCCCCGCGGGCAATGGGAATCTCCCGGGGGGCCTTCACCTTCACCTGAAAGGTGGAGCCGTGCTGCTGGAAAACCTGTACGGCGATATCCTCCCCAATGGTGAAGTAATCGCCGGATTTCAGCTGTAATGACAACATAGCGAGCTCCTTTCGCCGTCGAAAAATTCGGATTCCCTTTGGTCCATAAAGTATAATTTTTGGACCATTTTGGCAAAATTCGAAAAAATTTTCCCAGGCCCTTATTTTTTAGGAAAAGGCACCGATATAGTTAATGAAAGCACTGCAAAAAGCCTGGTCCAAAAGGTATACTTTTTGGACCATTTTCTTTTATTTCCTTTACAGAAAAGTAAGTAAATTACAGATTTTCAAGAGAATCCCATTACCTGTTCCCCCTCTGTAAGCAGAAAAACCGCCGGTTTCCGGCGGTTTTCCCTGTTTTTGGGGCAGCGGGATTTTTTCATTGACAAGAATTTTCCCAAAGGGTATCATGGAGATAAACGCCGGGGACGCCGGGGCCTGCGGGGCATAAAGTTCCGTAAAACCCGCGAAACCAGGGAGGGGTGCCGCAGATGCTGCAAAAAGATACCAATATACAGAAAATTGCGGAACTGGCCGGGGTGTCCAAAACCACGGTCTCCCGGGTGATCAACAACCGGCCGGACGTGAACCCCGAAACCCGGAAAAAGGTGGAGGAAATCATTGAGGATCTGGGATACTACCCCAACGCCATTGCCCGAGCCTTCTCCCGGCAGAAGAGTATGTCCATCGGGCTGGTGTTCCCCAACGACGAGTCCCGCCCCTTCTCCAACCCCTACTATGCGGAACTGATGCGGGGCATCCTGGGGGAGGCCCGGGAAAAGCACTACCGGGTTATCCTCTCCTACCTGCAAAACGGAGACTGCTTCCTGCTGGCCCGGCAGAAAATTGTGGACGGCCTCCTGGTGCTCACCCCCGGCAGCGACCACAAGGCCAAGCTGGCCCAGCTGCTGGAACTGGGGATCCCCCTGGTGTCCACCAGCCGGGTGCCGAGGCTGAAAAACCTGCACTATGTGGCCGTGGACGAGTTCGGCGCAAGCTGTGAAATCATCCGGTACTTAATCTCCCTGGGGCACCGGCGGATCGGGTTCATCAGCGGCCCCAAAACCCTGTTCAGCAGCGGCAGCCGCCTGCGGGGCTACCGGGCCGCCCTGAAAAAGGCCGGCATCCCCTGCGATCCCGGCCTCGTGGCCTTCGGGGATACCTCCGCGGAGAGCGGCGAGCGGGTTATGGGCCAGTTCCTGGACGGGGGCAAACAGATGACCGCCGTGTTCGCGGGCAGCGATATGATGGCTATCGGCGCGAAACACGCCATTGAAGCCCGGGGGATGCGGGTGCCGGAGGATATCTCCCTGGTCTCCTCCGACGCAACCGACGTGGCGGACTATCTGGAAACACCCCTGACCACCCTGGAGCAGCCTACTTTCCAGCGGGGCAGCCAGGCCGCCCGGATGCTGATTGACATGATCGAGGGCCGGCCCGTGCCGGACTCCGTAACGCTGCCGATGGGCATTGCCGTCCGGAAGACCACAAAAACCGTCTCCCCTGCCCCCTAGGGCGGGTGGGACGGTTTTCTGCCGGGATCGCAGACATCCTCTTTGCCTGCCGTGCTGATGAACGCCCACGTTCCGCATGGTTCGGCAAACGAACATAGATGTATGGAAATAATTTCGCCAAAACAGTAAACGAGCGAAAAAATCCGGCATCTTGACAAGCCGGGAGGAATAAAGTATATTAGGACTATCTTAATTACTTATCAAGGAGGACGCTATGCCGTTGTCAACAAGAGTGGCCCGGGTGGGCCGGGAGTGCGTGGCCTGCGGGACCTGTCTGAAGGTCTGTCCCAGGGGGGCGATCCGCGTGGTGTCGGGAGTGGCCGCCCGAGTGGAGGAAAGTACCTGCGTAGGCTGCGGGAAGTGCGCCAAGGCCTGTCCGGCAGACGTGATCACCGTATCGAAAAGGGAGGGCGCGGTATGAAGAAGAAGTGGTATGATTATCTCTGGGCAGCGGAACTGCTGTATTGGACCCTGGGGCTGTGCAACATCCTGTTCGCCTGGCTGGGGATGTTTTTCTTCGTGATCCCCCTGATGGTAGCCCTCATCGGCGGCAACAAGGCCTACTGCAACCGCTACTGCGGCCGGGGCCAGCTGCTGGGCCTGCTGGGCAGGAAGTTGTCCCGGAACGCCCCGCCGCCAAAATTCCTGCGGAGCACCTGGTTCCGCTATGGGTTCCTGGCGTTTTTCATGGTCATGTTCGGCCTGATGCTGCGGGGGACCTACATGGTCTTCGCCGGGGCGCCCCTGCGGCAGGCGGTCACGCTGCTGTGGATGTTCAAGCTGCCCTGGCAGTGGGCGAAGGTGGATATGGTGGCCCCGTGGATTGCCCAATTCGCCTTTGGGTTCTACGGCGTCATGATGACCTCCACAGTGCTGGGCCTGCTGACCATGGTGCTGTTCCGGCCCCGCTCCTGGTGCGTGTACTGCCCCATGGGCACCATGACCCAGGGCATCTGCCGCCTGAAACAAAAGAAGGAGGACGCCGTTTGTGGAGGAGAAAGCCAAAAAGATTGCAGAACTGCTTAAAATCCTGGCCAACGAGCACCGCCTGCTGATTCTCTGCGCACTGATGCAGGGGCCCCTGTCCGTGGGGGAAATCCACCGGCACACCCCCAATATCACCGCCTCGGCCCTGTCCCAGCATCTGAGCCAGCTGCGGACGGCGGGGATCCTGGAATCAGAAAAGCAGGGGATGAACGTCATCTACCAGATCCGGGATCAGCGGGTGACAGCCCTGCTGGGGGCCATCAAGGAGCACTACTGCGCGTCCTGATTCCGGCAGGCAGCGCAAGAGGAACCCCCGGGCCGGCCGGCCCGGGGGCTCCTCTTGCATACGCTTGCTTCAACCGTTCCCAGCATTGCCGTCAGGGAGCCAGGCAGGAGCCGTCCCGCAGGCCGCAGCCGCCGTTCCAGCCCATCCCCCAGCCGCAGGGGCCGCCCCGCCCCCATCCGGCTCTCAGGCCGCAGCCGCCTGCCCCGGTACCGTCACACACGGCCTGCCGCTGCCGGATCGCCTCCAGGACGGCGTCCGCCTCTTCCTGGGCCAGCGTCCCGCTTTCTACCCTGGCGGCCAACGCCGCCTCCCGGATTTCCAGCATGGCCGCCTGGAACCCCTCTAACATCCCGGACTCCGCCGCGATAAGCCCGTAGGGCTTGCCGGACAGCCGCTCTTCCGCGATTTCCTCCAGCGTCCGGCCCGTGACCCCGGCGGCGGCTTCCGCCGGGGTGCCGTAGGCGGGAGCCGCCAGGACGGCGGTGGTGAGGGTGAGCACGGCGATACCTCCCGTCAAGATCTTCTTCATGCCTTTCAGATTTTTCATCATAGTTGCTCCTTTCATGGTTTCCTTTCGGTGATTGTATCTTACCGCGCCAATGTGGCAAACAAATGGCATCGGGATGATTCTTTCCGGCTTTTTTCCGCCTTTCTGCCACAAAGTTGACATAAACCGCCAGTATACTGTACATATAACCGGCAGTCTCACCTCTGCGCCTCCGGCGGGGCAGGCAAAGCGCCTCCCTTCCCCTCTGCCGGATACACCAAATACAAGGAGGAATCCGCCGTGTCTCTCATGCTGATCGCAGATGACAACCCGCAGCTTCTCAACATCCTCTCCAGCGCGGCCCGCCGGGAGGGGTTCGACACCGTCACCGCCCTGGACGGGCGGCAGGCCCTGGAGGCCTTCCGGGCCCAGACGCCCCAAATCGTCCTGCTGGATGTGATGATGCCGGAACTGGACGGGTTCCAGGTCTGCCGGGAAATCCGGCGGGAGTCCAATATCCCCATCATTATGGTCACCGCCCGGGGGGAGGACTTCGAGAAAATCATGGGCCTGGACATCGGGGCGGATGACTATATTGTCAAGCCCTTCTCCCCAGGAGAGGTCATGGCCCGGGTCCGGGCCGTCCTGCGGCGGATCGATCGGGGGACGGAGGCCGCAGGAAAGGTTCTGCGCGTCCAGGGCCTCTGCGTCAATCTGGAGGATTACAGCGTCTCCGTAGACAGCCTCCCGGTGCGGCTGACCAAGCGGGAGGTGGACATGCTGTGGACGCTTGTCCAGGGCAGGAACCGTGCCTACACCCGGGAGATGCTGCTGGATCTCCTGTGGGGCTATGACTATTACGGAGACCCCCGCACGGTGGACTCCCACATGAAGCGCCTGCGGGCCAAGCTGGATGTGATCCCCCATCCCGCCTGGGAAATCCGCACCATCCGGAACGTAGGGTATAAATTCGAGGTGCTCCCATGAAGAGCAGGATGGTCTGGAAGCTGGCAGCCCGCTTTGCGGCGGTGCTGCTGCTGTTCACCACCGTGCTGGGCGGGGTATACGCCGCCGCGTTCCGGCAGCACACCGTCGCCGTTAACCGGGAGACTATGGAGGCCCAGGCGGTTTCCATAGCCCAAACCCTGGCGTCCTTCCAGGAGGGCGTTTCCGGCAGGGGCCGGGGCGGGCGGGGCGGCTACGGCGCGTACCTGCGCTTTGTAAACGCTCTGGCCACGGCGGAGGTCTGGATTGTGGACACAGACCGGACGCTTCTGGCCCCCGGCCGGGAGCGGGCCGGCCAGGACAGCCTGCTCCCGGCCAGGGCGGAATCGATCATCGATCGGGTCTTATCCGGCGAGCAGACCTGGGGAGAGGAGTTTTCCAGCCTGCTGGATGCCCCCGCCCTGACTGTAGGGGCCCCTATCCGCACGCCCTCGGGAATTGCGGGGGCCGTCCTGCTGCACTCCCCTGTCAGCGGCATTGACGAGGCGGTAAGCTGGGCGCTGTCCATGCTCTGTGCGGGGGCCACGGCGGCGCTGCTGCTGGCGGGAGCGGCGGCGGTATGGCTGGCCATGCGCTTCACCGCCCCTCTGGAGCAGATGCGGACAACGGCCCTGCGGCTGGCAGAGGGGGACTACACCGCCAAGACCGCCGTGAACCAGCGGGATGAGATTGGCCAGCTGGCCCGCACCATAGACCTTTTGGCAGAAAGATTAGAGGCCGCCGGACGGCAGAGGGCCGCCCTGGATCAGATGAAGCAGGATTTCACCACCAATGTCTCCCACGAACTGCGGACGCCGGTGGCGGTGCTGCGGGGCTCCCTGGAGGTGCTCCAAGACGGCACAATCCACGACCCGGAGGAGGTAACCGCCTACTACGGTCAGATGCTGGCGGAGAGCCGGCATCTGGAGCGGCTGGTAAACGATCTGCTGGATCTCTCCCGCCTGCAGGACGCCCAGTTCCGCCTGGAGACAGAGGAGGTCAACCTCTGCGGCGTGGTGCGGGACGCCGCCCGGGCCATCCGCCAGCCCGCCAGGGAAAAGGACGTAGCCGTCCGCTCAAGCTGTCCCGACCGGGAGTGCCTGGTTGCCGGGGATTACGGGCGCATCCGCCAGATGCTGCTGATCCTGCTGGACAACGCGGTGAAATTTTCCCCGCCGGGAGGTACCGTGGACTTCAGCCTGGCCCGGGAGGGGACGGGTTTCCTCCTCCGGGTGGAAAACAGCGGCCGGGAGATCCCACCGGAGGATCTGCCTCACATTTTTGACCGCTTCTGGAAGGCACGGGGCGGGGAAAACCCTTCCGGCACCGGGCTGGGCCTTGCCATTGCCAGGCAGATTGCCGGACGGCACGGGGCGGAGATATCCGCAGACAGCGGGGCGGGGAAAACCTGCTTTTCCGTCCGCTTTTCGGAAAAAGCCTGAAGCGTACAGCCACGCCCCTCCCTTTCCGCCTGCGCGGGTTGGGAGGGGCGCGGTTCTTTCCCGGCCCGGCGGGCTGGCTCACAGTTCCCGCATTAAGTGGAAGGTCTGCATCAGCTGTACGGAACCGTATCCCCACTGGTTGTTGGGATAGGTCATGTCGGATCGCCGCAGGCAGCCCCGGATCAGGTAGGCCCGGATCTGATACGTTCCCATGGCTGGGTCGTTCCCCTCCCGGACGCCCCATTGGAGCAGCAGGGCGCAGACGCCGGCCAGAACCGCCGCCGCCGCGCTGGTCCCGCTCATCAGCCCCGGGCCGTAGGGATAGATGCCCCCCACCCCTACGCCGGGGGCCGTCAGATCCGGCAGCACGCGGCTGTCCCAGGCAGGGCCCCGGGAACTTTTGGCGTACAGGCTCTTGCTGTTGCTGTCATAGGCCCCGCAGCAGATGACCCCTACGGCTGTTGCAGGACAGGTGATCGTATTCTCCGGTGTGGCCGCCAGGAACTCCACTGTCGGGGAGACAAACCCCGACATGGGCAGCCACACCTGGTAGCTGCCGTTCAGCAGGATATCCCCGTGGAGTTCAATGGTCCACACGCCGGGGGTGGCCCCCAGGATCCGGATAATGGACAACTGTCCACCGCTGCCCTCCATGGGGAAATGATACTCAATCTGCACCCTGGCAGCCTCCAGCACCAGCTTCACATCGGCAGCCAGGGCCGTTCCGGGCCGGGCCGGCACCCGGCCCACCAGTTCCCCTGAGGGTGAGCGCACCGACACCGACAGCCGATCCGCCACCGTGTTCCAGACGGCAATATACACATCCCCGGCATTGTCCCCCACCTTCAAATCCACCTTCCCCGGCTTCTCACCCGGTTGGAGGATACCTCCGGTGTGGTGGCGGGCCTCCGCCTCATTTCCCGCCGCGGCGCACACGCACACCCCCTTCTGCACAGACACCCCGCTTAAATATTCCTCAAAAATGCTGGTGCCGTCGTGGCTCCCGGCGTTGGTGCCGAGGCCGATGCAGATCACCACCGGGCGGCCTAGTTCCCGGGCCTTCCGCAGGATGTACTCCACCCCCATCATCACGGCGCTGGACTCATAGGCATAGGCCTGATCTGCCGGGACGCAGTATTTCTCCCGGTAGAAGGGCCGGGCCTTTTTCAGCTTCACAGCGATAATCTCCCCATCCGGGGCCGCGCCGCTGAAAGTCTCCGTCTGCCGCCCGGCGGCCACGGAGGCCAGGAAAGTGCCGTGGCCCTCATCGTCCCGCTGGGGCACCATGTCATAGGGGCTGCCGGAGGCCAGGGCGGCGTCAATCTCCACTTTGCTATACTCCCGGCCCAGGAGAAAGCCGGGCGGCGGCTCCCCCTCGGCGGTCTGGTCGTAGATGTATTGAATTCTGCTGCTGCCGTCCTCGTAGCGGAAAACCTCCTGGGTGTAGTCGATGCCGGTATCCACAAAGCCCAGCAGCACCCCCCTGCCCTTCAGGTTCAGATAGGGCTGGCTGTGGACTTGAGAGACCCCCGCCGCCTCCAGGGCGGGGCGATCTAAAAGGCCCAGCACCAGGGAGACAGAACTGATGAAGGACGTTCCCAGCGCCTCCTCCAGGTGGTGGAAATTCTCCTCTTTGATGTACCCCAGGACGTACCGCCCGGAGAGCATCTGCCCCACCACCACTTCCTCGGAGCGCTGGGCGTAGTCAAAAAAGGCGTCGGTCGCCCGAGTGACGAAATCAACGGTATCCGGCGCGTGGATGAACTCCAGCGCCTCCGGCGACAGATTCATGATTCAAAGCCCCCTTTCAATATGATTGACCAGTTCGTTCATAGTTCCGCACAGGTTCAGCCGCCCGTAGCCCCACAGGGGGTTGGGGTAGGTGAGGAAGGGGCTGCGGAGGGCCCCCTTACAGAGGAATGCCTTCACCCGCTGGCCGTAAAGGGTCAGATCGTTCCCCTGTACGATGCCCCACTCCATCATCAGCGCCGCCGCCCCGGAGACAAAGGGGGCGGCCATGCTGGTGCCGGTGAACACGTCGTACCCGCCGCCGGCCTTGGCAGCCCGGACGCTCTCCGCCGGGGCGGTCAAATCCAGCAAAACCCTGCCCGCGCAGTCCTGATCCCCCCGGCCGGAAAAGGGGCTGACGGTTTCCGTTTCCGGCCGGAAGCCCCCTACGGAGATGGGGTACAAGGCCGTTGCCGGGAGGGTGATGGTCAAATCCGGCTCCGGCTGGAGGAAGGCGGTGCGGTCGCTGACCTCCTCCACGGTGGGAAGCCACACGTCGAAGCGGCCGTCCGCCACCCGCTTTCCCTGGCAGCGAAGCTTCCAGAGGCCGTCCATGTCCCCGGCGGGGGCGCCCAGAAGGAACAGGGCCTCCTGGGTGGCCGTGTAATGGGTGGGGACGCCGTAAAAGACAGAAACCCGGATGGACCCAAACCGGAGGAGGCGGGCCCCCTCTGTCAGCATCCCCGTGGACTGCCCGTTAGGCAGGATCAGTTCAAAGGCCGCCTCGTCGGCAAAATTTTTCCACAAAGACAGGTAAATCTGCTCCCGCCGGGTGGAGACATTGAACTCCGCCTCCAGAATCTCCGTCTCCGACAGCCGCCCCCGGAAGTGGTGGGCCCCGGATCCCTCGTTCCCGGCGGCGCAGACCACCACGCTCCGCCCCCTCTGGGCGGACTGGTCAATGTAGGACTCAAACAGGGTCTGCCCCTGGTGGGAGCCGCAGTTGGTGCCGTAGCTGAGGTTTACCACACAGGGCATCCCCCGCTCCTCCGCCTGATCCAGCAGGTATTTGATGGCCCGCATGATGTCTGTTGTCCGGGCGCTGGCCAATTTCACGGCGGCAATGGCCGCGCCGGGAGCCGCGCCGCTCCGTCCCGCGGCGATGGCCGCCACGGCGGTGCCGTGGCCGGAGGTATCGGCAGAGGCCACCAGCCCGGCAGCGATCTCCTCCCGGGAATAGGCGGCCCCGTGGTAGAACCCCTTGGGGGGCGTTCCCTGGGCGGTCATATCCCAGAGGGCTACCACCCGGGTGGCGCCGTCCTCCCCCAGGAACTCCGGATGGTTCAGATCCATACCGGAGTCTATGAAACCAATCAGCACCCCCTGCCCCGTCAGCCCCAGCCCCGTCACCCGCTGGACCGGCGGGATGCAGGACGCCTCCAGGCTGCGGTCCGCCAGGCCGCTGAGCCGCCGGGCCGGTTCAACGCTGGTCACCTGCTGGTACTCCAGAAGCCGCCCCGCCTCCTGCTCCGTCAGTTCCATGATGGCAAACTGGGCGTCCAGCAGCTCCGTGGGGTAGCCCAGGGAGAGGATATCCCCTGTGTATTTGATAATGTATTCCATGCAGTCCTCCTGTCGCAATGCTCCGGAACCGCCGCGCCGCCCGCAGGCAGATTTATCCGGGATTCCGCCGGGCCGGTGTCCCGCCGGACCCGCCCGCATAGTATAGTATACGGAAAGGAGGAGCAGCCTTATGAATCCAAACTATGTGGACAAAGGCAATCTGCAAATATTTGTCACCGCGGGGGATACCCCCACCCCTATCCCTAACGCCAGGGTGCGCATTACCGATCCGGGGAACGGCTCCGTCCTGGAGGAAACCTCCACGGACGGCTCCGGCCAGACCCCCTTCCTGGAACTGCCTGCGCCGCCTATGGATTGGTCCGTGACGGAAGGCGAGGCAGAACAGCGGCCCTACGCCGTCTACAACGTCACCGTTTCCGCCGAGGGCTACCAGACCCTCCACATCGGCGGCGTGGAACTGCTGCCCGCCGGACGCTCCATCCAGCGGGCGCCTCTTCCCGGGGCGGCCGCCGGAGGCTTCAACGTGCGGAACGTCCTGATCCCGCCCCACGCCCTCTGGGGGGAGCCCTCCTCCCGGCCCCAGGAGGATGCGGTCAAGCCGCTGCCGGAGCAGTCGGGGCTGGTGGTGCTGCCGGAACCGGTGATCCCGGAATTCGTGGTTGTCCACGCCGGACGGCCCGACGACTCCTCCGCCCCCAATTACTGGGTTCGGTTTAAGGACTACATCAAAAATGTGGCCTGCAGCGAGATCTACTCCACCTGGAAGACGGAGGCCATCAAAGCCAACGTCCTGGCCATCATCTCTTTCACCCTGAACCGGGTGTATACCGAGTGGTACCGGGGCAAGGGATATAACTTTACCATCACCGGCTCCACAGCTTTTGACCAGTCCTATGCCCACGGGCGGACCATCTTTGAGGAGATCGGCGTGGTGGTGGACGATCTCTTCACCACATATGTCACCAAGGAGGGCATCTCCCAGCCCCTGTTCACCCAATACTGCGACGGGCGGCGGGTCCAGTGCGGCGGCCTCAGCCAGTGGGGTTCCCAGGATCTGGCGGAGCAGGGCTGGGAAGCGGTGAGCATCCTGCGGAAATACTACGGCGCGGAGGTCTACCTAAAAAGCGCGGAGAAGGTGGAGGGCGTACCCCTGTCCTACGGCGGCCAGGTGCTGTCCGTTGGCAGCGAGGGGGAGGGCGTGCGGACCATTCAGGAGCAGCTGAACCGCATTTCGGACAATTTCCCCGCCATCCCCAAGATCCCGGCGGACGGGGTCTACGGCCCCGCCACCCAGGCGGCGGTAACGGAGTTCCAGAAGATCTTCCACCTGCCCCAGACCGGCAGCGTAGACTTTGCCGTGTGGTACGAGATCTCCAACATTTACGTCGCGGTGGCCAATCTGGCCTGAACCGGCACGGCGGGAACCTGTCCGGAAATCCTTTCCATGCCCTGCCAGCAAAGCCGGGCAGCAGGCAAAAAATCCCCCTATGCAGGAAAAAGAACCTGCATAGGGGGTATTATGATGGAAATCAGGGCAACCGGTACGGCAAAAAGCAAGGCATGGAAGCTGTTGTGAACCTGCAAGGGCCGAAAATCCCTTCCCTGCCCGCATGGCGGGACGCATCCGGCTGAAACCGGAGCGCTCCGCTTACGGAAGGCCGATCATTTCACCCGGCACTTGATCCCGTAATTTCCCCGGCTGCCTATCTGGTGCCCGCGGTAGATTTCGTAGGGAACCCCGTTGATGATCACCTCTTCGTCGCTGGTAAACCTGCACGTCCACCCGCTCTCCTTACAGTAGCCGGAGATGACCTCCCTGGCCTTTGCCGCTGTGGGATAGACGTCCCCTTCCTCATATGGCAGCCAAAAGGCCTTTTTGAACATCTTTTTCAGTGCGCCAACCATCAAAACACTTCCTTTTCAAAACCGGGCGGAAGGATTCCGGCATGCACCGCCGGTATCCCTTCTGCCCCCGCAGCTGCCGCAGACCTCCGGGTAAAGGGCCGTTATTCCGCCTCAGGGCTGCCGGGCTCGCTCCCGGCGCTTTCCGCGGCGGCGGATCCCTGGATGATCACCGTCTTCTTTTCCTCCCCGGCCGCCAGTTTGCCGCCCAGCATACCGGCAATCAGGGACTTGACGTCGATCCCCATGCCCTGGGTAATGCCCTCCGTCACCTGGGTCGTGCCGGTGACAATGTCTTCCAGCAGCTTGGCACTGTTGCCTGCGCCGTACATCGTGATCTTATCCACCCTGGAGAGGGGCTCGGCCACGTTCCGCGCAATTTCAGGCAGGGCCTGCATGACCATTTCAATGACGGCGGCCTCGCCGTACTTCTTCATGGCCTCGGCCTTCTTATCAATACCCTCGGCTTCCGCCAGGGCCTTGGCCCGGATAGCCTCAGCCTCCGCCTTGCCCACAGCGGCGATACCTTCCGCCTCCTGCTCCCGGGCGTATTTCTGCGCCTCGGCGCTCTTCATCTCCGCCTGGGCCGCCTGCTCCAACTCGTAACGTTTGGCCTCGGCGTCCTTCTGCCGCTTGTAGAGAGCAGCCTCCGCCTCCTGCTGCTGGCGGTAACGCTCGGCGTCCGCCTTGGCCCGGATTTCGGCCTCCAGCTTCTGCTTCTCCACTTCGACCTCGTACTGCTTCAACTCGGCCTGACGCTGGGTCTTGGCGATTTCCGCGTTCACTGTGGCAGTCTCAATGCTCTTGCGCTGCTCCTGACTCTGGATTTCATAGGCGGCGTCCGCCTCAGCCTTCTTGCCGTCGGCCAGAATCTTCAGTTCCGCCTGCTTGATTTCCAGTTCCGTCTGCTTCTGGGCAATCTGGGTATCCGCCTGGACCCGGGCCTCGTTGGATTCCCGCTCCGCCTCTGCCTGGGCAATGGCGATATCCCGCTCCGCCTGGGCTTTGGCAATGGCGGCATTCTTTTTGATGAGGCTGGTATTGTCGGCGCCCAGATCCTTGATGAGACCGTTTTCATCGGTGACGTTCTGGATATTGCAGGAGAGGATCTCAATGCCCAGCTTATCCATGTCCTTGCTGGCCTTTTGCATGACCTGGTCGGAGAAGGAATCCCGGTCCGTATTGATTTCCTTGAGGGACAGCGTGCCGATGATCTCCCGCATATTGCCCTGGAGGGAATCCTGCAAATCCCGGGTGATCTCCTCAGGACGCTTGTTCAGGAAGTTCTTGGCCGCCAGCTTGATGCCCTCCGGCAGCGGCGAAATGCGGACCTTCGCCACAGCGTCTACGTTGACGTTGATAAAGTCGCTGGTGGGCACGGACTGCTCGGTTTTGATGTCCACCGTCATCTGCCCCAGGTACAGCTTATCCATCCGCTCAAAGACGGGCACGCGGACCCCGGCCCGTCCGATGAGAACCTTGCTCTCCTTCTTAAAGCCGGAGATGATGTAGGCCTGATCCGGCGGAGCCTTGACATATCCGATCAAAATGACGGCGATCACCACAATAAGCACCACAAATACCGGAATCAGGGACAACATGATATCAAGCACAAAAACTCCTCCTTTCAAATTGAACACACCATAATCCTATTTATATAAACAAGCCGGAACAACAGCCGGGATACCAGGCGGAGATCCGCCGCCCGTATGGCTGAACCGTTTTCCCGACAAGAGGAAACCCTTTTCAAGGCTCCGGCTTCATACTGCCTGCGATGTCCCCCCGCATGGCGGCCAGCCGCTCCAGGGCCGTGACCTCCGCCTCCAGGCTACGTTCGCTCAGTTCCTGCCGGGCCCGCCCGCTGTCGGAGATCACTTGGGAGATCACATTCACCGCCCGCAGGCAGAGACTGGCCTTCCCGCCGGTATCCCCGCCGCCCTGCTCCGCCGCCCCCAGTTCCTTCAGGGTCAGTTCCAGCGTCTGGAGGTAGTAGGCCTCCAGATGGGCTTTTGTCTGATAGTCCAGGGCGTCGTACTGCCGGAGGATCTGGTTTTCCAGGCTCTCCAGCGCCGTCAGGACGTAGGCCGTCCTCACGGACACGGCGGCCTGTTGTATCCGGGCCCGGACGGCCTGCGCGCTCCCCTCCCTGCGGGCGGAGGAGTTCCAAAACCGCTGCATGACGGACTGGAGCCCGTCAAAGTCCCGGGACACCTGGGTCAGCCGCTCCTCATAGGGCGCAAAGCAGCTGCTGTCCTCCCCTGTCCAGGTCTTCATGGCGGGGAGCAGGCCCCGGCCAATCTCCCGGATGTCCTCCCCGATGACGGTGAGGCTGTCCAGATACGCATCCAGGATCGCCAAATCCTTTTCCTTCAGCGCCTCCGTGTTCCTGTCGGAAAACAGGGTCACGGCGGCATTGGAAACACCCGCGGCCTTGTCCTTGAGTTCATCCATGCACAGCAGGCGGATGCGCTCCATAGTTACGCCTGTAATGGCAGAGGGAATTGCGGTGTGGATGGCGGTCAGGGTCCGCCGGATCTGGCCGCACAGCATTTCCATCCGATCCCGTTTCCGCGCAAGCACCAGATACCCCTCCTCCCTGCCGGGCCGGTTTTCCGGAGGCTGCCGCAGGCGGGCCTCCTTGCCGTAAGGCTCCGCCGTGATTTCAAAGGGGATCCGCTTTTCTTTTCCGACCTTTGTGGCAAAGATGGTAAAGGCGGTGGTCAAACTCAGACCCATTTCCCGGCAGGCCGACTCCATGTTTTTCTTTACGCTTTCGTCCATGCGAAAGTTTACCATAACCTGTGCCATGAATGTCACTCCTCTCAGCACAAGTATATTATAGCATATGTAAAGCAAATTTCAATATATTTCTTTACAATTCTCCAAAAACTTTCCCATTACCCCTTCTCCCACCGCCTGCGCGCAAAACGACAGAGCCTCAGCAGACTCTTTCACTGTGGAAAGGGCCTGCTGAGGCTCTATATCCTTTCTGAGACGCATACCAGTCAGTCCACGGGCTCCACGAAAAACCATCCGGCACCGGGCACATCAAACGTACTGCCCCGCACGCCGAAAAAGAACTCGATATCCGCAGAGGAAACCCGCAGGCAGACCCCGCTCCCCCGGTTTCCCGCCTGGGCCTGTATCTAACCCTCCTGGGGTGTATCGGAATACATCTCCAGGGAGATATTCACATCTTGATTGGGATGATCCCTATCCATATCATCCATCACATTGAATTTAAACTTCCTCTCCAGAGGATGGGGATCCTCCAGTACCCGGAATACCCGCACCAACGTTTCTCCCGGCAGCACGGCTACATCCTGGAACCCCTCGTTTTTCCCATAGGTGATGGTGATTTCCCGCCGCACCTGGGAATAGACCACCTTTGTCCCGTTGTTTTTGACAGTATAAACCAGATATTCCTGCCCGCCGCCGGGATACACCCTTTGCAGGAAACCCGGAATGCTCTGCGTATCCTCCCATTGCATATGGAGGTTTTCGGCGTAGGCTTCGATCCGGTACTCCGGGGAAAGAGTCACTGTGGAAGGGTCAATCTCTTCCAGACAGCCTGCAATTTTTCCGTACTCCGGCTTGTCGGGGGCAAGCGGAACCGACCAGTCTCTCGGGGTGATTTTGACATCCAGGCCGCCGGAGGGCCGTGCGCAGGCAATATCCACGCTGTTGTTTTTCTCGTTCCAGTCCACAGTGGCATCCAGAAGTTCGGCCATGTAGTCCACGTTGATGTAGTGAGCCTCGCCGCCTGCCTTGTCGGTGTAAGTAATGCTGACGGGCACCTGCCGGCCGTTGGGGGCGGTATAGTTCTCCCCGGCCTTCGCCCGCTGCTGGTTAAAACTCCGGAAACCCACCCGGTTGCAGGCGAACTGGCTTCCGGCGGCGGACACAGGCACAACCAGGGTAATCAGCACGGCCATGACCGCCATTCCCGCCGCAAAGGACGTGATTCTGCTGAACAAATTTTGTTTCTTCATTTATTGCACCTCATACAACACGATATACGGTTCCAACTATATCCCTGGGGAAACCTATGGGTTTTCCCGCAGTTTTTAATACTGTCTGGCAGTGTAGGTATAGGCGACGGAACTGGCGCCGGCGGCGCGGATGGTCGTCACCACCTTGCCGGACAGATCATTTCCATTTTTATCGTTAATGAAAAAGTTAGTCTTCTCATTGGCGGAAACCTGCTCGGATACGGAATAAGACTCGCCATTGGCGCTCACTTTGAAGGTGAGATCCATGGCCGCATCGTCAGAGTCGTTCCAGATATTGATGACGCAGTTGGAACCCCGGCCATCCTGCAGGGTGAACGTTTTGGTTGCTGTCGGGGAGGCAATCCCGGAAATGCGGGGCTTCATCCCCGGCATCTCGCCGCTGGGGCCCGTCACCACGGTGACGACAACGCTTTCACCCAGGTGGTAGGTTTTTGTCCTGACACCGGAGTCTTCCCCGGCGGCGGAAGCAGGGACGGCCATAGCCATGCACAGAACCAGGGCCAGAAGCAGGGAGAGTATTTTACGTGTCTTTTTCATCATTGAATCCTCCGTCATTTTATTTTATCTATTATCGCGGGTCTTCTCTGCACACCGCAGGCCTTCTGTAAAGGGATTTCCCTAGCCCCCATGGGCTCATTTCTTTCCCGTGTCCCTTACGGGCAGACGCCCGTGGCGGAAACGGACGGTTTGGCGCTTCCGTTGACGGAATACTCCAGAACCAGCTTGTAGCTTTTTCCGCTGGTTACCCGGCAGCTTCCGGAAATCGAAACAGTACCCGTCCCAGAACCGCTCCAGGAATCCACATATGTGGTCCCCTGGTAAAGGGTCAGCGTCGCTTCCACTTCGTCACTGCTGCTGTCACAAATGTACCTTACAGAACAATTTGCCGTAGTACCGCTGAAAGCCAGACGGGGCTTTGGCGCAGTTGCTCTCTGCTCCGCTGCCTGGACACTCATGTCCAATGCCAGAATCAGCAACACGGCCAGTGCCAGAATACGCTTCTTCATAAAATCACCTCCCTCCATTTTTAAGGCAAGTTTCGTACGCCGCTGCCATATAGATGCACGTGATCCACACATTGTCACAGCCTGTCGAAATTTAAATTTTATTTGTCGTTTTCTACCAAAGAAACGCTTTCAGCTATAGTCAAAATGTCAGTCTCATTCAGGTTTCCATATACGCCAAATTGGAGGTTGCTGTCGGGATCGATCCAGGTAATGACATTCCATTCCTTTTCCCAATCATTTTTCAAAAACAGTGTTCCTTTCAGCCCATTAACCGTAACCGGAAGAATTGTGGTATCTTCTTCAAACTCAAAACTGCTGGCAGAACCCTGCTGCATATAAATATAATTGAAGAGAAGCATCGTTTGTTGTTCTTCGTTTCTGTATTTTATGCCAATATACGTGGGCCAATCTATCCGCTCGTTCACATCCTCAGCGTACCCGTCCGGCAGGGCCGTGATGGCATACTGGGGCATCTCCCCGGAAATCGCCTCCCCGCCGTACCGGTAGATGACTTGTTCCTCATACCACTCCGTAGCCCAGCGGAGGACGGCAGCATGCACTGTGGGGCTGGCCAGCACGGCGCCGCCCAGGCCCAGGGTACACACCAGCAGGATGGCGGCGGCATGGCGGAGGCCCCGCTTCCACACCGGCTGCGCCCGGCGGCGGGCCCACCCTGCGGGATCTTTCAGCATGGCCCGCATTTCCCGCCGGTGGCGCGCCGACGGCACAAAGCCCGCCGCGTCCTCCCGCAAATCCATGGAATCCAGCAGGACGCGCCGCATCAGCCGATCCAGTTCCTTATCCGTCATGGGTGAAATCCCTCCTCCTCAGCAATTTTTTGCAGCAATTCCCGCCCCCGGCTCACCCGGGTGCTGGCCGCCGTCTGTGAAATCCCCAACGCTTCCGCCACCTCCTGATTGGTATAGCCCAAAAGGATCTTCATCTCCAGCGCGGCCCGGTAGGTCTCCGGCAGCCTGGCGAACAGTTCCACCAGTTCCCGGTAGCCGGCCGTGTCCTCCGCCTCTGCGGCGAAGCTGTCCCAGTCCTCCAGGGGGACAAGACGCCGCTTTTTCCGCAGGATCATGAGCGATTCGTTCTTCACTATAGAGATGATCCAGAAGGGCAGCCTGTCACGAGGAATTTCATCAATTTTTTCAAAGTGGCGGATAATCTGGATGAAGGCGTTCTGGACGGCGTCCTCCGCGTCGCTCTGCTCCCGCAGGATGCCCATGGCCACCCGCTCCATCCGGGCGTGGTATTGATCGTAGATCCAACGCAGCCTCCCTCGCCCTTCGCCGCCCTCCAACGCGGACAGAAGCATTGACAGCACAGCACCACACCCTTTCCGGCACATTTCTATAATTCTCCATAATTCTCCATTATAGTATAGATGCACCGGCAGCGCCAATTTTCACAGATATTTAAAAATTTTTCTCAAATTTATCCAAAACAGGGAGCGGCCAGCCTCCCGGCTGACCGCTCCCCGCTTCTTTCGCGCCCGCTGGCTGCGGGTATATTTCCTTTTTCAGGCGGTCCATACATGCCAAACAGCCCTTCGCGCCATCCGCCCGGCGGCCTTAACCGCTCCTTAGCCGGCTCATGGCCTGGAACATTTTGCGGATGTCCACCGGCTTCGCCAGATGTTCGTTCATCCCTGCGTCCTTCGCTAGTGCCACATCTTCTTCAAACGCGTTTGCCGACAGCGCGATAATGGGCACGGCCGCCGCATCCGGCCGATCCAGACCGCGGATGACACGGGCCGCCTCATACCCGCTCATCACCGGCATCATCAAATCCATAAGTACGCAGTCAAACATCCCCGGCCGGGAGGCTGCGAAAGCATCCACGGCGGCCTTCCCGTCGTTGGCAGTCACGACCTCTGCCCCAGCATCCCTGAGGATGTACTCCACAATTTCACAGTTAAGCTCGTTATCCTCCACCAGAAGCACATGCATCCCGGCCACATCGCCCTGGGGATCCCAATCCTCCTGTGCCGGCGCGGCGGGGGCGGCGCCCCACGTTTCGTCGGCGCGGATAGGCAGGGTAATCTGCACCACGCTCCCCTTGCCGGGCTGGCTGTCTACCGCAACCGTCCCCTTCATCTGATCCACCAGCTTCTTGACAATGGACATGCCCAGCCCAACGCCGTTATAGTTGGTCCTTGCGTCCTGGTGTTCCTGGGTAAACGGCTCGAAAATGTGCTTCTTGAACTCCGCCCCAATACCGATCCCGGTATCCTCCACCGTAAACCGGCAGCTTGCGATCCCGTCCCGGAAGGCAACCTCCTCCGCCCGGATAAATACGGATCCATGGGGGCGGTTATATTTAAGCGCATTGTCAATGACGTTCATCAGGATCTGCTTCAGATGCAGCGGGTTGCCAATCACCTTGCTGTGGTGCAGGCCGGATTTCTCCAGATCCAGGCGGATCTCCCGTTCCTCCGCCAGGGGGGACAAAATGGCGATGCAGTCCGCCAGGGTATCATGAAGGTCAAACGTCTCCTCCACCGCCGCCGGCCGGCCGCTCTCCAGCTTGCTTACCTGAAGGACGTCGTTCACCAGGGACAGCAGGTGCTCCGTTGACACGCGGATTTTCCTTTGGCACTCCCTCCGCCGCTCCGGAACGTCCTCACTTTTTTCCAGGATGGACAGCATGCCCAGAATCCCGTTGATCGGTGTGCGGAGGTCGTGAGACATATGGGAAAGGAATTCGCTTTTTGCCGAATTGGCCTGCCTCACCCGCTCCAGAAGTTCCATGATGGACTGCTCCTGCTTCTTCCTTGTCACCATGGTCTCCGTGATGTCCTGATGGTACCCGTTCAGGCAGACGCCGGGTTTTTTAAACGTCTTGTCCGGCACGCCGCCGCAGCGGACATAAATCCGCCCCAGCTTCGGATGGTCCCACGGGTAGATCACCTCGGCGCGCCCGGCCTCCAGTATCTCCCGCACCGCCTCCTGCACCATCTCCATATAGTCCGGCTCAATGCGTTCGAACCAACGCCGGTAGCACTCCTCCGGCCCAATATCATCCGGTGCCCCCAGGAGGATCCGCATGGTCCGATCCGCGTACATCCTCGGCTGGCAGCCTTCCTCCAACTCAATCGTCCAGATGCCGGTCCTGGCCCCCTCCAGGATCTCCTCCAGGCTCCGCCGTGCCTCCAGCTTGTATTTCTCCTCCTGTTCCACCAGGGCATTGATGTCCCGCTGCGCGAAAATCGCGCAGTTCTCCGCCTCCGTTTTCTCCGTGGCGGAAAAATGGAGTTCCAGATGCTTCAGCCCGAAGGCGCCGTCTTTCACCTGGTAGCGGACGGAGAATTTCCTGTCCGTTTTCAGCTGCGCCAGCACATAGTCTTTTTTTGTCACTGCACGGAGCCGTTCCTGATCCCGGGGGATGACGTATTCGGAAATATACCGCTCCATGGCCGTCTGATAGCCGTCTTTAAACTGGGCGGCCCAGTCCATGCCCGCCAGTTCGCTGCTCCGGTAGATCTCGCACGCGCCGGTGTCGAGGTTCACCTGGCAGATGCCCAAATAGTCCACGCTGAGGGCATGGAGGACATTATCACTCCGCTTTTGCAGTTCCCGGAACAGGTTGCGCCGTTTCAGGGACGATACAATAAAATACGCCGCCGTCTGGAGCATATTCGACGCGTATTCCAGCAACTTCACGGGAGGATTGTCCACACCGTAAAAGCCGATAATCTTCTCCCCGTCATAAAGGGGGACCACCACAAGGGAATGGATGCCCTGCCGCTCCAGGTTCTCGTACTGGAGGGGATCCGTCTCCCGGATATCTTCCAGGTTCTCAATGACGATATGTTTCCCGGCTTCAAACTTCAGGTACCAGCTGGCGCACACTTCCGGAGGGACATTTTGAAGGTTCTCCTTTTCCGGTTCCACCCCATCGGCCACCCACTCATAGGTGTTGTCATCGCAGCCGGACGCATTCTGCTCAAAGATATAGGTCCGCTCCCCATTCAGGGCCTTTCCCAGATGCCTCAGCAGCACATCCAGCGAATCATCCGGGATCTCCTCCAATAGGGCGGCACGAAGGCCCTCGTTGATGACGGCCTCCAGATTCTGGACGCTCCGCATACCGCTGTACTGATCATGGGCCTCGATAGCCGGGGCCCCTTCTCCGGCCCATCCAAACAGTTCCCCTGCATAATCCATACGCCCGTCCTCCATATTGACCGCTTTACGGTCTTAATCATCACAGCAGATTCCGGTGCGCAGAGGTTTTTCTCCGGGATACGCTGTTGCGGAATACCGGCAACATTCCGCCCTGCTTCCGCAGCTTCGGTAAAAAAGCCATAAAATTGTTGTCATGATATCATATAGTCCCAATTACGTCAAGAATACAAGGCAGAAAATGTGCGCCGCAGGGTAATTTGGGCAGTTAACCTATCCATTTTACGCTCTGCGGCGCGTACAGCCGGGCTTCCGGCGGGGTGTCAAGATCAAATCCCGGGCAAGGCCAGCTTGATGCATAAGCCAATATGAAACCAAAGCGGTGCGCTCCATACAACAGGACGCGTGCCGCTTTGGTTTCCCGCCCTTCCACGATAACCGCCCTGCCAGAGATTGCGCGTCAGTACACGTATTCTCAATCCCCAGGGCCCAATAGGCCCATATGGCTTTTCATCTCATCCAGCAGCACCTCCGCTGCCGGAGAAAACATGGCATACTTTTTCCAGACAAAGAACAGCCTGGAGCGGAGGGGCGGGTTCAGCGGCCGGAAGCACAGGGGGCTGTCCGGGCCGGTATCCACCAGCTTGTCAAAGGAGAGCAGGCAGCCCAGGCCCTCCCGGGCCAAGATCCCGCCGTTGTAGGCCAGATTGCAGGTCGCCATGATATTCAGCCTGTCCACCTTCTCCTGAAACCAGCCGGAGAGTTCCTTTTGCAGCCCCTGCCGGGGGCAGATCAGCGGCACATCCAGCAGATCCTCCGGCACGAACGCCTCCTTTTCCGCCAGGGGATGGTCCCGGCGCAGGATAACGCCCCAGGTGTCCTCACCGGGCAGCGGGAGGTAGTTGTATTTGGACAGGTCGTTGGACTCCACCAGCACGGCGAAATCCAGCAGGCCCTGCTCCAGCCGCTGGGCCAGA
>CAJUDW010000033.1 GCA_910584995.1 uncultured Oscillibacter sp. | reverse complement strand
CCAGGGCTGTTGCTACATCTTGTGCCTTGCTGTGTTAAGTCGATAAGCATATTTTATTTTTATACAACGGATCAATATAGCACAGCGGGACGGGAAAATAAATGACCATTTTGTAAATTCCGCTTTAAAATGGTTGTCTCCGGGGACAGATACGAGTAGAATAGAACAATCAAAAAAACAAATCCGGAGGGAGTGGGAAGCATGGGCTTTTTCCGCAGACTTGGTAACAGTTTTGCCCGGTTCATGTATGGCCGGAACGGTGTGGATCCCCTGAACCAGGCCCTGGTATGGGTGTATATCGCCGTCTTCTTGGCGGAGCTGGTTTTCGGCCGGCTGTTCCGCCTGGGCCTGCTGGCCCGGATTCTGGAGAGCGTGAACTTTGCCCTGCTGGTGTTTATCCTGTTCCGCATGTTCTCCAAGAACCTGCCCAAGCGGCGTCTGGAAAACGAGAAATTTACCGGCTGGCAGGGCCGGATCCGGAACCTCCGGAACGGGGCCAAGGCCCGCCGCGCAGACAAGGAGCACAAATATTTCACCTGCAAGAACTGTAAGACCATCTGCCGTGTGCCGGTGGGGAAGGGGAAGATTGTGATCACCTGCCCCAAGTGCGGCGCACAGATTGACGCGAAAACCTGACCGGCCCGGCGGGGCTATTCCGCCCGGAAAACCTCCAGCATGAGTTTTGCCCCCAGGCGGAAGCCGTCGGCAAAGGAGCGTTCCCCCTCGTCGGGCAGCCGCTCCAGCTGTTCATCCATGATTTGGATAAATTTCTGGGCCAGGGACGGATCCCGCCGGTTCAGATCCTGGATGAAGTCCTCATAGTGGCGGCAGTGCTCCCGCTGGAGTTCCCGGTACTGGCGGTTTCTGGCGGCGCACTGTTCCGCGGGCATGATTTCGCCGTTGTACAAGGCTGACAGGATGCTTTCCATGAAATCCCCCTCTTTTCATATGATATCAGTTGAATTCGCCAATTTTTTGGCAGTCCGGCATGTGTGCCGTATCATGATACCATATATTTTTTCAGACAGCGGAAAATAGAGTTTATTCCTCTAGGCTTTTGCTTATGGGAGACTGGTGATATCACCGACTCTATTTATTCATTTATATCATACCGAATCAATGATGTCAATATGAGATCTTGATTTTTCTTTTCATCTCATTCATACTGAAATCAGTTTAAAGTCGGGAGGCATTTTGACGTGGCTACTGAAAAAAGGCCCACTATGCTGCGCCTGCCGGAGGATATTTACGAAAAGATCCGGTATCTGGCGTTTGTGGAACGCCGGTCTGTCAATGGGCAAATTGAACACGCGCTGTACAAGTACATTAAGGACTACGAAAAGCGGTACGGCCCGATTCAGATTCCGGAACCAAACGAAGAGGAAGAATAACACCACCCCGCAGAAAAGGTGCCCGTCCGGCAAAACCGGACGGGCACCTTCAGTCTGTCAAAAAAGCCCTCCGCAGGAGTTTCGCGCCCGCAGGCACGAAAAAGGTAAAATCCGTTTATCCCGGGGCTCCGCCTCGGGATAAACACTTTGCGCGGAGCGAGCGTCGAATTGTCTGCCGCAGGCAGACAACCGAGGCGCAGAGCAAAGCGAAACCCCCTTCAAAAAAGCGGCCTAGCCGCTTTTTTGACCTTTAGCATACGGGCACAATCCAGCCCTTCTCGTCAGGGATTTTGCCCCACTGCATACCGGTCATGGTGTCGTAGAGTTTCTGGGTCACGGGGCCGATCTTGCCGCCGCTGATGAACACCTTGTCGCCCTTCCAGTCCAACTCCTTCACCGGGGAGACCACGGCGGCGGTGCCGGTGCCGAAAACCTCCTCCAGGCGGCCCTCGTGGCCGGCCTTCATCACGTCCTCAATGGCCAGCTTGCCTTCCACAACCTCATAGCCCCAGTCCTGCAGAAGTTCAATGCAGCTGCGGCGGGTGACGCCGGGCAGAACCGTGCCGGTGCAGGCGGCGGTGTAAATCTTGCCGTCGATCTTGAACATGATGTTCATGCTGCCCACTTCTTCCACGTACTTCTTCTCCACGCCGTCCAGCCAGAGGACCTGGGCAAAGCCCTTCTCCTCCGCCAGGGCCCCGGCCTTGATGGAGGCGGCGTAATTGCCGCCGCACTTGGTGTAGCCGGTGAGGCCCGGCGCGGCGCGGATATACTCGTCCTCCACGTAGATGCGGACGGGATCGATGCCCTCGGCATAGTACGCGCCGGAGGGGGCGCAGATAATGCAGAAGGTGTAGTTATGGCTGGCGTGGACGCCCATGCCCACGTCGGTAGCAAACACAAAGGGGCGGATATAGAGGGAGGTGCCGTCGGTGTGAGGCACCCAGTCCTTGTCGATCTCCACCAGGGCCTTCACTGCCTGGACGAAATCGTCCACAGGGATGGTGGGGATGCACATACGCTCGCAGGAGTCCTGCATCCGGGCCCCGTTGCACTCCGGGCGGAACAGCTGAATGGCCCCATTGACAGCCCGGTAGGCCTTCATGCCCTCAAACAGTTCTTGGGCGTAGTGGAACACCACGCAGGCGGGATCCAGCTGGAAGGGGCCGTAGGGGACGATGCGGGCGTCGTGCCAGCCCTTTCCCTGGGTGTAGTCCATGAGGAACATGTGGTCGCTGAAAATTTTGCCAAAGCCCAGCTTGGTTTCGTCGGCGGGTTTCGCCTTGGGCGCGGAGGTCTTGACAATTTTGATATCCAGCATAGCTTTTCTCTCCTTATGATAATGTATCGGTTCCGAAAATCACCGGAGAAGCCGCAGGTTCCCTCCGGCGTCCGTTGTCCGTATATTGATTCCAGTTATACGCTGATTGCCGGGGAAAGTCAAGGGATTCCCGGGAAACGGGCGGGAATCCCTGCTAAAAAAACAGCAAAATCCCCGGCGGGGAAGGGGCAGCCCCGCCGGGAACCGCTCCCGGATCCGATCCGGGTGGAACCCTTTCAGGGCCGCACCTTCCGGAGGCCGGGAAACCGCCGGCCCGGCGGGAGGGCGGCAGGAAACGGGCGGCGCCCCATTCCCGGGCCGCGGGGGCCTGCAAATGAGAGTTGAATGTCGTCCCTGTTGGTGGTATACTTTTCTTACGGCAAAGGGGTAAAATTGCGGGAAAAGGAGATGGTATGATGGCGGAGCAGAAGAAAACGAAGCTGTCGGAGCGGACTTCCGACCGGCTGTACGAGATGATTGTGGACGAGGGCTGCTACGCCCCCGGCAGCAAGCTGCCCAACGAAAACGAACTGAGCGGCGAACTGGGCGTCAGCCGCACCACCCTGCGGGAGGCCATCTCCTTTCTGGTTGCCCAGGGGGTGCTGGAGATCCGCCGGGGGAAGGGGACGTTTGTGGCGTCGGATCTCCCCGCCGAGGGGCTGGATCTGACGGCCCTGGCAGGCGTGCGCTCCCGGGTGCGGGCCAAGGATCTCTTTGAAATGCGCCTGATTTTTGAACCGGCTACGGTAGCCTTGGCCTGCCGGCGGGCCAGCGACGAGGAACTGCGGCAGATTGCCAAGCGGGCGGAGCGGGTGGAGCACGCGGCGGCGGCAGGGGGCGACTGGGCTTTGGCGGATCAGGAGTTCCACTGGGCCATTATCAAGGCCTCACACAACGAATATATGCGCCGCCTGTACCCCATCATCAACAGCGCCGTCAACGAAATCCTCCAGCTGACACCCAACCGCCAGCACATGCAGGAGGTGGCCCTCCAGGATAACCGCCAGATCCTGGACTTCCTCCTCCAGCGGGACGAGGCCGGTGCCCGCTACGCCATGAGCATCCACATGAAGCACCTGATCAGCACCCTGAAATAAGAACCTGTATGCACAATCAATGAACGCCGTCTGGCCGCCGTCTCCCTCCGGGACGGCGGCCTGCTTTTTCGCTCCGGGGATTTCCTTTTCCTCCCTTTTCAATTCCCCTGCGTTCACTCATGGCAGAACGTTTGATTTATTCGTTATTCGCAGGACAGAATTATCTATTTTGCACAATTTTATCTGCAAAACCCAGGCAATTTCACGTGGAAAACAGCAAATTGCCCCAAAAGGTTTCGTCAAAATAGACAAGCCAGTTGTTTTTATTCACAAATCGTACATAATTTTGCAGATTTCCTCTTAACAAACCGGGGGGAAGCGTGTATAATATGCTCCGTACCGAAATTCCGTCAAGGACATTGCAGGAGGGCTACGGGCCGTGAAATTCTATCCCCTCAAAACCCCTGCCGCCGGGGAAACCCCTTTGGCCGCAGAATACAAGGATGGCCGTGAAATCGGCGTCATCCGTCTGGGGGCCGGGCATCTGTTTTTCCGGAAGATGCGGAAGATCTATTATATTTCCTATCCGGAAATCCGGCAGTGCTTCCGCCGGGTTCAGTTGATTCCTACCAAGTGCTGCTGCGGCAAGGGGGATTTCCAGGTGGAAAACCTGGTGATCAGCGACGGGGAACAGGAACTGGCCATGATCCAGTTGCCCGGTACCCGGGCCGCCGAGGCGCTGATGGAGGAAATGCGGGCCCGTGCGCCCCATGCAAAACTCAGCAATATCTAGGCCTTGTTTGAAAACTGTCAAAACGTCTACAGGGATCGTTTTCCGCTTATCAAACAAACCTTAAACCAACACGGCATCAACAATATTTCCGTCCGGAACAGGGACGTCCCTGTTTGCATGCCTCTTGTAAAGAGGCATGCGGCCGGACGAAAGGGAAGGGGGAACCCCATTGAACACCGAAGAGGCCCTGGAACGGCTTCTGCGCTCCTACGGGGCTTATTATAATGTGGATCGGGAGAATCCCGCGCCGCCCTTTGCCGCCGAGGCCGTTTTCCACTCCCATGACGAGCGGTTTTTCCTGGTGAAAAGCGCCAAGCTTTCTGAGGCGGAAAGCCATGAATACGTGTTCTTCGCCCGGGAAGGGAACCTCACTGCCCAGCGGCTCCAGGAGTTGGCAGAGGCCGCCTGGGTCACCGGCACCGGCCGGGTCACCCCCCACGCCTCCCATCAGAGCAGCGATGTTTTGCTGGAGATTGTGGCGGAATCCATCACGCCGGAGGCCATGGCCATGATCCCCAAGCTGAAGCGCTACCAAAGCTACCGCCACACCCTGCATGGCTGGAGCCATTTCCGTTTGTTTGCTCTGGAAGCCCCCTCCGGGCGCATGGCCTGTAACCGCCAGGGCCGGAGCCTGAAGAAGGTCTTCCAAAGTATTATAGCAGCCCAGTAAGTTCAATTTTTTGAGGAGGAGAGTAATTCAAATGACAGCATTACTAATCATCGTTGTCGCAATCATCCTGTTGGTTGTGGGTTACATGACCTACGGCAACTGGCTGAGCAAGGAATGGGGCGTTGACCCCAATCGTGAAACCCCCGCCGTGAAGATGGCGGACGGCGTGGACTATGTGGCCGCACGGCCCGCGGTCCTGCTGGGCCACCACTTCTCGTCCATCGCCGGCGCAGGCCCCATCAACGGGCCCATCCAGGCGTCCATCTTCGGCTGGGTGCCTGTGTTCCTGTGGTGCGTAATCGGCGGTATCTTCTTCGGCGGTGTCCATGACTACGGCGCCATGTTCGCCTCCGTCCGCCACGACGGCCGCTCCCTGGCAGAGGTTATCAAAGACTCCATGGGCAAGCGGGCCCACAAGCTGTTCATCATCTTCGCCCTGCTGGTGCTTCTGCTGGTTATCGCGTCCTTCGTGAACGTGGTTGCAGGCACCTTCTTCAGCGAGGCCGGGCAGTTCGGCATCACCACCAGCCCCACCGGCAACCAGACCACCGCGATGATCTCCCTGCTGTTCATCGTCCTGGCCATTATCTACGGCCTTGCCACTAACCGCATGGGCGTGGGCACCACCCCCGCCACCATCGCCGGTATCATCGGCATCTGCCTCATCGTGGTTCTGGGCCTGAACTTCGGCTTTGCCATGAGCCGCACCGCGTGGATCGTCCTGATTTGCGCCTACATCACCATCGCCTCCCTGGCTCCCGTGTGGATCCTGCTCCAGCCCCGTGACTATCTGTCCAGCTTCCTGCTGTACGCCATGATGGGCCTGGCAATCATCGGCATCCTGGTCTCTGCCTTCACCGGCAGCGCCACCTTTACCATTCCCGCCTTCACCGGCTGGAGCGGCATCAACGGCAACAGCTACCTGTTCCCCACCCTGTTCATCACCGTGGCCTGCGGCGCATGCTCCGGTTTCCACAGCCTGGTTTCCACGGGCACTTCCTCCAAGCAGCTTGCCAACGAGCGTGACGCCCAGCCCATCGGCTACGGCTCCATGCTCATCGAGTCCGCCCTGGGCATCATCTCCCTGATCGCCGTGGGCATGGTATTCGACAAGTACATCGCCAGCGAATTCGGTTCTCCCGCCGTGGCTTTTGCCTCCGGTATCGCCACCATGTTCGGCTCCGACGGCTCCACCACCTACAACACCGTCCGCGCCCTGCTGACCTTGGCTGTTTCCGTGTTCGCCCTGACCAGCCTGGACACCGGCACCCGTCTGAGCCGGTTCATGTTCAGTGAACTGTTCCTGAAGGACGGCGAGGCCACCTATCAGGATGCCACTGGCGCCCGGAAACTCCTGGCCCATCCCCTGTTTGGCACCCTGCTGATGGTTGTCGTGGGCGGCATCCTGGGCGGCCTGAGCCTCAGCCAGATCTGGGGCCTGTTCGGCGCCGCCAACCAGCTGCTGGCCGGCCTGGCCCTCATGGCCGTGGCTGCCTGGCTGGGCAATGTGGGCAAGAACAACAAGATGTTCTACATCCCCATGGTCTTCATGTTGGTCGCCACCCTCAGCAGCCTGGTCCTGACCGTGAAGGGCAAGATCACCCTGGTGGGAGGCGGCGGTGCCGCCTGGGGCGACTGGTTCCAGCTGATCTTCGCCGCCGCGATGATCATCCTGGCCATCATCCTGGTCGTAGAAGGCTTCGGCGTTCTGTTTGGGAAGAAGAGCGCCAAGAAGGCCTGATCTCCGGATCGGTTTTATCGGTAAAATAAGCAGGCCCGGGCCCGCCATATGGCGGGCCCGGGCTTTTTCGAAGGGGACAAACCGCTTCCGGAACTGTATCCACCGTCGGGACGGCTAACCCCCTTCGGCACGCTTTTTCGATACGCTTTTCAGCAAGACGCGGCCCGCCATACGGCGGGCCGCGTCCCCGGTTCTTCATTTACTTTTTCAGTTTCTCACACAACAGGCGCATGGCGTCCCGGTAGCCCTCCAGGCCCCGGCCCTTGACGGTAGCCTCGCAGGCCCCCCGGATATAGGACACATGCCGGAACTCCTCCCGGGTATCCGGATCGGAAATATGCACCTCCACCGTGGGAATCATCACGGTTTTGACGGCATCCAACAGGGCCACGCTGGTGTGGGTGTAGGCCCCGGGATTGATGACTATTCCATCCACCTGATCGTAATAGGCATGCTGGATGGCGTCCACCAGCGCCCCCTCGTGGTTGGACTGGTAGAAGGACACGGAGACACCCAGGGCCTTGGCCTCTGCCCGGAGCATGTCCAGCAGGCTGTCGTAAGTATCCCGCCCGTAGATCTCCGGCTGGCGGATGCCCAGCATGTTCAGGTTAGGGCCGTTAATCACCAGAATTTTCACAAAAATCCCTCCAAATTTCCTGGGCGGTCTCCTCCGCCGGGGCGTTGTTGAAAACCGAGGCGTCTGCCGCGGCGTTGTAGGACGGCAGGCGGACCCGGTACATCTCCTCCAGGCTCCCTGCCTGGGAGAGGGGCCGGCCGTCGGTGGGCAGGGCGTCCAGATCCCGCTGGAGGAAGTAAACCCGCCCAGAGCGGCGCATGGCCAGCCGGTTTTCCGGACGCAGGACACAGCCGCCGCCGGTAGAGACAATCTGCCCGGTTTTGGACATGGCCTCCGCCAGTGTCCGGCTCTCCAGATCCCGGAACGCCGCCTCACCCTCCCGGGCGAAGAAATCCGGTATGGAGCATCCCGCCCTGCGGGCAATCTCCTCATCCAAATCTACCAGGGGCAGGCCCGTTTTTTCCGAAAGCACCCTGCCGACAGTGGATTTCCCGCAGCCGGGCATCCCCACCAGTACCAGATTGCAGGAGGCAGGCCTCAATAGGGTCAAAATCCGCTCTGTCTCGCCGGAGGGGAACCGGCGGTCAAAAAACCGCTCCTCCGCTGCCACCGCCTGGGCCGCCAGCATCGGCAGCCCGCCGGTCCAGCGGAGGGCCCGCTCCGGCGCACTGGGCAGGGGTAGCTGCCAGTTTTCCTCGCTGATCTCCGAGAGCATCCGCCTGCGGTTCAGGGCCTCCGCCTGGAGGAGGAGGCTGGTGCGGCAGGGGTTGTAAATCACATCCGCCACCGCCTCCAGGGCCGGGAACAGCAGGAGATCCACCGGGCTGTCCTCCACGTTGGGCCACATCCCCACAGGGGTGGTGTTGATCAACACCTGGGCGTCCTGATGGCGATCCAGGTTTTCGTAGTTGTCCGGGCCGGAGCGGGAAATCACCAGGATCTCCCGTGCCTTTTCCATCTGCGCCGCCGCCTGGGCCGTCAGGGAGGCGCCGCCGGTGCCGAGAATCAGGACTTTTTTATCCGTCAGGGTGATCTGCGCCCGGCGGAGCATGTAGAGGAAGCCGTCGATGTCGGTATTGTAGCCGTATAGCCTGCCGTTCCGGCGGACAATGGTGTTAACGCTGCCGATGGCCTGGGCTCCCGGGTCAATCTCGCTGCATAGGGGCATCACGTCCCGCTTGTAGGGGATAGTGATGTTCAGGCCGCCGATATCTTCCCGTTCCAAAAAGGCAGGCAGTTCCTCCGGCTCCAGCTGGATGAGGCGGTAATCCTCGCAGCCCAGGGCCTTGTGGATTACCGGGGACCAGCTGTGGCCCAGTTTCCGGCCCAGAAGGCCGTAAATTTTCTCTCCCATGGTTTAGACTTCCGCGTAATTGCCTAAGAACTGGAACTGGGCGCAGGTGCGTTCCATTTCCTTCAGCATGGCCAGGACGCTGGGATCCTTGACGCTGGCATCCAGTTCCAGAAGAAAGATAAACTCGAAGTCGCTGCCCGCCACCGGGCAGGACTCCAGCTTGGTCAGGTTGATATCCAGGGCCGCCAGCTTGGAGATGATCTCATACAAGGCCCCGGGGCGGTTCTCAAAGGCGATGATCAGGCTGATGCGGTTGGCCCCCGCGTAGATGGCCGGATCCTTGGCAACGCAGATGAAGCGGGTGTAGTTATTATCGCTGTCTTGGATATGGCCGTTGACGCACTCCAGGCCGTACAGGGCGGCGCAGGGGTGGGAGGAGATAGCGGCGGCGTGGCGGCTGCCGCTCTCGGCCACCATTTTCGCGGCGGCGGCGGTGTTGCCGCAGGGGATGACCTTGACGCTGTTGAGGCCGTTCAGGAATTTGCCGCACTGGCCGATAGCCTGCTCGTGGGAGTAGATCTCCGTGATATCCTCCATCTTCACCCCCGGCAGGGCCAGCAGTTCATGGCGGATGCAGAGGCGGGCGGAGCGGACAACGGACAGGTTGTGCTCCTGCAAGAGGCTGTACACAGAGCGGACAGAACCGTTGGAACTGTTTTCAATGGGCAGTACGCCGAACTTGCAGAAGCCGGATTCCACAGCGGCCACTACGGCAGAGAAACTCTTCACATATACAATATTGCCCCTGGGCAGAATCCGGTCGCAGGCCACCTGGGAGTTGGCCCCCTCCACCCCCTGGCAGGCCACAAGGCCCGTCTGGGGGAAGATGTCGCCTCCGGCGGCCAGGGCGGCCTTGATCTGCTCCTCCACCTGGGTAGGCTCGGAGACCAGTTCCGCCTGCCGGGAACGGGCCAGTTCAAAGAGGGTGGAATACAGGTGATAGGCGTACCGCTCCCGATCCCCGGCCCGCTCTGTCACCTTGGCCAGGATCTCCCGCTCCCGCTGCTTGTTGAGGATGGGCAGATGGTGTTCGTTCTTATAGGCGGCCACCTCCTCGGAGAGGGCCATACGCTGTAAGAACAGATCCAGAAGCTGATCGTCCACAGCGTCAATTTTCGTCCGGATTTCAGAAAGTTCCATGATTTCCCTCCAACAATACGTCTAAAAGTACGGCGGCCGTAACCGCCTCGATCACCGGAACCGCCCGGTGGGCAATACAGGGGTCGTGCCTGCCGGTGATTTGCAGTTCCGTTTCCGCCATGTCCGGCAGGCAGACCGTCCGCTGGGGCTTTAAGATGGAAGGCGTGGGCTTGATGGCCGTCCGCAGGACCAGGGGCATCCCGGTAGTGATGCCTCCCAAAATACCCCCCGCCCGGTTGGTTTTCGCGGTGACATTGCCGCCGGAAACGGTAAAGGGGTCGTTATTTTCGGAACCCCGGAGCCGGGCGGAGGCAAATCCGCCGCCAAACTCCACGCCCTTGACCGCCGGAACACCGAAGAGGGCCGCCGCAAGGCGGTTCTCCATCCCGTCAAACATGGGGTCGCCCAGTCCCGCCGGAAGGCCCGCGGCAGCGCACTCCACCACGCCACCTACGGAATCCCCCTCCTGCCGGGCGGCTAAAATCTCCGCCTGCATCCTCTCCCCAGCGCCGCCGTCCAGCACCGGGAAGGGTTTTGCGGCAATTTCCGCGAACAGTTCCTGGGTGGGATACAGGGGGAAGGGCATATCCTCCACCGTCCCAACGGAGGCCAGGTGGGCCCCCACATAGACGCCCCGACGGGCCAGGATCTGTTTGGCAATGCCGCCCGCCACGCAGAGAGGGGCCGTCAGACGGCCGGAAAAGTGCCCGCCGCCGCGCATGTCCGCCTGCCCGCCCCACTTCACAAAGGCGGTATAGTCCGCGTGGGAGGGCCGGGGATTATCCCGGAACAGGCTGTAATCAGAGGAACGTTGATCCGCGTTCTCCATAACGGCGCAGAGGGGAGACCCGCAGGTAACGCCGTTTTCCAGGCCGGAGAGAAACACCGGGAGATCCGTTTCCCGCCGGGCGGTGGAGAGGGAGTTCTTCCCCGGCTTCCGCCGGTCCAGGAAGGCGTTCAGTTCCTCCAAATCCACAGCCTCGCCCGCCGGGAGGCCGTCCATAACCACGCCGATGGCCTTCCCGTGGGACTGGCCAAACACGGAGATCCGCAGGAGTTTTCCAAACTCAGAGGACACGCACGTCACCTCCCAAATTCTCGTAGTCTCTCCAGAACTCCGGATAAGACTTCCTCACCGCCTCCGCCCCCTGGATGGTCACCGGCCCCTCACAACGGGTGGCGGCGACGGCCGCCGCCATGACAATCCGATGGTCGTTGACGCCGTCCACAATCCCGCCCCGCAGGGAGGAAACGCCGTGGACGGTCAGGCTGTCGGGCCCCTCGTCGGCAAGCCCGCCCAGATCCAGGAGCATATCCCGGACGGCGGACAGCCGGTCACTCTCCTTCAGCCGCAGCCGGGCGGCGTTCACAAAGGCCGTGCTTCCGTCCCGCACAGCCGCCATAACCGCCAGCGGCGGCAGGAGATCCGGGCAGCCGGAGATGTCAATGGTCACATCCCCCGGCTGGGACAGTTTTTTATCGTGGCGCACCACCACCGCGTCCCCTTGGGCGGACTGACCATTGAGGCCCCGGAGGCGCAGGTTGCTGCCCAGAGCAATGGCGGCGTACCAGAAGGCGGCCTGGGACCAGTCGGCCTCCACGGCAGCCTCAAAGGGGGAATAGATCCCGGGGCAGACGCCGAACCCCCCATGCCGGGGGGAGTAGCGCACCTGGATGCCACACAGTTCCAGAACGTTCATGGTCATCGTCACATAGGAGGCGGATTCCAGGGGCGTGGTACTGACAAGGATGCTGGGCTCCTCCAATAAGGGGAGCGCCAGCAGGAGGCCGGTGAAGAACTGGCTGGACACGTTCCCTGGCAGGCGGTATTCTCCCGGCGTCAGCCGTCCCCGGACGGTGAGTTCGCCGTCCTTTTGCCCATAGGCAATCCCCTTTTCCTGAAAGAGGTCGAAATAGGGCTGCTGGGGCCGCTCCATCAGGCGGCCCCGCCCGGTAAAAACGCCGCCCCCGGCGGTCTCCAGGGAGATGGGGATGAGAAAGCGCAGTGTGGATCCGGATTCGCCGCAGTCCAACCTGGGAGGCTCCTGGAAAGGCTCCCGGACGCCGCCGATTCCGGAAATCCGCAGGCCGTCCCCGGCCCTCTCGCACCTGGCCCCCAGGGCCTGCATACAGCGGAGGGTGGCCTCAATGTCCTGGGAAAAAGCCACCTGCCGGACGGTGCTGACACCGGCGGCCAGGGCCGCAGCGATAATCATCCGGTGGGCCAGGGATTTGCTGGGCGGCGGCGTTACCGCACCGGATAGCAGCCGGGGCTGGATGCGCACGTCCATATTCAGCCCTCCAATCCCGCCCGGATAACGGCCGGAAGCTGGCCCACCGGGATTTTCTTTAATGCGCACAGGCCGATCCGTTTGGGGATCACCAATGTGATGTCACCTCCGGCCCGCTTTTTGTCGGCAGAGGCCGCCCGGGCCAAGGCCTCCGCCGGGAACGCCGTCCCGGTGGGGAGGCTGTTTTGCTCCAGGCACCGGGCAATCCGCCCGGCCACAGGCTCTTCCGTCCAGCCCAGCGCTTCGGCGGCCCGGGCGATGACAGCCATCCCCGCCGCCACGGCGTGGCCGTGGGGAACCGTATAGCCGCTGCATGCTTCAATGGCGTGGCCCACGGTGTGCCCCAGATTCAAAAGGCGGCGCTCGCCCTGCTCCCGCTCGTCCCGTTCCACCACGCCGGCCTTATAGGCCACGCACCGGGCGATAACCTCCGCCGGCTCTGCCGCCAGCCCGCCGTTCTCGAACAGGCCGAACAGGCTTTCGTCGCAGAGGACGCCGGTTTTAATGGCCTCCGCCGCCCCGTCCGCGAAAACGTCGGGGGGAAGGGTTTTCAGGCAGTCCGTATCGCAGAGGACGGCGGCAGGCTGTAAAAAGGCCCCCGCCAGGTTTTTCCCCGCCTGCAGATCGATGGCCGTCTTGCCGCCTACAGAGGAATCCACAGCGGAGAGCAGGGTAGTGGGCAGTTGGACACAGCGGATACCCCGGAGGTAACAGGCGGCGGCAAAGCCTGCCATGTCCCCCGTCACGCCGCCGCCCAGGGCCGCGACGCAGTCTGTACGGGTCAGCCGCTCTTCCGCCAAGAATTCCAGAATACCCGACAGGGTCTCAATATTTTTGCTGCCCTCCCCCGCCGGAAAGACGTAGGGGATGGTATCGTAGCCCGCCCCTTTCAGGCTCTCCTGGACAGTCTCCAGATACAGCGGCCCCACGGCGCTGTCGGTGATAACGGCCACGCGGCAGGGGGCAGGCACCGCCTCTGCCAGCAGCGATCCGCAGCGGCCCAGCAGGCCTCCGCCGATGGACACGGTGTAGGGCGGGCTGGTAGAAACCGGAATCCTCCGGATAGGGTCAGACATGGAAAACACTCCTTTTCTGCCGGCATGTGCCGGCAGCGGTTATCGGTGCAGGTCAGTTCCCGCCCGCTGTGGCCTTCATCTCCCGGCCCTCTTTCAGAAGGGCCCTGAGCCTGGCCCCGTCCCGGGCCTGGAGGGCCTCCTGATACTCCGTGAGATGGCGGATTAACTCTCCCAGTTCTGCCGTGAGATAGTCCGCATCGTCCAAAAACAATTCCGTCCACATGTCCTCGTCCAGCCGGGCCACACGGGTCATGTCCTGAAAACTCCCGGCGGAGAAGCCCCGGCGGCGCTGGGCCTCCGGCGACTTCACATAGGCGCTGGAAGTAATGTGGGCCAGTTGGGAGGTAAACGCGATAATCCGGTCATGCTCCTCCGGATCGGAGAAGGTGAGGCCTGCGAAGCCCAAGTCCAGGAAGAAATCCCTCAGGGTCTCCAGAAGCTTCATATCCGTCCGCTTGTCCGGCGTCAGGATCATGGAGGCCCCTACATAGAGATCGTCGCTGGAGGCAGTGAAGCCACCCCGCTCCCGGCCCGCCATGGGGTGGCCGCCGATATAGGCGAAGCCGCACCGCTCTGCAATGGGGGCAAGGCCCTTCACAACCGTCCGCTTCACACCGCAGAGATCCACCAGAATGGCGGATTTCGCAATCCTCTCCCCGTTTTGGGTGGCCCAGTCAATGGCCGCCTGGGGACGGATAGCCAGAAGAATCAAATCACACTGGGAAAGGTTCTCCGCTGAAAGGGGCCCGTCAATGGCGCCGCACATCCGGGCCAGGGTCATGGTCTCGTGATCCAGATCCGCGCCGTATACGGTGTGTCCGGTGCGGGCCTTGATGCCTTTTGCCATGGAGCCGCCGATAAGCCCCAGACCGACAATTCCAACTTTCATGGCCTCAGCCCTCCAAGGTCCGCACAGTCTCGTGGAGTTTCAAAAGCTTTTTCGCCAAGGCGTCAAAGGCCTCTGGCTTCAGGGACTGGGGCCCGTCGCAAAGGGCGTGGGCCGGGTCGTTGTGCACCTCGATGAGGAGGCCGTCCGCGCCGGTGGCCACTGCGCCCATGGCCAGGGGATCCACCAGCCAGTATTTTCCTGTTGCATGGCTGGGATCGACCACCACCGGCAGGTGGGTCAGCTGCCGCAGGACGGGGATGCAGGCCAAATCCAGGGTATTGCGGGTGTAACTCTCAAAAGTGCGGATACCCCGCTCGCAGAGGATTACATTTTCATTGCCGCTGGCCATGACATACTCGGCGCTCATCAGCCACTCCTCATAGGTGGCGGACATGCCGCGCTTGATCATGACGGGCTTGGGCTGATGGCCCACAGCCTTCAAAAGGTCAAAGTTCTGCATGTTCCGCGCGCCGATCTGGATCACGTCTACATCGTCGAAAAGGGGCAGCTGGCTGAGATCCATCAGTTCCGTGACGATGGGGAGGCCGGTCTCTTCCCGGGCGGCCTTCAGATACTCAATGCCCCTGGCCCCCAGGCCCTGGAAGGAGTAAGGGGAGGTGCGGGGCTTGAACGCGCCGCCCCGGAGCATGGTGGCGCCGCTGGCCTTCACGGCCTTGGCAATCGCCACCACCTGTTCCTCGCTCTCCACGGAGCAGGGGCCCGCCATAATGGTCAGGTTCCCGCCGCCCACCTGGGTATTCCGCACCCGGATCACCGTGTCCTCCGGGTGGAACTTCCGGTTGGCGTTTTTGTAGGGCTCCTGTACCCGGCGGACGTCCTCCACAATATCCAGGGCGGCGATGAGGTCGATATCCAGTTTGGAGGTGTCCCCCACCAGGCCCAGAATGGTGTGGGCGTCGCCTATGCTGGTGTGGATGCTGATGCCTTTTTCCTGAAGCCAGTTGATGAGGCTTTCCAGCTGTTCGCGGTTGTGGTTGTTTTTCAGAATGACGATCATAAGAATTCCCTCCTAAAAAATCACGGGCGTAAATAGAGCCTAGCCATACAAAAAACCCGCAGCCGGTCCGGCTGCGGGTATCATGTACGATCAGGTTTCCCAAACAAACCCAAGCATTACACGCGCACGCTTTCAGCCAAACCGAAATAAGCCTTACCCGTAAAATAGGTAAAGCTAAAGTAACGGTATTCAGCGGCGCGAGCGATGTTCGTCATGACGTTTGGTTCCCTTCTGTGTTTTACGCGGACTGCCGCCGGACGGCAGCAAATCCTTTCCCTGCCGTCCAACACTATCAAAAGAATAGCACGCTGGAGCAAAAATAGAAATTGTCAGTTCACACAAAGAAGAGGCAGTTTTCTTTTGAATCCCTATGTCTTTTTGACAAAGTCAGCAGGCTTTGGGGAGGCACCCAGCCATCAGCATACCAGTGGACTCCAAAATATACTGCACATCCTGGGCCATATCCGACCGGTTTTTCAGATACTGCCTGTGGAGACGGTCCAGCGCGGTGGGGAGATCCTGGCAACTGCCCGCCAGGAAGGGGCGCCGCCGGGAGAGGTACTCCGCCAGATACAGCCGCAAGCTGTCCTCATAGTGGCGGTGTTCCCAGATAGTGTCGGAATAGATCTCATTATGGGGGTATGTAAAAGCGTCGGCCAGGTAATGGGTCAGCTTGCCCAGAGTATAGTAGTGCCAGACATTCCAGCGGGCCCGCCGCTGCAACCTGCGGATATGGGCGTTAATATAGATCTGGGAGTTGGAAAAATTGTGTCCCCGCAGCTTATAGGCCCGCAGGGAGCCCTTCAAATAGGTCAGGGGGTTGCAGTCGGGCTGAAAGGAGCCGAGAAGAAAAGCCCATTCAAATCGCTTGGCGCCAAAGCCGTGTTCACATTCCAACAGGGTAGAGGCCAGGAGTTTATGACTTCGCTTTTGCACAGTGTTTCCCTCCGGGTTTGAAGTATAGCCACCGGAAGCGCGTTCCCCGCTGCCGCCGGGAAGGCGGCCGGTTTACCGGCGGCAGTATCCGGCAGAGCGCCAGATACCCCTGCGGCAGGGCACTCCCTCTCCGCAGAAGCCGGAATTGATTATAACATAGGCCCTGGGGAAAAGGCAAGCGGAAAAAATGGAAAAATAACCAGAAATTTTTCGGGAATCTTCCCGGAAACGGCAGGGCAAACATGCATATTATGCGCGCAATATGCACTTTCACGAGATTTATGGATCCGGACGCACAAACCGGCAGCCCTGCCCACAAGACGGCAGGACTGCCGGTTTTGACAAAAAACGCAGAAACCGCTATTTTCGGGGCTTTATACGGAGAACAGCAGATCGCTGTAAACCGGGAAGGGCCAGTATTCGGCGGCGGTGATGGTCTCCAGGCTGTCGGCAGAAGCGCGGACCTTGTCCATATCGGGAACCAGGGTATCATGGCAGTAGCGCATGGCTTTCTCCGGATCGGCAGGCATATTCTCCAGATCCGAAGCCAGCGTGCTGCACTCCTCCATCAGCCTGTCGGTGATTTCCGCCACGCCCTTGGCCGTGCCGGTCTCATAGGCGCAGGGGACCCCCAATCCGGCCTTCCGCTCCGCCCGCCGGCAGAGGTCGGCGGCATATTTGGAGACGGCGGGGAGGATGTCGTGGCGGATCATGTCCACCATCGTCCTGGCCTCAATGGTGATGATGTTCCGGTAGTTCTCCACGTGGATCTCATACCGGGCGTGGATCTCTTCCTTTGTGTAGATGCCGTGCTTGATGAAGAGTTCCATATTCTTGGGGGCGATGTAGGCGGGCAGGGCGTCGGCGGTGGATTTCAGGTTGCAGAGGCCCCTGCGTTCCGCCTCGGCAATCCAGGCGTCGTCATAGCCGTTGCCGTTGAAAATGATCCGCTGGTGCTCCGTAAAGGTCCGCTTGATCAGCGCGTGAAGATCCCTCTGGAAGTCTTCGGATCTCTCCAGTTCGTCGGCAAACTGGTTCAGTTCCTCCGCCACAATGGTATTCAGGGCGATGTTGGGGCCGGAGATAGACATGGTGGATCCGGGCATCCGGAACTCGAACTTGTTGCCGGTGAAGGCCATGGGGGAGGTGCGATTCCGGTCAGTGGTATCCTGGCGGATGGCAGGCAGGGCGTCAATACCGATCTGAAGATTCCGCTTCCCGGTCTCCTTGAACTCCGTACCCTGGATGATGGACTCCACAATGGCGCTCAGTTCGTCCCCCAGGAAGATGGAGATCACGGCAGGAGGGGCTTCCTGAGCGCCCAGACGGTGATCGTTGCCGGAGAAAGCCACGGTGGCGCGCAGGAAATCCTGATAGTCGTCCACACCCTTTACAAAAGCCGCCAGGAACAGCAGGAACCGGGCGTTCTGGCTGGGCGTAGAGCCGGGACGGAAGAGGTTTTTGCCGCTGTCGGTGCTGAGGGACCAGTTGTCGTGCTTGCCGGAGCCGTTGACGCCGGCAAAGGGCTTTTCGTGCAGGAGGCACACTAAGCCGTGTTTGTCAGCCACCTTCTTCATCACCTCCATGGCCAGCTGGTTCTGGTCGCAGGCGGTGTTGGCGTCGGTATAGATGGGGGCCATCTCGTGCTGGGAGGGGGCCACCTCGTTGTGCTTGGTCTTGGAGAGGATGCCCAGGGCCCAGAGGGTCTCGTCCAGTTCCTTCATGTAAGCGGCCACCCGGGGCTTAATGGCGCCGAAGTAGTGGTCATCCAGTTCTTGGCCCCGGGGGGGCTTTGCGCCGAAGAGGGTCCGCCCGGTCATCCGGAGATCCTCCCGCTGAAGATACAGGGCTTTGTCAATGAGGAAATACTCCTGCTCGGGGCCGATCTGGGGAGTGACCCGCTTGGTGGCGGTGTCCCCGAAGAGCCGCAGAATCCGGACGGCCTGCCGGGACACCTCGTCCATAGACCGCAGCAGGGGCGTTTTCTTGTCCAGGGCGTGGCCGGAATAGGAGCAGAAAATGGTTGGGATGCAGAGGGAACCCTCCTTGATAAAGGCAAAGGAGGTGGGATCCCAGGCGGTGTAGCCCCGGGCCTCGAAGGTGGCCCGCAGGCCGCCGGAGGGGAAGGAGGAGGCGTCCGGCTCACCCCGGACCAGTTCCTTGCCGGAGAACTCCATCATGATTTTGCCGCCGCCGGTAGGGGCCACAAAGCTGTCATGCTTCTCGGCGGTAACGCCGGTCATCGGCTGGAACCAGTGGGTGAAGTGGGTAGCCCCCTTCTCCACGGCCCACTGCTTCATGGCCTCGGCAATCTCATTGGCGGTGGAGATGTCTAAAGACGCGCCCTCGGTGACGCAGGTTTTCCAGGCGGTGTAAGAGGCGGTGGAAAGGCGCTCCTTCATGGTCTCCTCGTTAAAGACCCGGCTGCCGAAAAGTTCCGGTAACTGCATCGCTTTTTTACTCATAATCGTTTCCTCCTCATCAATCATGAAAGGGTCACTGATGTTGATAAACTGCCCGCAGGAAACGGGCGCGGAAATGAGAATCCGTATGGGCAGGGCCCGGTTCCGCCCCGGCGCTCAGACGCCGCTGCCGCCGTAGTTAGCCAGCACACGGGCGGAAGGGTCATCCACATCGCAGCCTTTCCAGGCCTTGTTGGGCATCCAGAAATCCCGGATCATCCCCGCCTGGCCGGGATAGTGCCTCTCGAAAATCTCCCGGTACAGCAGGCTCTCCCTGGTAAAGGGCGGGCAGTGGTAATCGTATTTCTTCCGCAGGGTTTCAAATTCCTGATCCGTATATTTCTCCTGGGCATAGGCCTTCAAATCGTCCACCAGGGAGTGGCCCACCGCATCGGAAAAGGCCGCCTTCTGCCGCCAGAGGATGCTGTCCGGAAGGAGATGGTCCTGTTCAAAGGCGTGGCGGAGGAGATATTTGCCCATGCCGTAGGTGTTCATCTTCATGGCGGGATCGATAGACATCACATACCGGACGAAGTCCAAATCGCCGAAGGGCACCCGGGCCTCCAGGGAGTTGACCGAGATGCTGCGATCCGCCCGGAGCACGTCATACATGTGGATCTCGTCGATGCGCTTCCTGGCCTCCCGCTGGAAACTCTCCGGATCCGGGGCGAAGTCGGTGTATTTGTATCCGAACAGTTCGTCGGAGATCTCGCCAGTGAGGATAACCCGGATATCCGACCGCTCATGAATAGCCTTGCAGCAGAGGTACATGCCCATGCTGGCCCGGATAGTGGTGATGTCCCAGGTGCCAAGAAGGGCGATAAGCCCGTCCAGGGCGTCCAGGATTTCCTCCCGGGTCATGGTGATCTCCGTGTGATCCGCGCCGATAAAATCCGCGGCCTCCCGGGCATATTTCAAGTCGATGGGATCCATGTCCATACCGATGGCAAAGGAGCGGATCCGCTTACCCAGCACAATGGAACTGATGGCACAGACCAGGGAAGAGTCCAGGCCGCCGGAGAGGAGGAATCCTACCGGGGCGTCGGCGTCCAGCCGCTTATCCACGGCGGCGATAAGCTTGCCGCGGATATTCCGGCACACGGTCTCCAGATCGTCCCGGACGTATTCCCGCACTGTGGTCAGATCCGCATACCGGACAAACGCGCCATGGGCGTAATAATGCCCCGGCGGGAAGGGGAAAATTTCCTTTACCAGCCCCATCAGGTTTTTCGGCTCGCTGGCAAAGATGATGCCGCCGTCCTTCACGTCATAGCCGTAATACAGGGGGCGGATACCGATGGGATCCCGGGCGGCTACCAGGGAACCGCTCCTGCCGTCGTAAATCACCATGGCGAACTCCGCGTCCAGCCGGGCGAACATCTCCAAACCATATTCCCGGTAGAGGGGGAGGATAATCTCACAGTCGCTGCCGCTTTGGAAGGGATACCCCTTCTCCTCCAGCTTCCGCTTCACGGCCCGGAACCCATACAGTTCCCCGTTGCAGACCGCCATATCCCCGTCCAGCGCAAAGGGCTGCATCCCGGCCTCCGTCAGGCCCATAATGGCCAGGCGGTGGAAGCACAGCCAGCCGGAGGGGGTCTCCAGAATCCGGCTCATATCCGGCCCGCGGGAGAGGGTCTTGTCAAAATAGGGCGTCAGTTCCTCCCGGGCCCTCGCTTTTGTGGAAAATCCCATAATCGAACACATAAGCGCACCTCCAGATGCCTGCCGCCGGAAGGGAATTCCGACAGCAACAAAAACGCAGCTATCTCCTAAATTTTAGGACGAATAGCTGCTATCCGCGGTGCCACCTAATTTGCCCCCGAAAGGGCCGCTCTCAAGGCTCCAACAAGCCTGTGTGAGGTAACGATCACAACTCGTCGCACTTACTGACGGATCCCTCCGCTTTCAGATTGCAACTCCGGAGTGTTCTTCCTGCGGATTCTTTGGTACGGGGTTTCCACCATCCCCCGCTCACTGGCCCGGAACGTCCGCGATACTTTTCTCCATCCTCGCCGTTAAACTGTTTTGCATTTTAGATGGATGAAGTGTACCACGGGGAAAGACGATTGTCAACATCAAAACCCACAAAATCGGCCATGGATTTTTTCGCTTTTTTCACACTGCCAGTAAATTTCCCATACCTTTGGCCGATATATAGAAATATAGGAACAGGAAGCAGGCGCACTGAAGGGAGGTTTATGATGGAGTTTCGTGTTTCCAACCGGCTGACCGGGGCCAGGCAGCCCACCGGCTCTCCGGAGAATAAGATCCGTCCGGAAAAGGGGGCCTCCCTGGGGGCGCAGTGCCGGACCGACAAGCTGGCGCTTTCCCGGCAGGCGGTGGCCATTCTGGAGGAACGCACCCGGCAGGAAGCCCAGGAACGGGCCAGGAAGCAGCGGGATCGCATGGCCGGCAAGGAGGAGTCAGCAAGTTCCCCCTTGGACGCGGCGGCGAAAAAGCTGAAGGTCATGCGGCAGTGCCAAAAAATTGCCGCCCGGATTATGGCAGGGGACAAGGTGCCGCCCGAGGATGAGAAATTCCTTCAGGAAAGCGACCCCGCCGGATATCAATTGGCGATGGCGGCCCGGAAGGTCAAGCGGGATCCCAAGGAATGGGAATCCGCCCTGGAGAAGGAAGAGCACCAGGCGTCGGGCGTTTCCGAAGGCAGCGGGGCGTCTGCGGGAGAGGCGGAAACCGTTTCCGGGGACTGCGGGGATGAGGGATGAAGCCTGTAGCACCCCGAGATCAACCGTTAAAAGGCTGTCAAACCCCATCCTTCCCTGCGCAGGAAAAGCCCCGGGCTTTTCCTGCGTGACAGCATCAGTAACCCCCCAGCGGGCAGGCTGCCCGCTGGGGGGTTCTTATTCCGGAGTTTTCCGGAGCCTTTTTACACGTTGATCTCCGGTGTCTCCCCTGCGGCGTCCGCCAGAAGGGGCTCCACCTGGGCCAGGAAAGCGTCCACCTGGCCGGCGCAGCGGCCGGTATAGCGCCGGGGATCCAGCAGCGCCTCCAGTTCCGCCTCCGTCATGCCGAAGGCGGGCTCCGCCGCAAGGCGGCTGAGGAGGTCGCAGGGCTCCCCCTCTTTCATCCGGGCCGTAGCAGCCATGGAGCAGACGCGAATGATCTCGTGCAGTTCCTGGCGGTCGCCGCCCCGCTTTACCCCTTCCATCATCAGGTTTTCCGTGGCGATAAAGGGCAGGTACTCCCGCACGGTTCTGTCTACGATCTTCTCGTTGACATGGAGGCCGTCGGTGACGTTCTGGGCCAGGCGCAGCACCGCGTCGGCGCAGAGGAACCCCTCCGGCATCGAGATCCGGCGGTTGGCAGAGTCGTCCAAGGTCCGCTCCAGCCACTGGGTGGAAGCGGTCATGGGGGCGTTCATGGCATCCGCCATCAGATAGCGGCTCAGGGAGCAGATCCGCTCGGAGCGCATGGGGTTACGTTTATAGGCCATGGCGGAGGAACCGATTTGGTTCTTCTCAAAGGGCTCTTCCACCTGCCGGTCATGCTGGAGGAGGCGGATGTCATTGGCCATCCGGTAGCAGCTCTGGGCAATGGCGGAGAGGCAGGAGAGGATCCGGCTGTCCACCTTCCGGGGATAGGTCTGGCCGCAGACGGGGAAGATCTTGTCGAAACCGAACTCGGCGGCAATCTGCCGGTTCATCCGCTCGATCTTCTCCCCATCCCCGTCAAAGAGATCCAGGAAGCTGGCCTCCGTGCCGGTGGTACCCCGGCAGCCTAAAAACCGCATGGTGTCCAGGACAAAATCCAGTTCCTCCAGATCCGCCAGGAAATCCTGCATCCAGAGGGTGGCCCGCTTGCCTACAGTCACCAGCTGGGCGGGCTGGTAATGGGTATAGCCCAAAGTAGGGGTATCCCGGTACTGCCGGGCAAACCGGGAGAGATTCCGCACCACTGCCAGCAACTGGCCCCGGAGATACCGCAGGCCCTCCCGGTAGAGGATAAGATCCGCGTTGTCAGTGACATAGCAGGAGGTGGCTCCCAGATGGATGATGCCTGCGGCGGAGGGGGCCGCCTTGCCGTAGGCATAGACGTGGGCCATCACGTCGTGGCGGACCTCTTTTTCCCTCTGGGCGGCGCAGGCGTAATCGATGTCGGTGATGTGGGCTTCCAACTCCGCAACCTGCTCCGCCGTGACGGAGAGGCCCAGATCGTGTTCCGCCCGGGCCAGGGCCACCCACAGCCGCCGCCAAGTCTGAATCCGTGTGTCGGCGGAGAAGAGCCCCAGCATGAAGGCGGAGGCATACCGGGAGGAAAGGGGGGATTCGTAACGATCTTTTGCCATGAGAATCAACCTTTCTTTTTTAAAGGCGGGGAGGCATTAAATGCCTCCCCGCCCGGTTTTCAGCGATGCGGCACAGGGTTCAGGCCGCCGGTAACGCTGCAGGCGCGGACAGCCATCGGAGGCAAAACGCCAGTCCGAATCCGGCCGGTGCCCCGCACTCCTCCCCGCCACCCCGCCGCCTTGATCATCCGGCGGCAAGCAGGAACGGCCCGGCGGCCGCGCCCGGCATGGGCCCCAAAGCGGCGCGGGATCCGGAGGCGGCCAGGAGCGCGGCGGGGCTCCTCAGCGGAGGATAATGGCGTCCCGCTCCGGGCCTACGGATACATAGCCGATAGGGCAGCCCACAGCTTTTTCGATATATTCCACATAATTCCGGGCGGCCTCCGGCAGATCCTCCCACCGCCGGACGCCGGAAATGTCGCACTTCCAACCGGGCATGGTGGTCTCTACCGGCTCCGCGTCCGCCAGCAGGGCAGGGAAGGGGAACTCCTCCGTCTGCTGCCCGTTCAGCTTATAGCGGACGCAGATGGGGATCTCGTCCAGATAACTCAGCACATCCAGCTTGGTGAGGGCAATGGTGGTCGCTCCCTGACACTGGACGCCGTAGCGGGTGGCTACGATGTCGATGGGGCCCACCCGGCGGGGCCGTCCAGTCTTGGCGCCGTACTCGGCCCCGGCCTCCCGGAGTTTGTCGGCCTTCTCGCCAAACCATTCGCAGGTGAAGGGGCCCTCTCCCACGCAGGAGGAATAGGCCTTTACCACGCCGATGATCTCGTCAATCCGGGTGGAAGCCATGCCGGAGCCCACAGGGGCATAGGAGGCAATGGGGTTGGAGGAGGTAGTATAGGGATAGATGCCGTAGTCCAGATCCCTGAGGGAGCCCAGCTGGGCCTCAAAGAGGATCTGCTTCCCCTCCTTCTGCGCCTTACGGAGGAACGCGCCGGTGTCGCAGACAAAGGGCTTGATCTTCTCGCCGAAATCCGCAACCCAGGCCATAAGCTTTTCCATCGTATAGGGCTCCGCGCCGTATACCTTGGTCAGAATCAAATTTTTCCACTCCAGAATCCCCTCCAGATGGGCCCGCAGCTTTTCGGGGTACAGGAGTTCCCCGGCCATGACGGTTTTCTTCTGGAATTTATCGGAGTAGAAGGGAGCAATGCCCTGCTTGGTGGAGCCGTACTTCTTGTCTGCAAGGCGCTGCTCCTCCAGGGAGTCCAGATCCCGGTGCCAGGGCAGCAGCAGGGAGGCCCGGTCGCTGATTTTCAGATTTTCCGGCGTGATGGCGACACCCTTCCCCTGGACTTCCGTAATTTCCGTCCACAGGCTCTCACAGTCCAGGGCCACGCCGTTGCCCAGGACGTTCACCACGCCCTCCCGGAAGATGCCGGAGGGCAGCAGGTGCAGGGC
>CAJUDW010000032.1 GCA_910584995.1 uncultured Oscillibacter sp. | reverse complement strand
AGATAGGTAGCGCCAACATTGAAAAAGACAGTCTTTTGACTGTCTTTTTTCTTTTGTCAAAAAGAAAACCACGGGTTACATCTGTAGTACCAAAAGGCTATGCGGAGGAAAATAAATGGAAATATGGCAAATCCTCGGGTTATTCGTACATGTATGAAGAAAAAGCTTGGGATAGGTATGAGTATAGAAATTAGGGGGATGCAATAGGAATAAAATTCGAAAGTCTCTAGGCTTTGCCACTAAAAGACCCTTATCAGATAAGTATTTTTGAGGAAATGCCGTATCTTCACAAGAAATCCGGCGCAGGTTTTACAACCTGTGCCGAATGAAAAAATCTACCTATTAAATTCTGCATGCCGGACTGATAGTGAGGTTCCTGTATCAGTCTCAAATGTTCAGCGGGTTTTGCAAAACAGGCAGGAGGAGGTTTCAATAATACTTGTATTCCAGCGGCGCTGCTCGTGTCGGCAACGTCATTCTACGCGTTTTCCTTTTTTCGGCGCGGGATTCATCGTAACTATTGTGCGTCAAATGGCACCCAAAGGCAGGGATTATAGTGCACACTTATTTTGCTCCTTTTCGGGAAAACGATTTGCTTTCGGATAAGAACAGGCCCACCAGTATCAGAACTGTTCCCGTAGCGGCAAGAGGCGTAATGTTTTCATGGAGAATTGCCATAGAGGCTGTGCTAAGTAATTACCGGAACCATGTAGATGTAAACGCTGGTCTTGACGGCTCCCAGAGCCTTAACGGCAAAGTTCCATGTGACAAAGCACAGAGCCGCGACGCGCCAAGGGCCAGGAAGAGGATATTAAACAGATACACAGGATTTGCAAACCGCGTAAGTTCCAGGTGAAAATCGAAGAAAAACAACGTAGGGAGCATAAACAGGGGAACATACGGTGGGTGGTGAGAATCGTGCTGTAGCCATAGCCGCTGATCTTTCTGGCAATATCGAATAGCAGGCCCAAGCCAGTGTGGCAAGAAGGGCCAGCAGGTCACCGGCGGGATTCAGTTCCAGTCTGGATCCGTTAAATTTGATGAGGATAATCCCGGCCATGGAAACGGCAAAGCCAATAAAAAAGTTGGTCTGAAGTTTTTCTTCTTTTAGTAACAGGCGGGAGAGGATTGCTGTAAAAAAACGGGGCTACAGAGAGGATGACGTCTACATTTGAAGCCATTGTGTAGGTGAGCGCAATATTTTTTAAAAGATAGTACAGGCATATCCCGCACAGGCCTGCCGCAGCAAAGGTCAACTCCTGCCGCCGATCCGTGCCCTGTAAAGGGCGGGGATATGCGGCCAGCAGAGCCAAAAGGCCTATGACGAAACGAAAAAAGGAAATTTCCACCGGCTGGAAATCTGCCAGCAGGATTTTTGTGGAGATGAACGCCGATCCCCAGACGATAGATGGTAAACAGGGCGGAAGGATGACCGGTGGTGGCTTTATTTTTCATACGATTTTTTCCTGTGCTTTTGCATATTGGCCGGATATATCGTGGTTTTCCAAATATCTGCCGGAGTTTCAGCTTACGAAGGCCCGCAGAGGCTTCCGCTGCGGGCCGGGAAAAGCATAGAGAGGGTGGAGGGCATGGATCTTTTGCCGGTGCGGACAAAATACAGGATGCGCAAAGGGATCGAGCAGGCTCCATCCCTCTGCGCATTAATTTTTCAAATTTTCCCTGGCGGCCGATCCGCAGGACGGCTGCAAAACAGCAATTGGCTTTCTTACAGCTTCGCAATTTCCGACAGCAATGCGTCTAAAAGCTGCTCCTGGGGGACCTTATACAGGATTTCCCCTTTCCGGAAAATCAGGCCCTCACCGTCGCCTCCGGCAATGCCGATGTCCGCAGAGGCGGCCTCCCCGGGGCCGTTGACGGCGCAGCCCATCACTGCCACGGTGATATTTTTTTCGCAGTCCGCCAGACGCCGCTCCACTTCCTCCGCCAGGGGGATCAGGTCAATGCGGGTGCGCCCGCAGGTGGGGCAGGCGATAAGATTTACCCCTTCCTTCCGGAGGCCCGCCGCCCGCAGGATCTTTTTCGCAGCGTAAACCTCCTCCACCGGATCCGCCGTCAGTGTCACCCGGATGGTGTCCCCAATGCCCAGGCACAGGAGCCCGCCGATGCCCATGGCGGATTTGATCATCCCCATGGAGGGCGTTCCCGCCTCCGTAACGCCAAGGTGGAGGGGATAGTCCGTCCGCTGGTGGAGAAGCTGGTAGGCTGCTATGGTCAGGGGCACGTCGGAGCACTTGACGGAGATGCAGATATCGTCAAAGTCAAACTGGTTCAGGAGATGTACGTGGCCCATAGCGCTCTCCACCAGGGCCTCCGCGGTGACGCCGCCGTACTTGGCCCGCAGGCCCTTTTCCAGGGAGCCGCCGTTGACACCCACCCGGATGGGGATGGATTTCCGGCGGCAGATATCCGCCACCGCTTTTACCCGATCCATGCTGCCGATGTTGCCGGGGTTGATGCGGATGGCGTCTATCCCCCGCTCCGCGCACATGAGGGCCAGTTTGTAGTTGAAGTGGATATCCGCCACCAGGGGGATGGAGATTTGCTCTTTCAGCTTGTCCACCGCCAGGGCCGCCGCCTCGTCCGGCACAGCCACCCGGATGATCTCGCAGCCAGCCTCCTCCAGGCGGTGGATCTGGGAAACGGTCGCCGCCACATCGTGGGTTTTCGTACTGCACATGGACTGAATTGTCACAGGGGTGCCGCCGCCTACCGGCACGCCGCCCACAAGAAGCCGTTTTGTCATGGTACACATTCCTCCCGTAAGAGACTGTATATGCGGGAATCCAGCAGCTGCCCCTGCTTCCAGACGCTGCTCCGCAGCGTCCCTTCCAGGGTGAAGCCTGCCTTTTCCAGCACACGGCGGGATCCCAGGTTCCGATCATAGGGTTCCGCGTAAATCCGGGCGATATCCCAAGCGGCGAAGCCCTCCCGGCATATGGCCTTCACAGCGCCGGTTATCACGCCCCGGCCCCAGTAGGGACGGCCCAGCCAGTAGCCCAGTTCCGCGTTTTTTTGGTAGACATCTGTCCCCCGGAAAAGGCCGATGCTGCCGCAGGGGCTCCCGTCAATCACAATGGCCCGGCACAGCTGGCCCTGCCCCTCCTGCTCCACGCAGCAGCGGACGTAAGCTTCCGCGTCCTGAAGGCGGTAGGGGTTGGGGAACACATCCCGCAGGTTTTCCGCTACCAGGGGATCGTCGGCATAGGGTACAATGGCGGCCGCGTCCTCCGGCCGCCAGGGGCGGAGGGTGAAAGAGAGTTTGTTGTTCATACCCGGCCTCCTAACGAAACAGTTTAAATACGTCCTGAAGGGTCACCAGCAGCATGAAACCCATCAGCACCACAAACCCCGCCGTGTTCACGTAGGCCTGATACCGCTCCGGCACCTTCCGCCGGAACAGCAGCAGCGACGCCTGATCCACCAGCAGGAAGAAGATCCGCCCGCCGTCCAGGGCGGGGACAGGCAGCAGGTTCATCACCGCCAGGTTCACGGCGATAAGGGCCGCCAGAAAGGCAATGTTCTGGACAGCCATCAGCGCAGTTTGGGAGGATTCGCCTACCTGGGTGATGGTGGAGACGATGCCCACCGGGCCGCTGAGTTCCTGGACGGAAACGCCGCCGGTAAACAGCTGAACCAGGCTGAACCACACCAGCTGTACAAAGTCCAGGGCCTGATACCAGGTGTAGCGCAGCTTGTTCCCCAGGGTGCCCGGTTCCTGGACAGCGTGGATATAGACGCCGAAGCCCTGATAGGTGGCACCGTCGGTGGAGGTGCAGGTCTGCCGGGGAATATCCCGCAGGTGAACGCGCACACCGTCCCGCAGAACCTCAATGTCCGCCGTGTCCCGGGAATAACTTAAAAACAGGTTGGCGTCCCCGGAGAAATAGGTGCGGTAGCCGTTGATCTTGTAAATCCGATCCCCAGGCAGAAGGCCTGCCTCTCCCTGATAGGGGAATTCCGGGGCCGTGCCGGAGATCTGATCTACATAGAACCCGGAGGCCCCGGCGTACAGGGCCAGAAGGATAACAAGGCCTGTCAGGAAGTTCATCCCGGCCCCGGCGGCAAAGATAAAGGCCTTTTTCCAAAACCCCTGCCGGGACAGGGAACGCTGGTCGCCGCTGTCCTCGTCCTCCCCCTCCAGGGCGCAGAAGCCGCCGATGGGGAAGGCCCGGAGGGAATACTGGGTCTCCCCATGTTTCCGGCTCCAGAGGGCGGGGCCCATGCCGATAGAAAACTCGTTGACCCTCACACCGCAGAACTTCGCGGCCAGGAAGTGGCCCAACTCATGGAGAGCCACCAGAAGGCCGAAAATCAAAATTGCTGCCAGGATATAGATGATACCTTTCATGAAAGACGTTCCGTCTCCTTCCAAACGATTTCCCTGGCCGCCCGGTCGGCGGCCAGGATTTCCTCCAGGGTGGGGTTCTGCGTAACGGCTGCGGCTTCCCGGGCCCTGGAGACCAGCCGGGGGATGTCGTGGAACCCGATTTTTTCTGCCAGGAACAGCCGGACGGCCTCCTCATTAGCGGCGTTCAGCACGGCGCAGGCAGTGCCGCCAGTTGCGGCAGCCTCCTCCGCTAGACGGAGGCAGGGAAAGGCCTCCCGATCCGGGGCAGAGAACGTCAAAGGGGGGCAGGAGAGGAGATCCAGCGGCAGGGCGGGGTTCTCCCCCCGGGCGGGGTAAGTCATGGCGTAGCGGATGGGCAGGCGCATATCCGGCGTGCCCAGCTGGGCCAGGACGGCCCCGTCCCGGAACTCCACCAGGGAGTGGACGATGGACTGGCGGTGGATGACTACCTGTACCTGGGAGAGGGGCAGGCGGTAGAGGCGCATGGCCTCAATGACCTCCAGGCCCTTGTTCATCAGGGTGGCGCAGTCTACGGTGATTTTGGGGCCCATCGTCCAGTTGGGATGCCGCAGGGCGTCCGCTTTGGTCATTTTGCCCGCCTGTTCGTAAGCCATACCATAAAAAGGCCCGCCGGAGCAGGTGAGGAGCAGGCGCCGGATCTCCCGGCGATCCCCGCTGCCCTGGAGGCACTGGAAAATGGCGGAATGCTCGGAATCCACCGGCACAATCTCCGCGCCGTACCGATCCGCCGCGTCCATGACCAGTTCCCCGGCGCAGACCAAGGTTTCCTTGTTGGCCAAGGCAATCCGTTTCTTCTCCCGGATGGCGGCCAGGGTGGGGGCCAGGCCCACGGTGCCCACCACGGCGGTGACCACCGTGTCCGCCTGGGGGAGGGTCGCCGCCTCCGCCAGGCCCTGGGGGCCGCCCAGGACCTTTGTGGCCGTATCCGCCAGCCGCAGGGCCAGATCCTTGGCGGCAGGCCCGTCTGTCAGCACCGCCAGGGTGGGACGGAATTTCCGGGCCTGTTCCTCCATCCGCTTCACGCTTCTGTGGGCGGTGAGGGCCGCCACGGTGAGGCCCAGCTGCTCCGCCACGTCCAGGGTCTGCCGCCCGATGGAGCCGGTGGAGCCTAAAATCGAAATCGTTCTACTCATAACACCACTCTATGTTCCTCACTTCATACTTATGGGTGGTTTTGCGTTATCATATTGGGGAAAGCTGAAACGAGTTTGAAATACACCTCCAGCACCGGGGCCACGAACAGCACGCTGTCAAACCGATCCAGCACGCCGCCGTGAGCCAGGAAGAGATGGCCGTAGTCCTTGATGCCGAATTCCCGCTTGATCAGGGAGAAGCTGAGATCACCGATCTGGGCCACAACACCGCAGATCAGGGCCACCAGGGCCATGTGCCCGCAGCCGATGGAGCCGCCGAACCAGCGGTCCATTACCCAGGCGAACAGCAGCCCGCAGAGTACGTTGCCCACAAGGCCGCCAATAGAGCCCTCCACGGTTTTCTTGGGGCTGACCTTGGGGGCCAGCTTGTGCTTCCCAAGGGTGAGGCCGGTAAAATAGGCGAAGGTATCGCAGGCGAAGCTGAGGATGAAGGGCAGGAGCAGATAGGCCCGGTGCAGGCCCAGGGCGTCCAGCCGCAGGAAAGACGAAAAGGAGTAGCTGAGAAAGATACTGCCAAATAGAAGCGCGGAAAGCTGCTGAAATTTCATCTTTCCGCCTTCCCATATGGCGCAGGCGCAGATCAGGATGCCCGCTGTCACAAAAAAGGCCGCGATATGTTCAGGGCGTTTGTAAAAGACCCACACCGCCCATACGGAAAACAGCACGCCTAACGATTCCCAGCCATGGCGGTTTCCACCGCCGACACACTGCTGCAGTTCCCAGGCGCCTACGCCCGCCAGAATACAGAGCGCCGCCGCCATCACAACCATAGGCGCCCACAGTACCACATAGACCAGGACCGGTACGCCGATAACAGCCACTAAAACCCGCTGACCCATAAGACCCTCCTTTTCTTCCGGAAGATGGAAAACGCAAGAGCGGAGGGTGAAGACGGGGGAAACGGGAGGCCGTCCCCGTCTTCACTCTTCGCTCTTGCTTTCATTTTTTTACGCCCCCGTACCGCCTGTCCCGGGCCTGGTAGGCCGCAATGGCCCGATCCAGTTCTGCCTCGTCAAAGTCCGGCCACAGGGCGTCTGTGGTGTAGAACTCCGAATAGGCGCACTGCCACAGGAGGAAGTTGGAGATCCGCTCCTCCCCGCCGGGACGGATGATGAGATCCGGATCCGGGATGCCTGCGGAGTCCAGGTAGGAGGAGAACAGGGCTTCGTCCAGTTCCTCCGGTTTCCGGCGCCCTCCGGCGCACTCCTCCGCAAAGCGCCGGGCCGCCCGGAGTATCTCGTCCCGGCCCCCGTAGTTCAGGCAGACGTTGGCCTGGAAATCGTCCTTGGACAGGTGCTCGGTGATCTCGTCGGTCTCCCGGGCCAGGGCCTGCAGATCCGGGGAGATGGGCGTCATGTCCCCGAAGAAATGGAGGCGGATGTGATCCCGCTCCATGGTGTTTACCGCCTCCAGCAGATACCGTTTCAAAAGGGCCATAATAGTCCCCACCTCATCGGCGGACCGTTTCCAGTTCTCCGTGGAGAAAGCGTAAACCGTCAGGTGCTTGACACCCAGATTTTTACAGTATGTGGCGATGCGGCGGAAAGTCTCTGCCCCGGCCTTGTGGCCGGCCGTCCGGGGGAGGCCCCGTTTGGTTGCCCAGCGGCCGTTGCCGTCCATGATGATGGCGATGTGCCGGGGCAGGCTTCGGGCCTGCCCCTCCTCTTTTTTCTCCGCCATCAGACCGTGGTCAGCTCCTTTTCCTTCTTGGCCAGCAGATCGTCCAGCTTCTTGCAGCTGTCGTCCGTCAATTTCTGCAGATCCTTTTCCACCATCTTCATCTCATCCTCGGTGATCTCGGACTTCTTCTCCTGCTTTTTGAAGTTCTCCATGGCGTCCCGCCGGATGTTGCGGATAGCTACCTTGCCGGTCTCCGCGTATTTGCGGATCTGCTTGACCAGTTCCTTCCGGCGCTCCTCCGTCAGCTGGGGGAAGGACAGCCGCACACTCTTGCCGTCGTTCTGGGGATGGATGCCCAGATCGGAGTTCTGGATGGCCTTTTCAATGGCCTTCAGGGCGGAGCCGTCCCAGGGAGTGATCACCAGGGAGCGGGGATCCGGGGAGGCAATGGCGGCAATCTGCTGGATGGGAGTGGGGCTGCCGTAGTAATCCACCATAATCCGGTCCAGCACGGAGGCATTGGCCCGTCCGGCCCGCACGGAGGCAAAATCGGCGGACACGGAGTCAATGCTCTTCTTCATTTTTTCTTCGTAAACCTTGTATTCTTCCTGTAACATAGTGGAGTCCTTCCTTTCAAAATGTATAGATAGGTGAAGTTCACGAAAGAGGCGTCATTCTCCCACAAGGGTGCCCAGCTTCTCTCCCTGGAGTACGCGGAAGATGTTCTGGGGATCCTTCAGGGCAAACACCCGTACCGGGATATGGTTTTCCATGGCGAGGGAGGTGGCCGTCAGATCCATGACCGCCAGACGCTTCGCCAATACTTCCTCATAGGTGATGGCGTCGTACTTCACCGCCGCAGGATCCAGGACCGGGTCGGCGCTGTATACGCCGTCCACATTCTTGGCCAGGAGGATGGCCTCCGCGCCGATCTGCACCGCCCGGAGGACCGCGGCGGTATCCGTGGAGAAATAGGGGTTCCCGGTGCCGCCGCCGAAGATGACCAGGCGGCCCTTTTCCATATGCCGCAGGGCCTGCTCCTGTTCGTAGACCTCAGCCACAGGAAACATGTTGATGGCGGTCTGCACCCGGACGGGAATATCCATCCGTTCGCACACGTCCGCTATGGCCAGGGAGTTCATGATGGTGGCCAGCATACCCATATGGTCGGCCCGGGTACGCTCCATCTCCACGCCCTGGTTTTTGGCGCCCCGCCAGAAGTTGCCGCCGCCGACCACCAGGCCCGTCTGCACGCCCATGGCCAGACACTCCCGGATAACCTCGCAGACGCTTTCAATCATCCGGAAATCCAGTCCTGTGCCCTTGCCTCCGGCCAGGGCCTCGCCGCTGATTTTTAACAGTACCCGTTTGTAAATTGGATCTGCCATAAGTGGTTCCTCTCCTTTTGTGTTTGTTGTTTATTTTAACGTATTTTTCCGGTTTTGCATAGGGGGTTTGAAAACTTTCCCCCAAAAAATTTCAGGATGGACAGGGGAATCCGGCTGTGATATAGTAAACGGGGTAGAAAAACGTCAAATCGATATTTTTCACTGGCCGGGCGTCCGCCTGGCTGCGCCCAATACGGTATACTGCAAGGAGAAAGGCATATGAAACAAAGTGCATTTTCGTCGGAGAGTGTGGGCTGACCGGGAGGCCTGCGCGCATACCGCGTTCCTCCCGAAAGGACACACATTCTTCAGGAGGACATGATCGTGAAACAACCGCACAGCGCCGGGGCGCAGGGCCCCGGTTTTGCCCGCCCCTTCCGCTGCAAAGCCTGCGGACGGCAGGTGGATCCGGCGGGGGCGGGGAGCCGCCACCGCAACCACTGCCCCTACTGCCTGTCCAGCCTCCACCTGGACAGTACGCCCGGCGATCGCGCCAGCGGCTGCGGAGGCCTGATGGACCCAATCGCCGTATGGGTCCGCCGGGACGGCGAGTGGGCGGTAATCCACCGCTGCCGCCGCTGCGGGGCCCTCAGTTCCAACCGCACGGCGGCGGACGACAATCCGGCAAAGCTTCTGGGCATTGCCGCGGGGCCCCTGGCCCGGCCGCCCTTCCCGCTGGAGCATCTGGAGGCGATGATGGGGGAGACGGCGGAGCCCGGCTCGGATAACGGCTGACAGAGGGCCCCGGACGGCAGACGCCGCCCGGGGCCTTTTGCCGCCGTCCTTCCGGATCCCTTTTACCTTTTGCACTGTTTTGCGTTGGCTATTTCGCTTATTTGGGATTGAACCGCGGAATTTTCCATGATAAAATCAAAATGGGAAATCGGGATTTAAGGAGGAGACAGCATGAATAAAGTGATAGCTGTTATCTTAACCATTGTTGTTGGATATCTGGGAAGCGCTTTGGGTTATGAGATCATGAATTGGCCGCGGCTTGGTCCGGTTTTGGCTGTGATTACCATGGGCCTATTCCTTTGGAACGCGGTAGAGCGCAAGGCGGCTGGTGAAGATGGCGCGTCACAGGACGATACATGACAAAGGAGTAAGGCGTCGGACTGTCGGAAGCGCACCCCGGCACAAAAGGAAGAGGGGGGAGCCGGCCGGAAGCAGGTTGACAGGGCGTCCATTCCCGGGTATACTGTTCAGAAACGAACAAAAGGAGCGAAGGCCATGCTGCCCGCGTTTTTTATCCGGTCCCGGGGACTGGGAAAGCTGTATGCCCGCCTGTTCACCCCCCTGCTGGAGGAGTGGGGCCTGACCCAGACGGAAGCGGATATCCTCCTCTTCCTGGCCAATAACCCGGGGTATGACACCGCCCGGGACATGGCGGAAAAACGGCATCTTGCCAAATCCCACATCTCCGCGGGCATCGAGGCCCTGGCGGGGCGGGGGCTTCTGGAGCGGTCATGGCAGGAGGGGAACCGGAAGACCATCCATCTGCGGCTGACGGCGGCGGCGGATCCCATTGTGGAGGAGGGACGGGCCCTCCAGCGGCGGTATGGGGAACTGCTTTTCCGGGGATTTACCCAGGAGGAGATCTGCCGGCTGAGCCGCTGGCTGGATCGGGTAACGGAAAATGTGGACGCCGCCCTGGAAGAGGAATAGGCCGGGCCGTGACCGGCTATCCCGGCACAGCCCAGGCGGCGGAGATAAAGGAAAGGGGCGCGATTTATCATCGCGCCCCTTTATCCGTTGCCCTTTTATGATTCGCAGGCTTTGTTCAAAAGCCCTGCCAGGGTGTCCTTCCCAATGCCCTTTTCCGCAGAGAAGGGTACCAGGGCCCCTTCCTCCGGCAGTTCCAGGGTCTCCCGGATCAGGGCCAGGGCCGGATCGATCTGGCTCTTTTTCAGCTTATCCAGCTTGTTTGCCACCACAATCTCCGGACAGCCGGTTTCCCGGAACCAGCCGTGCATAGTGACGTCGTCTGCCGTGGGCTTGTGGCGGGCGTCCACAATGAGGACGCCTGCGGTGAGATAACTCCCGCCCTCCTGGAAATACCGTTCCATCAGGCGGCCCCAGCGTTCCTTTTCTGCCCGGGAGACCTTGGCGTAGCCGTAACCCGGCAGATCCACCAGATAAGCCCGGCTGTCCACCAGGAAGTAATTCACCTGGCTGGTCTTTCCCGGGGAGGATCCCACGTAGGCCAGGTTCTTCCGGTTCAGCAGGCGGTTGATCACGGAGGATTTCCCCACGTTGGACCGGCCTGCGAAGGCGAACTGGGGCAGGCCATCCCGCAGGAACTGTTCCGGCGATGCCGCCGAGCGGATAAATTCCGCCTTTGCAAAATTCATGCCGTTTCTCCTTTTCTCCCGCCGCTTGGGATGTGATTCAGATGCCCAACTCCGTCCACAGGGCGTTATACAATGCCCGGGTCTCCGGCGGCAGGGACACATAGGCCTCGCACCGGTCCAGTACCTCCTGGGGAGCGGCCATGATCTCGTAAGTCTCCTCCGGCAGGGGCTCTTCATACAGTTCCTCGTAATAGGCGGGATACTCCGCCAGGGCCTGGGCGTTGGGGGAGGCGTACCAGATGAAGTCCATGTTGGCAAGATTTGCCTCTGTGGAGGCGATAAAGTTGATCCAGGCCTCCGCCTCCGCCTTGTGGGGGGCATCTTTCAGGACGCACATGGCGTCCATGAACCAGTTGGATCCCTCCTCCGGTACAACAAAAGCCAGATCCACACCCTCCGCGGCGTTTTCCGCCATACTCAGGTAATCCCCGGCATAATATGCGCCGATGGCCGCATTTCCACCTTCCATCTTTTGGAATATTTCATCCATGACGAAGGCCTGATACACCCCTTTGCTTTTTGCGTCCGCCAAAAGCTGGTAGGCCTCCCGCAGCTGAAGGGGATCCGTGGTGTTCAGGGAGTAGCCCAGATAGGAGAGGGCAATGGCTATGGCGTCCCGGGAGTTCCGGAACATGAGGACTTCCCCGGCGTAACGTTCATCAAACATGGCTGACCAGCTGGTGATGGGCTCCTCCACCGCCGCCCGGTTGTAGATGATGCCTACGGTGCCCCAGGTATAGGGGACCGTGTACAGGTTCTCCGGGTCGTAGGAGAGGTTTTTGAAGCGATCGTCAATCAGGGAGAAATTGGGGATATTCCCGTAGTCCAGGGGTTCCAGCATCCCCTCCTCAATCAGCTGGGAGATCATATAGTCCGAGGGGACAATAACGTCGTAGTCCCCGGCGCCACTTTTCAGCAGTGAGTACAGGGCCTCGTTGCTCTCCGCCGTCTGGTAGTTGACTGCGATGCCGGTCTCCTCCTCAAACTGGGTGATGAGATCTTCGTCGATATACTCGCCCCAGCTGCACACATTCACCGTGGGCTGGGCGTTGGTGGCGCCGGTGAGAAAGGCTACAGTCGCCACAAAGCAGGCCGCGCCCGCCGCCGCAAGGCCGCGCCGCAGCCAGGCCCTGCGGGGGCCGGAGATCCGCTCCGGCAGAAGGGGACGCCGCTCAATGCCCATCGCCCGCCGCCGCTCCAGCCAGGATTCCCGGAGGTTGTTGACGGTCAGCAGAAGCAGCACGCTGACAAAAAGAAGGGTGGAGACCGCGTTGATCTCCGGCGTCACCCGCTTTTTCGTCATGCCGTAAATGGTCATGGCCAGGGTGGACGAGGAGGAACCAGCGGTAAAATAGCTGATGATGAAGTCATCCACGCTCATGGTGAAGGCTGTCAGGGCCCCGGAGACGATGCCGGGCTTGATCTCCGGCAGGATCACCTTCCAGAAAGCCTGCATCCAGGTGCAGCCCAGATCCATAGCGGCATCCACCAGGTTCCGGTCCATCTGCCGCAGGCGGGGGCCTACGGAGAGGATCACGTAGGGGATGTTGAAGGCCACATGGGCGATCAGCAGCGTGCCGAACCCCAGTGTCAGCCGGGTGGGCAGGGTGACGAGGCTCTGGACGCCGTTGAACCACAGGGAGAACCGGCCCCACAGGCCGAAAAAGGCCACAAAGAACAAGCACATGGCCACGCCCGTCACAATATCCGCGTTCATCATAGGGATGTTGTTGACGGTGTTCAGCAGGTTCCGCTGCCGCCGCCGGAGGGCAAAGAAGCCAATGGCAGCGAAGGTGCCCGCGGCGGTGGCGATGACGGTGGCCAGCAGGGACACCAGCAGGGTGGTGTAGATGCTGCGGAGGATGAGCCGGTTGTGGAGCAGTTCCCTGTACCAGCCGAAGGAGAAGCCGGTCCACACGCTGTTGCTGCTGCCGGCGTTGAAGGAAAAGACGATCAGCACTAAGATGGGCGCGTAGAGAAAGAGGAACACCAGCGCCATGAAGACGCGGTTCATACCTTTTCCTTTCACAGCATCACCGCCTGTTCCTCGCCCTCGCCGAAGCGGTTCATTATCCACATGCAGATGATCACGATGAGCATCATCACCAGGGAGATGGCCGCCCCCAGCTGGGGATTATACGCCCCGCCCAGGAACTGCTGTTCAATCAGATCGCCCAGCAGCATTTCCGTGCCGCCGCCCAGCATTTTGGAAATGGCGAAGGTGGACACGGAGGGGACGAAGACCATGGTGATGCCGGAGAGCACCCCCGGCAGGGACAGCGGCAGGATGACCCGGCGGAACACATGATAGGAATTGGCCCCCAGATCCCGTGCCGCCTCGATGAGGGAGTGATCCAGCTTGATGATGACCGAGTAAATGGGCAGGATCATGAAGGGCAGGTAGTTGTACACCATGCCCAGCACCACGGCCCCCTGGGTGTCGATCATGTGGAAGAACTGGATATCCGCTCCGGACAGGCGGTTGTAGAGGGAGATGACGCCGGCGCTCCGGAAAAACTGGTTCAGAAGGCCGTTGTTTTCCAGGATGGACATCCAGGAGTAGGTCCGCAGAAGGAAGTTCATCCACATGGGCAGCATGATGAAAACCATGGCCAGCCGCTGGAAGCGGGGGCCCTCCTTGCTCATGGCGTAGGACAGGGGATAGCCGATGAGAAGGCAGATGACGGTGGCGACAAAGGCCAGCCGGAAGGAGCGGAGGAACACCACCCCGTAAATCTCCATGTTGGTGAAGTTGGAAAGGGTGAAGCCCCCCTCCGCGGAGGTGAAGGCGTAGATCACCACCATGACGATGGGAGCCACCACGAAAAGGGCCATCCAAATCACATAGGGGATGGTCAGGCGGGCAAGCTTACGATTCATGGCCGTCCTCCCCAGGGTCCTCCGGGACCGCCGCGCTGTCAAGTTCGTCATACTCGTCGGAGAAGGAGGAGTAGTCGCCGAACATGCCGGAATAGGCGCTCTTCTTCATGACGTGGATGCCGTCCGGGTCGATTTTGATCCCGATACGGGCTCCCACCGGGGAGTGATCCGTAGTCTGGATTAGCCACTTAAATCCCCGGAAGTCCACGATAATGTCGTACTGCATCCCCTTGAAGGTGACGTTGGTGACGGTGCCTGCCAGCTGGCCCTGCTCCTCCGGCACGATGTCGATGTCCTCCGGGCGGATGACCACATCCACCGGCTCGTTTTCCGCGAAGCCGCCGTCCAGGCAGGGGAACTGGCGGCCGTACATCTGCACCAGATTGTCCCGGATCATCAGGCCGTCGATGATATTGGACTCGCCGATGAAGTCCGCCACAAAGGCGTTTTCCGGCTCGTTGTATATGTCCTCGGGCGTGCCGATCTGCTGGATAGAGCCCTTGTCCATCACCACGATAGTGTCGGACATGGTGAGGGCCTCCTCCTGGTCGTGGGTGACGTAGACGAAGGTGATGCCGACCTGCTGCTGGATGCGCTTGAGTTCGATCTGCATATCCTTGCGGAGTTTCAGATCCAGCGCAGCCAGGGGTTCGTCCAGCAGCAGGACCTTGGGGCGGTTCACCAGGGCCCTGGCAATGGCCACCCGCTGCTGCTGCCCGCCGGAGAGGGCGTCCGGACGGCGGCGCTCAAACCCCTTGAGACTGATGATTTCCAGCATTTCCATGACCCGGTCCCGGATTTCGGCTTCGGGAATCCGCTCCGCCCTTCCCCCAGAGGCGGAACGCCGCTGCATCCGCAGTCCGAAAGCGATGTTCTCAAACACGTTCAGATGGGGAAACAGGGCGTACTTCTGGAAGACGGTGTTGATTTGCCGCCGGTAGGGCGGGAGATCATTGATCCTCACACCGTCAAAGAGGACGTCTCCCGACATAGGTGTCGCGAAACCGCCAATAATCCGCAGCGTGGTGGTTTTGCCGCACCCGCTGGGCCCTAACAGTGTGAGGAATTCTTTGTCATGGATATCAAGATTGATGCTGTCCAGTACCGTTTCGTCGTCAAACGCCATGCAGAGGTTCCGCAGGCAGATCAACTCCTTGGACATGTATCCTCCCCCATTTCAATAAAAAATTTTTCAGCCCTTTTCACGGGGCTCTCTATACGCCTCTTTTCTCTGTTGAGGGGGAACCTTTCTCGTCGAAATTCAGCAATTTAAAAATATATCCGAACCAGAGGGAAATGTCAAGGGAATCCGGGACTTTTTTTGCCTTTGTCTAAAAAATGTTCCCATTCCGCTCCAATTCCGGCCCGCCAGGGTGAATTATGGCAATTTTCCCCGGCAGCTCTTGCATCTTGCAGCCGGGGATGATAAAATCGAAGCCGTAACCTGAACTTTATGGAGGGATTTGAGATGAAAGGCATCAAATTGATTCTGCTGGGCATCGCGCTGATTCTGTTCGGCGTCAGCGCCCTGCTTTTGGCCGGTCTGGACCTGCCCACCCATCGTAATTGGATCTTTGAGACGCTGGGGCTTGTGTGCCCGCTTTTCGGCCTGGTCACGGCCTTCTGGGGTTCCCTGGTGAAAGAGGACGCAGAAGGGGAGGAAGCCGGGGAGCAGGACGCGGAAAATGGCGCGGATAAAAATCCGGAGAAATAAGATCCTTATCTCTGGGGGAAGTACTTGTCCCGGAAGGGGACTGCCTCTACGGTGAACTCCCGGCCCCGCAGATAGTCCAGGGCCCCGCCCCCTGTGGGGAAGGCGAAGCGCAGCTTGTAGGAATAGAGGGCCTGGCGGGTCTCGTGATAGCGGCGGTTGAGATCGCCGCTGCCGTATTTGCCGTCCCCCAGGAGGGGGCAGCCGGCGGCGGCCATGGAGACGCGGATCTGATGGGTGCGGCCTGTCAGCAGGCGGCACTCCACCAGGGACAGGGGCCCCCGGGTCTCCAGGGTGTCGTAAAACGTCACGGCGGTCCTGCCGCCGGGAACGGGCCGCTTGTGAAAGGAGACCTGCTTTTTGACCTCGTCCTTCACCAGGAAGCCCTCGAGTTTCCCCTTAGGGGGATTTAGCCGCCCCGCCGTAATGCAGAGATAGGACTTCTCAATCTCATGGGCCCGGATTTTCTCGTTGAGGATCCGGAGGGTTTCGGCATTCTTGGCGGCGATGACAATGCCCCCGGTGTTCCGGTCAATCCGGTTGCACAGGGCCGGTGCGAAAGCGTTTTCCGCCCTGGGGTTCCACTCCTTTTTCTGATAAAGGTAGGCCTGGATATGGTTGATGAGGGTATTCACTTTTTCCGTTTCGTCGGCGTGGACTACCACGCCGGGGCGCTTGTCCGCCAGGAGAAGGTTTCCGTCCTCATACACAATATTGAGTTGGGGGCGGAAGAGGGTCAGGAAGAGGTTTTCCTCCCTGGGCTTGTCAAAGAATTCATCGTTGATGTATAATTGCAGGATATCCCCCTCCGCCAGCCGGACGTCCCGCTGGGAGCCCTTCCCGTTGACCTTGATCCGCTTGAGCCGGATGTATTTTTGCAGCAGGGCCGGAGGCAGCAGCGGCAGGTTTTTCGCCACGAACCGATCCAGCCGCTGCCCGGCGTCGTTTTTCCCGATGGTAAATTCCCGCATAGCGGACCTCCTGATGTCGTAATGGGGAGCGGGGCCATTGTCCCGGCCCAAAGGGCGGCGGCCCTGCGCGCTGGCTATATCATACCCGTTCCCGCCGGGCTTGTAAAGCGGGGATAGAATATTTTTGCGAGGTGAGAGCCGTGAGGCCGGATTTGGCAACCCTGTGCGGCGCGATTCAAAACGGGCGGGAGTGGCTGGAGGATTTCCGCCGCAGGACTTATCCCGACGCCTTCCGGGACTATGGGGCCCGGTTCGGCCCCGCCTACCGGGACGCCATCCGGGAGGCCGGGGAGGATCCGGCGGCGCTGAAAGCCCTGGCGGAGGAGATTATGGAGGGGCTGGAGGCGGCCATTAAGCGCAGGCGCTTCTGGGACAGGGGGGCCGCCCTGGCCGACGAGAAACAGATGGCGGCGGTGTACCTCTCCCCTATGCTGCTGGAACTGGAGGGCGCAGACGGCAAGGGCTTCAGCCTGCTCTTCCGGGACGCGTGGACCGCCCGCCGCCCAAAAGATTCCTACGGCATCGCCCCCTTTGCGCAGATCCAGGGGGGGTTCCGGAATACCTTCATGGGCATCAGCCTGGAACGGGAACGGCAGGAGAAAAAGGACTGGCTGTAAGCCCTTTTTCCGAAAAAGCCCCCTGCTATGGAATTTTTTAAAAAAATGTTTGACAACGGCTGAACCATCCCTTATAATACTATTCGTGTCATTGCGAGGCAGCTTATGATTTTAGATGTAAGACCAATTATGCATACCCCCGGCGGGCGGCTGGAATTCCGGTTTGAAATGGATCTTTCCGATGTGGAATTTTCCGGCCGGCACCCTGTCTCCCGGCCTGTCGCCGTGACGGGCGAGGCCCGGAACACTGGCGGCCTGCTGGAGTTGGAGTTCACCGCCAAAACCCTGCTGGACGCCGTGTGCGACCGCTGCGGGAAGGAGTTTTGCCAGGAAAAGGAGACACCTTACCGCTGCCTTCTGGCGGAGGAGTTGGAGAACGGGGAGAACGACGAGATCGAACTGCTGGAGGACGGCAGAGTGGACGCGGGTGATTTGGCCCGCACGGCCTTTTTGCTGGACATGGACACAAAAACGCTGTGTTCTGAAGATTGCAAAGGACTATGCCCCCGCTGCGGCGCCGATTTGAATCTCGGCCCCTGCTCCTGCAAAAAGGAGGCGGATCCGCGGCTGGCCGTCCTGGCCAAGCTTTTGGAGGACAAAGAAGGACAATAAACAGGACGGGCCTTGCCCGGGCCTTTGAACGGAGGTGTCACAATGGCAGTACCCAAGGGAAAAGTATCCAAGGCAAGACGCGACAAGCGGCGCAGTTCCCACTGGAAGCTGGCGGCCCCCACGCTGGTAGCGTGCCCCAAGTGCGGCGCTATGCATTTGCCCCATAGAATGTGCCCGGAATGCGGCAGCTACAATGGCCGCGAGGTGAAGGTGGTCAAGTCCGCCGTGGCGAAATAAGAGGCGTTCCAGACACGGAAAAGCGGGAAGAAAGTTTCTTCCCGCTTTTGTTTTCAAAAAATCCGTCTGCTCCGGCGTGTGCTGCCGGGACAGGCGGATTGCTTTTTTTGCCGTCCCGCGGGGCCTTTGGCGGCCTGGAGGATTATGCCGAAAGAAAAAGCCGCCTCGTTTTTCCCTTTTCAGGAAGAATTCAGGAAACCACGATATAGTCAGCAGAGCCGGAAACATCCATGGCTGTTTCCGGTGGCTGAACCAATGGCCTGCGCAAAGCATGCATTTGCCGGCCTGTGAAGCCATACAGGCCGGCCACAGGGCGGTGGCAAAACCGTTGCCGGAAGCATTTGATACTTTTCGGGTTTTCCGGCGGCCTGTCAGTTTGATGAAAGGAGCGTGTCTTATGACCCCTTACCGGCACGAATGGAAACACGAAATCACCTGGTCAGACCTGATCGCTGTCCGCCAGCGGATGCGGGCGGTGGCCTCCGCCGATGAAAACGCCCCGGGGGGCAGGTACTTCATCCGCAGCCTGTACTTTGACGACTGGGCCGACCGGGCTCTCCGGGAAAAGTTGGACGGCGTGGACCGGCGGGAAAAATTCCGCCTCCGGTATTACAACGGCGACACCGGGTTCATCCGCCTGGAAAAGAAAAGCAAGATAGGAGGCCTGAGCCGCAAGCAGGCGGCGGCGGTCTCCGCCCAGGAGGCCCAGGCCCTGTTGGAGGGGGATCTGGACTGGATGGACAGGGAGGATCGTCCCCTGGTGCTGGAACTCTACAGCAAGATGCGGGGCCGGGGCCTCCGGCCGAAAACCATTGTGGACTATACCCGGGAGCCCTTTGTGTACGGCCCCGGCAACGTCCGCGTCACCCTGGACTACGATATCCGCACAGGCCTGGGTGCCACGGATTTCCTGTGCCGGGACTGCGTGACCGTCCCCGCAGGGGACGCCCCGGTGATCCTGGAGGTGAAGTGGGACGCGTACCTGCCCGATATCATCCGGGACGCCGTGGGGCTGCGGGGCGTCAGGAGCGGGGCCTTTTCCAAATATGCCGCCTGCCGGATCTACGGATAGGCGGGCCCGCCCATCCGTTTTACATATCGGATAGTTTTGTCCTGCGGGAAGGGGCGGCCCCCAGGGAGGAAGGGATTTGCCTGCGCCCCGGCAGGTTCCGTCGCCTGTGCGCCTGGGCTTTTCCGTCTTCTCCTGGGGTTTCCGGCCGCAGGACGCCGTGTATAGGCCGAATCTCTGTATTCACAGGCGTTGCACGCCCTCTGGCTGGGCCTTTTGCCGCCCTGCCGCGTGAAAAATTCTTGCAATACAGAAAGGTATTCCTGCGATTTTTGCCTTGCAGGACGGCAGAATCCCTCGTCCATCCCATTATCCCCCGCCGATAAATACAGGTTCTTAAAACGTTAATTTTTCAAAAAGGAGTTTTTACCCGATGACCTTACAGGATATTTTTAAGTCCAGCTTTCTGGAGAACGTTTCCAGTGTCAGCCTTCTGGATATGGCCATTGCCCTGTGCTTAGCCTTTTTATTGGGCCTTTTTATCTTCTTTGTATATAAAAAAACCTTCACCGGCGTCATGTACTCCTCCAGCTTCGGCGTGACGCTGATGGCCCTCACCATGATCACCACGCTGGTGATTCTGGCTGTCACCAGCAACGTGGTGCTGTCCCTGGGCATGGTGGGCGCCCTCTCCATCGTCCGGTTCCGGACGGCCATTAAGGAGCCCCTGGACATTGCCTTCCTGTTCTGGGCCATTGCGGCGGGCATTGTCCTGGCGGCGGGGTTCATCCCCCTGGCGGTGGCAGGCAGCGGGGCGATTGGGGCGGCGCTGCTGGCCTTTGTCAACCGGAAATCCCATGTGAATCCCTATATCCTGGTGGTGCAGTGCGACGGCCAAGGCAGTGAGAACGCCGCCAGGGCTTTCCTGGAGGGGAAGACGGAGCGGTGTAACGTGAAGAGTAAGACCGCCCGGCGGGGTGAGGTAGAATTGAACCTGGAGATCCGCCTCAAAGACGATAATACCGATTTCATCAACAAACTCTCCGATATAGCAGGCGTCCGCAGCGCCGCGCTGGTCAGCTACAACGGCGAGTACATGGGATAAGGAGGCAGATATGTCCACCCACAAGCACATTGACCGGATCTGCGCCGCCGCCATGGTGCTGGCCCTGGCCATTACCGTCCTGTTTGTCAACGGGCAGGCCCTGGGCATCCAGCCTGCCTCCCGGGTGATGGGCTACGAGAACCGCCTCTTCGACACCTCCCGGGTGCACAGCATCGACATTGTCATGGACGGATGGGAGGATTTCATCCAGGGCTGCGAGGACGAGGAGTACGCCGGGTGCGCCCTGGTTATCGATGGCGAGGCCGTCCGGAACGCCGCCATCCGGGCCAAGGGGAACACCTCCCTTAGCATGGTTTCCCGGATGGACAGCAGCCGCTACAGCTTTAAAATTGAGTTCGACCACTACAGCGAGGGCAGCACCTACCATGGCCTTGATAAGCTGTGCCTGAACAATCTGATTCAGGACAACACTTGTATGAAGGATTACCTGACCTACCGGATGATGGCGGAATTCAGCGTGGCTTCGCCGCTTTGCAGCTTTGTATTCGTCACCGTCAACGGGCAGGACTGGGGGCTGTATCTGGCAGTGGAGGCTGTGGAGGAATCCTTTTTGCAGCGGAATTTCGGCAGGGATTACGGCGAACTCTACAAGCCCGACAGCATGGATTTCGGCGGCGGCAGAGGCAACGGGCGGGGGTTCCGGATGGACGGTTTCCCGGAGGACGGCGAAAAGATGGATGCCGGCGGGCCGGATCGGGGCAACATGGGGTTTTCTCCCCCGGGCACGCCGGAGGACGGGTTCCCACCGGATTTGCCGGAGGGCGGGTTCTCTTCCGGCCCTGCGGGCTCCCCGCCTGACGCGCCGGAGGGCTGGGTTTCCTCCGGCATGCCGGAAAAAGGCGGCAGCCCCGGAGGCGGCCCTAGTTCCGGGGATGTGAAACTCCAATATACGGACAATAATCCGGAGAGTTACGCCAATATCTTCGACAACGCTAAAACCCCTGCCACCGAAGCCGATCAGGCCCGCCTCATTGACACCCTGCGGCGGTTGGGGACAGGGGAGGATATCCCGGGGACGGTGGACGTGGACGCGGCCCTGCGGTATTTCGTGGTTCACAACTATGTGGTCAACGGCGACAGCTACACCGGATCCATGGTACACAACTACTACCTCTACGAAAAGGACGGGCGCCTTTCCATGATCCCCTGGGACTATAATCTGGCCTTCGGCGGCTTCCAGGGGAACGATGCCTCCGCCGCGGTGAACGATCCCATTGACACGCCCCTCTCCGTCACCGGTTCCGGGGATCGGCCCATGGCGGACTGGATTTTCCAGTCGCCGGAGTATACGGAACTGTATCACCGGTATTTCCAGGAGTTCCTGGAGACAGTGGATCCGGCGGCGATCATTGAGGAGGCGTACCGGCTTATCGATCCTTATGTACAGAAGGATCCCAGCGCGTTCTGCACCTACGAGGAGTTTGAAACCGGCGCGGCGGCCCTGGCGCAGTTCTGCGCCCTCCGCAGCGAAAGCATTGCGGGACAGCTGGTGGGTTCGATTCCCACGACCCGGGAGGGGCAGGCCGAAGACGGCTCCGCCCTGACGGACGTTTCCGGCCTGGAACTCTCCGATATGGGAGGCATGGAGCAGGGCGGGTTCTTTGACCGGGGGAATCCGGGGGAAGGCAGCCCCGGCGGCGGGCCCCGGGCTGAGAGGCGCGGCGAATAACAGGAGAGGAGGGCTTTTGCCCTCCTCTGCCTGTTAAAAAAGCTTTCTGCAGTGGTGTGCCCCCGGTGGACAAGCAGAGGTGTTCCGCCATTTTCCTGGAGGGCAATGCTGTACGGGAGCAAACCCTTTGCAGGGAGCGGGGGCCGGATTGGCCGCCTTTGCCGGACAACCAGGGAGGGGAGCCCGGCCGCTTTTTTAACAAGAAAAACCTTCCGGGCAGAAGGTTCTTGAGTTGTGCCGGTTTCTGTGGTATCCTGGAGAAAAAGGGCGGATGACAGCGGATTTTGAACTTGGAATTCTGTATTCACAGCCGTAAACGCTGTCCGGTCGGTCTTTTTGCTGCCGGCCTGCGCTGATTTTCGTGCGGTACACCTGGTATTCCTGCGAAAATCTGTCTTGGCCGGCAGCGGAAATCCTCGCCCAGACAGTATTCCAGATTCATCGGAATCATATGGGGGGAACATGTTTCGTTCACCCGGCGCATAGATTGGAGGGACAGGCCTTTGCAGAACGGAAGAGGAGGAACACGCATGAGACGGACAAACCAGGTGCGGCAGAGCGTGGCGGTGTCGGTGCTGCTGATAGCAGCGCTGTTTTTGGTGCCCCTTCTGGTGATCGCGCCTTTTCGGACGGCCCTCTTTAACCGGGAGGCACCTGTGGACGAGACAGAGGAGCGGGCGGAACTGCCGCCCTTTGCCAGCGGCAGCCTGGATGCCGCAGCAAAACTCCGGGTGCTGGATGGGGATCAGGTCCTGGAGATGGACTTGGGCCAGTACTTGGTGGGCGTGGTCCGGGCGGAGATGCCCGCTTCCTTTGCCCAGGAGGCCTTAAAGGCCCAGGCTGTGGCCGCCAGGACCTATACTCTTTATAAAATCCAGACCGGCGGCAACCACGAAAATGCCGATATCTGTACGGATTACGCCTGCTGCCAGGCCTATATCTCCGAGGAGAAGGCCCGCGCCAACTGGGGGGACGCGGCGGACGAGAACGAGCGGAAGGTGGAGGAGGCCGTCGGCACCACAGACGGCCAGACAATCCTCTATGGCGGCGTGCCGGTTCTGGCGGTGTTCCACTCCTCTTCGGCGGGGCTGACCCGGGGGGCCGGGGAGGTCTGGATGAACGATCTGCCCTACCTCCAGCCGGTGGACTCCCCGGAGCCTGCGGACAGCATCCCGAATTATTACAGCCGGGTGGAGTTTACTGCGGAGGAGTTCCGGGAAAAATTCCTGGCGGCCCATCCGGAGGCGGACTTCTCCGGGAAGGTCTCCGGCTGGCTGCGGGACGCCGCCAAGGACACCGCCGGAAGCGTGGCCAAGGTGACGGTCGGGGGTGTGCCGGTCCGGGGCAGCAGCCTGCGGACGATCCTGGGCCTGCGCTCCGCCTGTTTCGACTGGGAGGTGCAGGATGGGAAGCTGGTGTTCTTTGTCACCGGATACGGCCACGGCGTGGGCATGAGCCAGTACGGCGCCAACGCCATGGCGGAGGCAGGCTCCGGTTACCAGGAGATCCTGACCCATTATTATACCGGCGTCACCGTGGAGCCGTACCCGGCGGACCTCTTTACAAGGGACGGCGGGACGTGATATAATAACAGGAACGCCGTCTTTTTTCGACAGATTCCGGGGCGCGGGCCGGACTGCCGGCTGTCCCTTTGATGAAAAAGCGGATTTGGAAATGGAAGACAGGATGGAAATGGTTTAGAAGGAGGAGTGGCCGTGAAGAAGCGTCTGGCGGCGCTGCTGTTTTGCTTGGCGCTGCTGTTCCAGGCCATGATCCCCTCCGCTTACGCCCTGCGCAGCATCTATTTCACGGCGGCGGGCAACGAGGTTCTCCCTTTGGAGGACGGCAAAATGCCCCTCTGGTACAACGGATACCTGTACCTGCCCAGCACCATTTTTACCGGGCGGGTCAACCGCTCCCTGGACGTGGCCTACCTGCCCAACACCGCCGCCGGCGTCCGGATCCTTTACGGCGGCGGGGAATCTATCCGGTTTGAACTGGGGAAGGGTTACGCCCAGGATACCGAGGGCAGGAACTACTATCCCGGAGCCATCCAGCGGGGCAGCGAGATCTACGTGCCCGCCGCTGTGGTGGCGGCCTTTTTCAATCTGGAGTACTCTGTCACCTCCCTGACCAACCCCACCATTACAAACGGGAACTATGGGGCCTTGGTGTGGATCCGAAAGCCCGATTTCGGCCTATCCGACCGGGAATTCGCCAATGCCGCCACGTATCAGATGGCGGATCGGTACAGCAAATACGAGGAGTCCCTGCGGGAGCCGGAAGGCGAGGAGCCCGGCGGCGAAGAGCCTCCGGAAGCTTTTGAGAACGGCAAAAACGTGTATCTCTGCCTGGAGGCGGGATCGTCGTCCGCCGCCATGCTGGACGCCCTGGACGCCTACGGGGCCAAGGGCGCCTTTTTCTGCACGCTCCCCTTCCTGGAGGATCAGGGGCCCCTCCTGCGGCGGATGATCGCAGGGGGGCACGCCGTCGGCCTTCTTGCAGAGGCGGGGGAGCGGCCCATCCTGGAGCAGCTGGAGGAGGGTAACGAAGCCTTGGCCCGGGCTACCCTGGGCAAGACCCGCCTGGCCTTCCTCCGGGAAGGGGACGGCGAAGCAAAGCAGGCGGCGGAGGATGCCGGGTTCCGGTGCCTCTCCGTGGATGTGGATCGATCCGGCTATGATCTGCGGAATACCGAACAGGCGGAAAACCTCCTGCGCCGGGTTTCGGCCCAGCGGGGGGATGTGAAGATCTGGCTGGCGGATCGGGCGGGCGCTATAGGCCTCCGGGCCTTCCTCGCCATCGCCGGAGAGGCGGAGGACCGCTGCCTGGCGCTGACGGAGACCACGCCTTGACGGGGGAAGGGCCGGATAGCGGTGAAAAAGGCTGCCGTCCGGTTTTGCCCGGTGTACAGAGACGATCCGCAGCAAGACGGCCCCTAATTTACAGAAAATTCAACAACCGCGTCAAAAGGCGGGTATAATGATATCATCGGCAAAGTTGAAAACGTGGAAACGCTGTTTTGCGGCGGTTGGGCTGGCTGCTTGGCCGCAGGCAGAGCATACCGTTTTTGGCGGAACAGAAAGACGCCGCGCCCCGGGCCGCCGGGCCCGGAAAAACAGATGCCATGGGAGGGAGCACAATGGGCAGAGATATCCTGGTTGTGGAGGACGACCGCAATATTTCCGATCTGATCCATATGTATCTGGTGAAGGAGGGGTTTGACGTCCGTATCGCCGGGGACGGCGGCCGCGCCATTGAGGAGTTCCAAAAGCAGGTTCCCGATCTGATCCTGCTGGATATCATGCTGCCTGTCATGGACGGCTGGGCGGTCTGCGCCAAGATCCGGGAGACCAGCAAGGTGCCCATTATCATGCTTACCGCCAAGAGCGAGGTCTTTGACCGCATCCAGGGCCTGGAGATGGGCGCCGACGACTATATCGTCAAGCCCTTTGAGATGAAGGAACTGATCGCCCGTATCAACGCCGTCCTCCGCCGGACGGAAATCCCCAACGACACCAGCAAGCGCCTCTCCTTCGACAAGCTGGTGGTGGATCTGGATTCCTATGAGTTGATTGTGGACGGGAAGAAAATCGACACGCCGCCCAAGGAACTGGAACTCCTCTACCATCTGGCCTCTACCCCTAACCGGGTCTATACCCGCAACCAGCTTTTGGACGAGGTGTGGGGCTTCGACTACT
>CAJUDW010000031.1 GCA_910584995.1 uncultured Oscillibacter sp. | reverse complement strand
GTCTTGCCGTGGTCAACGTGGCCGATGGTGCCAATGTTGACATGGGGTTTGGTGCGCTCAAATTTTTGCTTAGCCATTTGATAATCCTCCTATCATTTTGCAAAAATCCATGGGTGCGGTGGAAATTTCTTCAGCACCGCTATTTTACCGTATATTGCGGGGAAAATCAATACCCGAATTACTGCGGGCGGGAACGTTCGTCCACAATTTTCTCCCGGATGTTCTTGGGGATCTCGATATAGTGGCTGGGCTCCATGGTATACTGGCCCCGGCCCTGGGTGCGGGAGCGGAGATCCGTGGCGTAGCCGAACATCTCCGCCAGTGGTACGTGGGCGTCAATCTGCTGGGCGCCGGAACGGGCCTCCAGCTGGGTGATCTGGCCCCGGCGGGAGTTCAGATCGCCGATGACGTCGCCCATATACTCGTCGGGCACGATAACGGAAACCTTCATGATGGGCTCCAGCAGGGTGGGATCCGCCTTCCGCATGGCTTCCTTGAAGGCCATGGAACCGGCAATCTTGAAGGCCATTTCGGAGGAGTCCACCTCGTGGTAGGAGCCGTCGTAAAGGGTGACCTTCACGTCCTCCACAGGGAACCCGGCCACAACGCCCGCGTTCATGGCGCCCTGGATACCGGCGTCAACAGCCGGGATATACTCCTTGGGCACTGCGCCGCCCACGACGGCGTTGATAAACTCGTAGCCCTTGCCGGACTCGTTGGGCTCCACATGGATCTTGACGTGGCCGTACTGACCCTTGCCGCCGGACTGGCGGGCATACTTGGTGTCCTGATCCACAGCTTTCTTGATGGTCTCCTTGTAGGCCACCTGAGGCGCACCTACGTTGGCTTCCACCTTGAATTCCCGCAGGAGGCGATCCACGATGATCTCCAGATGCAGTTCGCCCATACCGGCGATAATAGTCTGGCCGGTCTCCTCGTCGGTGTAGGTCTTGAAGGTGGGATCCTCCTCGGCCAGCTTGATCAGGGCGAGGCCCATCTTCTCCTGGCCGGCCTTGGTCTTGGGTTCAATGGCCACCCGGATAACCGGCTCGGGGAACTCCATAGACTCCAGGATGACGGGATGCTTTTCGTCGCACAGGGTGTCGCCGGTGGTGGTGTTCTTCAGGCCCACGGCGGCTTCGATATCGCCGGAGAAAACCTCCTCGATATCCTCCCGGTGGTTGGCGTGCATCTGCAGGATACGGCCGATGCGTTCCTTGATGTTCTTGGTGCTGTTAAGCACGGTGGAGCCGGTGGTCAGATGTCCGGAATAAACCCGGAAGAAGCTGAGGCGGCCCACATAGGGGTCGGTCATGATCTTGAAGGCCAGAGCGGAGAAGGGGGCATTATCGTCGGACTCCCGCACCTCTTCCTCCTCGGTCTTGGGATTGACGCCCTTGATAGCGGGCACGTCGGTGGGAGCGGGCATATAGTCCACAATGGCGTCCAGCATCTTCTGCACACCCTTGTTTTTGTAAGAGGTGCCGCAGGTGACGGGAACCATCTCATTGGCGATAGTGGCCTTGCGGATGGCGGCCCGGATCTTCTCCTGGGAGACTTCCTCACCGGCTAGATACGTTTCCATGATCTCGTCATCAAACATGGAAACGGCGTCCAGCAGCTTTTCCCGGTATTCGTTGGCGAGATCCATCATATCGGCGGGGATCTCCTCCACACGCATATCCTTGCCCAGGTCGTCATAGTAGATATCGGCGTTCATCTCCACCAGGTCGATGATGCCCTTGAAGGTATCCTCCGCGCCGATGGGCAGCTGAACAGGCACGGCATTGCACTTGAGCCGGTCCTCGATCATCTTCAGGACGTGATAGAAGTCCGCGCCCATGATGTCCATCTTGTTGACGTAGATCATGCGGGGAACCTTATAGTTGTCGGCCTGACGCCAGACAGTCTCGGACTGAGGCTCCACGCCGCCCTTGGCGCAGAGGACGGTCACACTGCCGTCCAGCACCCGCAGGGAGCGTTCCACTTCCACAGTGAAGTCCACGTGGCCCGGAGTGTCGATGATGTTGATCCGGGTGGGCTTGTACTGATTCTTGGAGCCGGACCAGAAGCACGTGGTGGCGGCAGAGGTGATGGTGATGCCGCGCTCCTGCTCCTGGGCCATCCAGTCCATGGTGGCGGTGCCGTCATGGGTTTCACCGATCTTATAGTTCACACCGGTGTAGAACAGGATGCGCTCGGTGGTCGTCGTCTTGCCTGCGTCGATGTGAGCCATAATGCCGATATTTCTGGTATTTTCAAGCGGTGTTTTTCTCGGCATATTGTTTTTCTCCTAACTTACCAACGGAAATGCGCGAAGGCCTTGTTGGCTTCGGCCTGCTTGTGGACATCCTCGCGCTTTTTGACCGCGGCGCCGGTATTGTTGGCGGCGTCCATGATTTCGCCGGCCAGACGCTCGGCCATGGTCCGCTCGCCGCGGGCGCGGGAATAGGCGGTCAGCCACCGCAGGCCGAGGGTGGTGCGGCGGGCGGGACGGACCTCCATGGGCACCTGGTAGTTGGCGCCGCCCACACGGCGGGCCTTGACCTCCAGGCTGGGCATGATATTCTCCATAGCCTGGGTGAACACTTCCACGGCGTCCTTGCCGGTCTTTTCCTTAATCTGATCGAAGGCTGAGTACACAACCTTCTGGGCGACGCCCTTCTTGCCGTCCAGCATGACGTTGTTGATGAGCCGGGTCACCAACACGGAGCCATACACAGGATCCGGCAGAATCTCTCTTTTGGGAACATTACCTCTTCTGGGCACTATGCTTCCCTCCTTCATAATGATTCTATGATCTCATAGGTACTCAAAAGGCATATTGCAGCCCCTTGTGAATGCCTGCCAAAGAGGTACATACATTATATATAAACCTATTCGGCAAAGCTTTCAGAGTGTGGTCCTTACTTGGACTTGGGACGCTTGGCGCCGTACTTGGAACGGCTCTGCATACGGCCGGAAACGCCCTGGGTGTCCAGCGTACCGCGGATGATGTGGTAACGGACACCGGGAAGGTCCTTGACACGGCCGCCGCGGATCATAACCACGGAGTGCTCCTGGAGGCTGTGGCCCACGCCGGGAATATAGGCGGTGACTTCATAGCCGTTGGTCAGGCGCACACGGGCGATCTTACGCAGAGCGGAGTTGGGCTTCTTGGGGGTAGCGGTACGCACCGCGGTGCAGACACCCCGCTTCTGAGGGGAGGGCAGGTCGGTGGTCTTGGTTTTCAGGGTGTTGAGACCGAACTGCAGGGCGGGAGAGGTGGACTTGTAGGTGACCTTCTCTCTTCCTTTCCGGACCAGCTGATTAAAGGTAGGCATTGAATTTCTCCTTTCTTTGAAATTTTTGGTGGTTCCGCCATTGACGGACACCATCTCTATTTTTTGCGGAAAACCTGGTAGTTATTCCGAAAAAACCAAATTTAGCGGGAAAATTTGTTAGTCCCGCTGAGAACAGCCACCACAGAGGCCCCGACGCCGACCCGGCAGGCCCGGCCCAGCTGGGCCATGGTGTACACCCGCTCCACGGGCACGTTTGCCGCCGCGCAGGTCTCCGCCACCGGATCGGTAATGGCGGGGTCGGCGTCACAGGCGAGATATACCAGGCGGGCAAGGCCCTCCCGGATGGCCCGGCGGGATTGCTTGATCCCCACAACCTTTTCCTGGGACGTAAGTTCCCCGAGCATGGGAAATCCCCTCCTGACGCGCACGGAATCGCATGGCAAAATTCGCGGAACCAGTCCGCGCATTTGGAAATTATATCATCAGCGGCGGCCAGCGTCAAGTCTTTTCTGAAAATGAATTTTAATTATATAATTTTCCCGGCTGGCACAGCAATTTCCCCGGGATTTTTAAGGCTTTTGCCCAGTTTATGCGGCCCACAGAGCGGTTTTCCGCCCGGCGGAGCCTTCTCCGCCGGGCAAATGTCCCTGCTGGAAGGGTTCCGGGGCAGGGCAGATGCGCCGTATGCAGCCCCGGCTTAGGGTGAATCCGCGCCGGGGCACAGGGAAAGGACAAGGCCTCCGGAAGATTTCCGTGGGCCTTTCCAGCCTGTCAAAAAAGCCCTCTGCAAGAGTTTCGCCGCCGGGGCGGCGAAATATAGTTCAATTGTTTTTCCCGCGGCGTGTACGTGGGAAAAACACCTTGCGCAAAGCGAGCGTCGAATTGTCCGCTGAAAGCGGCCAACCGAGGCGCAGAGCGGAGCGGAACCCTCTCAAAAAAGCGGCTGTGCTGCTTTTTTTGACACGCAGCAAGGCCCCCGGAAGATTTCCGGGGGCCTTGCTGTAAGGCTTATTCGGCGGGGACAGCGGGAACAGCAGGCGCGGCGGGAATGGGCTCGATCTCCGCCTCCGCCTCGGGGACCATCTCCTCCGCGAAGGAGTGGTAGGCTTGGAGGCCGGTTCCAGCGGGAATCAGCTTGCCGATGATGACGTTCTCCTTCAGGCCGGCCAGATGGTCTTCCTTGCCCTTGATGGCAGCCTCTGTCAACACCTTGGTGGTCTCCTGGAAGGAGGCGGCGGACAGGAAGGAATCCGTGGCCAGGGAGGCCTTGGTGATGCCCATCAGCAGCTGGGTCCCGGCGGCCTTCCGCAGAGGCTCACCGTTCTCCTGGGTTTCCCCGGCGGCATTCCGGCGGTCGATCTCGTCATTGGCGTCCTCCAGTTCCAGAACGTCCACCATGGAGCCGTCCAGCAGCGGGGTGTCGCCTGCGTCCTCCAGACGGACTTTGCGCATCATCTGGCGGACAATGACCTCAATATGCTTATCGTTGATATCCACGCCCTGCTGGCGGTACACCCGCAGGACCTCCTGGATAAGATAGTTGTACACTGCGTCGGCGCCCCGGATGCGCAGCACGTCGTGGGGGTTCAGCGCGCCGTAGGTCAGCTGGGTGCCCGCCTCAATGGTGTCGCCGTCCTTAATCAGCAAGCCCGTGTGGGGCACGGCATAGGTGCGGGTATCCCCGTCGGGGGCGGTGATGATGATATTGAGCAGGCTGCCCTTGGTGGCTTCTTCGAAACGGACGCTGCCGCCGATTTCCGCCAGGGTGGCCATACGCTTGGGCTTCCGGGCCTCGAACAGTTCCTCAACACGGGGAAGGCCCTGGGTGATGTCGCCGCCGGCAAGGCCGCCGGTGTGGAAAGTACGCATGGTCAGCTGGGTGCCGGGCTCGCCGATGGATTGGGCGGCGATAATGCCTACCGCTTCGCCGGGGCCCACCGGCTGCTGGGTGGCCAGGTTCATGCCGTAGCACTTGGCGCAGACGCCGCTGTGGGCCTTGCAGGTGAGGACCGTCCGGATCATGACCGTGGGCCGGTCGCCGGAGGTGGGGTCAAAGGCGCAGCGGTCTCCGGGATGGTAGTTCTCCTGCACCCAGGCCTGGTTTTCCAGGATCTTGGCGTCGGCAGCGGTCATCAGGCGGTCGTTGGGGATCAGCACCTCACCGGTGGCGGGATCCGTCACCGGGCCCACCAGATAGCGGCCCCGGAGCCGGTCGGAGAATTTCTCAATGACCTGCCCGTTCTCGCTGATCTCGGAGACCTTGATGCCGTGGCTGACAGCGCAGTCCTCCTCCCGGATGATGACCTCCTGGGAGACGTCCACCATGCGGCGGGTCAGATAACCGGAGTCGGCAGTACGGAGGGCGGTGTCTGCCAGGCCCTTCCGGGCGCCGCGGCTGGAGATAAAGTATTCCAGCGCCGTCAGGCCCTCCCGGTAGTTGGCCTTGATGGGGATTTCGATAGTGCGTCCGGCAGTGTTGGCAATCAGGCCCCGCATACCTGCCAGCTGGCGGATCTGCTTCATGGAGCCACGGGCGCCGGAGTCTGCCATCATGAAGATGGGGTTGTAACGGTCCAGGTTTTTCTGCAGGGCGTCGGAAACGTCGTTGGTGGTCTTTTCCCAGACCTGCACCACCTGCTTATACCGCTCGTGGTCGGTCATGAAGCCCATCTTGTACTGGTTTTCAATATCCACAACCGCCTGCTCAGAGGCCTTGACCAGTTCCCTCTTCTTGGGCGGGATGCTCATATCGGCGATGGAGACGGTGATGGCGGCCTTGGTGGAATAGCGGTAGCCGGTGGCCTTGATGGCGTCCAGCACTTCCGCCGCCATGGTGAAGCCATGCTTGTTGATGGTGCGGTCTACGATGTTCCCCAGCTGCTTTTTGCCGCAGGTCATGGTGATCTCGTAGTCGCAGGCGTGGGCCGGGTCGCTGCGATCCACAAAGCCCAGATCCTGGGGAATATTCTGGTTGAAGATGATGCGGCCCGGCGTGATTTCCACAATGCGGGTGTACTCCCTGCCGTTCACTGTCTGGGTCCGGCGGACCAGGATGGGACAGTGGGGGCCGATCACGCCCTCGTTATAAGCCATCAGGGCCTCGTTCTCCCCGGCGTAGATCCGGGCGGGCTTGTATGTGGCCTGCCGCTTGCCCTCGGCCTTGGCCTTTTCGTTGGCGGCCAGGAATTCATCGGCGTCCACAATGGACTGGGCGGCCAGATTTGTATCCCCGGCGTCCTCGCACCAGATGGTTTCTGCGCCGGTCTCCGCCCTGCCCATGCGATCCATAGTCAGATAGTAACTGCCCAGCACCATGTCCTGCGTGGGGACGGTGACGGGGCCGCCGTCCTGGGGACGGAGGAGGTTGTTGGCGGAGAGCATCAGGATCCGGGCCTCTGCCTGGGCCTCGGCGGAAAGGGGCACGTGAATGGCCATCTGGTCGCCGTCGAAGTCGGCGTTGAAGGCCGTGCAGTTCAGGGGATGGAGTTTCAGTGCCCGGCCGTCCACCAGCACCGGTTCAAAGGCCTGGATGCCCAGGCGGTGGAGCGTGGGGGCGCGGTTCAGCATGACCGGGTGATCTTTAATAATGACGTCCAGGGCGTCCCAGACCTCGGTTACGCCCTTATCCACCATCTTCTTGGCGGATTTGATGTTGTTGGCGGTACCGTCCTCCACCAGCTTCTTCATGATGAAGGGGCGGAACAGTTCCACGGCCATCTCCTTGGGCACGCCGCACTGGTAGATTTTCAACTCGGGGCCGACCACGATAACGGAACGGCCGGAGTAGTCCACGCGCTTGCCCAGCAGGTTCTGGCGGAACCGGCCCTGTTTGCCCTTCAAAAGGTCACTGAGGGATTTCAGAGCCCGGTTATTGGCGCCGGTAACCGCCCGGCCCCGGCGGCCGTTGTCGATGAGGGCGTCCACGGCCTCCTGGAGCATCCGCTTCTCATTGCGGACGATGATGTCCGGGGCGTTCAGTTGAATCAGACGCTTGAGGCGGTTGTTGCGGTTGATGACCCGGCGGTACAAGTCGTTCAGGTCGGATGTGGCGAACCGCCCGCCGTCCAGCTGGACCATGGGCCGCAGCTCCGGGGGGATCACCGGCAGCACGTCGATGATCATCCACTCGGGCTTGTTGCCGGAGATACGGAAGGCGTCCACAACCTCCAGGCGTTTGACGATCCGGGCCTTCTTCTGGCCGGAGGAGTCCTTCAGTTCTGCGTGCAGCTGGGCGGAAAGGGCGTCCAAGTCCACATCCTGGAGAAGCTTTTTCACTGCCTCTGCGCCCATGCCGGCTTTGAAGTCGTCCTCATATTTTTCCCGGTAGTCCCGGTATTCCTTGTCGGAGAGGATCTGGTTCCTGGTCAGGGGCGTTTCGCCGGGGTCGGTGACAATATAGTTGGCGAAATACAGCACCTTCTCCAGGATCCGGGGGCTGATGTCCAGCAACAGGCCCATCCGGGAGGGGATGCCCTTGAAATACCAGATATGGCTGACGGGGGTAGCCAGTTCGATATGGCCCATCCGTTCCCGGCGGACCTTGGCCCGGGTAACCTCCACGCCGCAGCGGTCACAGATTTTGCCCTTGTAGCGGATCTTCTTATACTTGCCGCAGTGGCACTCCCAGTCCTTGGTGGGCCCGAAAATCTTCTCGCAGAAGAGGCCCTCCTTCTCCGGTTTCAGGGTCCGGTAGTTGATGGTCTCTGGCTTCTTTACCTCGCCGTAGGACCACTCGAGAATCTGCTCCGGGGAGGCCATGCCGATTTTGATCGCGTCAAAGGCAATATGATTGCCGGTTTTATTATCCATCATAATAGTGCGATTTCCTCCTTCATGATCCCATGATTCCATACACGGCGGCTTGGATCATTCCCCGTCGTCAAAATCCATGTCCATATCCATACCGGCGTCGATGTCGGCTCCGGCGTCTTCCGGAGCGTCCTCAATGTCGAAGCCGGAATCCTCGAACTCCGTCTCCTCGGCAAAGGCCCGGTGGCGGTCGTCGTCGGCGTCCATCCTGGCCAGGTTGAAGGTATCCATGGCATCCTCGTCCTCTTTCAGTTCGATGACGCTGCCCTCGGCGTCCAGCACCTGGATGTCCAGGCACAGGGACTGGAGTTCTTTCACCAGGACCTTGAAGGACTCCGGCACGCCGGGCTGGGGCACGTTGTGGCCCTTGACGATAGCCTCGTAGGTGCGGACGCGGCCGGTTACGTCGTCGGACTTTACGGTCAGGATCTCCTGGAGGGTGTAAGCCGCGCCGTAAGCCTCCAGGGCCCAGACTTCCATTTCGCCGAACCGCTGGCCGCCGAACTGGGCCTTGCCGCCCAGGGGCTGCTGGGTCACGAGGGAGTAGGGGCCGGTGGAGCGGGCGTGGATCTTGTCGTCCACCAGATGGTGCAGCTTCAGGAAGTAGACATAGCCTACGGTAACTTTATTGTCGAAGGGCTCGCCGGTGCGGCCGTCGTAAAGCACGCTCTTGCCCTCCGGGTCGAGGCCTGCCTCCTCCAGCATGGCGGAGATGTCCTCCTCCCGGGCACCGTCGAAAATGGGGGTGGCTACCTTGCAGCCAAGGGCGTGGGCAGCGTAGCCCAGGTGGACCTCCAGGACCTGGCCGATATTCATACGGCTGGGCACGCCCAGGGGGTTCAGCACGATATCCAGCGGCGTGCCGTCCGGCAGGAAGGGCATATCCTCCTGGGGCAGGACCCGGGAGACGACGCCCTTGTTGCCGTGGCGTCCGGCCATCTTGTCGCCGACCTGGATCTTCCGGCGCTGGGCGATATAGACCCGGACGACCATGTTCACGCCCGGCCCCAACTCGTCGCCGGCCTCACGGGTAAAGACCTTGGTGTCCAGCACAATGCCGCTCTCGCCATGGGGGACTTTCAGAGAAGTATCCCGGACTTCCCGGGCCTTCTCGCCGAAAATGGCCCGCAGGAGCCGCTCCTCGGCGGTCAGGTCGGTTTCGCCCTTGGGAGTAACCTTGCCCACCAGGATGTCGCCGGATTTGACCTCCGCGCCTACCCGGATAATGCCGTTCTCGTCCAGATCCTTCAGGGCGTCCTCGCCCACGTTGGGAATGTCCCGGGTGATCTCTTCGGGGCCCAGCTTGGTATCCCGGGCGTCAATCTCGAATTCCTCGATGTGGATGGAGGTATATAGATCTTCACGAACCAGCCGCTCGTTCAGGAGGACGGCGTCCTCGTAGTTGTAGCCCTCCCAGGTCATGAAGCCTACCAGCACGTTCCGGCCCAGGGCGATTTCACCCTGATCGGTGGCGGGGCCGTCTGCCAGGACGGTGGGGTCGATGACTTGGCCGTCGGGGCCCACGGACCGGCCGTGCACCCGCTCGCCCACGTCCACGATGGGACGCTGGTTGATGCAGGTGGTGTGGTTGGAGCGGAGGTATTTGATGAGTTTGTAATCCTTGGTTTCCCCGCTGTCATACTGGACGGTGATGTGGCGGGCGTCTACGGAGGTGACCACGCCGTCACCCTCCGCCAGGATAACCACTTCGGAGTCGATGCAGATCTTGTGCTCCATGCCGGTGCCCACAATGGGGGCCTCAGGCCGGATCAGGGGCACGGCCTGCCGCTGCATGTTGGCGCCCATGAGGGCACGGTTGGCGTCGTCGTTAGGCAGGAAGGGGATCATGGCCGTGGCGATGGAGACCATCATCCGGGGGGACACGTCGATATAGTCCACCCGTTCCCGATCGACTTCCACGATCTCGTCCCGGTGGCGGGCGGTAATACGGGTGTTTTTCAGGCATCCGTTTTCATCCACCGGCTCGGCGGCCTGGCCGACAATATAGTTGTCTTCCTCATCGGCGGTCATATAGGTGATTTCCTGGGAGACTTCGCCATTCTCCTTGTTCACAGCCCGGTAGGGGGCCTCGATGAAGCCGTACTCATTGATCCGGGCGTAGGTGGCCAGATAGGAGATCAGGCCGATGTTGGGGCCTTCGGGAGTCTCAATGGGGCACATGCGGCCATAGTGGCTGTAGTGCACGTCCCGGACTTCCATGTTGGCCCGCTCACGGGAGAGGCCGCCGGGGCCCAGGGCGGAGAGGCGGCGTTTGTGGGTCAGTTCCGCCAGGGGGTTGGTCTGATCCATGAACTGGCTCAGGGGGCTGGATCCAAAGAACTCCTTGATGGCGGCGGTGACCGGGCGGATATTGATGAGGCTCTGGGGGGTCAGGAACTCGGCGTCCTGGATAGTCATCCGCTCCCGGATGACCCGCTCCATACGGGAGAAGCCGATGCGGAACTGGTTTTGCAGCAGTTCGCCTACGCACCGCAGGCGGCGGTTGCCCAGATGGTCGATATCGTCCCGCACGGAGAGGCCCCGGGCCAGGCCGTTCATATAGTTAATAGAGGTGAGGATATCGTCGATGATGATGTGCTTGGGCACCAGATCGTCCTTGTGGAACCGGATCTGTTCTTTCAACTCCTCGCCCTGGTACTGGTTCAGCAGATCCTGAAGGACCTCGAACCGGACCCGCTCCTTGATGCCGCACTCGGCCTTGGGGTCGAAGTCCACGTAGTGGCTCAGATCGCACATCTTATTGGAGAAGACCCGCAGGGGCCCACTCTCCGTTTCCACAATGACCTCGCCCACGCCCACGGTATCCAACAGGCGGGCGTCCTCTTTGCTGAGGAGGTGGCCTGCGTCGAAGAGGATCTCACCGGTGGCGGGATCTGCTGCGGGCTCGTGGAGGCGGCAGCCAGTGACCCGCTGCCACAGGGAGAGTTTTTTGTTGAACTTATACCGGCCCACGATGGACAGATCGTAACGCCGGGGATCAAAGAAGAGGTTGTTCATGAGAGTCTCGGCGGCCTCCACCGTGGGGGGCTCGCCGGGCCGGAGGCGGCGGTAGATCTCCAGCATGGCATCCTCATAGTTTTTGCAGGGATCCTTTTCCAGGGTGGCCACAATACGGGGATCGTCCCCGAACCGCTCCAGGATCTCCTGGTCGGTTTTCAGGCCCAGGGCCCGGATCAGGCAGGTGACGGGAATCTTCCGGTTCTTGTCGATGCGGACCCAGAAGACCTCGTTGGCGTCAGTCTCATATTCCAGCCACGCGCCCCGGTAGGGGATCACCGTGGAGGTGAGGATCGGCAGGTCGGTCTTGACGTCCAGTTCCTTGCCGTAATACACGCCGGGGGAGCGGACGATCTGGGAGACCACCACGCGCTCCGCGCCGTTAATGATGAAGGTGCCGGAATGGGTCATCAGGGGGAAGTCGCCCATGAAGATCCACTGTTCCGGGATGGAGACGATGGCGCCGTCCTTGCGGATGATGAGGCGCACCTTGACCTTCAGGGGGGCGGCGTAGTTGGCGTCCCGGGCCTTGCACTCCTCCACGTCGTACTTGGGCGGCTCGTCCATCTTGTAGTCGATGAAACTCAACTCCAGATTCCCCTGGTAGTCGGTAATCGCCCCCACGTCCTCGAACACGTCCCGGAGGCCGGTCTCCAGAAACCACTTATAGGAATCCTTCTGAATCTCCAGGAGGTTCGGCATCAGCATGACTTCCTCATGCCGGGCAAAGTTCTTACGAAGGGTTTTGCCGTAATACTTGTCTTTGGCCATCTTCTCAAATCACCTTTCTTCCGCTCCGCGCCCTGTCCGGCGCAGGCGTCGCTTTTCCGGCGGGGCAATTGCGGCACACACGGCGTAGTTGTTAAAAATCTGCCGTTCCGCTCTTGCATTGCCATGGGAAATGTGCTATGCTGTGTAAGGGATAAAGAATGGCGGAGTGTCCCCTGCCATTACATAAAGCGTCTAATTTTATCACGAGTCATATCAGTTGTCAAGGATTATTTTGGAAAATCGGGCGTCCGGCCCGGTTATTTTTTTGCCTGCGCCCCAATTCCGGGGGCGCAAAAAGTGCGATCCATTTTGGATCGCACCAGGCATGGCGGCGGCTTTCCTGGATAGGCCGCCGGGAGACGGAACATCAAAAAAGCGGCAAGGCCGCTTTTTTGATGTTTCAAATTTTTCAACCGGTTCAGTCGTATAATTCCTCGTCTGCGTAATCGTCGTACTCAGAGCCGAAACGCTTGGTCATGCGGCTCTTCATGCCGCACATGCCAACGCTCAGGTCCTGCCATCCGCCGATCAGCAGGCAGACGAAGGCGGCGAAAGCCAGGCTGGCGCCAATGATCTTCATAACCATGCTGGCAGTTTTGCTCATGTCAGGTCTCTCTCCTTTCCCATGTTCTCAAAAGCCAATGCCAAAGTGGACGCCGGTCCCCCACGGCGCGGCATTTTGGGATCCGCGCCGCTTTTCCCGGCCTCTCGCCGAGGAGGAAAACAGCCTCCGCCATCATCCGGCGGCTATACAATATTATTATATCACAGAATTTTGAAAAAAGAAAGCTTCTTTTTTGCGCCGGGAAAGAAAACGGACTCCCTGGCTTGGGAGCATTGATATTTTTTTGACGGTTTTTGCGGATTTGACTTGTATCTACCGCAGATCTGTGCTACAATATGTTCAAAATATACAAGCCCGGGCAGGAGGGGCGGCCGCTTTTTGCCGCCGGTTACCAGCCATAAGGGCCCAAAAAGGAGGCTCCCTCATGAAACTCAGCTTTTTCGGAGCGGATCAGTGTGTCACCGGCAGCTGCCACTGCCTGGAGATCAACGGTAAGCGTATCCTGATTGACTGCGGCCTTCAGCAGGGCCGGGACGAGGTGTCCAACGCAGAGTTCCCCTTTGCCGCCAACGCCATCGACTATGTGCTGGTGACCCACGCCCACATTGACCACTCCGGACGTATTCCCATGCTGATCAAGCAGGGCTTCCGGGGGCGGATCCTCACGACGTCCCTCACCGCCAAGCTGTTGAAGATCATGCTGCTGGACTCCGCCCACATTCAGGAGCAGGACGCGGAATGGCGCAACCGTAAGGGGGAACGTTCCGGCGCGCCCCGGGCGGAACCCCTTTACACCGTGGAAGACGCGGAGCGGGTGTCCCAATTCATGAATACCTGCGAATACGGCCAGCTGATCCGCCTGTGCGAGGGCGTGGAGGTGGAGTTCGTGGACGCCGGGCATCTGCTGGGCTCCTCCAGCGTCTCTATCGATCTGACAGAAGGGGACGTAAAGAAAAACATCATCTTCTCCGGGGATCTGGGCAACATCAACCAGCCGGTCATCCGGGATCCGGTCCATTTCAAGGGCGCGGACTACGTGGTCATGGAATCCACCTACGGTGACCGCAACCACACCGGCGTATGGAGTTACAAGGACGAACTGGCCCATCTCATTGAAGGCACCATGTCCCGGAAGGGGAATGTGGTGATACCCTCCTTTGCCGTGGGCCGTACCCAGGAACTTTTGTACTTTATCCGCGAGATCAAGGAAGAGGGGCTGGTGAAGTCCAACCCGGATTTCCCGGTGTACATCGATTCGCCCCTGGCCAAGAAGGCCACTACCATTTTTGCGGGAGACCTTCACGGCTATTTGGACTATGAGGCGATCCAGCTGGTCAAGGGCGGCACCCGGATGTTTGACTTCCCCGGCCTCTTTATGACGGAGACCAGCGACGAATCCCGGGAGTTAAATACGGATCCCACCCCAAAGGTGATTATCTCCGCCTCCGGTATGTGCGACGCGGGCCGTATCCGCCACCACCTTAAGCACAATCTCTGGCGGCCGGAGAGTTCCGTGGTGTTCGTAGGCTATCAGGCGGAGGGGACTTTAGGCCGCTACCTGATGGAGGGCGCAAAAAGCGTCAAGCTTTTTGGCGAGGAAATTGCCGTCAACGCCCACATTGCCAATCTCCACGGCCTCTCCTCCCACGCGGATCGGGATCATCTCATCAGCTGGATTTCCGACTTCCAGCATCCCAAGCCCCAGCATGTTTTTGTGGTGCACGGGGATCGGGAGGTAGCCCCCTTCTTTGCCAAGACCCTCCAGGGTATGGGCATTGAGGCCCACGCGCCCCAGTATACCGAGGTCTACGACTTGATTACCAATACCCAGCTGGCCCCCGGATATCTGCCGGAGCGGAAGGCGAAGATCAGCACCGGCGGAGCCCGGGCCTCTGCGGCCTACGAGCGGCTGGTGTCCATCACCGATATGCTGGCGGAGTCTGTCAAGCGGAGCAAGGGCCGGGACAACAAGAGCCTGGCAAAATTCGCCGACCAGCTGCGGCTGCTGCTGGAGAAATGGGAAGCGTAACGCTTTTCATACATACTGCCCATCCATCATCTCCGCCGATGGCCTCGCTAAAACCGGCCTCCCGCTGTCACGGGAGGCCGCGGCGTCACCGCCGGACCGGATAGGACCTGCTGAAAGCGCCCGTCCCCCCCCCCCCCCCGATCCACCGGCTTTCAAACAAGGCCCGGAAAGAGGAGAACCACTATGGTTAAAATCGCGGCACGGCTCCAGGAACTCAGGAAAGAGAAGCGTTTTACCCAAAAGGATATGGCCGCCCAGCTGGGCATCAAAACCAGAACCTATCAATACTACGAAGCGGATGATCACCGCCCGGATTACGAGACGCTGATCTCCCTGGCGGAATTTTTCGGCGTTACCACCGATTATCTGCTGGGCTATTCGGATATCCGGCGTCCGACGGGCACCGGCTGATAGCCCGGCAGGCCTGAAAACCCCTTTGCTGTTTTTTGATGGCTGGGCCGCCGGCCCAACTGAGGGCAAAGCGCGTGTCTGCCGCATGTCATCCGCCCAAAAAGGAGCATCTATGGAACAACCGCCCCTGCGACTTCACAGCATACACACGGGCCTGGTGGAGGGCTACTCCGCCGAAGGCCTTGGGATCGTGCGCCTGGATGGCGCCGTCGTTTTTGTCCCCGGCGCTGTCCGAGGAGAGACAGTGGATATAAAAATCACAAAAGTGATGAAGTCGGCCGCTGCCGGGGAGATCCTCCGGATACAAACGCCTTCTCCGGAGCGGAGGGAGCCTGCCTGCCCGTACTTTGGCCGCTGCGGCGGCTGCGATTTCCAGCACCTCAGCTACGAAGAGGAGTTGTGGGCCAAACGCCGCCGGGTGCAGGACGCCCTGTCCCGCCTGGGCGGATCGGACGTAGAAGCGGCGGGCATTGCCGGGGCCGCCAGCCCCGCCCATTACCGCAACAAAAGCCAGTATCCCGTGGGGGTCGGCGGAATCGGGTTTTACCAGGCAAGGAGCCACCGGGTTGTCCCGGTGGAGCGGTGCCTGATCCAGACAGAAGTCTCCGACAGGACCGCCAGGGCTGTGGGGGATTGGATGAAACGGTATCAGATCCCTGCCTATGACGAAACGACGGGCCGGGGCCTGATCCGTCATGTCTATGTCCGGGTAAACGCCCGGGGAGAAAGCCTTTGCTGCGTGGTGTGCAACGGGAAGAAACTGCCCCGGGAACCGGAACTGGCAGCCATGATCCTGGAGGCTGCGCCGGATACGGCCGGCATTGTGCTGAATGCCAATACGGCCAAAGGGAATGTGATTCTAGGCAGCAAATACCGGACTGTCTGGGGGCAGAATTATCTAATGGATACCCTTTGCGGTCTGGAATTTAAGCTGTCGGTTCCTTCTTTCTATCAGGTGAACCGACCCCAGGCGGAGGTGCTTTACGGAAAGGCACTGGAACTGGCCGGCCTGACGGGGCGGGAAACGGTGCTGGATTTGTACTGCGGTGCCGGTACGATTACACTGTGCCTGGCGGCGAAGGCCGGACGGGTGATCGGCGCGGAGATTGTGCCGGAGGCCATCCGGGATGCCCGGGAGAATGCGGCCCGGAACGGCGTGGAGAATGTGGAGTTCTTCCAGGGGGACGCGGCGGACATAGCGGAGAAGCTTTCGGCGGAGGGCCTGCGGCCGGATGTGATAACGGTGGATCCGCCCCGGAAGGGGCTGGCGCCGGAGGTGATAGGGTCTATCGCGGAGATGTCCCCGGAGCGGGTGGTCTATATTTCGTGCGATCCCGCCACTTTGGGCCGGGACGTAAAAATCTTTGGCGGATACGGATATCAGGCCCGGCGGGCCGAAGCGGTCGATATGTTCCCCAGGACGAGGCATGTGGAGACGGTAATATTGCTGTCAAAGGTACAGAAGCAAGAATTGAGAAATGGCTTGAAATAAAGCATTTCCGGGTATTCGAACAACCTTTCGTATGTTGTCCGGATGCCCGGATTTTTTTGCGGGAATATGTCAACCGCCTGAATCTGGGACAGGGTTAACAGAATGAAAATGGTGGAGGTCAAGTAGACAAAAAAGGATATGCGAAGGGTTAAGTTGATAGAAATATGAAAAAGCCGGTCACTTTAATGAGGTGACCGGCTTTTATCTTTTTCATATTATAGGACTTTTTGCTAAGGTCATTCTATAAAATTTGCGTTTGGGGTTGCTGATCAGTCCCTGGTTTTTTAGCCTGGTTCGAACCCATTGCATCTGGCTAAGCAAATTCGCTTCCGGCATAATTAGCATCTTCTATTTCCGGGATATCCTGTGGAATCTGAAGAAATAGAGCCACCTGATTGTTTATGTCACATGCTTTCATAGGTCCTGCCGCCTGTGCTAAAACCGTAAGAATTGAGGCAGATAACACTTTCCTAGAAGGCAGTATCCCCGTAGGTTACCTCCTTAGTTTGCTTTGATGAACAGCCAGGTATGGCAACATTTCTGGCGTAACAGTAATACTGGGTAATGTAGTAAGGCCTAAATCCAACTGTTCCTGTGCACTGAGTGTTGGTGAAATCTGAACATTTCCGGAGTTATCAAAGGTAATCAGATGTTTATCGAATAATGCGTCATGATGTGCGCAAAGTAAAAGGCCATTATTCTCATCAAGTTTTTCATAATCCGTACTTGAGACCCATTCTTTTATGTGACTTGCCGTCAGCATATATTTGGTAGAAATGTTACACAGGGCGCATTTGCAAGAATACTTATCGATTAACAAGTCCCTGAAATATCCCTGTCCAACACGTACTTTTGTCACAGCTTTTTGCTCGGTGCTTGATAAACTGGCTATTTTCACTTTTACAGATTTGAGAACACGCTTTTTATGTTTCGCAGTGTCTGCTGCTCTTACTCTGCTTTTCAATGGTGCAGATCCTGCCGGGACATTGATTGTATTACCTGGTTGAAGAGATGAAATATAATCAGAAAGGAAATCTGGGGCAATGGTGAAAATAGAAGCACCATTACGGTCGGTCGTTTGATAAATACCATCAGTAATTGCTCTGGCAACATCTTCAATTTGAACATAGCACGATTTCTGGCCATGCCCTACGTTTACGGAAGGATCCCATGCGGCATATAACGGCGTCCCTGATACTGAATTGTAAAGGCCAAGAATGATGGTTTTCTGTGTGGATGTAATTGGGCGATTGATTCCAATGTTGTCAACAGATGCCGGTATTTGAATTCTTTTTTCGGATGGATTAGATCTATACGCTGGGGTCATGTTCCATGCATAGATATATACATCAATTTGATTATCACCGTCATCCAATACACCAGAATATGGCTGGGAACGACGCGAATTCCATTTGAAAATGTAATCGTTTCTTCTTAAGTCGGTTTCAATCTGTTTTTTTATAGCGACAGCGGATAAAGTTGGTGGATTTGCTCCGAAAACAATTGTACCATTGGCCGCTATTTGATTGTAAGGCATAGAACTACCTCGTTTCGTTAGTTTTAATATATTCATTATATCATAAGAATCTAAATTTGTACACATTTATTCCTTATTTCGGGAAAATCCAGTTAAATCTCATTTATTTGTAGTTATTTATATGTAAATATGAAAAACATGGTTATTTCTTGACGATTTTCGCTTGTTCCACTATAATCAGAAAGGATATAAAAGGAGGTACCGCCATGGAGTACATCAATGAGCCTTGGTCAAGCCTGGATGAAGTGGCCAGTTACTTGGGGGTCAATAAAGATACGATTCGCAATTGGATAAAGAAAACGGATATTCCTGCGCATAAAATTGGCCGGCAATGGAAATTCAAATTGTCCGAAGTTGATGCCTGGGTTAAAAGTGGGAAAAGTGCCATGTAATGATGGGAGATTTATCATGAATGAAGATATCGTTGCAGTAAGTTTGTTCTCTGGAGCAGGGGGACTAGATATTGCCAGCGTGATGGCTGGAGTTCCGGTAATCTCCAGCACAGATTTCGATTCTGACTGCATAGCAACCTTAAAAGCGAATGAAGAGTATTTTGGTGACACTGAGATTTTTGAGGGAGACCTTCATGAAATCGAAAGTGATGTTTTTAAGAAGATTGTTGAAAAGAGAAATCCGAAGAAGTTCATCGTTATTGGTGGTGCGCCCTGCCAGCCCTTTTCAAAGGCGGGCTATTGGGTGACAAATCAAGTGCGCCGCGGAATCAATGACCCTAGGGCGACGCTTGTGAATGAATATTTGCGTGTAGTGACAGACATTAAACCGGATGGTTTTGTTTTTGAAAACGTTGAGAGCCTGTTACATCCGACAAACCGTGCAATTGTGGATACTTTTATCAGTATTATCGAAGAGGCAGGATATAAATACAGAATTATCCGTGCAAACGCTTTGGAATACGGTGTGCCCCAAAAGAGGAAACGCATTTTTATTATTGGAACCAAGGGTAAATTTAAGAGGGATGAACCACGTAAAATTCATGATGCACCTGAAAGGTGTGCAAAGAGCGGCTTAAAGCCCTATGTTACAGTTGGAGAAGCAATTGCAGGCTTTGATGGTGATGAATACTATGAGGAATATGAGGACGCAAGAGGTGGAACCTACTACGATGACCTCTGTGAGGTACCGCCCGGAATGAATTACAAGGCGTTAACAGCGTGGGCAGGATATCCGAATCCAAAGTTTGTTGCGGACAAGCGTTTCTGGAACTTCCTTCTGAAATTATCACCCGATCAGCCATCTTGGACAGTGTGTGCCCAGCCGGGACCTTGGGTCGGCCCTTTCCATTGGGATAACAGAAGATTACGTGTACCTGAAGTCGCAGCAATTCAAACATTCCCTAGAGGATACAAATTCTGCGGCAATAGACGTTCTATCCAAAAGCAGATTGGCAATGCTGTTCCATGCCTGATGGGAAAAGCAATGATAGAATATTTGAAGGAGAGTTTAGAGTAATGCCAAATGTACTGAGCATATTCTCGGGTGGCGGCGGTATTGACTGCGGTTTCAAAAAAGCCGGATTTGATATCTGTTTCTCGACTGATTTTTGGAAACCCACTTGTGATACGCTTAAGAAAAATAAAGTCGGAAGACTTGTAGTCTGCGATGATATTCGCAAAATAGACTATGACGCTTGCCTTGCGCAGATAAACATGAAAAAGGCAGACATAGATGTCCTGGTGGGGGGGCCCCCTTGTCCTGCGTATTCAAAGTCCAGATTCTATCGCACGGAGAAAAAACGTGCACTTGAGGACGAGAATTCTTTTACGCTGTATGAGTACTTTAGAGCGTTGGATGAAATAAGACCTAAGGTATTTTTCTTTGAAAATGTATTTGGCTTTGTCTATAAGCCGCACAAGGCCGCTTTTGATTTGTTGAAAGAGCGTGCTGAAGAGTACGGTTATGATATTACTTACAAGGTTGTCAACACAGCGGATTATGGCGTTCCCCAAACAAGGGAACGATTTATTTGTGTGGGTGTACGCAGAGATTTCGGACCTAAATTTGTGTTTCCGGAGGAGACTCATTACAATCCGGAAAAGCCTGACACAGCATCCCCAAATAAGAAGCCGTGGGTAACTTGTAAAGAAGCAATTGGTGATTTGGATTATCCTCTGCCAGAGGATGAAGAAATGCAGGCAGGTTCTAAACACAAGGATTTGTTAAAACTTGTTCCTCCCGGAGATAATTATCTCTATTTTACGGCTGAACGAGGATATCCCAACCCAATCTTTAAATGGCGATCCAGGTATTGGTCATTCTTGCTTAAGCTATCCCCGGATAGGCCGTCATGGACAATACAGGCCAGCTTTTCCAATAATATGGGGCCATTCCACTGGAGAAACAGATTCCTCCGAATCAATGAAATTAAAAGAATTCAGACTTTTGATGACGACTATGAATTATGCGGAGATTTTAGAGACCAGTGGCGTCAGGTTGGAAATGCTGTGCCTGTAAAAATGGCTAATATTGTCGCTGGTGAAATAATGCGTCAGTATTTTACAAACGAATGATATCGACTTGAGGGGAGGGCATATTGATGCCAGAATATCAATTTGCAGAAAAGGGCGGTAAAATTGTATCCGTAGAGTATGATAGAGATAGTAATTTTTCTGCCGACCAGGTTTTAGAAAGTCTTGATTCTGCGTTTAACAGATTTCCATTTCCTGCTTATATTGAACAGATTGCAGGATACGATGATGTTTTTTGTGTTACATTTCCTGAAGGGAATGATGGTGTTGGGGATGTATTTATATGTGCGAAAGGGACAACTCCTGGCGGCAGGAGCGGCTTGAAGGACGAGCAGCGTATTCAGCCAAAAGCAAAATATCTCAACTATGTTTTTGAACGAGGAAAAGAAGGTAAAAAGGCTGTCTTTTTAGGTGTCTATAATCGAGATGGCGAAACCGTTCTATGTACATGGAAGGTTATGGCCTCGGCTGCGGCTTCTCTTGAAACTCCAATTTCAAAGCAGATAAAAATCAAAAGCATTGCGAAAGCAATGCGGGAGGGCTTTGTCCAGCAAGACAAAGGTAAAGGTGAATATGCATGCGCATTCCGGCCGGAATTTTTGTATTTTTACCTTTGTAACAGCGATTGGTTACATACAGGTCATGTAAGTGAACTTGCTGAACATACAATGCCTGAAAACTTTGGGGATACCGAAGACTCTGCGTCTGGAAAAAGTTTTGAAGAGGTTAATTTCTATACCGGTATTAAAAGCAAGTACCCGCGAAACAGGATTATATTCGGTGCACCGGGAACAGGAAAAAGTTTTACTCTTAATGGAGAGGCAAAGAAACTCTTAGCGGATGGTGGATATGAAGAACGTGTTACTTTCCACCCAGACTATTCTTATGCTAATTTTGTCGGCACATATAAGCCTGTTATGGTTGGCGGAAGTTCTGGCACAATTGGTGGTGCAGATAAAGATGTCCTTTCTGTACTGTTGGATAAAGCAAAGACGGCGCAAGAAAAATATGATTTGTTATATGAAAGATTTAGGGATGATGGATTGACAAGATTGCCTATTTTGTTAGGTTTGTATACGGATGAAGCCTTTAAAACAAGGAAGCAAGATGGAACAGATGCTGTTGGGGATAACAGTGTAGAAAGAAATCATGGAAAAGCACTTAGACCATATGTGGTGCTTGCTTCGGATGTAAAAGCAAGGGAAGAAATCGTATATGAGTATGTTCCTGGACCTTTTATGCGTGTGCTGGCGAAGGCGCTTAAAAGTGCAATGACCGATAATCCTAAACCGCATCTGCTTATCATTGAAGAAATAAACAGAGCCAATGTGGCCTCAGTATTTGGTGATGTATTTCAGCTGCTTGATAGGGCATCAAACCATGCCAGTGAATATGAAATTGCAACAACAAATGAAATGCGTACTTATCTTGCCAAGGAACTTGGGGTAGAAAAGAGTGCGGTAGAAACCATCAGAATCCCTGATAATATGTTTATTTGGGCTACGATGAACAGCGCGGACCAAGGTGTCTTTCCGATGGACACTGCGTTTAAGCGCAGATGGGATTTTACCTATCTTGGAATTGATGATAGCGAAAAGGATCTGATTGGCAAAACAGTTGTTCTTGGAACCGGAAATACCAAACATAAAGTAGAATGGAATAAGCTGCGAAAGGCCATTAATAACTTTTTGGCAAAAGAGAAGATTAATGAAGATAAGCAATTAGGGCCTTACTTCATTGCAAGAAATATTGTAGTCCCTGAAGCAGGTACGGCAATCGATAACGATAGATTTATCCATACATTTAAGAATAAAGTAATTATGTACTTATTTGAGGATGCAGCAAAACAGAAACGTCCTAAGTTGTTTGAAGGCTGCTTTGAACATAGCAGTCGATATTCGGAGATTTGCCGGGAATTCGAGAATAGAGGAATTGGCATTTTCCATCATGATATCCGGCTTGAAGCAGAGCCGGAAGACTTGACTGGTGCATCTCCTGCCGGCGACGAGTAAAAGGGGGTACATAAATGCACTCTGAATTTGTAAGAGAACAGAGAAGGTATACACAGAAAGAACTCTGTAAGATATTTTCTTGTCCAGAAGAAAGAGCGGTTTCAATTATCCGTAAACTCAAGGAATTCGGAGTCTTAAAGGCTGTAAAAGCGGAAGAAAAACAGCGAGATATGTCAGAACTTGTCGAAGAGGATATGGAGATTTCAGATGTTGAAATTGGAGAAAATGAATACCTGTATGTTTTTACGTTTGTGGGAATTATTGTTGTATCGGGTATCGTTTTGAAATGTTATCCCAAGTATTTGCTAACAGCAGCACATCCGGAGCGGGAATTAACACAGGTTATTAAAGTTTTGGAGAAGTACAATTCGAAAGAACAAATTATTCGGATGTTTAATGATAGCAGCGAAACCAGGTCATTTAACCTGTTAGCTGTGCTTCTGTTTTTGGTGCAGGACTATTACGAAAATGGTGTTTACGAAAAAACAGATGATATCATCGAAAGGAACGGCTCTGGTGAGATAATCTGGGATAAGACGATTAATGAGACTTTTGCAATGATTGCGAATAATCGTCCGTATTATGTGGATTTACAAACCAGGAAGAGAATTGCTGATGACCACGACTATTTCAAACGTCTACATGAATGTGTACTTACGATTGCATCAAATGAACTTGAGGATGCTGGACTGCTGAATTTGTTTGAACTTGTTGGTGTTGACCTTACAGAGGAAACTCTGGATGACTTCGGTGAAAAAGAAACTATTTTGTATAATATAGAAAAGGAATTAAGCATCCAGTTTAACACAAGAAAGCAGATTGTCTTAAAGACAATCTATACCTATATTGACCATAGCGGAAGCCTGTATGATATAGATTGCCTGTCCCTTTTTGGAACGAATAGCTTCAACTTGGTATGGGAAAAAGTTTGTGCAAAAATCATGAACAATCAGCTTGATACACAATTAGGAGCATTGAGATTGCCTATTCCATTAAAAGATAAGTATAGCAAACGGACAAAGCTGATTGAAATCATTGAAAAGCCTTTATGGACAGTAACTGGAAAAACAGCAGCGGACACATTGATGCCAGATATTGTTTCTATTTCTGTAGTTAATGGAGAATGGCAATTCATTATTTTTGATGCAAAATACTATAACGCTAAGCTGGGGCCGGGTATTTCCCCTAAAGCACAGCCGGGGATTGAATCTGTAACAAAGCAGTATTTGTATCAATTGGCATACCAGGAATTTATAGATGAGCATAAATTTTCTTCTGTCAAGAATTGTTTTATATTGCCAACAGAAGAAAGTGCCGTGTTAGATAAGGGAGAGGTTACTTTGCAGATGCTTTCAAAAATCGGATTGCAGAGTATCAAAGTACGTTTTCTCCCAGCGAAAATGGCATACGATAGTTATCTATCAGGAAGGAAACTTGATATCTCTTTGTTGAGACTTTGATTCTGATGAGAGGGTAGTTTATGGCAGCACATCGTTCATTTACTGAATATGTAAAAAAGAAATTTGATAATAATTTCTGGGCACTGCCGAAAACTGCCTGGAGACCAATTTCAATTCCCTTGGGATTGAATTCGAACGGATCCGCCGTGCCAGAGAAACGGAAATATCAGATGTAAAGTATGGAGTATGTATGGGTTGAGGACAAACCAGGCATGGAACTATGTTTCGATATAGCTGTGTCGATATGGTTTGAAACTCACGGGGGTGACGATCGTTACGGTGATTATATGAAAACATTGTGTGGATGATGGCTTATTGCGCGGGGACTTGGATAAGAACCTCTAGGATGGTCAGAAATCACTGGAACAGCTTTGTGAAATTTACTTATATGCTGATGCTGAAAGAATGAGGTTCTTTGGACTTGAGAAATTTGTGAGGACAGAATAAGCAAAGTTTTTAAGAGGGGTTACTCAATGAGGCAGTAGTCCTTTATGAAATAAAACAGAGCCACGAACAACGGAATTCAATTCCGCTGTTCGTGGCTCTGTTTTTGTTTACCGGGTGCCCTAGCGGGATTCGCCGTAGCGGTAAGGCTTTTAGAAAAACGTGCCTGCCTATTTTTCCAGTTACCATTCTCACTGCCATCCTCGTCTGGATTGCTAAAAGTTTGAAAACACCCTCTAGGGCGTGCTGCGGAAATGGAATGCAGAAACGGTGCAATACATGAACGGCAGGAGGTTTGCCGTCACATGATGCACCGAAAGCAAAAATAGCCGTTGTCCACGCTGAAAGAATAGATGCCGTCATATTTCTCTATAATAGCGGCCATGGATTTTGTACCAAAACCATGATGCTCCTGCTTGGAGCAGGGCAGTGCGCCGTCAAAAGCCACGCTGCCGCTGAAGGGGTTTTTGATTTCCAGACAGATTTTCCCCGCCTCGATAAAACCTTTGATGAGAACCTTTTTGTCGTCGCAGCATGCCTGGGCGTTTATGGCGTTTTCCAATCCGTTGGACAGCACCACAGCCAGATCGGTCTGGTTGATTTTCAGCGCCGCCGGGAGGCAGACGCTTGCACTGAACGTGATGCCCTGCTCATCTGCAATTTTGCTGTAATAAGACAGCACCACGTTGACGGAATGATTATTACAATAGATCTGCGGAGCGGTTTGCGCAATATCTGCCATCATACTGTTAATATATTGCTCAACGGCGGCGTAGTTTTCATTGCGGATGTAATCGTTGAGCAGCAGCATTTTGTGGCGCATGTCATGGCGCAGCACCTGCAGGCGCTTTTCTGATTCGGCGCTGGCAGTCAGGCGCTCGCTGGTCATTTTAACCTGCATGTCCAGGATCCGGTTCTTTTCCGCTGCGTTAAACAATTGCAGTTGCGTCCACAAAAGCTTGAACACCGTCATATACATAACGGGGATTAAAATCAGCAGCAAAATCAAATGGGGGTAGTATTCCGGCCGTTCCGTAATGATAAACGGGTGATAGGTTGACAGCAGCATGACAGCATAAAACAGCATCGCCATGATGGAAAAAACGCCCCAGCCCTTTTTCATCTGCTGCTGGAGTAGCTGGTACGGCTGCCGCAGGTATTTCACAAGGCACAACTCCAGCAGCGGGAAGCTGATAAGCCGGAACAGGAACATGACAAGATAATGGCCAAGGCCAAGTACAGTATCCAGGATATTGCTGGAAAACAAAACCTCCAATATCACAGTATCCACCAGACAGAAAGTGAACAGGAAACGGGTATCCCGGTTTCTGGCCATAATGAGGAAGAAGATCAGGCTGGGCAGGACGCAGGCAAAAACAACCAGATGCCCGGCTTTTTCCGTACCTAAGAAAATGACAATCATCATATTGATGATGATCAGGGGTACCATGAAAATGCAGGTCAGGATGTTGGTTTTCCTGGCGGTATAGCGGCTTTCATAAAGCAGCATAAACATGAAGCAGCAATGGAGCAGCGTCCATACGAGGGAAATATCACGGAGAATTGTACCCAATTTCTAGTCACCCTCTCTGAATTTATATTTCAAAAAAATATCCTTGGTTGCGGCGTATTTCCTGGTTATGGGAAATTTAGCGCCGTTTTTCATTTCAAAGCACTGATGGGATATGGAGAGGATATTGCGCATGTTCACAAAATAGGAACTGGCGCATTTGATAAAGGTTTCCAGGGCGGCGATATCGGCCGCCTGCTTGTCAAAGCGATCCCGGGAGGATACGGTTTCGATTTTGCGGTTGTCGTGGAGGTGATAAACCAGGCGGTGGTCAAAATATTCCACGGCGTTAATCTGCTCCGGCCGCAGGGAGATTAAGCCCTCTGCGGTTTTGATCGTGATGAATGGCTCCTCTTTTTTGACGGGCAGGCAGTATGTAAAGCATTTGTCAAGTTCCGAGAAAAGCTTCGCTTTGTCCAGCGGCTTCAGCAGATAGGCAAAAGCATGGACGGAAAAAGCATCCAGCGAAAACTCCGGGGCGGTGGTAAAAAAGATAATGGGCGCTTTCGGGTTATATTCCCGCAAACGCTGGGCCAGTTCCAGGCCGCTCATGGAGTCCATGACAATATCCAGCAGGTATATGGCGCTGCCGCCGTGCTGGCCCTCATAATGCAGAAGTTCCCGGGGATTCAGGAACTTTTTTATTTGGATATCCAGCTTTTCCCGCTTGATATACTCCAATACATAGGAGGAGATGAGGGCCAGCTGGCTTCCTTCGTCATCGCATAGCGTAATTCTCATGTAAGCACCGACCGTTCCTAAAAATCTACACTATAAACCAATTATAAGTTTAGCACATCTCGATCTGCGCTTCAATACGGGACAAATGCCAGATAAGTGAAAATATGTCAAATAAGTGAAATCTATTGCAAAGACTGCGGCTTATCTTAAAATAAAAATAATACAAATCATAGGGGGTTTTATCAATAAGGGTATATACCCTTATTCTTTATTCCTGGTAAGGAATAAAGAATAAGGAATCTTGCAGGCATCAAAAAATGATTTTCGGAAAGGGGATCTTTTGCAATGATGAAGAGTAAAACTGCTGAGAGCGGGAAAGGAAGAAGCCTATGGCTCCGGCAGGCGGTCTGCCTGTGCCTGAGCCTGGTTTTGGCGCTGGGACAGCTTTCGCCGCTGGCGCTGGCTGATGAAGCCACCGTGGACGGCGGCCAGACTGTGACGGACGGAACCTATACGGCCGGGCCGGAAGGGGAGGTTTCCGACCCCGCCCCCACTGAACCGGAGGGCGAAACTCCCGACCCCGCCCCCACTGAACCGGAGGGCGAAACTCCCGACCCCGCCCCCGCTGAACCGGAGGGCGAAACCCCCGACCCCGCCCCCACTGAACCGGAGGGCGAAACCCCCGACCCCGCCCCCACTGAACCGGAGGGCGAAAC
>CAJUDW010000030.1 GCA_910584995.1 uncultured Oscillibacter sp. | reverse complement strand
CCCCTCACCACCCGGGACGGGCTTTACACCCACGCCATCTTCGGCTTTCTCACCACCCTTCTGCGGCTGACGGGAGAAGAGCGGCCCGACGCCCTCTGCGTGGCTTTCGACGTACACGCCCCCACCTTCCGCCACACGGCGGACACGGCCTACAAGGCCACCCGGAAGCCCATGCCGGAGGAACTGCGGATGCAGGTCCCGGTGCTGAAGGAGGTGCTGGACGCCCTGAACATCCCCCGGTATGAACTGGCGGGCTGGGAGGCCGACGATCTTCTGGGAACCATCTCCCGGAAATGCGAGGCGGCAGGCTGGGAGTGCGTGCTGGTCACCGGCGACAAGGACAGCCTCCAGCTGATTACCGATCATACCAAGGTGAAGCTGGTCTCCACCCGCATGGGACAAACCACCACCAAGGACATGACCCCGGAGGCTTTCCGGGAGGGCTACGGGTTTGATCCCATCCATATGATCGACCTGAAGGCCCTTATGGGGGATACCTCCGACAACATCCCCGGCGTCAAGGGCGTGGGGGAAAAAACCGCCATGGGCCTGGTGCAAATGTACGGCTCCATCGACCATCTTTACAGCCATATGCCGGATATTTCCGCTGCCCCGGATACCCCTGCCAAGCCCGGCGTTGTAAAGAAGCTGGCGGAGGGGGAGGAGAGCGCCCGCCATTCCTATTGGCTGGCTACCATTGTCACGGAAGCGCCCCTGGACTTCGAGCCGGCGGCCAACGCCGTCCGGGCTCCGGGCCCCCAGGCTTACCCCCTCTTTTTAAGGTTGGAATTTACAAAACTGATTGAAAAATTCGGCCTTGCGCCGGAGGCAGAGACTGCAAAAAAAGCCGATCACACCGCCGTTGTGGAGGATGTGAAGGATCCCGCCCGGGCGGCGGAACTGCTGGAGATCTGGCGGGGGGCGGATCATGTCAGCCTCACGGCATTGCCGGATCTCACAGTGCTGGCCATAGTGTGCGAAACCGGGCCGGACAGTTCCCTGATGGCGGATCTCCGGTTCTCCCGCTACCAGGGGGACTGGAACTGGCTGCTGGGGGAGATCTTCTCCGCCGGTATCGCAAAAGCCGCCCATCAGGTGAAGGATTTAACCTGCACCCTTCTGGAGAACGGTCTCCCGGCAGAGGGATTTGTGTTTGACACGGCCCTTGCGGCCTATCTGCTGGATGCCACGGCAGGCAGCTACGACTTGCCCCGCCTTTTCGTTTCCTATTATAACGAGGAACTGCCCAAGGCCCTCTTCCTGGAGCCGGACGCTTTCTCCCCCCTAGGTGACAACGCGTCTGTCTCCGCCGCGCTGTACAGCCATACCTCCGCTGTAGAGGCGCTGTATGAAACCCTGTCCGTCCGCCTGCGGGAACAGAACCTGTGGGATCTCTTCCAGTCCGCCGAACTGCCCCTGTGCCGGGTACTGGCGGAAATGGAGTTGGCCGGGTGCCGGGCAGACAAGGGGGCCCTGGTCTCCTTCGGGGAGATGCTGGCTGCCCGGACGGCGGAGCAGGAAGAAAAAATCTACCGCCTGGCGGGGGAGACATTCAATATCAACTCCCCCAAGCAGTTGGGCGAAATCCTCTTCGGCAGGCTGGGCCTGCCCCACGGGAAAAAGACAAAAACCGGCTGGTCCACCAATGCGGAGGTGTTGGAAAACCTTCGCCATGAGTCCCCAATTGTGGAGGCGGTGCTGGAATACCGCCAGTATGCCAAGCTGAAATCCACCTATGCCGACGGCCTTTTGAAAGCCATGGATCCCGACGGGCGGATCCGCACCAGCTTCCAGATGACCGTCACCGCCACAGGACGGCTCAGTTCCACGGAGCCGAACCTCCAGAACATTCCCACCAGGACGGATTTAGGCAGCGAGATCCGGCGGATGTTTATCCCGGCGGAGGGATCCGTATTGGTGGACGCGGACTATTCCCAGATTGAACTGCGGCTCCTGGCCCACATCTCCGGGGACAAGGCCATGCAGGCCGCCTTCCTGGCGGGAGGCGACTTCCACAGGGAGACGGCGGCCAAGGTCTTCCGCGTGCCGCCGGAGGAGGTGACGCCGGAGATGCGCCGGAGCGCAAAGGCCGTGAACTTCGGCATTGTCTACGGCATTTCCGCCTTCTCTCTGTCCCAGGACATTGGGACCTCCGTTGCGGAGGCCAAAGCCTATATGGAGGCCTATTTTGCCGCGTTCCCCGGCGTGCGGCGGTATATGGACGATGTGGTGGCCCAGGCGAAGCGGGACGGCTATGTGGAGACAATTTTCCACCGGCGGCGGGATCTGCCGGAACTGAAATCCTCAAAATTCAACCTCCGAGCCTTCGGGGAGCGGGTTGCGCTGAATATGCCTATCCAAGGGGCGGCGGCGGACGTTATGAAACTCTCCATGATTGCCGTCCGGAACCGCCTGAAGGCGGAGGGCCTCCAGGCCCGGCTGGTGCTCCAGGTCCACGACGAACTGATTGTGGAGTGCCCTGAGGAGGAGGCAGAAACGGCGGCCCGGCTTTTGGAAGAGGAGATGGAACAAGTGGTGTCCCTTTCCGTGCCGCTGACCGCCGAGGCACATTGGGGGAAGAATTGGCTGGAGGCCAAAGGGTGATCATGTTTTTTATCCCCGGGGGCTATCCTAGAAGGACGGAAGCCCGGCTATGATAACAGCCGGGCGCTGCACCCCCCATGCTCTCTTTCCGATTGTGCCGGAAAGAGGGCATGGGGGATACCATACCGGCTGCCATGAAAGCCAATCCCTGGAGGAAAGGAAGCGATTCAATGAGCGAACATATGAACGTACACATCATCCCCATGACGGCGGATCATCTGGACGAGATAGCCGCCCTGGAGCGTGTCTGTTTCCCGGATCCGTGGTCCCGCCAGATGCTGGCGGAGGAGTTGGACAACGCCCTCTCCGCCTTCCTGGTAGCCCTGGACAGCGAGGGAAAAGTGGCGGGCTACGCCGGTTTGCAGGTAATCCTGGACGAGGGCACCGTGACCAATATCGCCGTCCGCCCGGACTGCCGGAAACAGGGGGTGGCATCCCAGCTTCTGCAGGTTTTCCTGAACTTTGCCCAGGGGAACCGGCTGGCCTTTTTGACGCTGGAGGTCCGGGCCTCCAATTACGACGCCATCGCCCTCTACGGGAGCCGGGGCTTCCGCAGCGTGGGGCGGCGGAAAAATTACTATGAGCATCCCAGAGAGGACGCCATTATCATGACAAGGGAGTTCGAAAATGGAACTGAAACTGCCCCAGGCAGAGCAGCTGAAAAGGGTATATGAGCGGGATCTCCGGCCTTCCTTCCCTTCGGCGGAACTGAAGCCCCTGTGTAATATTGAATCCATGTGGGCGGATGGGTGGTATCACCCCTGGTGCCTTTTCGACGGGGAAGAAATCGTGGGGGAGGCCTTCTTGTGGCTGGGGGATCCCGGCTGGGCCCTGCTGGACTATCTCTGCGTGGCGCCGGGCCACCGGAACCGGGGCTTGGGAGCGCTGATACTGAAAGCCATGCGGCAAGCGGAGCCCTCCGGTACGGTGATCCTGGCGGAGAGTGAAGCGCCTGCCCATGCGCCGGATCCGGAACTCGCCAGCCGCCGCCTGGGCTTTTACGCCCGAAACAGCGCCCGGATAGCCGGATATGACACGGATATGTTCGGCGTCCACTACAAAACCCTGTACTGGGCGGAGACTGATATTCCCGATGGGGAACTGATCTGCCGCCACCAATTCATCTACCAGAACCGGTTTTCACCGGAAAAATACGCCAAATATGTCCGCATCCCCCGGGATCCCGGGGCGCCGCCCCTGCCCCAGCTTCCCTGGAACGAGGCGTAAGCGGGAAAGGAACACCATATGAAGATCCTAGCCTTTGAATCCTCCTGCGATGAGACCGCCGTTGCGGTGGTGGAGGACGGACGGCATGTGCTGTCCGACGCCATCGCCTCCCAGGTGGATCTCCATGCCCTGTACGGCGGCGTGGTTCCGGAGATTGCCTCCCGCAAGCATGTGGAGGCCATCGCCGCCCTGACGGAACAGGCCCTGGCCGGCGCCGGCTGCACCCGCTCCGATATTGACGCCGTAGCGGTGACCTATGCCCCCGGCCTGATCGGCGCGGTGCTGGTGGGCCTCAGCTTTGCCAAGTCCGCGGCCTTTTCCCTGGGAGTCCCCCTGATCCCCGTCCATCATATCCGGGGCCACATCGCCGCCAATTACCTGGCTTTCCCGGAATTGGAGCCGCCCTTCCTGGCATTGGCCATCTCAGGGGGCAATACACTGATCATCGATGTGCGGGACTATACGGACATGGTGATTCTCGGCGGCACCCGGGACGACGCGGCAGGGGAATGCTTCGACAAATCCGCCCGGGTGCTGGGCTTGCCATATCCCGGCGGCAAGCCCATGGACGATTTGGCCCAGCAGTCCCAGGGAGGCGTGTACCGCCTGCCCAGCTCCCATGTGGACGGCGCGCCGCTGGACATGAGTTTTTCCGGGCTGAAAACCGCTGTGGTCAACCTGGCCCATCACGCCCAACAGGTTGGGGAAGAACTGGATCGGGCGGCGCTGGCCCGGGATTTCACAAATGCCGTCAGCGATATCCTGGTGCCCCGTGTCATGGAGGCTGCCCGCCAAACGGGAAGGACCCGCATTGCCGCCGCCGGGGGCGTAGCCGCTAATTCTATCATCCGTGCGAACCTGCGGGAAGCCTGCGCCAGGGAAAACCGGACGCTGTACCTTCCGCCGCTCCGCCTCTGCGGGGACAATGGGGCCATGATCGGCGCCCAGGGCTATTATGAGTATCTGGCAGGCCACACGGCGGGCATGGAATTGAACGCCTATGCTACCAGGGACATCGGGGAGCAGGCATAAAAGCGGGCCACGGCAGGGGCAACCCCGCCCCGCGGCCACCCGGCGGTTTTATCGCGCCGGAAAATGCGTATCCCGCCATTCATCAAACAAAGCCTGGCTGCAGGGATAGGCGCAGGGGCAGGTGAACAACGCCCCTGCAAAGGAAACCGCAATATTGCCTAAGCTGTATTGCAGAGGAAAGTCCATATGGAAGTAATGACGCGAAAGTAACTCCTTTTTACCTTTTGTGCTAATAAATTCCCGTAATTCTTTCACTTGCAAAAAGAATGAATAGGCAGTTATCCGTGAAGGATAACTGCCCGATAAATGAAGATTTAGGCATTTCTTCTCCTGTGCCATTCGTTCCAAAATGCAATATATCCATTACGCGTAAACTCATCACTTGGCATATTTTTAGGGGAACACAGTTTATAATAGTCCTCAATTTTGTCTGCAAACTTATATACTTCCTGCTTATATGCTTCCAAAGGGATTGTTATTTTTGTCCCGCTTTCCAAAATCAAAATGACATCTCTGCCACTATGTTTTACTGTCCAGTCAATCCCATTACCACAGCCACTTATTGTGACGTTTTTAAGATTTTTATCAGGAACATAAAAATGTCCGCAACAGGGTAGCATTTGATTATCTTCATGGATAATATGTTCTTCTGTCAATGTCTTTAGCAAATAAAGTGCGGTTGCGCTAACGGTAGCATCAAATTCAAGCCGTTCATTTCCAATGTACACGATGGCGTGACCATGCAGACACAAATCATCGGCATTGTCTGCGCTTCCATCAATCCAATACAAATCCGTCACATCAACGAGAAATTTTTCCAATTTTACCTCACCACCCGCAACGTTCAATTTATCATCTCAAGTATATCACACCCGATTCCCGGCTTCAAGCCGCAATTAGTGGAATCGCTGGTGCGTAGGCCTTGTTTGAAAACTGCGAAAACGCCTAAAAGGGCGGATCGCTTTCCGCCGATCTGCGTTGGTTTTCCCAACCATACGCAAAGTATGGCTGCGTCAAATTGCCTTGATTGACAAAAAAATCCTTCACTGCTGGTCATTCTGTCATTTATCAAACAAGGCCCAGGTTCATCAGCGCAAAAGACAGGAGCAGCAAAGAGAAAGTAAAATCACACAAAAAATGAAGCGGTCTTGGAAAGGATTTAAGGTTCTTTCCAAGGCCGCATAATATCAAGAAGGAAAAGGCTTTTCAAAAGGGGAGAATCAACCCCTGAAAAGAATCTAAAAAAACCGGCGGGGAGCAAAGCAAACCCGCCGCCTTCCCCATCCCTGTAAAAACTCCGCCGAAAACCCAGCGAAGCGGATTTCGGCGGAAAGCGAAGAAATTCCAACTTAGCGTGCGTTTCCAGCAAAGCATTTTTACTTCCCAGTAGGCAGGCACTTAGAAGGCGTATCTTTTGAGAAGGACATCATCATCAATACAATGGCGAGAAGAATTGAGCAGGCCCATATGGCTTGATTTCCAAAGTATTTCACAGTGAAACACCCAACCATGACTCCAAAGATAAAAATGAGGTCGATTCCAAAGTACATCAAACTTTTCGTTAACTGGGCGTTGTCATGGGTTTTGAGATAGTTGTTTAAATTTTCTGTGGCACTCCGCAAATTCCCGGTACACATGGTTGACGCAAAGGCGTTTCCACGGAATTTCCGGAAGCTTTCAACCTGGAGAGCGCACACAAAGGAAATTGTCACAGTAGAAAACAGATCCGGCGTTTCCGCAGGAATAAAACCGACGATGGACAACAGCACGGTTTCCAGCAAAACGACAATTTGCTGCCAATGAACCGATACAAAAAAATGGCGCTGACAATAGGATCGGATTTGCATGGAAAGGCTTACGCCGATGACAAAGGAGATGGGCGGCAGAAGATAACGCAGGGCCGAACGGAAATCTCCTCCTGCGGCGGCAAGCCCTATACGGGCGATATTCCCTGTCTGCGCATTTGCGAAAACACCCGCCCTGGTCAGAAAGGTATAGGCCTCAAGGAAACCACCGACAACCGTTAAAAGAGCGGTGAGACGGTATTTTTCTGATATTTGAACGTCCAAAACACCCATCCTTATTCAACAAAAACATTCCGGTAGGAAAAGGATTACTGCCGAGCCGCAATGCCGCCATCCAGGAGGAAGACCTGCCCGGTAATAAATTGCGAGGCGTCGGAGGCCAGAAGCAGCAATAGCCCCATGAGATCCTTAAACTCCCCAATCCGTCCAACAGGGATGCGGCTGGTTAAAGATCTGTAAAAAACAGGGTCCTCCAGTTGGCGGGCGTTGATTGCTGTTTTGATAAAGGTCGGGGCAATGGCGTTGGCGGTAATCCCGTCTGCCGCCAGCTCGCAGGCAACCTGCCTGGTAAGTGCGTTGACAGCGCCCTTCGCCGCGCAGTAGGCTGTGTACCCGGCGTCAGAGACGCTGAGCAGGCTCTTCATCGAAGAAATGTTGATAATTTTCCCGTACTTGTTCTTACGCATAACCCGGGCAACTTCACGAGTAACGATAAAGCAGGCCCGCAGATCGAGGCCTAAGATCTCATCCCAGGTAGCGTCATCCATATCCTCCAGCATTTTGGGGCGGTTCATCCCCGCAGCATTGATGAGAATGTCAATGCGCCCCATCTTTTCATCCGCGGCATGAACCATATCGATAACAGAGGCGGTGTCTGTTACATCACAGGCGTAGAGATAGCAGTGACAGCGATTTTGCGCCGCCAACTTGACCAGATCCTCCGTCCCACCGGTGTTCCGGCTGACCAGCATGACATTGCAGCCGTTCTGCAGCAGGCATGCGGCCATTGCCCGGCCAAGCCCCTTTGTACCGCCGGTAATGAGGGCGGTCTTGCCGGTGACATCAAACACATGAGCGGCTTCGTAATTTTCCATAAGTATGACCCTTTCTTCATGAACATCCAATATTTGTAGAGAACAAAAAGAATACGTATTCAAAATGCCTTTAATCTATCTCTCCTTCCTCTGGAAAGGAGAGATAGATTAAAAAGAGATAGATTAAAATATTTGATTACTTTGGAGAACCTGTCAGCTGCGTGGATCTGCGTTCGACCAATTTAAAATTAAGCTGCAAGATGTCGGGCGTAAAGTCGTTGTTTTGGATTTTGTCAATCAGCAATTGTACACCCCGATCAGCCAACTCCTCTGTAGGGTTTTGGAGGGATGTCAATTGATAGGCCGGCCAGTTGCTCATAAAGATATTGTCGAAGCCCATAACACCGATATCCTCCGGGATGCGAATATTCATCGCCCGCGCAGTGTCGATGACCCCCATGGCAATCAGATCATTGGCGCACAGGACACCGCAGGGTAGTTTCGGGCTATGTTCCATGAGAAGCGGAAAGGCCCGGCAGCCGGATTCATACGTATAATCACCCTGCAGGACAACGGGATCATTGTAGCCCAACTCCGCAAGCCTGCTCAGGAAGCCTAACTGGCGCTCCATATTGGAAGAAGCGTTCAATTCGCCGGTGATATAGGCAAAGGAGCGGTAGCCCTTTTCCAGCAAATGTTCCACTGCCAGGGCGGCCCCGGCGTGGTTCGCAGGCGAGACCACGTTGGCCTGCGCGTTGGTAGAGTAACGCAGCATCTGCAAGACAGGGATCCCCATATTGCGGCAGACCCTGGTGATTTCGGAAGAGAGATTGGCATAAAGCAGGATGATTCCCTCAACCCGGTATTGCAGAACCCTGGAGAGGATATCGTCAATGGACTGGCCATGGCCCACTTCGTAATAGATGACTTGATATTCTGTTTTCTGGAGACGTTCCACCATAAAGGTGAGGAGTTCGGAAAACATGGAGTTATCGGTTGCGCTTTTGACAATACCAATAAATTTGGTCTGGTTGGACACCAAGCTTCTGGCAATGGCGTTAGGGCGATATCCCAATTCATTGGCCGCCTGTATCACGGCTTCCCGAGTCTTAGGGGACAATTTGCCGCTGCAAGAAAAGGCGCGGGAAACCGTAGACTGGGAAACGCCGGCGCGCTTGGCGACGTCAATAGACGTTACTGTTTTGTGACCATGATTTGACATTTGGATACCTCGTATCGGAATACGCAAGAGTAAATACGTATTCAAAAATTACCCTTTCCCCTACTATATCACAGGCGGTTTTCGATGTCAATACGCATAATATGCAAAAACCGTCATTAAATTTGCCTAAGTACAAAATCCAAATGCGGTGCAATATTGACAATCTTATTGAAATCTCACAAAAATCAGTTGACATGGGTACGGCAAACGCGTTATGGTATAAATACAAAAAAGAATACGTATTCAAAAATATATAGGGATTTTGCTGGAGGTGATGCTTGGAAAGGGAAAGATTTTTGTAGGAACCAACCAACGATTTTACTTAATTTACATGTAAGGAAGGCTTTGTATGAATAAGAATACCAATTATGGCGCGGGCAAGTGGAAAGTGACCGTGCTTTCCTGCGGGACGCATATGAATTACAAAGGGGCCTTGTCCTCCGGTTATGATCAGGATCTGTTTATCAAGCTGCCGTACCTGGCATATCTGCTGCAGGATGGAGATATGAACATCCTGATCGACAACGGCATCAATGAGCGCTACGTCATCGACGGCAAGGCCTGGGGAGGGATTCCCGCCTGGGCCAGCAGCCGGGACCTGCTGGATTCCCTTTCCAGGAACGGCCTCACCCCCGGCGATATTGATTTGATTCTTTACACCCACCTGCACAATGATCACGCAGGCAACGCCAACCTGTTCCCTGCCACCAAGTCCATCGCGCAGAAGGATGAGTGGGAGAATCTGCTCAATCCGACCTATGCGGAACTGCAGCGCAGGGACTTTGATTTGGACGTTGTCCCCTATCTCAAGGGTAATCCCAATTTCATCAAGATTGACGGCGATCTGGAGATTATGGAGGGCATCCGCCTGATCAAAACGCCGGGCCACACCCGCGGGAGCCAGTCTATCGTGGTGAACACAACAGAGGGGCTCCGCATCTTTGTGGGAGATCTTTTCCACATGCCCTGCTGCTGCTTCCCCTGGATGACAGAAATGCCGGACTGTGACGGCGTGATGCACAAGATCACCCCTGCCGCAGACAACGCCCCGTCTCTGCGCTCCAGCCTGGTTTACGATTGCTACAGCTACTACGAAAGTGTCGAGAGAGTGAAAGCCCTGCTGCCTGTGATGGATCCCCGATATGTGATCTGCGGGCATGATCCCGCGCTGTTTCCCCGCGATTGATACATAGTACACAGGATGTTGATCCTGTTGTATGAACTCCCGGAGGGACGGCCCTGGAATACGGCGGGTTTATCCGCAGGTGGATAGGGAAAGCCCAGGGAAAAAACAAACATAACAAAAGGAGAAAAACCTATGAAAAAGTTTCTTGCGCTGCTGCTGGTGTTCCTGATAGCTGCCTCTCTCGCCGCCTGCGGCGGAAATAACCATACGGCTGCGGCTGCCCCTCCGGCGGGCAGTCCGGATCCCTCTGCCGGTACACCTGCCGGCGGGGGCAATGTCCTGGATATCGATATTACTGATATCATTTTCCAGTCCGGCTCCACCGGCGGCAACTGGGCCATTGTCCAGCCTGCCATGGTTACCGCCATTGAAGCGGCTTTGCCCGGCGTTACCGTTACCGGCATCACCGGTTCCGGCGCCGCCAACCTGCGCGCCCTCCAGGCTGGCGAATGTGACATGGCTTTCACCCAGGGCTACGCCTATGAGGATGCCTTACACGGCGTAAACGATTTTGAGGCCGACGGCGCTATGGATAATGTGGCTGTTATCTGCTCTACCAACGTTTCTTATATGTATTTCGTCGCCGCTGCCCGCGCCGGAATTGAGCGCATCGAGGATATCGCCGACTGCAACCTGAACTGCAATACCGCAGGGGGCGGCGTGGAGATTTTTAACCGCCGTGTCCTGGAAGCCTACGGCGTCACTTATGATGATATCCAGGCTAATGGCCATACGCTGAACTATCAGGGCCTCAGTGACGTTATCGAACTGATGCAGGATGGCCATGTGGATGTTTCTGTAGTATCCGGTATGCTGGACAACCCCAAAACCCATCAAATGGAGAGTTCCTTTGACATCGATATCCTGTCCTTCGAGGGTGACGCGGCCCAAAACTTTGTCAACACGTATCCTTCCTTCTCCCTTTCCACTATGCCTGCCGGCATTTATAAGGGCCAGGAGGAGGAAAAAACGGTTATGGCCTGGACGGGGCTGATGTGCTGCCGCAAGGATCTGCCTGACGACGTGGTCTATGCCATCACCAAGGCCCTGCACGAGAACGCCGGCGACTTTGCCGCGGTCGTCCCCGAGAACGCATGGATTGGCACGCCCGACTGCCTCACCGGTTTTGACCAGGCCAACCTGCATCCCGGCGCCCTCCGGTACTATCAGGAGATCGGCCTGCTGTAAGCTGTGGCCGCGATCCGGGATCACGCAAAATAAACCCCGCCGAAAAACGCCTTATGTCCACGGGGCCGTCAGGCCGGTTACTCTGACGGCCCCTCCTTTTCTCTGAAGTATATCTCAGATCGTCCCTATCCAAAAAGGATAGCCGGCGATGTGTTTTAAAGAGGGCAATTTATGGAACAAGTTTTACAATTCAGGAAAAAAGCCGCAACTGCCATTGCGTTTGTCCTGGGTGTTTATCAGGTATATACTGCCGTATTTGGTATTCCAACGGTGTATCTGCACAGGACGATCCATTTGGGCGCTATGCTGATCCTTTGCTTCCTCCTGATAGAGCCGTCTGAAAAGTATCGGGGCCTCGCGGTTTTCCAGATGATCCTATACACGCTCTGCGTCGCCGCCTCCGCTGCGTTTATGATATATGGCGTGGTAAATTACCATGATATCCAACTGCGCGGCGGCACGCCCACACAATGGGATAAAATATTCTGCATTGTGCTGATATTCCTGGTATTTCTCTCCACATATAAGCGCGCCGGCCCGGCAATCACGGTCATTGCCGCTGCGTTTATGGCCTACCTGCTGTGGGGCCATCTTCTTACCGGCTCCCTTCGCCATGCGCCTATCGGCGCCAGGATGATTTACAACGAATTCTATAACTCCACCGGCGGTATTTTGGGTTCCTGCATGGGTATTGCGTCAACCTACATTATTATTTTTATCATTTTTGGCGCGTTCCTGAATGAGTTTGGCGCAGGCGATTATTTTAACCGCCTGGCAAATGCCCTGACCCGGAATTCCTGCGGGGGCCCCGCCAAGGCAGCCGTGATTGCCTCTGCGCTTTTGGGCCTCATCAACGGAAGCACCGTGGCCAACGTGGCTACTACCGGGGCTGTGACGATCCCGCTGATGAAGCGCAACGGATATCCCGCTGAATTCGCTGCCGCTACCGAGACGGCCGCATCCATGGGCGGCCAGATCCTCCCCCCGGTCATGGGCTCCTCCGTGTTCCTGATGGCTTCCTTCGTAAACATGACGTACAACCAGATCTGCCTGTACGCCATTGCCCCGGCGATCCTCTATTTTGTCAGCATTTTTATCGCGGTCCACTTTAAGGCAAAAAAACTCCATCTGGAGGCCGGTGCAGGTTTTGATAAAAACGACACCGGCAGCCTGGGCAGGATTTTCCTGAGCGGTATCCATTTTGCCATCGCCATAGCCGTCCTGGTTTTCACTATGGTGTACGGTTGGACACCGCAGCGCTGCGGTATGCTGGCCATCCTGTCCATCATTGTGGGCAGCCTCTTCCGCAAGGAAACCCGCGTGGGCCCCAAGCGTATGTGCAAGGCGTTGATCGACGGTGTGCTGAGTTCCGTCACGCTGTCTATTTCCTGCGCCGTCAGCGGCGTTATTGTGGGCGTTGTCGGCTTGAGTTCTCTTGGCATCAAGATGTCTACCTTTGTCATCAAGACCGCCGGCGGCAAGGCGTGGATTGCCCTGGCTATTACCGCGCTTGCCTCGATTATCCTGGGCATGGGGGTCCTGAGCGCCGCCGCGTATATCATCCTGGCGTCCCTTATGGGCCCGGTGATCAGTTCTCTGGGAATTAACCTGTTGGCCGGCCATCTATTCATCTACTATTTCGGCCTGCTGGCTGCCGTTACCCCTCCGGTGGCGCTGGGCGCCTTAACTGCCGCGTCCATTGCAAAGTGCAGTTTCAGCAAAACCTGCGTCCTGGGCTGCCGCCTGTGTATTGCGGCCTTTATTATCCCGTGGGTGTTTGTGTTTGACACCCGTGTTCTCTTCCTGGGCGCGCCGTTTTTCAGCTGTATCATTCCGGTGCTGACCTGTTTCTGTGGAATTTATATCCTGAATGTGGGCCTCTCCGGATTTATGCTGACGGATGTCAATGTTATCTTCCGTGTATTGGCCTGTATCGCCGGACTGCTGTTCGTGAACACCAGCTATGTGACCGATATCTCTGCGCTGATCATCATTGCTTTGATTGCGGCACAGCAGATCTTTCAGCTGCGAAGGGAGAGGCAGGCGCATTCCCTGCTGGGTTAATGGGAAAAAGCGGCCAATCCATTCATGCCAGGGCCTGGCCCTGGCATGAATAATGCAGGAGAAAACGTATATAACCCGGCTTGGCGGAAACTTCCGCGCACTCCGCTTAACCACACCGCTTCATGCGGGGCCGCTAATGGTTTTGCCGCTGTCTTTGCAGGGAGGACGGGGGCGCGCATGCTTTGCGGCTGATTCATGCAAAATCTAATATTTTAGGAGGAATGAAGATGTTCCGGTATTTTCCTGGCCATTATGCCTTGTCATTTAAAATCCTTCGGGCGATTGGGGGAATCTGCACAGGCCAGGCGGAATTTGGCGAGATCCAGCAGGCCTGTGAGCGGATCGATCCCAACGATGCGGATTCATGGACGGACGCCTGGGAAGCCATGGGCAATCGCCTCTGCCAGATGGCCAAGGACGCCGAGGCTAAGCACCATTTTGTGACTGCTTCCGGCAATTATTGCCGGGCGACAGGGTATTATCACAATGCGCAGTTTTTCCTGGATGGGGATGATCCCAGAAGGGTGACAATTTATGAGAAGTACAGGAAGTGCTTTTTAAAGGGCACATCGTATCATAACCCCAGGCCGGTAGAAGTCCATATCCCCTATGGAGAGACTTTCCTCTATGCCTACTTCCTGCCTGCGGTAAATTCTGATCCCACGGGGAAAACCCCGGCTATGGTGTGGTTCGGCGGCCTGGATTCCACAGCGGAGGAAGCCTACTTTGCCGTTTGTCTGGATTATGCTAAACGGGGCTTTCACTGCCTCATTGTGGACGGTCCCGGCCAGGGGGCTTCCCTCCGCCTGAATCATGTCTATTCCTGCCATGATTACGAGACCGCGGGGACGGCGGCCTTCGATTATCTGGAGACCCGTGACGATGTGGATCTAAACCGTGTTGCTGTGGTTGCCTGGAGCCTGGGTGGATATTATGCCCCCCGGATTGTCTCCTTTGAGCACCGCTATGCCGCCTGCATTACCTACGGCGCCGAGTATGACTACGGAAAGACCTGGGAAAAGAGAATTGCCGCAGGCACACATGCGTTGTCGGCTTATGCGAAGTGGATTAACGGCGTAAACAGCATGGAAGAAGCGTTAGATAAGTTTAAAAAATTCACCTTGGAGGGAGTCCTCCAGAATGTCACCTGCCACGTACTGATCACCTTTGGCGAAGACGATCCCCAGCAGACGCTGGAAGGCGCGGAACGTATCTGCAAAGAGATGGTCAATGCCCGCAGTGTAACCTTCAAACTCTTCACCAAAGAAGAAGGTGGCTGCTGCCACGTCTGTGCGGACAACCTGACCCTGGGCAATTCTTATACTGCGGACTGGCTGATGGACATCTTCGGGATGGCCCCATCTGCGGGATAAATCCGCCGGGCCCTTGCAGAAGGGGAATATTGGAGAAAAACATATGATTTCAAAGGCATTTGGAGTGATATAAATATGAAAAAGCTGGTGTTGACAGACTTCAATCAGGTGGAAGCTGTAGAAGTGCCGATTCCTGTTCCCGGAAAGAATCAGGCGGTCATCCGCATCAAATACGCAGGCATCTGCGGATCGGACCTGCATGTCTTTGCCGGACTGCATCCCACAGCGAAGCCGCCTCTGGTTATGGGCCATGAGGCCTGCGGCGAGTTATATGCAATCAATTCTGACCGCACGGACATTAAAGTAGGGGATAAGGTCTGCACGCATACCGTAGAACCCTGCAATGCCTGTGAGGAGTGCTGTTCAGGACGGGAAAACCTGTGTACCTCCGTAAAAATTATGGGCACGAGCCTGGACGGCGTGTTTACCCAGTACATGCTGGTTAATGCCGGCCGGGTTATTAAGTTCAACGACGACGTGGAAGAAGAGGTTGCGGCATTGGTAGAACCGTTGACTGTTGGTATACATGATATCCGCCGCTCCGGGTTCCGGGCAGGTGAAAATGTGTTTATCAGCGGCGCTGGGCCCATTGGCCTTATCATTGGTATCCTGGCAGAATTTTCCGGAGCCGCCCATGTCGTCCTGTCCGAAATCGACCAAACCCGTATTGAAATTGCGAGAAGAATGGGCTTTGTGGTTGCGAATCCTGCTCAGGAGGATTTTGAGGAGGTCTGCGCCGCGAATTGTGATGTGATGGGATTTGACCGGGCTTTTGAAATTACTTCCGTTCAATCCAGCTTCGATACCTGTGTCAGGCAGCTTAAACGCAGCGGCACTTTGGTCCAGGTGGGTATGCCGCCTTCGGGTAAGCTGTTTAACCTGGATATCAATAAAATGATTTATCATGAGTGTGATCTGCGGGGCGTCCGCCACCATACCATGTCGGATATGCAGGCTGCGGCTAAAATCATCAATTCAGGTGTCCTGAACGCGCGGCTGAAACCGCTGGTTTCGGCTATTTATCCTTTGGACAGGAGTATGGAAGCATTTGAACGGGCGAAGTCCGATAAATCTGTATTGCGGGTGCTGATTGATTTTACTGCATGAGTTATACCGCATAAAAGGGATGCATCGTCAATAAACTGAATCTTCCCGGTAAAGACAGGACAACAGATACCTCCTGATGCAGGAACGGAGCCCACTGCATCAGGAGGTAAACTATGTTAAACCAGGCATAACCATTTCATGGTTTGCGGCCAAAATCGATTTTCTTCCAGGCCTGCGCCAGAGGCCAAATCGAAGATTGGCGCAGCGGGTTCGGTTTGGAAAGGGGGACAGGGAAGCGAGACAGGGAAGCGAGACAGGGAAGCGGATGGCGATTTGGACAAAAAACCGCCGGAGCAAAGCAAACTTGCTCCGGCGTGGAATAAGCGGTCAAAATCAATTTCTCAAGAAAGCGCCCCGCATCCCCCGTCCGCCGCGAGTCCAGCGCAGCGAGTCGCGGCGGAAAGCGAAGAAATTCTCACCAGAGTGCAGTTTTCGGCGCAGCCGGAAACGGAACGGTGGTGAGAATTTCTGAGTTGGCGCAGAAGGAGGGATTTGAACCCTCGCGCCGGTTTGATCCAGCCTACTCCCTTAGCAGGGGAGCCCCTTCGGCCTCTTGGGTACTTCTGCGTACATCATGTGATTGTAAAAAACGGAGAGGGAATTGGCGGAGAGAGTGGGATTCGAACCCACGGGCACTTGCGCGCCGCCGGTTTTCAAGACCGGTTCCTTCAACCGCTCGGACATCTCTCCGTAAATCGAAAACTGTCCGTCCCTGAATCCTGATGTATCATACCACACCGCGCCGGGGTTTGTCAACAGATTTTACAGGAAAGTCTTCACAGCACATGCATCCGTATTTTGCGCAAGATTTGCTCTTCCAGGAAGGCCCGTTTGCCAAAGGCAAATCCCGTTCGATGACATCGTTTTGCCGGCCGGTGTGCCTCCCCCTGCCTCAGGACCAGTAAAACCTTTTCGGAGGCCCCAGATAATATTTGGTGCTTTTTCCAGGCAGTCCCCATATGGACGGAAGCCTCCGGCGCTGCCGGAGATACCCCTCCCCGGCAGCTGCCGCGGAGGCTCTCCCTGCATACACCCGCCCACACTGCGGCGGCTGGCTGCCCGGGTATATGCGCGTCCGGAGGCCCTCTGGTTTTTTTGCACAATTTTCCCCCTTTTGCAAGGGGGAAACACAGAGAAAATTGGGTTACTATCACGAAAAACAAAAAAACATTGACTCTATACCTGCTATATAGTTTATGGTATACTTATCATCTACCAACACTAATCATGTTGCCGGAAATGGAGGTATTGCAGTATGAGCCAAAGCGTTTTGATTCGGAATGCCCGGGCAATCGTCACCTGTGATCAGGAGGATCGAGTGTATTACAACGCCGACCTGCTGATTCAGGGCCCCAAGATTGTCAAAATCGGGCCTCACCTGGAAGACCAGGCAGACCAGGTCATTGACGCTAAGGACAAATTTGTCTACCCAGGCCTTATCAACACGCACCACCACTTCTTCCAGACCTTCGTGCGGAACCTGCGCACAATTGACTACCCCAACATGACCGTGCCCGAGTGGCTGGATAAGATCTACCGCATTTTCCAGGTCATCGACAGCGACGTCATTTTCTACTCCTCCCTGACCGCTATGGCTGATCTGCTCAAACACGGCTGCACCTGTGCCTTCGACCACCAGTACTGCTACACCAAGGCCACCGGCACGGCCCCTGTGGATCGCCAGATGGAGGCGGCGAAGCTTCTGGGCATCCGCTACCACGCGGGCCGCGGCGTCAACACCCTCCCCCGGGAAAAAGGCAGCACCATGCCGGAAAACATGCTGGAAACCACGGACGGCTTCCTCCAGGACTGCGAACGGATCATCAAACTCTACCACGATCCGGCTCCCTATTCCATGTCCCAGATCGTCATGGCCCCCTGCCAGCCGATGAACTGCTACAAGGAAACCTTTGTGGAAACCGTAGGCTTCGCCAGGAAACACGGCGTCCGGATGCACACCCATTTGGGAGAAGGGGAAAACGCCACCATGGTGGAGCGCTGGGGCAAGCGGACGCTGGATTGGTGCGGCGAAATCGGCTTCATCGGCCCGGACGTATGGGTTGCCCACGCTTGGGAACTGACGCCGGAGGAATACCGGACCCTGGGGAAAACCGGCACCGGCATCTCCCACTGCCCCACCCCGGCAATCCTGGGCGGATTCCCCATCCTTCCCATGAAGCAACTCCAGGCGGACGGCGTCTGCGTCAGCCTGGGCTGCGACGGATCCGCCACCAACGACAGTTCCAGCCTGCTGGACGCCATACGGACCGCCTGGATGATGCAGGCCTGGTTTTCCAAGGAGCGGGGCGGCTGTATCTCCCCCTACGATATGCTGAAAATCGCTACGGTCAACGGCGCCAAAACCCTGGGCCGGGAGGATCTCGGCTCTCTGGAGCCGGAAAAGGGCGCGGATCTCTTCATGGTGGACGCCGGAGTCCTGGAACTTGCCGGCACCCTCCACGATCCACGCAATCTCCTGGCCCGGGCCGGTGTGACCGGGCCGGTGGCGCTGACCATGGTCAACGGAAAGGTCGTCTTTAAAGACGGCGTACTGACCGGCGTAGATGAACGCGCCCTGGCTGAAGAAGGGGAAGCGGTCTGTACCCGGGTATTGCGGGAGCCCTGCGAGGCTTTCCACGGGCTTGGTTGAACATAAAAACAGCATCTTACATATTTATGAAGGAGGATTCTTATGAAAAAATTTTCTGCTTTGCTCCTGGTATTGGTAATAGCCCTGTCCCTGGCCGCCTGCGGCGGAAATTCCGGCAGCAATTCCGGCGGTGACTCTGCCGGTGGTTCGTCCTCCGGCGGCAGTGAAAAGGGCCTTCAGGTGGCCCTGTGCCTTTCCGGCGCGGCTAATGACCAGGGCTGGAACCAGACCGCCTATGAGGGCACGGTGAAGGTCTGCGAGAAATACGGGTGCAGCCTAGCCTACTCCGAGAACCTTGGCACCGCCGACATCGCCGCGGCGTTTGCCGACTACGCCGCCTCCGGCTACGATGTGATCATCGGGCATGGCTTCGAGTTCGGCGACCCCGCCCTGGAAGTGGCCGCCACCTATCCCGACGTCAAGTTCATCTGCACCGAGGCCGACGCCTCCGCGGATAATGTGGCCTCTTTTGTGATGGCCTGTGAGCAGACCGCTTATGTGGAGGGGATCATCGCCGCCAACATGTCCAAATCCGGCAAGATCGGCGGCATCGGCCCCATCCAGGGGGACTCCCTGGTGAAGATCATCAACGGCTTTGAGGATGGCGCCCGCTCTGTCAACCCTGACATCGAGGTGCAGACCGCCTGGACCAACTCCTTTACAGACACCCAGCTTGCCCAGGAGGTTGCCGCCGCCATGATCGACAGCGGCGTGGACGTCATCAAGCACTGCGCCAACGCCTGCGGAAACGGCGCTATGGGCGCGGCAGTGGAAGCCGGCATCTGGTGTCAGGGCGACTCCTATGACCAGAGTTCCCTCGCCCCCGACAACATCCTGGATTCCGCGCTGTACAACCTGGATATCGTGCTGGATATCGCGCTGACCTCTGTGGTGGATGGCAGCTTCAAGGGTGAGGTCTACAATCTGGGCATGTCCGACGGCGCCGTGTCCCTGCTCCTTAGCGACAACGTCCCAGATGACGTGCGGCAGATTGCCCAGACGGCCATCGACCAGATCATTTCCGGCGAACTGCAGGTCGTCCGGGATTACACCGTCCGGAACTGACACCGTACATGGGGAATATCCGCAGCCTGACATTCACCTGCCGGTATTCCAGCATTGGGGGCGGCCGCTGCGCCGGATCGCCCGGATAGGAGGACAGATATGCCCCTGCTTGAAATGAGGAACATCTGCAAAGCCTTTTCCGGCGTCTATGCCAACGAAAACATAAACCTGAAGGTCAACAAAGGGGAAATCCACGCGCTGCTGGGGGAAAACGGCGCGGGAAAAACCACTCTGGTGAACATTCTGTTCGGCCTATACACCGCCGACAGCGGGGAAATCCTTTGGAAGGGGGAGCCCGCCGCCTTCCACTCCCCGAAAGAAGCGATTGCCGCCGGGATCGGCATGGTGCAGCAGCACTTCTCCCTGGTGCGGAGCATGACGGTGGTTGACAACGTCATCCTGAACCTACAGGATAACCAGTTCTTCCTAGACCGGCCTGACGCAGAAAGAAAGCTGGCCGATCTGGCAAATTTGTATAAACTCACCGTCAATCCCCGGGCCCGTGTCTGCGACCTGTCCGTTGGTGAGCAGCAGCGGGTTGAGATCCTGAAAGCCCTTTACCGGAATGTGGAACTGCTGATTCTGGACGAGCCCACCGGCGTCCTCACCCCCCAGGAGACGGAGCAGTTTTTCCATGTGCTCCGCAGCCTGAAGCGGGAGGGGTACGGCATTATCATCATCACACACCGGATGAGCGAAATCATGGCCATCAGCGATCGGGTGACCATCCTGCAGGGCGGGCGGCAGGTGGCGGAACTGGAAACCAGCAAGACGACGCCCGAGGAACTTTCCCGCCACATGATCGGCCGGGAACTGCACGTTATCGCGCCCACCCCACGGCCCGCAGGCGGGGAGGAGAACATGCTGTCCCTGAAGGGCGTCCGCCTGGATCGCCCCCGCCGGGGGCATCCCCTGCATCCCATTGATCTGTGCGTCCGTAAAGGGGAGATTGTGGGCATCGCCGGTGTGGAGGGCAACGGCCAAAAGGAATTGGCGGAAGTCATTACCGGTATCCAGAAACTCTCCGGCGGCACGGTGACGCTGGACGGCCAGGATCTGACCCGGGCCAGCGTCCGGCAGCGGTATAAGGAGGGGATTGTCTACATCTCCGACGACCGCCACAACGACAGCTTGGTGCTGGGTATGACCATTACGGAAAACCTGGTGCTGCGGGAGTACTTCCGTCCCCCCTATTCCCGCCGCAGCCTGATGAACCGGGGGATCATGGAGCAGAGCGCCCGGGAGAAGATGGAGGGCTACCAGGTACGGGCCTCGGGCAGTTCCGGCGCCGCCACCGACGTTAAACTCCTCTCCGGAGGCAACCAGCAAAAACTGATTGTGGCCCGGGAACTGACGGACCACGCCAAACTGGTGGTGGCCAGCCAGCCTACCCGCGGGCTGGACATCGGCGCGACAGAATTCGTCCGGGAACAGCTGCTGGCCCAGCGGAACAAGGGGAACAGCGTACTGCTCATTTCCGCGGATCTGGAGGAGATTCTGGCTGTCAGCGACCGGATCGCCGTCCTGTTCGCAGGGCGGATTGTGGGGATTTTGGAACGCAGCCAGGCCACCGCTGAGAAAATCGGCCTGCTGATGGGCGGCATTACGGAAGGGGGGGCGCCATCATGATATCCAAGAACCGCCGGAAACAGGCTATGCAGGAGGCGGCGGCGATACTGCTTCTGACAGTCGCTGCCGGTACGCTCCTGATCCTGCTTTGCGGGGCAAATCCCCTGACGGCGTTCGGCCTGTTTTTCCAGGGGATTTTCCGCAACACCTCCAGTTTTGCCGAGATCTTTGTAAAGGGCTGCCCCCTGATCCTGACGGGCCTCGGCTGTGCGGTGGCCTTCCGCACCGGCTTCTTCAACATCGGCGCCGAGGGGCAGTTCTACATGGGGGCCATGGCCTCCACCATTGCGGCGCTGTACCTGCCGCCATCCCTGCCCGGCGCCCTGCGGATCTTCCTGTGCCTTGCGGCGGGCTTCCTGGCCGGCGGGCTGTGGGCGCTGATTGCCGCCGTACTGAAGGCAAAGTGCAACATCTCGGAGATTATTGTCACCATCATGCTGAACTACATTGCCATCAACTTCCTGGGCTATGCCGTCCGTTCGTTCCTGATGGATCCGGCCGGCAACGTCCCCCAGTCGCCGAAAATCGACGAGGCAATGCAGCTGAAAAGCCTGATCACCTCCACCCGGTTCCACAGCGGCATCATCATCGCCATCCTCTTTGTGCTGGCTGTGTGGTTCCTGATGGAAAAGACCACCGCAGGCTATGAATTGAAGGCCGTGGGGCTGAATCCCCGGGCCGCAGCGTGCAGCGGCATCTCCGTCATGAAAAATATCATCCTCTCCGCCTTCCTCAGCGGCGGGCTGGCGGCGGTGGCCGGCGGCATTGAGGTGTTGGCAATCCAGAAAAAGCTTCTGGAAGGGATCTCCGCCGACTGCGGCTACACCGCAGTGCTGGTGGCCCTGGTGGCATTCAACAAGCCTTCGGCGGTGCTGGCCGCGGCGCTTCTTTACGCGGCGGTGCAAGTGGGCGCCGGATCCATGCAGCGGCAGCTGGGCGTTCCCGCTGCCATTGTCAACATCCTGATTGGCGTGGTGGTTGTGCTGATCCTTGGCAAGGACCTGCTGCGGCGGCAGAGACCGGCGGCAAAATCCGGTCATGGGGAGGGCGCGTAATGCTGGATATCATTTTAACCGTTAGTTTCCTGTCGGCCTTTTTTTCCGCTGCCGTCCGTTTGGCAGTACCGCTGATTTACGCGGGCCTTGGGGAGATCATCGCGGAAAAAGCCGGCATCCTGAATATCGGCATGGAGGGCGTGATGCTCAGCGGCGCCTTTTTCTCCTTCGCCGGGGCCTGGCTCTCCGGGAGCCTGTTTGTGGGGCTTATCTGCGGGATGCTGGGCGGATTGGCAGTCAGTATGCTTCACGCGCTGCTTTCGATCCGCCTGGCAAAGGATCAGTCCGTCAGCGGATTGGCCCTGAATATGCTGATGCTGGGTGTCACCAGCTTCCTCTTCAAACTCCTGTCTGCCGGGCAGAGTTACCAGCAGATCAATACCATGCCCACCATCCCCCTGCCCATACTCTGCCGGATCCCTTTCATCGGCAACGCCTTCTTCAACCGGGATCTTCTGACTTACCTTCTGTATATCCTGGTTATCCTCACCTATTTCTTCTACCGGCGTACCAACCTCGGCCTTTCCCTGGCCGCCGTAGGCGAGCATCCCCGGGCCGCGGAATCCGCAGGCATCAACGTCCACCGCTGCCAATGGCTTTCCATGGTGGTCAATGGGATCCTGGGCGGCACCGGCGGCGCGTATCTGGTGCTGGTGCAGCTGGGCGTCTTTACGGAAAACATGATTTCCGGGCGCGGATACATTGCGCTGGCGACCGTGATTCTGGGACGCTACACGCCCTTCGGCATGTTTGGCGCGGCCCTGCTCTTTGGTATGGCAAACGCGCTGCAAATCCGGCTTCAGACAATCGGCATCTCCGTTTCCCCGTTCCTTCTGGCGATGCTGCCCTATCTGATTACGCTGCTGGCCATGCTGGGCACCGTGGGTAAGGACAACCGTCCGGAGTCCCTGGGCAAGGCGTATATCAAGGGCTCCCGTTAAAAAAGGGGCTCCCTCGGGAAGAGGGGCCCGTGAAAACAGATGACAGCTGTGTTCCCCGATGCGGGCATCGAAAGATCCCACGCCGGGGAACGCCTGCGTTATGAAGCGGGACTGTCCAGGCCTCTGCCGTTCCTGTGCGTCCGGAGCGGCGTCCCCCTATATTTCACTGGTGGACAACCGCCGGGAAAAATGCTATACTGCATACAGCATATAAGGGGAGGGCGGCCTGAATGAAGGAGTATTTAACCATCAGCGAAATCGGCTCTCTGTTTGGCATGAGTACCCAGACCCTCCACTATTATGACCGCATCGGCCTCTTTCAGCCTGCCGTCCGGGACAGCGGCACCAACTACCGCCAGTACTATTTCGATCAGCTTTATCAGCTGGCCTCCATCCGGTATCTGCGGAAAATGGGCTGCTCCGTCAAAGATATCCAGCAATTCCTGAATTCCAGAACCCCGGAGCGGACCATCGACGCCCTTCGCCGCCGCTCCCAGGAACTCCACGACCAGTGGGACCGGCTGATCCAGGTGGATGAAGCCATTATGCGCAAGATCAACTTTATTGAGAAAAAACGGGTGAATCTGGATACCTCCTCTATAGAACTCCGCTGGTTCCCCCAGCGATGGTATATTCCCATCGGCAGTGAAGACCGGCTCTATATGAAGGATTCCTTTTACTTCTATCCTACCGTTGTGCTGTACGAGGGGGATACAAAATATTTTGGCGCCTACCTCGATGCGGCGGCGGACGGTATTCCGGCGGATCCCAACTCGCCGGTCCTGTCCGCGATTCCGGCGGGGCAGTATCTTGTGGGCTTCCATCAGGGGCCGTATGAGAAGATACAGGAGAGTTTTTCCCGTATTCGCGCCCGCTATCCGGAACTGCAGGAAGGGGAACCGGCAGTAGCCTTCAACATCATCGACCAATTTGTGGAGCGGGACAACAAAAACTATATCACAGAAATCCAAATGCCGGTTTTAGAGTCGAACGGCTCTTAAAAAATTGGGGCGGGGACTGCCTTTGGCAGTCCCCGCCGGTTTATTCCTGGGGGATTTACTTTTCCGCTTTACTGCTCCTCCCAAAAGAGATCGTCCAGCGTCTTTCCCAGCGCCCGGCAGATGGCCAGGCACAGGCGGATGGTGGGATTATAATCCCCCTTCTCAATGGCGTTGATGGTCTGCCGGGAGACCCCCACAGCGTCAGCCAGCTGCTGCTGGCTAAGATCCAGCGCCGCCCGGGCGGCTTTCATCCGCAGGTTCTTCATCCTTCCTTCCGCTCCGCCGCCACATTCACCAGATATACGATTAAAATCACCAGCGTCACCAGACCCACAATGGGATTCACCGCCCGGAAGGTCAGCACGCCGTCCTCCACCAGTTCCCCGGAGGCCAGATACATGCCGCCGATGCCCAAATTGAATACCGTCAGCAGAACGAAGAGGGTCATTACGGCCCGGGGCCGCTCCTTCAGGCCCAGATACGCGTCCTTGACGATACAGATCACGGCAAACACCGTAATGGACGCGCCCACACAAAGCGATATTCCCGCCAGAGTGTCGCACCAGCGGCCCAGGGCCAGATCCAATGCGCCGTAGATCCAAACGGCGATCATCAGGGTGAAAAAGGCGTATTTGTAGGCCATGCCCCGAATCCGCTCCTGCCGCTCGTCAAAGGTCACGTCCAGAACCTTTTTCTTGAAAAGCAGCGCCACCACAACCAGCCCGATTATCACGCCGCAGCAAATCCCCAAAAAAACAAATTGGTTTTTCATTTCCCGTTCCTCCCTTTGTTGATAGGCAAAGCATAACATACAGCTGTCTTTTTGTCAAGTATATTTTACAATATATCAAATATTCCAGTTGTTCCCAGCCTGTTACCCTTTGTCACCGTTTTGTGGTTGAAGGCCGGGGGAATGTTTTGCTATGATAAAGGAAAACCTGGAATGGTCTTTCCCTTACGGGTCATATGATGGATAGACAGAAACCAGCGGCGGCGTGATCCCCCGGAGCGCCGTTTTGCGGCAGAGATGACAGAAAAGAGGTTATGATCATGCGGAAATGGATTACGATTTTGCTTACCCTGTCCCTGCTCCTCACCCTGGCCGCCTGCGGCAAGAAGGAGGAAGCCCCGCCGGAGGAGGATATCCCCGCCCAGGGGGATGATTCTGCCCTGCCGGACAACACCCCGGAAGAGACGCCGGAGGAGGAAATCCCGGAGATGGACGGGGACGTCACCTTTTATAAGGGCGAGGGCATCACCTTTGCCCTGCCGGTGGAATACGCCCCCCAGCTGCTGCTGGACACCGGGAAGGATGTCTGGGAGCCCTACCAGCCCCTGATGAGCGTCTATGAGTTGGCGTCCCTGGAGGCGGCGGAGGCGGACTTCGGCGACAGCGCCGGGTACGGGTTCCTCTTTGAGATTGGTGCCATCGACGCGGCGGATCTCCAGGACTTCCTGGATCGGGAGTTGCCTGCCAGCTGGATTTTCGCCAAGGACAGCAATCGCTACTATATCTATACGGAGCCAACCGACGTCCAGCTTTACCGCCGGGGCGGCGAGGAGGCCATTACCGATGAGGACCGGGAAACCTGGTCCGCCCTCAGCGCCCTGGGCCCCATTGTCCGGGAGGATACCATCCAGCGGAACAATCTGACTCCCTATTCCGCCCGGTAACCCCTCCGGCCGGCGGGCCGGAAAAAGGCGTTTTCCGTTGTGACGCCATGTCACATATGTAACGTGTAAGAAGCTGTCAAAAAGCCCGGACAGGCTTTTTGACAGCTTCTCTTTGGGGGAAAGGCCGCCTAGTCCCCTTTTCCATAGGCGGAACCGGCCTCTTTCCGCTCCGTTATCTGCCGGTACAGGCTCTGGAGCCCGTCCGAAAGGCCGCCTACCCGGTCGATGAGCCCCAGGCGCACCGCCTCTTCCCCGTAGACCACGCTGCCTACGTCCGCAGCCATGTCGTCCTTCTTCAGCATCAGGGCCTGGAAGCTTCCGGCGGAAATACGGCTGTTCTTTGCCACAAAGGCCACAATCCTCTCCTGGAGCCGCTCAAAATAATGGTAGGTCTGGGGGGCGGCAATGACGGTGCCGCTCATGCGGACCGGATGGATGGTCATGGCAGCGGAGGGCACGGCAAAACTCTCTTTTGCCGCCACCGCCAAGGGGACGCCGATGGAGTGGCTGCCGCCCAAGACAATAGAGACCGTGGGCTTTTTCATGCCCGCAATTAACTCCGCAATAGCAAGGCCCGCCTCCACGTCGCCGCCCACCGTATTCAGCAGGAACAGGATACCATCCACCTCCTCCGATTCCTCCAGCTTCGCCAGAAGGGGCAGGACGTGTTCATATTTTGTGGTCTTTGTGCCGGAGGATGCGGTTACGTGGCCCTCGATCTGGCCGATGATGGTCAGGCAGTACACTGCGCCGTGGGGCGTATGGGTCAGGGCGGAACCGAAATCCAAAATCCCCTGGGCCATCTCTTTTCCGGCGTCCTTCTCCGGCTCCCGGGGCTTTGTGGGTTCTGTCATAGAATCCCTCCTTTTCCCCGATAGTCTTTGCGGTTTTCCGGGAATTTACTCCTTTCTGCCGCTTCATCCCATAAGGCTCCGGATTCCAGGGTTTCTTTTTTCCCGCTCCTGTGATATACTGTTTCCCAACAAACGGTTGGGGAGGATATCCTGCATGGAAAAAGAAACACAGCGGGTTGTGGTGAAGGTGGGTACCTCCACCCTCACCCATGATTCCGGCGCACCGGATCTGCGGAGCATGGAGCGGCTTGCCCGGGTTTTATCGGATCTCCACGGGGCGGGCTGCGAGGTTATCCTGGTGTTCTCCGGGGCCATTGCCGCCGGAACCGCCCGGCTGGGCCTTGCCGAGCGGCCCAGGGAACTGCGGATGAAGCAGGCAGCCGCCGCCGTGGGACAGTGCCGCATGACCCATATTTTCGATCAGTTTTTTTCCGAGTATAACCAGTCCGTGGCCCAGATCCTGCTGACCGGGGACGACGTGGACGATCCCTCCCGGGCGGAGCATCTACGGGGGACTTTTTCCGCCCTGCTGGAGATGGGCGTCATCCCCCTGGTAAACGAGAACGACTCCGTGTCCTCCGCCGAGATTGAGACCGGGCACCACAAGGTACTGGGAGACAACGACACCCTCTCCGCCATTGTGGCGGAACTTTGCGGGGCAGATCTGCTGGTGCTGCTCAGCGACATTGACGGCCTCTACGACGCGGATCCCAAGACCCACCAGTCGGCAAAACTCCTTCACCGGGTGACGGAACTGACGCCGGAGATCCTGGAGATGGCCGGGGGCGCGGGCACCTGGCGGGGCACCGGCGGCATGGCCACCAAACTGGCCGCCGCCCGGCGGGCCATGGCAGCTGGCTGTGACATGGTAATCACCAACGGGGCCCGGATGGAGGATTTGTACGGTATTCTGGAGGGGCGGGACATCGGCACCCGGTTCATTGCCGGCCCCGGACATAGGGGCTTAAGGCCGGAGAGATAAGGGAGGTTTTGTGATGACTCCATTGGAACAGCAGGGCGCGGCGGCAAAGGCCGCGTCCTACGTGCTGGCGTCTGCCGGGACGGAGCGGAAGAACGAGGCTCTGGAGGCCATTGCCAAGGTTTTGACAGAGCGGAAGAAAGAGTGGCTGGAGGCCAACGCCCAGGATTTGGAGGCTGCCCGGACGGCGGGGATGCGCCCTGCCATGCTGGATCGGCTGACGCTGACAGAGGGGCGGATCGCCGGGATTGTGGAAGGCGTGCGGCAGGTGGCGTCCCTGCCGGATCCCATTGGGCGAGTGGATCGGATGGAAACCCGGCCCAACGGCCTTATCATCGGCCGGCGGCGGGTGCCCCTGGGGGTCATCGCCATCATCTACGAGGCCCGGCCTAATGTCACCGTGGATGCGGCGGCCCTTTGCCTGAAATCCGGAAACACCTGTATTCTCCGGGGGGGCAAGGAGGCTATCCGCTCCAACCGGAAGGCAGCGGAGTTGATGCGGGCGGCCCTGGCCGCCGCGGGCCTGCCGGGGGACTGCGTATCCCTGGTACAGGATACCTCCCGGGAAACAGCCAATGAACTGATGCACCTGGACGCCTATGTGGACGTGCTGATTCCCCGGGGCGGCGCGGGCCTCATCCGGGCCGTGGTCAAGGAGGCCGGCGTACCGGTGATCCGCACCGGCGAGGGGGTCTGCCATGTCTACATCGACGACGAGGCAGATCTGGACATGGGTGCCCAAATCCTCTTCAACGCCAAGTGCTCCCGGCCCTCCGTGTGCAATGCGGCGGAGTGTGTGCTGGTTCACCGGGACGCGGCAGAGGGCTTTTTCCGGAAGGCCCTGCCCCTGCTGGATCGAAAGGGCGTGGAACTGCGGGCGGATCCGGCGGCCCTAGAGATTTTGGGCACCCGGGCCCTTCCCGCCCAGGACAGCGACTGGGACGCGGAGTACGGGGACTACATCCTGGCCGTCAAACTGGTGGACGGCCTGGAGGAGGCTGTTGCCTTCATTAACCGCCACGGCACCGGCCACTCGGAGGCCATTATCACGAAAAACTACTTTAAAGCCCAGCGGTTCTTGAACGAGGTGGACGCGGCGGCGGTGTATGTCAACGCCTCCACCCGGTTCACCGACGGCGGGGAGTTCGGCTTGGGGGCGGAGATCGGCATCTCTACCCAGAAGATGCACGCCCGGGGCCCCATGGGCCTGGAGGAACTGACCTCCTGCAAGTATGTTATCTACGGCGAGGGGCAGATCCGCTGAGGGCGGGGAAAGGATAGGCGCAATGGTTTTTGGATTCATTGGCGTGGGAAACATGGGAGGGGCCCTGGCCCAGGCGGCCAGGCGGCGCTTGGATGGGGATCGGATTGTCCTCTCCAGCCATAACCCGGGAAAGGCGGGGTATCTTGCCCGCAAGCTGGAGGCCAGGACGGCAGACAACGCCGCTGTCGCCGGGGAGGCGGATTACCTCTTCCTGGGTGTGAAGCCCCTGATGATGGAAACGGTGCTGGCGGAGATCGCCCCGGTCCTGGCGGGGCGCGAGGGACGCTTTGTCCTGGTGAGCATGGCGGCAGGGCTCTCCATCGCGGATATCCGGCGCATGGCAGGCGGGGAATATCCCGTGATCCGCATTATGCCCAATATGCCCGTTGGCATAGGGCAGGGGGCCGTCCTCTATACCCTGGGCCCCGGCGTGACGGAGGAGGAGAAAACGGCTTTTCTGGACGCTATGGGGGAGGCGGGGGAATTCACTGCCGTCCCGGAGCGGCTGATAGACGCCGGCTCCGCCGTGGCTGGCTGCGGCCCGGCCTTCGCCGCGCTGTTTATCGAGGCCCTGGCAGACGGCGGCGTGGCCTGCGGCCTGCCCCGGGCCCAGGCCCAGGCCCTCGCCGCCCAGATGGCGGCGGGCACCGCCAGAATGGTTTTGGATACTGGCGTCCATCCCGCTGTGCTGAAGGACGCGGTGTGCTCCCCCGGCGGGACTACCATCCAGGGGGTGCGGGCCCTGGAGCGGGGCGGGTTCCGGAGCGCCGTTATGGAGGCGGTCATCGCCGCCTGCGAGAAGAACAAGGACTTAGTTTTACGTTGATAAGGAAGTATTCACAACAACTTATTAGCAACGCTGACAAACAGGGTGCAAGCAAGAGCAGAGAACACATCATTTTCATTAGTGGTCGGTTCTCTGCTTTTTGTTACGCAGTAGAACGCCATTTTTGAGGGCGGGAATATAAAATATCGTCAAAGTGTTTCATGCGCTGAAAGCCGCATAAATCAAGGGCTTTTTAACCTCTACTGCGTAACATACCTACCCAAGAAAGCAGTAGTTTTATAAAGC
>CAJUDW010000029.1 GCA_910584995.1 uncultured Oscillibacter sp. | reverse complement strand
TCATGGCACAGTGGAAATTGAAAGTACACCGCAAAATGGGTATCAGACAGTTTTAATCTTTCCTGACGGAGAACCATAAAGCAACGGAGAACGCTTACATACGTTCTCCGTTGCTCTCTATTTGATTTAGCTATAAACCAATTCCGCAAAAATGATTTCCTCCACCTGGGCCTTACAGCAATTCATCAGCCCCACCCAGCGCATGGGGTCACGGGCTTTCAAGTCCTCGGTGGCCCCGGCCCCCTTTGCCATTCCCGGCATCATCCTGTCCAACAGGTCTTGGGCGGCATCCTCCACTTCCAACAGATGGGCGTACAGCTTGCCCTCCATCACCAACTCGGCCCAAACGATGGGACGATGCTCTTTCAGATACCGCAACCGTAACAGGCCATACTTGCCCAGGTCACGGTCGGGGTACGGTTCCACTGTCAGGTCGGGGAGGTAGTAATCTCCCACTTTCACATAGTCCAATGCTATTTTCATTGCAAATCACTTCTCCTAAAAATTGGATTTGAAACAGCTTGTCCCATCGAAAATTTTAATAGGTTGTCCTTACACCATCGCCGCCGGAAAAGGCTTATCCTACCAACAATCCAGTGTTTTCAAGGCTTTCCGGCCTTGTTGCCCTTACACCAACGCCCCATCCGCCGCCAGATCCTCCGTCAGATCCCCAATCACGTCGCCGGTGACCTGCATAGTGGAGGCGGACCAGGGATAGCCGGAGGCAAACTGGGGATAGACACCAGTGGTATGATCGACAAAGTAGGTATCAAACCCAGCAGTGCGGATCTGCTCCTCGGAGAGATCCCGGGTCAGCTGGTGGACAATAGTGCCCACCATTTCCAAATGCCCCAGTTCCTCGGTTCCGATGTCCGTCAGCAGCCCTTTCAGTTCCGCATAGGGCATGGAGTAGCGTTGGCTGAGATACCGCAGGGAGGCGCCCAGTTCACCGTCCGGCCCGCCGTACTGGCTGATGATAACCGCCGCCAGCTTGGGGTTGCAGTTCTTGATCTTTACCGGGTATTGCAATTTTTTCTCATAGACAAACATCAGTCATTCCCTCCAAAGTCCCAGGGCCAGGGATCTTTCAGCCAGGCAAACCCCTCTTCCGGGGTCAAATCCGTCTGGAGGAGGGGACCGTACATCTTCTCATATTTCTCCCGGCCCTCCTGGGCCAGCTTGATATAGGACCAGTATAGCTGCAAAACCTCCTGGTCGTTGGCGTGGGTGGTCAAATAAAGGCCCAGTTCGTCAATAGCAAAATCTAGGGCCATCAGTTCTACAAGAGCGGTGTTGGCCAGCTTTGTCTGGCTCTGGATAGCCGCTTTGAAGGGCAGGTTCAGCCCCGGGAACAGCGTACCGGTTTGGAGGGCCTCCATCCGGTTATAGCGGACAGGATCCTTATCCTGAATAGGAACATACGGGAACGCCAGCGGCGCGCAGCAGCCGGGCAGGCAGCCCTTGCCGACGCCGCAGGGTGTTGTGTTGGGATTGGGTTTTTCCATCCGTGATAAAACCTCCTTATCATTCTTTTGCAGTATATTGCGGTATAGCCGCGCGGCCTGGCCGCGCTCACCCCATTCTATGCCGGAGCAGGAAAGGGGGGAACAGTGAAATTCCGGTTGCTTTCATCGGACAAAGCCGGTATAATGGATAAGCAGGCAGGCATAGGCTCCTCTCAGGGGGTGCCGCTGATGTTTCTTGTCTTACAAAAACGTGTTTTCCTGTTAACCGGCCTGTTTTTCTGCTTTGTGGCGGGACTGGCCGCAGTACTGTGGTTCGGCGGGAGATCCGGTGTGCCGGCCTTTTCCGTCTATGCGGAAACACCTGTGACAGTGGTGGTTGACGCAGGGCATGGGGGTGTGGACGGCGGTGCGGTTTCGCCATCCGGCGTAAAGGAAAGCGGCCTGAATCTGGCTGTCGCCCTGCGCCTGCAGGATCTGCTGCGCTTTGCGGGGCAAAAGACGGTTATGATCCGCACAGAGGACGTGTCGGTTGCCACGGATGACAGCAGCATCCGGGCCCAGAAGGCTTCGGATATCCGGAACCGGGTGGAACTGGTGAACGGCACGGAAAACACCGTCCTTCTGAGCATCCACCAAAACAGCCTGCCGTCCTCTCCAACCACCCAAGGAGCCCAGGCCTTCTGGAACCGGCAAGATGGGGCGGAGGGACTGGCAAACCTGATTCAGGACTCGCTGAACGGCTCCGTCAACGCCGGAAACGAAAAGCAGGCCCGGCCGATCCCGGCCACTATTTATCTGATGAAACATATTGACGCCCCCGGGGTGATCGTGGAGTGCGGGTTCCTGTCCAACGCCTCAGAGGCCGTCAAATTGCAGGAGCCCTCCTATCAGACCCGGCTGGCGGCAGCCATCGCCGCCGGATACCTTCGTATGCTGGCAGGGGAGGAGGCTCCGTAAGTACGGAGGAAGCCAGATGAAACAAAAGACACTGTTCTACTGCACCGCCTGTGGGAACGAAACCCCAAAATGGGCGGGGAAGTGCCCCGCCTGCGGTGCTTGGAACACCATTACAGAGCAGCCGGAAACGCCGAAATGCGCCTTTAAATCTGGAAAGCAAAAAAACTTCACAGCCCGTAAGGCATGTCCGATTACGGATTTACAGAGTGATGAAGAGATCCGGTTCCCCACCGGGATGAGGGAACTGGACCGGGTATTGGGCGGCGGTGCGGTAAAGGGTTCCCTGGTGCTGGTAGGCGGCGCACCGGGGATCGGAAAATCCACCTTGATGCTGCAAATTTGCAGCCGGCTCTGCGAATCCTCCAAGGTGCTGTATGTATCCGGGGAGGAGTCGGAGCACCAGCTGAAACTCCGGGCAAAACGCCTGCGGGTGGAAAGCGCCAGCCTCTATGTGATCTCTGAAACCAGCTTAGGGGGTATGCTGGAGTCCGTGACGGCAGAACAGCCGGACATTTTGATTGTGGACTCCATCCAGACCCTATACAACGACGCCCTGGATTCTCCGGCAGGCAGCGTCAGCCAGGTAAAGGACTGCACCATGGCCTTGATGCAGCTGGCAAAAGGGCAGGGGATTACCGTATTTGTCATCGGCCATGTAAACAAAGAAGGATCCATCGCCGGGCCGAAGGTCTTGGAGCACATGGTAGACTGCGTTTTGTATTTTGAGGGGGATCAGCATACCTCTTACCGGATCTTGCGGGCTGCGAAAAACCGCTTTGGCGCTACAAATGAGATCGGTGTTTTTGAAATGCGGGACGAGGGGCTTTCCCAGGTGGAAAACCCGTCTGAGATGTTGCTTTCCGGCCGTCCGGACGACGCCCCCGGCACCTGTGTCACCTGTGTGATGGAGGGCGTCCGGCCGGTTCTGGCGGAAATCCAGGCCCTGGTGGTCACCTCAGCAGGAGGGAACCCCCGTCGTACCAGTAATGGGTTCGACTACAACCGGTCAGCCATGCTGCTGGCAGTCCTGGAAAAGCGGGGAGGGCTCCGGATCTCTGCCTGCGACGCCTATCTGAATATCATCGGCGGCCTCTGGCTGGACGAACCCGCCGCCGATCTGGCGGCGGTAGTGGCCCTGGCTTCCAGTTATCTGGACAGGCCCGTGCCTGGCGATCTGGTAGCCATCGGGGAGGTTGGCCTGACGGGGGAACTGCGGACGGTCAGCCAGCTGGCCCAGCGGGTCAGCGAGGCCAGGCGGCTTGGCTTCAAGAAATGTGTGATTCCGGCCCACCGGCTGGAGAAGCTGGGGGATTTCCCGGGTCTCGCATTGCTGCCGGCTCGAAATATCGGTGAGGCGATCCGAGCCGCTTTGCGTCCGAAGGAATAAAATGGACACAGGCGCCGCCAAGGGACGGCACACCGGCAGCCGCAGCGCTGTCCAACGTACATACGCCGTCGGACTGGTAGACACATTGACTGGTACAGGGAATCAAACTCATTCGCATCATCCGTTTCTGACAAGTTATCCGGACAGCGGCACGCTGTCCGCAGGTGCAGGAATCCGGGCAGGCTGGGACAAGCGGGCCCGTTGGCCGCTGTTCTGCAGGCAAAGATAGCTTGGCCCGCAGAGGCGGATTTTATGAATTTTCAAAGAGCCTATCTAAAGAGAGGAGGTTTTGGGACCATATAAATAATTGAACAAAATAAAAATTTTGTTCAATTCAGGGGAGGCCAATCCAGCCTGTATGTACGCAGGAAGCCGCAAACACCGGCCCTGCGTACATTCGCAGCCCCGCCCATATGGCTCCTGACATCAATGATATGACAGATTACCGAACGGAAGCGCCGCCAATCCTGCGGGATTTCCTGGCGTACCACGAAACCATCAAAGCCCACTCCAGACGCACGGTTGACGAATATTTCCTGGATCTGCGGAACTTTTTCCGGTATCTCAAGCAGACCCGCGATCCGGCCCTGGCCGGGCTGCCGCTGGATGGAATCAGTATCCTGGATATTGATCTGGACTTTGCTGCCAGTGTGACCCTGACAGATATCTACGGCTACATGGCTTATCTCAGCCGGGACCGGGTTTTGAATCAGCAGAGCCGCAGCCCGGAATATGGCCTGAACGCCGCGTCCCGGGCCAGGAAAATTGCCACTATTCGGTCTTTTTACGGTTATCTGACCAATAAGACCCACCAACTTCGTGAAAATCCTGTCAAAGATATTGATTCTCCTAAACTGATGAAAACGCTGCCGAAATTTCTGACTTTGGAGGAATCGGTCAATCTCCTGGAATCTGTGGACGGGAAAAATCAGGAACGTGATTACTGTATCCTCACCTTATTTCTCAATTGCGGCCTGCGGATCTCCGAGTTAGTCAGTCTGAACCTCCATGATATCCAGGGCGAGACCCTGCGGGTACTGGGCAAAGGAAATAAAGTCCGCATGATTTTCCTGAACGACGCCTGTCAGGACGCCTTAAAACGGTATCTGGCCATGCGGCGTCCCATCAAAGGCCAGGATGAACAGGCCCTCTTCCTCTCCTCCCAGAACAAGCGGGTCAGCCGGTCCATGGTCCATGCCATGGTCAAAAAACGGCTGGGAGAGGCTGGATTGGACTCCACCCAATATTCCTCCCACAAACTCCGCCACACCGCCGCAACACTCATGCTGCAAAACGGTGTGGATGTACGGGCTGTCCAGGAGGTTTTGGGACACGAGCATTTAAATACCACAGAAATATATACCCATATTGACAACGAAGCCCTTCGAATTGCTGCAAAGGCAAATCCCTTATCACATATAAAAAACCAAAGGAAAAAGAAGGATTTATAAAGAATGGGCCGCCCAAAAGAGCGGCCCATTCCCTGTTTCCCCCTCTATGGCCGCACAACGCCGATCATATGGAGGAACCGGATATCCTTGTATTCATATGTGGAAAGGGGCCGGTTGTCCGCATCATAGCTGTGGGCAGCAATCAGGATGTTTTCCGGAGCCGGATTTCTGCCAATGGACACCACAACCGGCGAGTGCTGAAAGGTCTCCCCCTTAAAAGAAAGCTGAATCAGATCACCCGGACGGAGATCCTCCAGTTCACAGGGGATCCCCACCGGTCCAGGGGACGGCCTGTTCCGGGTCAGAAAGTTCCAGAGATAAGGTACGCCGGTCCAGGCAGGGGCTTTTTGATTGGAGTCGATGTAGTACCAGCCGTAGTCGGGGGTGAAATTCATCACGCCGCTGCCGGCAAAAATGCACTGAGAGGCAAAGTTTGTACAGTCGCCTCCCAGATCCTCGTAATCGTAGAACCGGGGGTTCCGGCCATAGGCCCACTGATGGGCATACATGATCGCAGCCCGCCGGTCATAGCTTTTAGAAAAACGCATGGGAGCTCCCCTCCTCTTCCCTTCATCTTATGCGGAAGAGCCGGGAAAGACACAAAACCCGGGAGGCGCTGTGCGCCTCCCGGGGCATATACGGCAAGATTGCTGTATGTGCAGTCTTACGCCTTGTGGTCGCAGCCCAAGACGTCGATCAGCTTGTGGCGGACCAGTTCCTTAATGTTGGCGCGGGCGGGCTTCAGATACTCCCGGGGATCGAACTTGTCGGGATGCTCGTTGAAGAAAGCCCGGATGGTACCGGTCATGGCCAGGCGCAGGTCGGAGTCAATGTTGATCTTGCAGACGGCGCTGCGGGCGGCCTGGCGGAGCTGCTCCTCGGGAATACCGACAGCGTCGGGCATCTTGCCGCCGTTACCGTTGATCATCCGCACATACTCCTGGGGCACGCTGGAGGAGCCGTGGAGCACGATGGGGAACCCAGGCAGGCGTTTGGATACTTCTTCCAGAATATCGAACCGCAGGGGCGGGGGAACCAGTTCACCCTTCTCGTTCCGGGTGCACTGGGCAGCAGTGAACTTATAGGCACCGTGGCTGGTGCCGACGGCAATGGCCAGGGAGTCGCAGCCAGTCTTAGTAACGAACTCTTCCACCTCTTCGGGACGGGTATAGGAGGAATCCTTGGCGGAAACCTTCACATCGTCCTCCACACCGGCCAGGGTGCCCAACTCGGCTTCCACAACCACGCCGTGGTCATGGGCGTACTCGACAACCTTCTTGGTGATCTCGATGTTCTCAGCGAAGGGCTTGGAACTGGCGTCGATCATGACGGAGGTGAAGCCGCCGTCAATGCAGGACTTGCAGGTCTCAAAGTCAGGACCGTGATCCAGGTGCAGGGCGATGGGGATCTCCGGGCACTCAATCACGGCGGCCTCTACCAGCTTGACAAGGTAGGTGTGGTTGGCATAGGCCCGGGCGCCCTTGGAAACCTGAAGGATCAGGGGGGCCTTCTCCTCTCTGGCGGCCTCGGTAATGCCCTGCACGATCTCCATGTTGTTGACGTTGAAGGCACCGATGGCGTAGCCGCCGCTGTAAGCCTTCTTGAACATCTCAGTAGTAGTGACCAGTGGCATAATGAACAACTCCTTTACTTTATTTGCCCCGCCCCCTCTGCCGGCAGCCGGAAAAAACCGGCAAAAAAGGCAAAAACATGTTCACCACAAATCATATCACAAAAAAAATAAAATGCAAGTATTTACATTTGTTTTTTTCAATGATATGATAAACACGTCATAATTTGGCAGGCCGCCCCGGCACAGCCTGCCGGTTAAAATAATCTTTTTTATTCAGGAGGATGATTCCTATGAGCGAACTGAAAGGTGCCTGTATTGTCGGCCAGTCCGGCGGCCCCACTTCCGTAATCAACGCCAGCGTATACGGTGTTGTGGACACTGCGTTGAAGAACCCCAATATTACCCGTGTCCTGGGTGCGGAACACGGCATCAAAGGCGTGCTGAACGACCGCCTGTTTGACATGGGCCAGGAGGATCCTGCCGAACTGGCGCTGCTGAAGTACACCCCCTCCTCTGCCCTGGGCTCCTGCCGCTACAAGATGGCGGATCCGGATGTGGACGACACGGATTACAAGCGGATTCTGGAGATCTTCAAGAAGTATGACGTCCGTTATTTCTTCTATAATGGCGGCAACGATTCTATGGATACCTGCAACAAAATTAGCAAATATATGCAGAAGGCCGGCTATGAATGCCGGGTTATGGGCGTGCCTAAGACCATTGACAACGACCTCTTCGGCACGGATCACTGCCCCGGCTTCGCTTCTGCCGCCAAATATATTGCCACCTCCTGCATGGAGGTCTATCAAGACGCCCGTGTTTATGATACCGGCATGGTCTGCGTGATTGAGATCATGGGCCGCCACGCCGGCTGGCTGACCGCTGCCGCCTCCCTAGCCAGCGCATACGGCGCAGGCCCCGATCTCATCTACCTCCCTGAGGTGGACTTTGATATGGACGCGTTCCTGAAGGATGTGGAACGCATCTACAAGGAGAAGGGTAACTGCATGGTAGCTGTCTCCGAGGGTATCCACTATGCCGACGGCTCTTTCGTCTCCGAGGCCAAAACCTCTGCCACCGACGGCTTCGGCCATGCCCAGCTGGGCGGCCTGGCCGCAATGCTGGCCCAGGTCATCAAGGAGCGTACCGGCGCCAAAGTCCGGGGCATTGAGTTAAGCCTGCTGCAGCGCTGCGGCGCCCATCTGGCCTCCGAGACCGATATTGAGGAGAGTTATATGTCCGGTAAGGCCGCTGTGGAGAACGCCGTGGCCGGCATCACCGACAAGATGGTGGGCTTTGAGCGGACCTATGAGGACGGGAAATACGTCTGCAAGACCAAGCTTCTGGGCCTGACGGATGTGGCCAATACGGAGAAGAAGGTGCCTCTGGAGTGGATCAACGCCGCCCATAATGGTGTGGAGAAGCCCTTCATTGACTATGCCCTGCCCCTGATCCAAGGCGAGCCCAAGCTGCCCAAACAGGATTCCCTGCCCCGTTTTGCCAAGCTGAAGAAGGTCCTGGCGAAATAAGCGCCATACGGCAGCAAAAGAGAGCGGCTTTGCCGCTCTCTTTTCATTTGTTCCGCTGATAGATAGTCCAAAGGCCGTTCATCAGCAGGTATTTGTCGTAGACAATGTGGTTCTTACAGTAGCGGACAATCACCGGGGCGTTTCCGCCAGTGGCTACTGCGCTGACCTCCTGGCCGGGGAATTCCTCCCGGATCCGATTAATGATGCCATCCAGCATCCCGGCGGTGCCGTAGACAATACCGGATCGCATACAGTCCTCCGTATTCTTCCCAATCAGGGCCTTTGGGTGCTGCAAAGAGATGTCCGGCAGCTGGGCTGCCCGGCGGCTCAAGGCTTCAAGGGAGACGTTGACGCCGGGCAGCAATAGCCCCCCCTCATAGGTGCGGCCCTGGGAAATCACGCCAATGGTGGTGGCCGTGCCCATATCAATGGTGATAATGGGGGGCTTGAATTTCTCCAGGGCGGAAACCGCGTCTGCCACAATGTCGGCTCCCACCTGGGTCTGGACCGTAAGCCGGATGTTCAGCCCGGTTTTCACGCCGGGGCCCACCACCATAGGCGGCCGGCCCAGCAGCTTTGCCAGCGCCTTGCCCATAGCGAAATTCAGCGGCGGCACCACGCTGCACAGGATAGCCCCAGTAACATCCGTATAACGGAAGCCGTACAGTGTGAAGAGGTTCATCAGATCGATACTAATTTGGTCGGCAGTCTTCCGGCTGTCCGTATCCAGGGAGGCCAGGAAACGCAGCTCCCCGGTTTTGTCAAATACGCCGATGGACGTGTTGGAATTGCCCACATCAATGGCCAACAGCATGAAAATATCCCCTCCCTCCGTCTGCCTTCCGGGGCAAACGGTTTCTTTATTGATATGATTGTAGCATATAGTGCCTGTCTCTGGCAAGCCCTGCCCAAAGGAATCCCTCTTTATGCTGTCCTGAACGGATTTCCCTCTTGGCCAAACAGGGCCGTATCCATATTGTAAGAAAAGTGTTTTCATGATAGAATGAATGGAAAAGACACACTCCATAAGAATTTTTCAAAGGGAAAACCCATTGACGGGCTGTCATGAAATAGGAGGTCCTTCATGTACATCACAACACTCCCCTCTCCTGTCGGGCAGCTGACGCTGGCCTCCGATGGGGAGGGCCTGACGGGGCTCTGGCTGGAAAACCAGAAATATTTTGCCGCCGGATTAGTTCCACACCCAGAGGAAGCCTCGAATCTTCCCCTCTTTCAACAGGCGGCAGCGTGGCTGGATCACTATTTTGCAGGGCAAATCCCTGTAAACCATTTACCTATTACACTTAAAGGGACAGCTTTCCAACAGGTGGTTTGGAACCGGCTGTTGGAAATTCCCTATGGCCAAACCATTACCTACGGAGAACTGGCGGCGTCACTGGGAACCTCCCCCCGGGCGGCAGGCAACGCAGTAGGCCGTAATCCTATCTCCATCCTGATCCCCTGCCACCGGGTGATGGGAGCAGACGGCAGTCTGACAGGATACGCCGGAGGCGTAGAAAAGAAGCGGTTTTTATTGGAATTGGAGCAAAGAAGCGTTTCCCTGCGGAAAAAGGCCCTGTTCCTCCCAACGGCTGTCCAAGGAGAAAAAAACGAGGATTCCCCTGGGGAAAGGCAGCCGGAACCAGGGAAATTCCCCTGCCCCTGCTGTGGATATCTCACTTTTCCCGTTCCCAAAGAGGATGCAATAGCGTATATCTGCCCGGTGTGCTTTTGGGAAAACGACGTGTTTACCGTCTCTGATGATGAGCCCAGCGATGAAAACCGGGGCATGACGCTGAACCAGGCCCGGGAGGCCTTCCGAACAATTGGCGCAGTCCGGCAGGAATTTCTGCAATATATCAGAAAGCCGCTGCCGGAAGAGAGAAATGGTTGACAAACCACCTTGTTTTTTAGTAAAATATGTTGACGAGTAAGACAGGCAGCCGCGTGGCCCAGCCGAAAGGCTGGCCATGAGGAAAGTCCGGGCTCCACAGGGCAAGGATAACGGGTAACGCCCGCCCAGAGCGATCTGAGGAAAAGTGCAACAGAGATATACCGCCCTCCTCTCCCCGCGAAAGCGTTGTTTTCCCGGGAAAACAGGTACAATCCCCAATAGATTTCCCCCTTGAAAAAGGGCGTGGATCTCCCGCAAAAGCGGAAGCCTAAGGTTCTTAAAACCTCCATTGGTTCTCCCCTTTCAGGGATACCGGAGCCTCCCCAGAAAGGGGGCCCGTTTTCTCCGCCAAAGGGGCCCTGGTGAAAACAAAATTTTCGCGGGGGGAGGAGGCGCAGCGGAATACGTTCGCGCTGCCGCTTGCGGCAGTGCGGAGGATATGAAGCTTGCGCCGGTGAGGGTAAGGGTGGAAAGGTGCGGTAAGAGCGCACCCGACGGCTGGGAACTGCCCGTCGCTGTAAACTCTATCCGGAGCAACACCGGAATGGGGGCATGTAGGCTGGCCCGGCCGCTCCCGGGGTGGCTTGAGCGTACCGGCAACGGTACGCCTAGATAGATGGCTGTCAAATACAGAACCCGGCTTATAGTCTTGCTCGGCCTATGGCCCCAGCTGCGGAATACGCGGCCGGGGCCTTCCCTGTTCCCCGCAGGGTCAAACGCTCCATAGAATTAAACAAAACTTTAGTTTTGTTTAATTTATATTTGGAGATATGGAAAAAAGGACTCTGCCTCAACCTGCCAAAAAGGCCTTCCGGCAGAAATAGGGTTCCCGCCAGCAGCGGGAACCCTATTTTCCTCAGCCGTTATCCCAGTTGTGCCAGACGTTCTGTACGTCGTCATTGTCCTCCAGCATGTCGATGAGTTTCTGCATATTCTTCAGATCACCCTCGCCGGAAAGCTGGATGTAATTCTGGGGCACCATCTCAATATCAGCGTTGACAAACACATACCCCTTCGCCTCCAAGGCCTTCACCACATCGTTGAAGGCGTCCGGATCGCAGGTAATCTCCAGGGCCGGGCCGTCGGCCTCAAAATCTGCCGCGCCAGCGTCCAGCGCGTCCATCATCACGGTATCCTCGTCCAGTTCCCCTTCCTCATTGTCAATGACAATCACGCCCTTCTTATCGAAGGACCAGGAAACGCAGCCCTGCGCACCCAGATTGCCGTTGCACTTGTCAAAAGCATGGCGGACTTCCGGAGCCGTTCGCTGGCGGTTATCCGTCAGGGCTTCCACAATGACAGCCACGCCACCGGGGCCGTAGCCCTCGTAGGTGACAGCTTCGTAGCTGTCCGTATTGCCGGAACCCAAGGCCTTATCAATGGTGCGCTTGATGTTGTCGTTCGGCATATTGACGGCTTTGGCCTTGGCGATGACGGTGGCCAGACGGGAGTTGTTATTGGGATCGCCAGACCCCCCCTCCTTCACCGCCACGATAATTTCGCGGGCGATTTTGGTAAATGCAGCGGAGCGCTTGGCGTCGGCCGCGCCTTTGGTTTTTTGGATATTATGCCACTTGGAATGTCCAGACATAGCGATTACTCTCCTTCAACGTAGTATTGAATCACTTCCCGGTGGGAGGTGGATTTTTCAACGGAAATTTCCGGGAAACACTGGGAAATATAGGATACCAGCCGCCCGCAAACCGGGTCTTCTGTGGGAAAATGCCCGGCGTCAATCAGGTTGATCCCCTTCCCTGCCGCGTCCAGGAACTGGTGGTAACTGAGATCGGCAGTAACAAAGGTGTCGCATCCGGCGGCAATGGCCGCATCCGCATAGTCCCCGCAGGCGCCGCCGCCCACCGCCACCTGGCGGACAGGCCTCCCGGCGGAGGCGTACCGGACGCCGCCGCAGCCAAGGCAACGGCTCACAAAGCGGACAAACTCCCGCAGATCCCGGGGTTCCGGCAGCAGGCCACAACGGCCGATTTTATCGTCGGTAAATGGCCCAGGATCCTCCAAACGCAGGGCTTCCGCCAAGGCATCGTTGACACCGCCTTCCGCGGCGTCCAGATTGGTGTGCATACAGATGGCGGAAATCCGGTTCCGCAGGAGGCTTAACAGCAAATGCCCCTGGGGTGTATCGTCCCGGACGGTCTGCACCTGCTGCCATTTGCAGTTCATCACTGGATGATGGGCCACAATCAGTTGGCAGCCTTTAGCGGCGGCCTCAGCAGCCACAGCCTCTGTAATGTCCAACGCCATCAATACCCGGGAGACCTCCTGATCCGGATCTCCCAGCAGATGGCCCACGTTGTCCCATTCCACTGCCAGATGCTTGGGAGCCAGCTGGTAAAGGGCCCCCTCCAAATCACGGACAGTTGGCATGGCGCCACTCCTCTCTCAGGGACAGCAGCCCGGTTAAAATATCCCGCAGCGCGTCCGCTTTTTTCTGGTTTTCCGCCCCGCCGGCCCGGTTGAGACCTGCCACGGCGGTTTGCAGGCGGAGGATTTTTTCGATCATGTAACGGCTGCCTAAAGGATCATGCAGCAATGCCGCCCCTCCCCACAATTGGCCCGGCGAAAGGGCCATTTTCCCCGCCACGGCCTCCATACAGGGGTACAGGATCCCCCGATCCTCCACCAAGGCTTCCCGGCGGACGGCATAGCCGTGCTCCATCAGGAAGCGGCGGAGGACCTCCTCCCTGCTCTGGGGCTGGAGGAGCAGCGTATGGCGCCCGTCTGCTGTCCAGGGCGCGCCGGAGAGGATGGCGGCGATGTTCTCCCCTCCCATTCCGGCAATTACCACGGTGTCACATTCCTGGGGTGCCACAGCAGAAAGGCCGTCGCACAGGCGGAAGTCGATTCCCTTTACACCATATGTTTTTCCTGCCAAACGGGCCCGATCAAGAGGCCCTGTCCGGAGATCACTGGCAACAGCGGAGGCAATTCTTCCATGGAGGGCCAGCCACACAGGGAGATGCCCGTGATCCGTGCCCACATCGGCCAGATGTGCGCCCGGAGGAACCCAGGAGGCCAGCAGTGCCAGCCTGGGCGCCAGTTCCAATCGTTTTGCCAAAGGCTCCCCTCCCCATTCCATGGAAGGACGCATACGGAAAAATTCCCGTATGCGTCCTGTTTGGGCACTTGTTACTGGGCCTGCTTGTTAGCCTCTTCGTTCACCAGGGCCAGCAGCTTCTCCACGTCAATGCCGTGAACCATGCAGGCTTCCTCCACAGTCTCGCCCCGGGAGGAGGGGCAGCCCAGGCAGTGCATACCGATGGACAGGAAGATAGGCGCAGTCTGGGGCGCCACGTCAAGAATATCGCCAATAATGGTGTCTTTTGTAATGGTAATCATGGATATTTCCTCCAAATGAAAAAATCAGATCAAACACTCCGGCAACTGCGGAGCATTGCACGGCAGGCCAGATTTCTGGATGATCATAGCCGGAACAGTAGTATTATACTCTATTCTCCGCACGAATTCAATAGAAAATCCAAGAAAAGTATGGAATTTCGCGAGTTGCCCTACCTCCTCTGCCTTTGGCCGAACGCAAAAACAGCGCCCGCATAGCGGACGCTGTTTTTCGTAGCAAATACTTATCTCTGCTGCTCGCGCATCTTAGCGAAGCACTCGCTGCAATAGACAGGCCGGTCGCTCTTGGGCTCGAAGGGCACACGGGCCTCGCCGCCGCAGGCGGCGCAGACAGCCGTGAAATACTCCCGGGGACCACGGGCGGCGTTCTTGCGGGCGTCGCGGCAGGTCTTGCAGCGCTGGGGCTCATTCTGGAAGCCGCGCTCAGCATAAAACTCCTGCTCACCGGCGGTGAACACGAACTCCTGGCCGCATTCTTTGCATACTAAAGTCTTGTCTTCGTACATGTTGTTTACCCTCTCTTTGAAATAGAAAAATATATTTGCGTTCAGCTCTCGCTGACATCGCCGGAAAGTAACTGCCGTGCCACTTTGCGCCGGATACGCTGCACGGCGTTGTCCACGGACTTCAAAGGTTTGCCTACCGTCTCGGCAATCTCCCTGCAGGAAAGCCCGTCTAAATAGTACCCCATGATCTTCGCTTCAAATTCGGACAACTGTTTCCGGACACCGGATAAGAGGGCTGCCGTATGCTCCCTGTCGATGAGATCATCTTCAGGGTCCCGCCGCGCCAAATTACTGGTACCAGAGGTGTAGGAATTGCTGTCAAAGAAGGGTGTATCCAAAGGAACCGACTGATTAAGCGGTACATGCTTATCCCGCGCGGCCGCGCGGAGAACGGAGTACAGCCGGCTGCGAATGCAGATTTCCGCGAAGGTCCGGAAGGATGCCTCCTTGGAGGCGTCGTATTCCCGGACGGCTTTGATAAGGCCCACCATGCCCTCCTGGGTCAAATCCTCGCTGTCGCCCCCCGCCAGAAAGAAAGGGCGGGCGCAGCTGCGGACCAGACGGTTATATCGGGTGACCAGAATCTCCTCCGCCAGACGGTCCCCTTTGGCCGCCAAACGGCATAATTCTTCATCTCCCAGCCGGTCCGGAGGGAACCGGGTCTGCTCGGTAGAATTGTACATAGGTCATTATACCTGTCTCTGGATGGAATTGTCAAGGGGTTTATCAGTTTTGCCAAGGATTTTTATGCAAAATTCAAACATTTTATCAAATTCACCAGCCGTTCCGCCGTCTCTTGGGCAATTTGCCCGGTTTTTGCCTCCACCATGACCCGGATTAGGGCCTCGGTTCCGGAGGACCGCACCAAAACGCGGCCTCCTTCCCCCAAAATCCCCTCTTCCCTCTCCACAGCATCTGCCAGTTCCCGGGACTCCATAATCCGCTCCTTCACACCGCCGCTGTGGGGGACCTCCACATTGATCAGCACTTGGGGATAAGAGGGGCAGATAGCGGCCAGCTGGCTGGCCTTCTTCCCGGACCGGGCCAGCACCTGCAAAAACTGGAGGGCCGTCACCTGCCCGTCACCTGTGGTCTCCAGGCCGGTGAAAATTGTATGGCCAGACTGCTCGCCGCCAATCCGGTAGTCCCGGCGGAGCATCTCCTCCAGAACGTTCCGATCGCCTACGGCAGTGCAGACCAGATCAATGCCGTTGTTTTTGCAGAACTCGTGGAGCCCCAGGTTGCTCATAACGGTAGCCACTACGGTATTCCCATTCAGCTGGCCCCGCCGCTTCATGTCCAGGGCGCAGACGGCCATCACCTTATCGCCGTCGATGACGCCCCCCTGCTCATCCACCAACAGGCAGCGATCCGCGTCGCCGTCAAAGGCAACGCCGATATCGTACCCGCCCTTAACGACGGCGGAGGAAAGGTCTTCCATATGGGTGGAGCCGCAGCGGTTATTGATGTTCAGGCCGTCCGGATCCCGGCTGATGAAGTCCGTCCTGGCCTTGAACCGGCCAAAGAGTTCCGGGGCGGTGGCGCTGGCTGCGCCGTTAGCGCAGTCCGCCAGAATTTTCAGGCCCGCCAGATCGGATTCAATCGTGGAGGCGGCAAAATCGATGTAGTCCCGTTTCAGCTGGCGCATACCGTGGTACCGGCGGCCAATCCGCTCCCGGGTCCGGTGCTTCATCGGGGCCTCGGAGAGGATCTTTTCCTCAATCCTCTCCTCCATTTCGTCGGAGAGCTTGTAGCCCTGGCCGCTAAAGACCTTGATGCCGTTATGTTCATAGGGATTGTGGGAGGCGGAGATGACAATGCCCGCATCCGCCCGCTCCTGCCGGGCCAGATAGGCGACGGCGGGGGTGGGAATGGTGCCTACAGGTTTCACATCGCCGCCCATATCACAGATACCGGCCATCAGGGCGGATTCCAGCATATCGGAGGATACGCGGGTGTCCTTTCCCAGGACCACTACCGGCCGGCGGCCAATCTCCTCTTCCAGGGCAGAGGCTACCGCCTGCCCAACACGGAACGCCATTTCTGCTGTCAAATTCTCCCCGACTACACCACGGATGCCATCGGTTCCAAACAATTTACCCATCTTATCCAATCCCTTTCTTCTTTTATCCGAAAACGGTTCCCAAAGGCCGTCTGTCCGCCTTCATGATGATATATATTATAAGGTAAGCTGCTCCATCAGGCCCTTGGCATCCTCCCCGCCGGGGATATCCCGGTGGAGGTGTCGGTAGGCTTTCTGGGTGACGCAGCGGCCCCTGGGCGTCCGGGTCAGAAAACCCAGCTGCATCAAATAGGGTTCATACACATCCTCCAAGGTCACAGCCTCCTCGCCGATGGTGGCCGCCAGAGTTTCCAGGCCTACAGGGCCTCCCCCGTAGTTGTCAATAACAGCGTTCAGCATCCGGCGGTCCACAGCGTCCAGGCCCAGATAATCCACCTCCAGGGCACAGAGGGCCTGATCCGCTACATCCTTCATGATCACGCCGTCCGCCCGTACCTGGGCAAAATCCCGCACCCGGCGGAGCATCCGGTTGGCGATCCGTGGGGTCCCCCGGCTCCGCCGGGCAATTTCATAGGCGCCCTCCGGCACAATTTCCACTTGCAGGATCTCCGCAGATCGGGTAACAATCCTTGCCAGTTCCTCCGGGGTATACAACTCCAACCGCAGCGTTACGCCAAAACGATCCCGCAGAGGGGCGGAGAGTTGCCCGGCCCGGGTCGTGGCACCAACCAGGGTGAACTTGGGCAGATCCAGCCGGATGGAATTGGCGGAGGGCCCCTTCCCCACAATGATGTCCAAAGCGTAGTCCTCCATGGCAGGGTACAGGATTTCTTCCACCTGCCGGTTCAGCCGGTGGATTTCATCCACAAACAAAATGTCGCCTTCGTTCAGGTTCGTCAGAAGCGCCGCCAAATCCCCCTGCTTTTCAATGGCGGGGCCGGAGGTGATCCGGATATTGACGCCCATCTCCTGGGCGATGATCCCCGCCAGGGTGGTCTTGCCAAGGCCCGGAGGGCCGTGGAGCAAGGTATGATCCAGGGCCTCCTCCCTGCGCTTGGCGGCTTCAATAAAAATGGAGAGGTTCTCCTTGGCCTTCTCCTGGCCGATGTACTCCCGCAGGGTCCTGGGCCGGAGGGAACCCTCCTGGGCATCCTCCTGGAGGAAAGTCTTGGCCACAATGGGCTCTTCATAGATGTCGTTTCCAAAGTCAATACTCAATTTCCCGTCCCCCCTCCTTCCGGACAGCGCAAAGCGCTGCAAATCCTCTTAATAATTGGGGCAAAACTACTGTAAAGCAAAAGCACTTACCAAATGAAATCAAGCCTGTTCTGCAATTTCCCGCAGGCAGTCGAGAAAAGCCTCTTCACCAAAGGTATTGATCTTGAAAAACATGGCCTGGCTCCCACCGGAGGTAATGGCGGAGAGGAACAACTCCTCCCCTACGCCTGTCAGCATCACATTTAAACTGACCCGGTTCCCTCCCATGGCGCTGTACCGCTCATACACCCGAACGGCGCACCGGGCCCCGCCACCGGCAAAATCGCTGCCATCCTCATAGGAAGCAGAAAAACTGCCGGAGAGGATCCCGTTGTGGATACGCTCCAGAACCGTATCAAAATCCCCCTGGAAATACCGTTCATATTTTGCCATAACCGTTACCCCTTTACCATTTTTTTCAGGCTCTGCCGGATAATCTCCTCCAGCGGCAGGTTCTCCATATCAATCCCGCGAAGCGCCTGGGAAACCTCCTGGCTGGAGTAGCCCAGCACTGCCAGCGCCTGGGCAGCGTCGGTGGCCTTGTTGGAGAAGACCGCCGGGGCAGACGCACCCTTTCCACCGGAAAAATCCAGGCTGGCAGCAGTTTCATTCGACATTTTGTCCTTTAATTCCAATATAATGCGCTGCGCAATCTTTTTCCCCACGCCCTGGGCCGCCGTCAGGGTCTTTTCATCCCCTGTGACAATAGCCATAGCCAGGGATTCCGGCGTACCGGCCGACAGGATAGACAGCGCCGCCTTGGGCCCGACGCCGGAGACGCCCAGCAGCAGCTTGAAGCTGTTCAGTTCATTCTGCGTGGCGAATCCGTAGAGTTCAAAGATGTCCTCCCCCACATTTAGATATGTATACAGCTTTCCAGGCTTCCCTTTTTTCAAAGACGCCAGGGTGGTATTGGTGGTCCGGCAGGCATAGCCTACGCCGCCGCAGTCGATCACCGCCAGATAGGGCAGGATCTCCGCCACCGTCCCGTTCAGATAGTAGAACATACCCTTCCTCCTTAAACGGTTTCACGGACGCCACTGGCCTGTGGAAGCCGTGAAGTGAAACTCCTTGCGTGGCAGATAGCCAAGGCCAGGGCGTCGGCGGCATCGTCTGGCCGGGGGACAGCTTTCAGCTTTAACAGGCGTTTTGTCATCTCCATCATCTGCCGCTTCTCCGCCTTGCCATAGCCTGTCACCGCCAGTTTTACCTGGGAGGGGGTGTACTCGTGAAGGGGGACGCCGCACTTCTCTGCCGCATACAGCAAAACGCCCCGGCCATGGGCCACGGCGATGCCGGTGGTGATGTTGGTATTGAAGAACAGTTCTTCCACGGCGATTTCATCCGGTTTCAGCTGGAAAATCAGTTCCTCCATATCCGTCCCAATTTGATAGAGCCGTTTGGAGAGGGGCAGGCCTGCAGGGGTAGTGATGGCCCCGTAGGTCACCATACAGACCTGCGCCCGCTGGGCTTCCACCAGGCCGAAACCGATGGTGGCATAGCCGGGATCGATGCCTAATATTCGCATGGAACCTCCCCCCTCCTTTCACATTCCGTAACAGTATAGCAAATTTCATTCCGATACGCAACCGGAAAAACCGGAAGCCCAGGACAAAAAATGCTTATTCAGCAAAAAAGCCCCCTGCTTCAGGGAGCAAGGGGTGCGAAAACGGCCGGCGCAGTTTCGCCGCTCCGGCCGTTTCACGCCCTGGGATGGGCTTTTTGATAGACATCCTTCAGCTGGTTCCGGACCACATGGGTATATATCTGCGTGGAGGAAATATCCGCGTGGCCCAGCATCTCCTGGATGGACCGCAGATCCGCCCCGTTTTCCAGCAGATGGGCGGCAAAGGAGTGGCGGAGCGTGTGGGGGGTAATGTCCTTTTCGATGCCTGCCGTCTCCTGGTAGTGCTTGATAATCTTCCAAAACCCCTGCCGGCTCATCCGCTCACCGCTCATGTTGACAAACAGGGCCTCTTCTCCGCCGTCCGCAATCAACTGCGGGCGGATGCTCCGCACATAGTCCTGCAGGGCCTTTACGGCGGTTCGGTACAGGGGGATAATCCGCTCCTTCCCCTTGCTCCGGCAGCGGATAAACCCGGCAGGAAGGTTCAAATCATTCAAATCCATGGAGATCAGTTCACTGACCCGGATACCTGTGGCATACAGCAGTTCCAGCATGGCGTGATCCCGGAACCCCTTGGCATCCACACACTGGGGCTGCTCCAGGAAGAGTTCCACCTCCCTGCTGGTGAGGATTTCCGGGTATTTCCGCTCCATTCGGGTGGCGGACAGCCCCTTGGCCGGGTTCTCCGCTACCTCCCCGGCAGACAGCAGGTAAGTATAAAAGGATTTTACCGCCGCCAAAAACCGGGTGATGGATGCGGCGGACTTGCCCCGGCCCTGCATCCAGTTCATGCAGCCCTGAACCATCTCTGCAGTGGCCGCCCGCAGGCCGCAGCCGTGGAAGCTTTGCAGGTACTCCGAAAACTGGGTAATATCCCGCAGGTAAGAGACGACGGTGTTCCGGGATGCGCACCGCTCCTCCGTCAAATATGTACCAAAATGGGCGATATTGTGTTCCGTCAGAACAGCCGCCCCCCTTTCCTTTTCTCTCTGTTTGATATGTAGACTATGTGAAACAGTCGGAATCAGGAACGGGGATCCGTTCCCGGCATCCTTCATCTTATGGGTTATGGGAAAATTCTCTCCAGCACCAGCTGCAGGAACCACGGCGAAAGGTACAGTTCCGCCCACATCCCCACCAGCAGCGTAGCGGCGCAGCCCCCCAGACGGAGCCAGAAAGGCCTGCCATAGACCGCTGGCGGCGTCCGCCGCCCCCACCCAAAGGAGAGACTGGCAAGCGCCGCGCTGGCGCTCCAGGAGGGCACTGCCAGCAAAAAATAACAGGGCAGCGTCACCATGCACCGGATGCCGAACACCGCCAAGGCCAGCAGCACCCCATCCGGCCCAAAAGCCGCCGTAAAGCAGCACACGGAAAAAGACAGGAAAAAGCCGCAGGCCACCGTCAGGCAGGGCAGCAATGCCACCCCCAGGGAGGTGAACCCCAGGAAAAAAGCCAGCAGCGGATAGCGGAAATACAGAACCGCCGCCGTCAGCGCCGGGGAACCGGCCTGCCCCTCCTCCAGCCGGACATAGCCGGAAAGATACCGCCCAAGTTCACTGCCTGCACCGTCGGGCACCCGGCCAGACAGGACCTGTCCCAAAATAACGCCAGCTAAAAAAAACAATGCCAACAGCAGCAGGCCGGACAGCCGCCCCCCCTCTGCTTGCCTTTTCCCGATCAAACCGCCTCACCTCGTTCCATCCTATGAGGGAACGGGGCGGTTTAGTATCCTTGGGGAAAAATAGGCGGGGATAGATTTCGGCCGCCGGAAAAACAGCTTTTCCCAAACAGGCAGAAACGGGTGCCGGCAGCCCATTCCCTTTAGGGAGGGAGCCGGTTAACGTAACCCTTTGTTCTACTATAATGCAATTTGACAAAATGATCAAGGAATTTCACAAAGAAAACGCGTTTTTGTCAGTTATGTATAAATATTATGTAAACCATATTATGTAAACCAATAAAATAGAAAAACCGGAGCGGCGGCCAGCCTCCAATATCTGGTGCCGTTTCAAAACCGCCGCCCCATATCTGCCCAAATCCCCATCCAGCCCAAAAGTCAAGGGCCGCTGCGGGAAAAGCCGCAGGTCCCTGCTATTTTGTGAAATCTCACAAAGGCCTGGTCCGGCGCCTCCCCTTCCCTCTCCGCTTCCCGGCTGCGGAAAGCAGGCCTGCCAGCAGGCCGCCGGCCAGGGCGCACAGCAGCAGTGCGCCGCCCCGGCCCGTCCAGGCAATGCCCTCCCAGCAAAGCAGGCCCACTCCCAGCAGGACAACAGCGAAGAGGGCCGCCGGGAGCATGGCGCTGGGCAGCATCCCCCACAAGGGCCGCCGGGCGCACAGCAGCCCGCCGCAGAAAGCCGACAGCACGCACAACGCCGCCACCGCCGGAAACAGCCCTCCCTCAGAGAGGCTCCCCCGCACCACCAGCAGCGTCACCAGCAGCTGGCCCAGGAGATAGGTACCCAGAGACACCCCCAATCCCTCCAATGCCGGCAGCCAAGGCGGCCGCGCCTTCTTCTTCCCTTTTGCCATAAAAAAACCTCCCTTGGAATATGATCCTGAAAGAACATATTCCAAGGGAGCGGGGTTTTATGATGGGGTCACTTGTCCTCTTTGTTTTCAGGGGCAGGAATTTCACCGGAAACTTCCTCGTCCTCTTTTTTCTTCTTGGCATTGTCCGGCTGCTCGTTGATCTGGACACCGGTGGTGGAGATGGCCCACTTGGCCAGTTCCATGCGGACCCGATCCTCGCTGGTTTCAATCACAATCGTATTGCCGGTCACAAACACCACGCGGCCAATGATGCCGCCGATGGTGGTGATGGTATCCCCCTTCTTGACGCTGTCCCGCATTTCCTGGGCTTGCTTTTTCCTCTTGTTTTCCGGCCGGATCAGAATGAAGTAAAACACACCGATCACAATTACCATCATCAGAATGGATTCCATACAAAAACTCCTTTTCCTTTTGTGGATTCAAAAATAAGGGCCCGTATACAAAGCCGCCGGGAACGGAATACCGCCCTTTCCCTGGGAAACCCGGCGTGCCCCGTTTTTTCGGAACGCCGGCACCTCATCCAAGAAAGCGGCCCCAAGGCTGTGTATGCGGATTTTGAACCTGTGCTCTATTATAACAGACCCAGGGGGTTTTGCAAGAACTTTCTTCCTCCTTTTCCGGTAAGGAGGAAAATCTGCCCTGCGGCGCCGCCTTAGAGAAGTTTTTGGGAGAAAACCACCCATTTTCTTTCCCAAAGGATCCATTTTTTCCCTGGTGAGGAAAAATCGGGGAAACCGGCGGGGTTTCTGCGCTTCCACAGGAAAGGGTTTTATAAAAACAGTCCCAGAAAAGCACATTTTATCCTTGCCAGACAGCCGGGATTGCTGTATAGTATGTAATATAGAATGTAAGGAAAGCGAGGACATATCTATATGCGTAAAAGCATCAAAAAAGCGGTGGGTATCCGCGTGGCGGCAACCCTAGCCTCTGTACTGCTGTTCAGCCTGGTGACCAGCTGGAATGTGTTCCGTATCCAGCGCATTGAAAACAGCAGCCAAGAAATCAATGCCGTTCTGGATCGGGCCCAGATGGCGGAGACCGCCCATTACAAATGGGTGACCAACCTCAGCAATGCCCTCTACGACGGCAAGGAATTCACCGGCAGCCTGGACTACACCGCCTGCATCCTGGGCCAGTGGCTCTACGGCACGGCGGGAACGGAGGATTCCTCCATTATGACCCTGCGGAGCGACATGATGTCCCTTCACCAGGAACTCCACGAGTCGGCTACCTACGTGCTGGATCTGCTGAAGAGCGATCCGCAGGCCGCTTATACATATTATCAGAACACCATCCAGACCAATCTGGTCACTTTGGTCGGAAAGCTGGATCAGGTGGTTGAACGGAGCAACACCCTGAAGGAAGAGACCCTGGAGAAGATGGATCGTACCCTTACCATCATGCATTTGACCACCACCTTCTGCCTGGTGCTGGCGTTGATGTGCCTGCTGAGTTTGGTACGGTTTGTCCTGCGGCGGGTTATCCGGCCCATCCTGCAAATCACCGAGAGCAGCCGGCCCCTTCACGAAGGGCATCTGGATCTGGATCTCAACTATCAGGCGGAAGACGAACTGGGCGATTTGGCCGGTTCCCTGAAGCAGTCCACGGATCTAATCCGCGACTATGTGATGGACATCAACCGCATCATGGGCCAGTTGTCCCAGGGAAACTTCGATGTGTCTACCAGCACCCCCTTCATCGGTGATTTCCAGTCTATTGAGGAGTCCATCAACCGCTTTACGGCCACCATGTCCTCCGCCCTGGGGGAGATCATCCTTGTGCAGGGCCGGATCTCCGGCAATGCGGAGCAGCTCTCCAACAGTTCCCAGAGCCTGGCCCAGGGCGCTACGGAGCAGGCCAGTTCCGTGGAGGAGATGTACGCTACCCTGGATCAACTCACCCAGAGCGCCAAGGAAAATGTCTCTGCCGCCTCCAGCGCCCAGAAGAATGCCCAACTCACCGGTGAGCACGTAACCCTCAGCGGCGATCAGATGCAGAGTATGATCACTGCCATGGAGGATATCACCCAGTCCTCCCAGCAGATCCGTAATATCATTGCCACCATTGAAAACATCGCCTTCCAGACCAACATCCTGGCGCTGAATGCTGCCGTGGAAGCCGCCCGGGCCGGCGCCGCCGGCAAGGGTTTCGCCGTGGTAGCTGATGAGGTCCGCAGCCTGGCGGCACAGTCCGATCAGGCTGCCAAGGCCACTAAGGAACTGATTGAAAACTCTGTCCAAGCTACCACCCGGGGCAGTCACATTGTGGGAGAGGTCTCCATCACCCTGCAGGAGACGCTCCAGCTGGTCACCCGTTCCAACGAGGATATCAGCGGCATTGCCAAAGCGGTGGAGGGCGAGGCAGAGTCCATTGCCCAGGTAACGGAGGGTATCGGCCAGATTTCCTCGGTGGTGCAGATGAATTCTGCCAGCAGCCAGGAGGCGGCGGCAGTCAGCGCGGAACTGTTCCAGCAGGTCCGCCTGCTGGAGGATCAGACCCGGCGTTTCCATCTGAAGGCCGATCGTCCGCTGCTCCCGTAATCGTCGTCGGAATCAAATCCATTTCACTCCGTTTCCGCCTTGCGGCGAAAACTGCGCTTCATTCCTTTGTTCCTCCTCTCCCCACCGGATCCGCCGGGCTCCGGCGGGGGCCCCGTGGAGTCAAATCCATCCCACTGTTCTCTATGGGAACGCATAGGGGCCAAAGTCCTATTGGCTGCCATTCTGTTTCTCTCCATCCAATACACTCTCGAATTTATCTAATGATAAATGATCCCGGGTTAATTAAACCCGGGATCATTTATATTCCTTATTCTTCTTGAACTTTTGGATGGCTCACATACTTTGATGGCCGATATTAAAAACATCTGCGGGCCCGGGAGCCGCCTAGGCCTGCGCCTGAAACAGGGCATATCTGACCGCAAAGCCGTAACAGGCCCTGGTGAAACCATAACCACCGGCACAGTCGGTGGTTTTCTTTTGGGTAGAAAGAACCGCCAAATAGCTGGTGGGTTCCTTTTGTATGCTTTAGCAAAAAGCCGCGAGCAAAGCGAGTTGACAACTTACCGGGTGGCAGATACGCAAAAGTCTCATACAGAAGATGATTTGCCCGTTTACGGGCATCGGAGAACAAGATGCAGGCAAAAGATATTCCATGTGTCTTGAGCCGCTTGCCGGTTCAGGCCCTAAAAGGGCCTGTTCAAGCCTTCGGCTTAGCCGGAGGCTTTGACATACAAAAAAGGAAATCCCGGACCTAAGTCCGGGATCTTGTCTGCCCATAGGTAGTGATTCTCCCCTCTGAGGAAAACCTTTTAAACCGCTCTGGTGACCTTACCGGAGCGCATACACCGGGTACAAACATACACATGGCGGGGGGAACCGTTGACGATCGCCTTCACCCGCTTCACATTGGGCTTCCAAGAACGATTGGAACGCCGGTGAGAGTGGGAAACCTTGATGCCGAAGGTCACGCCCTTGTCGCAGAACTCGCACTTTGCCATCCGCTGCACCTCCCTGCTGTCGTGTATTCTCCTGCCTTCTGCAGGCACAACTGGTATCATAGCAGATAATTCTGAAAAAGGCAAGAAGAATTTTCAAATTTTTCTCCAAAATCCGCGATTTTTTTATGAGAGACGGAGAATTTCTTTTTTCAGCCGGGAAATTATCCGCTTTTCCAGCCGGGAAATGTAACTTTGGGAGATGCCAAGCTGATCCGCCACCTCTTTTTGCGTCTGCTCCCGGCCGCCGCCTAGGCCAAAACGCAGGGTGATGATCTGCTTCTCCCGGGGAGAGAGCATGTTGATGGCCGCAGCAAGCAGGTTCCGTTCCACGTCCTCCTCAATGGGCCGCATCACCGTATCCTCGTCGGTGCCCAGCACATCGGAGAGCAGCAGTTCGTTGCCGTCCCAGTCTGTGTTCAGCGGCTCGTCAAAGGAGACCTCCCCCTTCCGGTTGGCGTTCTTCCGGAGGTACATGAGGATCTCGTTTTCAATGCAGCGAGAGGCATAGGTAGCCAGCTTGATATTCTTATCCACCCGGTAGGTCCCCACCGCCTTGATGAGGCCGATGGTACCGATGGAAATCAAGTCCTCAATGTTGATGCCGGTATTCTCAAACCGGCGGGCAATATACACCACCAGCCGCAGATTATGTTCAATCAACTCTTTCCGGGCCTCTTCGTCCTCCAGCCGTCCCAGCAGTTCCCCTTCCCGCTCCCGTGTCAGAGGCGGTGGCAGCGTGTCGCTGCCGCCAATGTAATGGAGTTCCTCCGTCCCTCCCAGGCCCAGCCGCTCCAGCAGCTGCCAGAGGCGTTCCCGTAACTGTTTCATGCCGTCCTCCCTTTCCAATCTCGCCGCCCCAGAGGGCCGTGTATCCATTTCCCAAAGCCGTGGGCGACAGCGCAGCCGTCAGGCCGGGACAGCGCTCCCCGGCTATTTCCGCCCAGTCCATGCGGATGGCCAGCAGCAGCCCCTGGGCAGTCCCTACAGCCCGGTACGGCAGGAGCCTTGGCCGCAGTTCCGGCGCAATCTGCCGCAGCGGTTCCAGCAGATCCGCTGGAGACGCCAGCCCCTCCGGCGTCAGCACTGCCCGGGCCTCCCGGGACAGCAATCCGTCCAGCGCGCCTGGGGCTGTCACCAGGACAGGCCGCCCGTTGGAGGGCTCCCGCAGGCCGCTGCCGGTATCCAAAAGCGCCGTCAGCCCCGCTGTCTTACCTGAAACGCAGACCCGGACCGGAACCAGTTCCCCCTGCAGCCCGTGCTTTGCCGCCGCCCGGAAAACCACCGCCAGCACCAGATAAGCGCCCCCTGCGGCGGCCAGCAGAATTCCGGCGCTGATATCCGTATAGAAGATACCCCTTTCCGCCGGAACCTGGTTTCCGGTTACCAATCCCAGCGCCAGCACACAGCCTGCCATAGCGCAGGAGACGGAAAACAGCAGCAGGGTCAGACGGAAAAAATGCGCCTCGCCGCCAAAGGCAATCAGAGAAAGGAGTACGCCGGCCGCCAGCTTTACCGGCCCGGCTGCCAGAAACCCCAGTCCCGGCAGGAAAACTGCCGCCGCGTAGGCCCCGCCCGCCAGGGCCGCCAGCATGTACCGGCCCCGCCGGAGGGGAATCCCTGCCAGCCGCCCTGCGGAGAGTACCAGAAGGTAGTCCATCAGGGTATTCAAAAAAAAGACGCTGTCTATGTACACCACCGTCATGGCGTTCCCCCTTCCCGCTGTCTGCAGCCCGGCAGATGCCCCTATTATAGGGCAGGCCCTCCGTAAAAGCAGTCGCAAAAAAGGAGCCGCGTCTTAAAAAGACGCGGCTCCCCTCCCAATAAAGCCTTATCCGATCAGGGGCGTAACAATAGACGCCAGCATGGCCAAAACCAGCACTGCCACCAGGGCCATAGCCAAGGCCCGTTTCAGCTTCCCGTTCATTTTCTCTCCTCCTCTGTCCGGATTTTCCGAATCCACTTCTCCACCTTGGCCCTTGGCAGCATCAACTCATGGCCGCAGCCCAGGCACTTCAGCTTGATGTCCATTCCCACCCGCAGGATCTCCCACTGGGTACTGCCGCAGGGATGGGTCTTTTTCAGTTCCACTTTATCATGTATCCGCAGGTCCATAGGTTCCTCCTGTCATGTCCTTTGCATATAGTATTTTATATGATATGGAAATGCCGCACACCGCGGCGGATAGGATGGATGACACATGCCGGAAAACCGTCTTTTTTTGCCGGAGGGCCTGAACCCCTCCCCTGCATACGCCTTTCCCGACCTGAAAAACGCCTTGGAGACCGGGGAGATTTTAGAGGGCGCCCCCCAGCGGTGCGGCGCCGATCACACGCTCTTCTTTACGCTTGGCGGCGTGGAGGCCCAGATGGCCCGCCAGGAGGCCGTAGCACCCTGGATCAGCGGATCGGAGCGGGATATTTCAGTTTTATCAAGGGTTGGAAAGCCAACCTGCTTTACGGTAAAATCCATACAGGCCGACGAAAAAGGAGCGCCCTTTGCCCTTCTCAGCCGCAGGGAGGCCCAGGAAAACGCCATGTCCTATTTCCTGGAAAACCTGGAGCCGGGCATGGTGCTGGCCTGCCGGGTGATCCGTCTGGAGACCTATGGGGCCTTTTTGGATATCGGGTGCGGCATCATCGCCATCCTGCCTATTGAGCAAATCTCCGTCTCCAGGATCGGCCACCCCAAAAACCGCTTCCAGGAAGGGCAGAAAATCCTGGCGGCAGTCCTCTCCTTTGACAGGGAGCGGCGGCGGATCACCATGACCCACCGGGAACTGCTGGGCACCTGGATGGAAAACGCCAGCCGGTTTGCCCCCGGCGAGACAGTCCGAGGCGTGGTGCGGGGCGTGAAGGAATACGGCAGCTTCATTGAACTGGCCCCCAACCTCTCCGGCCTTGCGGATGCCAAAACCGGCCTGGCGCCGGGGGACGGCGTGTCCGTCTACATCAAAAGCATCCGTCCCGAAAGGATGAAGATCAAGCTTCAGGTTATCCAAAAGCTTCCGCCTGCCTCGGAACCGGAACCTATCCGCTATCAAATCACCGACGGAAAGCTGGATCGCTGGACCTATTCCCCTCCAAACTACGAAAAAACGCCGGTGGAAACCCTGTTCACAGTTTCCGATCTTTGATTTTTTCCCAATAAGCCTTGGCGGCCTGCTCCGTCTTGTTGTCCCCCCAGACGTAATACTGGATCCCTTTCAGGGCGTCCGGCAGGTACTGCTGATCCACCCAGTGGCCAGGGAAATTATGGGGATACAGGTAGTGCTGCTGGTGGTCGAAACCGGTAGTGTCCGCATGGACATTCTGCAGCTGGCGGGGAACATCCCCGGTGCGGCCTGCCCGGACATCCGCCCGGGCGCGGCCGATGCCCTCCACCACACTGTTGGATTTGGGGGCCGTAGCCAGCAGGATCGCCGCCTGGGCCAGGGGCAGCTGCGCCTCCGGAAGGCCCAGCTGCATGGCGGTATCCACGCAGGCTTTCACAATAGCAACTGCCTGAGGGTAAGCCATCCCCACATCCTCGCTGGCGGAGCAGAGCAGGCGGCGGCAGGGCGTCACCAGATCCCCCGCCTCCAGGAGCCGCGCCAGATAGTGGAGAGCAGCGTCCGGGTCACTGCCCCGGAGGGATTTCATCAGTGCGGAGGCGGCGTCATACATGGCGTCGCCTCCCCTGTCATAGCGCATAGCGCTGCGCTGGGAGACCTGTAAGGCGTCATCACTTGTCAGGAAAAGGCGGCCGTCTGCCGGTGCAGCCGCTTGGCACAGCAATTCCACGGCGTTGACAGCTTTCCGGACGTCGCCGCCGCAGGCGGTAGCAATCTGCCGGGGGACACCCTCCTCCCATGCAACCGCCAGGCCGGAACGGGCCTGCTCCAGTTCAAGCGCCCGCAACACCGCCGGTTCCGCCTCCTCCGGTGGGACAGCCTTGAACTCAAAGACCGTGCTCCGGGACAGCAAGGCGGCGTAAACATAGAAATAGGGGTTCTCCGTTGTAGAGGCAATCAAAGTCAGTTTCCCGTTTTCCATAAATTCCAGGAGACTTTGCTGCTGCTTTTTGTTAAAATATTGGATCTCATCCAAATACAGCAACACACCGCCAGGGGCCATCAGTGTCCCCACGTCGGCGATCACGTCCTTGATATCCTGCAGGGAGGCCGTGGTGGCATTGAGGCGGTACAGGGTCTTGCGGGTTCGCTGGGCGATGATGTTGGCGATGGTGGTCTTGCCGGTGCCGGAGGGGCCATAAAAGACCATATTGGCCTCTGCGCCGCTCTCGATCAGCCGCCGAAGTACCGCGCCGGGAGCCAGCAGATGTCGCTGGCCCACCACTTCGTCCAGAGTTTTCGGGCGGATTTCATCCGCCAGGGGAGATCCCACGGCAATCCCTCCTTTGTGGGGTTTACGGAAAAGTATAGCCGCATTATACCACAGGCCGGAGAAACTTTCCACTGTCAAATCGACGTTTCTTCTCGGGAGCGTGTATACGGGAAAACCATTTGTCCGGAGCGGATGTCAAATTGCCCGCCAGGGCCGCGCAGCCAGAGCGCAGGGCAGAATTTTTTCGGCAAAAGTAGAGAGCCCGGCGATAGCGCCGGGCTCTCTACCTTCTTTCTTTTGGGCGGCCTGCCCAGACTCCGGCGCCCGCCGCAGCCCATTTTACGATGAAACATCCTGCTATTTGCTGCAGAGGGTGTCAACATAATCAGGAATCGAACCGTTAATAAAGGGTGGGGGCCGCCAGCGGCCCCCCACCCTTTATTCCTGTCACACCGTTAACATTTAATCGAGAAGACGAATTGCTCCAGAGATTTGGCCCGCGATTTCATTACCGGCTCTTATTGATTGCGTTTGACAGAAGCAGGCCAGCAATGATAATGGCTACTGCAATAATTGTCAGCCCGATTAGCATTTGATATTTTGATATGCTCCCCGTCAAGAGGACAGAGAAAAAATATAAAGATTTTTAAGG
>CAJUDW010000028.1:29340-31043 GCA_910584995.1 uncultured Oscillibacter sp. | reverse complement strand
TCGATCTGGTACTCCGTCTCGGAGATGGCGGACTCAATGGTGATGATGTCCTCCATGGCCTCTGCCTTGGCCAGCAGGCTCTGGAGCCGATCCAGCTTGATCTGCTGGGTTTTCAGGCGGCCCTCGGTGTCGTAATACTGCTCGGTGATATTCTCCTGTCCGGTGACCCGGTAGGTAAGGTGGCAGAGTTCACCGGCCTTTTCCAGGAAGAGGTTGAAATTCTCCGCCGGGATCCGGACGGTATAGCTGGCCCAGCGGTTTCCGCCGCCCTGGATTTTGCTGGTCTCGAAGTAGCCGCCCATTTCTTCCGTCAGGCGGCTCAGGCCTTCCGCCGCCGGATCGAATTCTGTGGTCTCCAGTTCCAAATCGGCAGTCAGGATCATCTTGGCGTTTTGCAAGGCCGATCCGGATCCGGCCTGGGAGCCGTATCCGTACTCGGATTCGGCGGCGCCGTAATCATAGGAGACGCTGTCCTCCATGTCCTCCATCGCGCTGGGTGCCGAGGGCTCGATTTCGCCGACTGATGCTGCCGTGGAACCGCTGTCCCTGCTGCCTCCGCAGGCGGTCAGGGAAAACAAGGCAGCAGCCGCTAAAAATCCCACAAATATCCTTTTTCTCATACCGCGAACCTCCTTTTGTTTTGTTCCGCTCTTCCAAAAACGGGGTATCTATTGATAAAGACGGAATTTATTTGTAAAAGTTTCGGCATTTCCGGAAAAATTTAAAAAATTTCGGATTTTGCACGGGCAAACAACAGGCCCCGGAGATATCGCCGGCTCTAAAAGGCCCTCTGCAAGGGTTTTCTGTCCCCAGGCGGCAGAAATTTTAATCGTTTTTCCCGCGGCGTGTACGTGGGAAAAACACTTTGCGTAAATCGGGCGCCGGATTGCCCGCTAAAGGCGGATAACCGGGATGTACGGGCCTTTTCAGAAAAGATGGGAAATATCTTGTTGACACGCAGAAGCCCCCGGACGGCAAAGCCGCCCGGGGGCCTGTTTTGGATGGGGGTTCTTTTGCCCGGGGCTGTCAGTTGGGAACCCGGATGATGCACTTGAGGGACTGCCCGTCCCAGGAGGCGGTGATGGTGGCCTGCCCTTTGCCTACGGGGGTAACGTTGCCATTTCCGTCCACTGTGGCCACGGCGGCGTTGGAAGTGGACCAGGAGATGGCGGTAGTGACGCCGGAGACCTTCAGCTGATAGGAACCCTCGCTGGTGGAGCGGGTGAAGTCCGTTTTGTTAAGCGAGTAGGAACCGCTGCTGCCGCCGGAGGGGGTGGAGGTAGTGTTGGAGGAGCCGGAAGAGGAAGCTGCCTTGCCCGTTACCCGAACAATGCAGGTGGCCTGTTTGCTGCCATCCGTCACCACAATGTGGGCGGTGCCTGCGGAGACCGGCGTGACCACGCCGGAACTGTCCACAGAGGCCACGTTGGGATTGTCGCTGATCCAGGTGTAGGTGCCGCTGCCGCCGGAGACCTTCAGGGTATAATTCCCCTCCTTGACAGGGCGGGTGAAGTCGGTTTTGTTAAGGCTCAGGCCGGAGGGCAGTGCCGCCGCGGTCTGATAGGACATCTGGCCGCCGGAGGAGCCAGAGTTGCCGGATGAGCCGGAGGAGCCGGAGGAGCCGGAGGAGCCGGAGGAGCCGGAGGAACCGGAGGAACCGGAACTGCCGCCGGAGTTTCCAGAAGAGCCGGAGGAACCGGAAC
>CAJUDW010000028.1:0-29240 GCA_910584995.1 uncultured Oscillibacter sp. | reverse complement strand
CCGGAGGAACCGGAACTGCCGCCGGAGTTTCCAGAAGAGCCGGAGGAACCGGAACCGCTGGGGACATAGCCCTGGGAGGTCTGCCCGCCGTCCGGCGTTTCAGGCATGGTGCCGTCGGGAGTGGAAGGAGTGGAGGGATTTTCAGGAAGATCCGTATTGTCCGGATCGGCAGGGGGATTGTTGCTGTTGACGCCAGGAGTGGGTTCCTCCGGCTTGATGGGATCCTCTATCCCGGGAATGTCCGGCTCGTCGTCTTTCTTGAATTTATCGGCGATCTTGTCGCCCCAGAGCAGATAGACGAGAAGGGCTGCCATGATCAAGATCAGCACAATCAGGGTGGGGGTAATCAAATTGGGCTGGCGGCCGCCGCCCCGGTGACCGCCCTGAGGATAGCGGCGGATTTCCTCGCCGTCCTCCAGGGCCTCTTCCTCCTCGCAGAAGGGGCAATATTTATATGTATCGGAATATCTTTCCCCGCAGATGGGGCAGCGGATCATAGCCATAATTTGCCTCCCGAAAAATCATTGGTGAATTCTTTACATTATAGTATCATATCGGTTTTTTCCGCCGCCGTCAAGAGTGTCCTGCCGGTTTTTGGGGATTCCGCCGTGATTTCGGCAGGATATGTTGAAAACAGGGGTGTTTTGGAAAAAGTTTCATGGCACGAGCAGGCCTTGTTTGGAAACCGTCAACACACCCAAGCGGCGGGACTTCTTCCATCATACGGTGCTAAAAATTCTTGCAATACAGAAAGTATTCCTGCAATTTTTGCCCTGTCTACTCAAATAATCCTTCGCCGTTGGGCATATTGCCCATTTTCAAACAAGACCCAACTGCGTTCTCTGCGCCATGCAGAAAAGGAGCGGGGAGGATCAGGGATGAAGAGACGGACGGTACTCCAGTTCCTGGCATTTCTACCGGTTTTAGGGCGCTGCCTGCCGCTGCGGGGGTATTCTCCGGATCCGCCGCCGGGGCAGATCCGGGGGCAGGGGAAATGGCCATAACGGCATGAAGAAACGCAGCGCAGACTTTTGGCTGCACCGCGTCTGCGTGTCAAAAAAGCGGCATAGCCGCTTTTTTGAGGGGGGTTCGCTTCGCTCTTCGCCTCGGTTGTCTGCCTGCGGCAGACAATTCGACGCTCACTCCGCGCAAGGGGGTTTTTCCCACGCACACGCCGCGGGAAAAACGATTGTACGGTATTTCGCGCCTGCGGGCGCGAAACTCCTGCGGAGGGCTTTTTGACAGTATGACGCGGCGCAGCCTTTTAGCTGCGCCGCGTCCTCTTAAAAACACAGACGCTGGAAGCTTATATACCCTGCAAATCGCCGTCCAGCCAGGTGTCTCCGCCGGAAAGCTGCCGGATGAACACCCGGGCGCTGTCGGAGGTGTGCTTGCTCTGGTGGAACTTGAAGAGGGTGCCGCCGTCCGGCAGGCGGCATACGATTTCGATCTTTCCAAGGGGATGGCTCATGGCGTAGCGGACGGCTTTCCCAAAGCCGTTCTGCCGGGATTTGGCCCCGTCTATGATCTCAATACCCCGGTTCAGGGGCACCTGGAACCGGCTGTGGACGCCGGTGACGGGGCGGCACTGGAAGATATAGTAGGGCACAACCCCCATCCGGGTCAGGCCGGAGAGGAGGGAGCCCAGGACCTCCCCGCTGTCGTTGACGCCCCGCAGGAGGACCGTCTGGTTCCGCACCTGGATGCCCCGCTCCAGCAGGGCCCGGACAGCCTTCCGGGCCTCCTCCGTCAGTTCCCTGGGGTGGTTGAATTGGGTGACTACACACAGGGCCTTTTTCTTCCCGTATTCCGCGAAAAGATCCAAAAACTCCGGATCGCCGCTGATCCGTTCCGGCAGCGTCACCGGGAGGCGGGAGCCGAAGCGGATGAAATCCAGACGGTCAATGGCCGTCAGTTCCCGGAGATACCGCTCCAGGATGTGATTGGGATTGAGGAGGGCGTCGCCGCCGGAGACTAGGACGTTGGTCACGGTCTCATGGGTCTTAACGTATTCCACAACCTCATCCACACGGCGGTTCAGTTCCTCGTCGGAGAGACCCACCAGCCGCTTGCGGAAGCAGTGGCGGCAGTACATGGCGCACTGGTTAGTAGAGAGGAGCAGAACGGTCTGGGCGTATTTATGCTGGACGCCCTCCAGTTTGGTGTTGTCCGCCTCGCCGCTGGTGTCAAAGGATCCGCCGGGGTCAAATTCGTCCGGAGAGGGGATGCACATCCGCCCGATAGGATCATGGGGATCGGATTTATCCACAAGGGACAGGTAATAGGGGGTAATCAATAGTGGGAAACGCTGGATGATTTCCGCGTAGCGGGCGGTTTCCTCCGGTGTCAGGCCAAGGGCCTGGGCCAGTTGGTCCGCCGTCCGGATTCCATTCCTCAATTCCTCCTGCCAGCTCATTCGCCGCCACCACCTTTCAAAAAATTTGTTTTCAAAATTTCGCCAGGAAAAGATAAAAAGCGCATAAACCGACCGTAAGGCCCGGCGTACACACTTTCACAAATCACGTATTTTCTTTTGTCACAAATGGGTGCGCGAAAGAAAAAAACTCAATTCAGTATAGTGCCGGATGTCTCTCCGCAGGCGGCCAAAGCACCTCCAACGCAGTCAGTTTTATGTATTTGTATAAGTATAACAAATTTTTTAAGAAATTGCAACAAGAATATGTTTACTTGTATATAAAGGAGAAATAGGAAGAAACTTGTCAAAGGAAGCCGGTTTCCGGGGAAAAGGCAAAACGGAGGAAAATGAAGGAAAACAAAGGAAAATAAAGGGAAACGGGGAAGGGGAGTACCACCTACCCTGCCGGCGGTAGCGGAAAGAAAAGCGGAGCCATTTATCGGAGGGAAAGGAGAACCTGTGAATTTGAAAAACGGGAGGGAAGGAACCCCGGGGCCCGGACGCGCACAGCCGCAGAACCATTTCCGGCAGGGCGCCGCGCAGGGAGGAACCCCCGCAAAATGCGGTATCCGGCGGGCCAGAGGGCCCGCCGGATACCGCTGAACTTTTCCCTTTTTGGATCCGCCGGGCCTCTTTTCCTTCTTTCCGGAAAAAAGGAAAATGGGGGCAGATCCTGGGGCCCGGAGGGGATCTTACTCAATGTGCTCTTCGCAGAAGTTGTCCAGCACACGGTATCCCATCTCCTCCGTGTCCGCCACGGGGAACTTCGCGATTGTCACCGGATCGAAGATGGGGCACATCCGTTTCTCCGGTTCCAGCCGCAGGACGGGCATCCCGTCCGATTTCCCGTTGACGGCCTTCTTTTCCTTTGGCATGGTCAATCACCCCCTGAAGGGAGTCTGTGCGAAAAGACGGGAATTATGCTTCCTCGTCCATCAGGCGGATGCCGGCCTCCTTGTCCCCGGCCACAATCAGGTGGGCGTCCGGCTGGAACCGGTACTCGGGGTTCAGCAGTGGCACAATCTCGTCGCCGCTTTTCACGCCCAGGATGTTCACATTGTACTTCCGGCGGACGTCCACCTCCAGCACTGTCCGGCCCTCCCAGGCGATGGGGGTTTCGATTTCAAAGACGGCGTATTTCGGCGTCAGTTCGAAGTAGTCGAAGGCGTTCCGGGCGGAAAATCGGATGGCCGCCCGGTAGGCCATGTCCATCTCCGTGTGGATGACGAAATCCGCGCCGATTTTTTTCAGGAATTTGATCTGGTTTTCGTTGTCTGCCCGGGCTACCACGCACTTGGCGCCCAACTCTTTAAGGTTGTTGGTGGCCTCCAGGGAGCATTGCAGGTCGTCCCGGACGCAGACGAAGCACACGTCGAAATTCCGGATGCCCAGCGCCGCCAGGACCTGCTCGTCCCGGCAGTCCCCCACGCAGGCGGCTGTGGCCACGGAGGCCATTCGGGCCACGTGCTCCTCGTCCTGATCCACCACCATCACTTCGTTGCCCAGTTCCACCAGGCGCCGGGTCAGATGCAGGCCGAACCGGCCAAGGCCAATCACCAAAAAGGATTTCATCCTCCGCTCCTCCTTATGTTATCCAATCAAGATTTTTTCCGGTACGTTCCGCAGCTTCGCCTGGGGCCGGTCACGGGTCACCGCCATGGCCACCGACATGCTGCCCACCCGCCCGGAGAACATCAGCAGCAGTACCACCAGCTTGGAGAGTTCCGGTAGGCGGGGCGTAACGCCCCGGGTCAGGCCCACGGTGCCAATGGCGGAAATGGCCTCAAAGAGCGCGCCGTCCAAGGTGATGCCTTGGGCGCAGAGCACCATGCATCCGGCCAGGCACGCCAGGAAGAACATGCTGACGGAGGAATAGGCCCGGCGGATGGTCTCCTCGTCCAGACGGCGGCGGAAAATGTTCACATCCTGTTTCCGCCGCACCTGGGCCAGGGCGCTCAGCAGCAACACAGCCACGGTGTTTACCTTGGCGCCGCCGCCAGTGGAGCCGGAACCTGCGCCGATGAACATCAGAATCAGCGTCAGCAAAATGCCGCTCTGGCTCAGCTTCATGAGATCCGCCGTGGCAAAGCCCGCCGTCCGGCAGGTGACGGACTGGAAGGCCGCCATCAGGATTTTCTGCCCGAAAGTGGCCCCGGCGAAGGCGTGGTTCCCTTCCAGGAAATAGAAGGCCGCCGCGCCGCCGGCAAACAGGGCCGATGTAAAAACAACCACAATTTTGGAGTGGAGCCGCCAGCGGCGGACATGACGCCTGTGGGTCAGGATGTCGTCCCACACCAGAAAGCCAAGGCCCCCGGCGGCGATCAGCGTCATAATCACCACATTGGGCAGCGGATCCCCGGCCATGACAGCCAGGGAGGAGCCGGTGCCAAGAATATCGAATCCGGCGTTGCAGAAAGCGGAAACGGCGTGGAAGACAGACATCCAAAGACCGCGGCCTAGGCCGTACCGGGGAAGGAACCAGAGCGCCAGCAGCGCTGCCCCGCCGCCCTCCAAGCAGAAGGTTACCCGGATAGCCCGCCGGGTGAGACGCACCACGCCGCCCATCTGGAGGGCGCCGACGCTGTCCATCAGGATGGAACGTTCGTGGAGGCCGATGCGGCGGTGAAGCAGGATGGAGAATAGGATGGAAAGGCTCATGAAGCCCATGCCGCCGATTTGGATCAGGAGGAGGATGACCGCCTGCCCGAAGAGGGAGAACTGGGTATAGGTGTCATAGAGGGAGAGCCCGGTGACGCAGGAGGCGGAGGCGGCGGTGAAGAGGGCGTTTAAAAAGGGGATACTTTGGCCGTCCCGGGAGGCGAAAGGCAGCGTCAGCAACAGCCCGCCTGCCAGGATCAGCGCAGCGAACCCCAGGCTCAAGGTCTGGACGGCATTCAGCCGGAGGAGTTTCCTGAAATGATTTTGAGGCACGGGCGCGTCCCCCCTTTCTCTGCAAAATTTAGTTTATTATATTCTTTTTGACGATATAATGCAATGAAAAAATTGGGCGCCTTTACCTTTCGTGCGGATAGGCAGTCCGGCAAATCCACGGGATAGGCCTTGAAGGGTAAGCTGGACGGTACGATAACCGGAAGTTGAGGGAGCGGAGAAAGAGAAAAAATTGCGGCGGACCTTTCAATTGAGACAAGGTCCGCCGCTTTCTTTATCGGATGTCCGCAATTACTTGCGGTTTTCCTTCTGGTTGCGCTTCTGCTCCTGGTTCTGGTTGTTCTGCTGCTGATTCTGGTTCTGGTTCTGATTATTCTCGCGGTTGTTCTGCGCCATGAGGGAACACCTCCTTTCGGCCATTTGGATACAGGGCTTATTCTGGCCGGAAGGAAGCAAAATATGCATTACCGAGAAATTTTTTTAAAAATCTGCCGGGGGGCCGGAGAAACGGCGGTTTCCGTCCTCGTCAAAAGCACGTTTCAGCGCCGCCTCCGTTGGGAAAATGGTTCCCGCCAGCGGCAGGAACTGGACGCCGCAGAGTGCCGCGCCCGCCGTGCTTATCGCGGCCATGTCCCGGTCAAAGAACAGGAGCATGACGAGGACAGACAGCGGCAGCAGAATAAGGCCCCATCTGTACCATAGCCTGCCGCAGAAGCGGTGGGCGAATTCCCAGGTGTCGTGGTTTTGGCAGGAGCGGTTTGTCCGGTAGCCGAAAGCGGCGGAGATCTCTTGGGGAGGGGATCGCATGAACCGCCTGCCGAGAATCAGCATGGTCAAAGGGGTTGCCAAGGTCATGATCAGCATGAACAGCCAGAAAATCATAGAAAGATCTCCTCCTTATGATCCGGGATACAGCTGTTTCGGGACGCCGGCAGCTTTCCAAGGAACGGCCCTTCTGCAAGGATTAAGCCGCCTGTGTGCTTCATCCCGTAAAAAAGGGCCTTTCTGATATTCAAGAGGTATGGACTGTTTCGTCTGGGGGAGGGTTTCCCGGATCTGCCGCCTGATCGGCGGCGGGGGAACCGGGAACGGGTGGGGTATCCGGCGTGGCGGCAGTATCCGGCGCGGAAGGGGGCTGCGCAGTTCCGCCGGGATCTGCGTCCTGCCCGGCATCAGGAACCGGCCCGGTTTCGGCGGGGGGCGTATCCGGCGCGGCGGCGCTGGGTGCGGCGGTTTCCGGATCTGCCGCCTGCGCCCCGGGGATGCCCGCGCTTTCCGCAGCCTTCAGGGCTGTGATGTACTCCTCTAGGCAGAGGCCGCTTTCCCGGATGGCCGGGGCGGTTTCCCGTCCCACGTACCGGTAGTGCCAGGGCTCATAGCCGATGCCGGTGATCTCGCTTTTCTCCGAAGGGTAGCGCAGGATGAACCCGTACTCCCAGCAGTGCTCCATCAGCCACTGCTGTTCCGCCGTCTTTTCCTGCCGCTTGTTCAAAACCTGATAGCTGGAGGCCACAATGTCTACGGCCAGGCCTGTTTCGTGTTCACTGGTGCCGGGAACCGCCACCCAGCGGGCCGCCTCCCGGGGGGCGTCCTCCCAGTTCCAGCCGGAGGCCCGGAGGCGGTAGATCTTGTTCTTATGAAGGCGCGTCTGGGTGGCGTTGGTGCGGTAAGCGGAACAGACCAGAGGCCGCAGCCCTGCCTGGCGGCAGGCATCCAGCATGGCGTTCAGATCCTCCAGGATGCGCTTGTCCACCTGGAGGCCGTTGGGAAGGTTGGCCAGTTCTACGGAGAAATCCTCCGGCAGGGGGTTCCAGGGGTTGACCAGCAGCAGATTCCAGTCCTCCTGAGGGATGGGCTCCTGCGCTGTTTCCGCTCCGGCGGATGCCGGTTCCGCCGTGTTCTGCGCCGGTTCTGCCGCCTGAACGGTGGAAACCGTCAGCATCAGTGCCGCCAGAAGGGCGGCGGCTTGCCGTAGTGCTTTCATCCAAAACTCCTTTTCCTGTTGTAAAACTTCCAAACACAGTATATACCCTTTTTCAGGAAGAAAAAAGCTATATTTTGTAAACAACCAAAAGAGCACGCAAATTTTTGGCAGCAATCTGACATATCTGCAAAAAACGCCGGGGCCCCTTTGGCTAATTCGGAAAAAATTGAAAGTCCGTTGGAAAACCCATTGATTTTTCCGAGAAATAATGCTATTTTCATCTCATGAGACAAGGCGCTTTCCAAATGTTTATGTGTACGGACACAGAAACGCCGGGAAAGATGCTGACGCCCTTGTTCCTATCACAATTTTCGGATAGTTCCATTATTATTTTAAGGAGGACGATTCCCATGTTTGATTCCAAGACCGTATCCCTTGGCATTGCGCCCATCGGCTGGTGCAACGACGATATGCCGGAACTGGGTGCGGAAAACACCTTCCAGCAGATCGTCAGCGAAATGGCCCTGGCAGGCTTCACCGGCTGCGAGATCGGCAACAAGTATCCCTCTGACCCTGCGGAACTGAAAAAGGCCCTGGACCTGCGGGGTATGCGGATTGCCAGCCGCTGGTATTCCTCCTTCATCCTGACCCGCCCCATGGAGGAAGAGGAGAAGGACTTCATCGCCAACCTGGATTTCCTGGAGGCCGTAGGCGCCAACCGCATCAACGTCAGCGAGCAGAGTTACTCCATCCAAGGCAAGATGGACACCCCTGTCCTCACCGGCGGCCACAAGCATGTCATGGACGATGCCGAGTGGGACCGTTTCTGCAAGGGCCTGGATCATCTGGGCAAGATTGCCGCTGACCGGGGCTTCAAGCTGTGCTTCCATCATCACATGGGCACTGTGGTCCAGACCAGCGAGGAGACCGACCGCATGATGAGCAACACCGATCCCCGTTACGTGTTCCTCTGCTACGACACCGGCCACTTCACCTTTGCCGGGGAGGATCCCCTGGCGATGCTGAAGAAGTATGTGGATCGTGTGGGCCATGTGCATCTGAAGGATATGCGCCTCCCTGTGGTGGAAGAGGCCCGGAAGAACAACTGGAGTTTTCTCCAGTCTGTGCGGAACGGCGCGTTTACCGTCCCCGGGGACGGCGATGTGAACTTCGATCCCGTCTTCAAGGTGCTGGCGGACGCCGGTTACCAGGGCTGGCTGCTGGTGGAGGCCGAGCAGGATCCCGCCAAGGCCAATCCTCTGGAGTACGCCATGAAGGGCCGGAAGTACATCAAGGAGCACACTGGGCTGTAAGCCTGGGGAGCCCCAATCCGAAAGTAAAATTTCCCATCAATTATCAATAAAAAAGGAAGGTTGATTATCATGGATAAAGTTCTGAAAATCGGCATTATCGGCTGCGGCGCCATTGGCAAGGATCACTGCCGCCGGATCATCGAGACCGTCCCCGGCGCCACGGTCGTGGCTGTCAGCGACTACGTGGCTGCCGCTGCCGACGATACTGCCGCCAAGTACGGCATCAAGTCCTATGGCAATGACTGCGACGGCATGATCAAGGATCCCGATGTGGAGGCCGTTGTCATCACCTCCATCGATCCCACCCATCACGACTACGTGATGAAGACCCTGGCGGAGGAGAAGTGGTGCTTCTGCGAGAAGCCCCTGAGCCAGAATGCCAAGGACTGCGAGGAGATCATCAACCGGGAACTGGAGATCGGCAAGCGCCTGGTGCAGGTGGGCTTCATGCGCCATTATGACCGGGGTTACGCGGAGATGAAGCGGATCATCGAGTCCGGCGAAATCGGCGCGCCCTTGGTGATCAAGGCCTGCCACCGGAATGTGGCCCAGGGCCCGGGCTTCAAGACCGAGAACGGCGTGACCAACGTGGCTATCCACGAACTGGACATCTGCCGCTGGCTGCTGGACGACGAGTATGAGGACGTGCAGTGCGTGAAGGTGCGCCAGTCCGCCAACTCCGACAAGGGCTATGACAACCCCCAGGTCATGCTGATGCGCACCAAGAAGGGCTGCTTCATCGACGTGGAGGTCCAGGTGGCCGACGGCTACGGCTATGACATCCAGTGCGAAGTGGTCTGCGAGAACGGCACCGTGAAGCTGCCCGACCCCTACGCCGTGGTCCGCCGCTCCCGTCCCGCCGGCTGGGATACCCTGAATCCCGCCGAGTCCATGCCCATCATGACCGACTGGAAAGAGCGGTTCATCGAGGCCTATGACATTGAGTTCTGCAAGTGGGTGGAGTCTGTCCACGCCGGCAAACTCACCGGCCCCTCCTCCTGGGATGGCTATGTTGCCTGCGTGGCCGGCGACGCACTGAACGCCTCCCGTGGGACCTCTCAGTTCCTGAAGGTGGAGACCATGGAAAAGCCGGAGATGTACAAGTAAGCATCTGGTATATGAAAAGGGACAGGAGGCAAAGCCTCCTGTCCCTTTTGCCTGCGTTGTTTGGAAAAAGTGTACGCGGCGGGAAAAGATTGCGCTTACAGCAGGTAATTGTTTTCCTTGCAGGCCACTTGCAGGGATGCCAGCCCATACGTGGCAAAGCCTCCCGTCACAAGCGGCTCCTGCTGGCAGAGGGCCTCGGCCTCCTCGTAGGTCTCCGTTTTGAAAATGACCATTCCGGCCACGCCCGGATACCCCTTGAAGGGGCCGCAGAGTTCGATTTTCCCCTCAGCATCCAGCCGTCTCAGATTTTCCACATGCTCCGTGATAACGGCCTTGGTTACGCGGTTGTAGGTTTTGCTTTTTTTAATTGTCATGACATAGAGCCATTTTTCCATAATATACCTCAATATTTCCGAAATTTAAGGGATTTCCATGTGGACGGACTGGTGGAATGCCGGCTCTACCAATCCGGGGATGTCCACGGCGTCGGTGAAATGGATATCGGAGGTGAACTCCCGCAGGAGGGAGATGATGTAGGGATGGGGCCGCTCGTCGGGCCGGCCTGCCGCCACGCTGACCACAACGGTTTTGGGCTGGAGTTGGTTCAGGACTTTGCGGGTGGTGGAGGACAGGGAGGCGTGGTGGGGCAGCTTCAAAATGTCGCAGGGGGCCAGGGTATCGTTGTCCCAGACCACGGCGTAGGCGTCGCCGCCCAGGACGATCTCCTGCCCGTGGTAATACAGCCGCTGGCGGAGGCTGGACACATTCATGCACTTGGACCAGCGCATCAGTTCATAGCGGTTCCGCTCCCCGTGAAAGGCGTGGTCATAGACGGTTTTCTGCCGCTGGTAATAGTTGGGGTCGCTGAAGAGGATGTCCATGGAGAGTTCCTCTGTCAGCTGGAGGACTTCCGTCCCGCTGCCGGAAAGTTGTACGCACTCCCCTACCTGGCCCGGATGGTCCCGGAGGGCTTGGGCATAGATATCCACGCAGCGCAGGGCGTTCCGGGCAGTTTTGGGGAGGCCGTTGTCCCCGTCGGGATCCAGGGCGCCGCTGCCCTCCGGCGGGAAATAGGTGGACAGCAGCCGGTCTACGGCCACCGACTCCAACACACGGCCGAGGCCGCCGGCGTGATCCCGGTGGAAGTGGGTCAGAAGCAGCAGATCCAGGTGGTCAATCCCCAGCTGTTTCAGGAAGTCCCCCGCATAAATCCGCTGGGAGCGGGTGTCCAAAGGATCCGGGTGGTCGTCCCGAACCAGACAGTCGTGGCCGCAGTCCACCAGCATGGCAAACTTTCTCCGGCCGTTTTCCTCCTCCCGTATCAGGATGGAATCCCCGTTGCCTACATTGATAAAATCCAGCAGCAGCATGGCCCGTCATCCCCTTTCTTTATTCTTCCCATCATAGCATACCGGCCCTTGCAGGGCAACCAAAAGCACCGGGGGAGACTGCCAAATTTTTGTCCTAAATTTTGTAGCCGCTGTCAAAAAGCCCCAACCCGCCGGGGCTGGGGCTTTGGATATATCTCACAGTTTCCGCAGGGCGTCCACCAGGGCGGTTTTGCCCTCGGTTTTTTCGTCTTTCATCTTGATGACCCGGGCAGGGCTGCCTGCCACCACGGCGTTCTCCGGCACGTCCTCAATCACCACCGCCCCGGCAGCCACCACGGCGTTCCGGCCTACATGGACGCCTTCAATCACCACGGCGTTTGCGCCTACCAGCACGTTGTCCTCAATAATCACCGGCGTTGCGGAGGCGGGTTCCACCACCCCGGCCAGGACGGCCCCCGCGCCGATGTGGCAACGGTCGCCTACCGTTGCGCGGCCGCCCAGGACGGCGCCCATGTCAATCATGGTGCCCTTTCCCACAACCGCGCCGATGTTGATGACCGCGCCCATCATGATGACCGCGCCCTCGCCGATTTCCACCTTCTCCCGGATGATGGCGCCCGGTTCAATCCGGGCCTTCACGCCCTTCAGATCCAGCAGGGGGACGCCGGAGTTCCGGCGGTCGTTTTCCACCACGCAGTCCGTGATTTTCCCGGCGTTTTCCCGCAGGATACCCTCCAGTTCGGCCCAGTCGCCGAAAACGATCCGGCTGTCCCCCTGGCCGAACACCTGAGCGGAGCCGAAGTCCACCGGGGCTGAGATGTTTACATAGACCTTAACAGGCGTCTTTTTTTCGGAATTGGAAATATAATCAATAATCTCCTGAGCATTCATAGGTTTCACTCTCCAAACAGAATTTTTTGCAGGTCGTAGACCCCGTTGGGCCGTCCCGGAAGCAGGCGGGCCATATGCAGGGCCCCGTTGACAAAGATCTGGCGGCTGGCGGCCCGGTGGGTGAATTCCAGTTCCTCGTCCACGCCGAAGAAATGGACCGTATGGGTGCCCGCCACGGTGCCGCCCCGCAGGGCATGGATGCCGATCTCTGATTTGCCCCGCCTGCCGCAGCTGCCCTCACGGCCATAGACCGGGGTCAGGGCGTGGGCCGGATCTACGGCCTCCGCCAGCAGGCGGGCGGTGCCGCTGGGGGCGTCGGCTTTCTGCTTGTGGTGAGTTTCCGTGATTTCAATGTCGAAGTCCGGCTGCAAGACGCCGGAGATCTGCCGCAGGGCGCGGTACAACACTGCCACGCCCAGGGAGAAATTGGCGCTCCAGAGGACCGGGGCGTACTGTCCCAGTTCTTCCAGACGGGTCTTTTCCGCCGGGGAAAACCCGGTGGTGCCGGAGAGGAGTGGGGTGCCGGTGTGGCGGATATAGGAGGCGATCTCCGGCAGGGCTTCCGGGCGGGAAAAGTCGATGACCACATCGGCCTTTTTGTCCCCGATGGCGTCCAGATCCCGCCGCCCCAGGGCGGCGGCCACCTCGTCGCCGTTGGCCCTGGCGGTCTCCGCAATAAGGGACCCCATTTTCCCCCGGCCAATCAGCAGGAATCTCACAGCAGGCCCGCCTCCTTCAGGCTTGCCCGCAGGATTGCCTGGTGTTCCTCGCTCATCTCGCACAGGGGCAGGCGCATGGGGCCTACGTTGAGGCCGATCATGTTCATGGCGGACTTCACGGGGATGGGGTTGACCTCAATGAACAGATTATTCATTAAATCCAGATATTTCAGGTGGTTGGCCAGGGCCTCCTCCTGCCGCCCTGCGAACCAGTCGGCGGTGATCTGGTGGCACATGGCGGGCATGACATTGGCGTAGACGGAGATGACGCCGCTGCCGCCGGCACTCAGGATGGGGAGGGTGATGTCGTCGTTGCCGGAGTACAGGGCGAAATCCGGGCCAACGCAGCGGGCGACTTTCATGGCGTAGGACATGTCGCCGCTGGCCTCTTTGATGCCGGCGATATTGGGGTGTTTCGACAGACGCTCCACCACGGGTACGGGGATGGAACAGCCGGTGCGGCCCGGCACATTATAGAGCAGGCAGGGGATGTGCACTGCGTCCGCCGTGACGGCAAAGTGGCGGTACATGCCCTCGGGATTGGCCTTGTTGTAATAGGGGGCGATGAGGAGCAGGGCGTCCGCGCCCATGTCCTGATACTCCACGCTCTTCTCCAGCTGGGTGGCGGTGGAGTTGGAGCCGCTGCCTACAATGACGGGGACCCGCCCGTTGACCACCTTGACGGTGTGGGCCACCACGGCGGCGTCCTCCTCGTGGGTCATGGTGGAATATTCCCCGGTGGTGCCCAGGGTCAGGATTGCGGCGGTGCCGCCGGCGATTTGGCGCTCCAGCAGTTCCGTCAACACGTCGAAATTGACGCTGCCGTCCTGGCGGAAGGGGGTGATCATGGCGACGATGGAACCCTTGATGTTTTCGAATTTCATGTGTGGCGTCCTCCGTGTTTTGAAAAAATGAGAGACCGGAATAGGCGGGGTTTGCTGGCCCAGGGCAAAAGAAAACGGCAGAGGCGCGCCCTCTGCCGGCAGGCCGCGCACATTCCGGCGCGGCAGGCCTGTTAGCGGATAGCGCAACCGCGGTTGTTCGCGGACAGTCCCGGGGGTATTTCCCACGGGCCCACCCTCCGCCCGTGCCCGGATGGAAGGTTCGGCGGATTTGCCCTCCCCCCGCTCCCAGCCTGCCGGCTCCCGGGGTTCCATCGCGTCCGCGCCTCTATCTCTGGATGTTTTGTTCCTGCCGTGCGGTTTCCGGAGGAACCGCACCAATTGACAGCATCTTATCACGAACTATCCGGAGTTGCAAGAGAGAATTTGAAGAAATCGTCCTTTTTTTCTCCAATCTCTCTTGTAGAAAGCGACAAAACCCGCCGCCCCCCTTTGTGTTTTCACACAAGGATATGGTATACTGTGATACAGTCTGCCGGACAATGAAAAGAGCGCGCCGCCGGGGCGCGTCCTGATGAGAAAAAACGGACATGCGCTGCGTGTCCCCGGAGAATAAGGAGGCTTTGCTATGACCGTCGTTGATTACCGCCGCGCGCTGCACCGTATTCCGGAATTGGATGACCGGCTGCCGGAGACAGCCGCCTACGTCCGCTCTGTCCTGGCACCCCTGGGCTGTGAGGTGTCCTCCCCCATTCCGGGGAGCGTCTGCGCCTGGTTTGACCGGGGGCAGGCAGGGACAGTGGCTTTCCGGGCGGATATGGACGCTCTGCCGGTGGAGGAGAAGACAGGCCTGCCCTTTGCCTCCGTCCATCCCGGGGCGATGCATGCCTGCGGGCACGACGGCCACACCGCCATGGCCCTGGCCCTGGCGGAGTATGCCGCTGCCTGCCCGGATTTGAAGAGGAACGTTCTCCTTCTCTTTCAGCCTGCTGAGGAGACCACCGGCGGGGCGGATCGGCTCTGCCGGACGGAGATTCTGCGGGAACGCCGGGTGGATCGGGTGTTCGGCCTCCATATCTGGCCGGGGCTTCCGGCGGGGAAAGTGTTCTCCCGTCCCGGCCCCCTTATGGCTAGGGCCAACGAGGTGACGGTCACCGTTGCCGGGAAGAGCGTCCACCTGAGCCGCGCCGCCGAGGGACGGGATGCCCTGGCGGCGGGGGCGGAGTACCTCCGCAGGGCCTACGGGATGATCGACGCCCTGCCGCCGGAGATTCCCAGGACGCTGCGGTTTGGAAAGATGGTCTCCGGAACCGTGCGGAACGCCGTCAGCGGCAGGACCGTGCTGGAGGGGAGCCTTCGGACATACCAGGAGGAGATTTACCGCTTCTGCCGGGAGAACTTAATCACTATCGGCCGGGCCCTTCAGAAGGAGACCGGCTGCGGTGTGGAGGTCTTCCTCAACGAGGGCTATCCGGCCGTTTGGAATCACGAGGGACTGTTTGAAAGCCTCCGGCAGGGGCTGGGGGAACAGGCCCCCGCCCTTCTGGAAAACCCTGTCTTAGCGGCAGAGGATTTCTCCTTCTACCAGCGGGAGGTTCCCGGGGTGTTTTTCTTCCTGGGGGCCGGGGATACGCCGGAACTCCACGCGCCGGACTTTTCCTTTGACGACAGAACCGTCCTGCCTGCCGGGGTGGAATTTTTGAAAGCGCTCCTGGCGCTGGATTGACGGCGGCCATGCATCCCGCCAGATCTGCCGTTCGTCCGAAAGAACTGGACAGGAGGGGATGAATCCCGTATACTGTGGGTAAAACATCCCTCCGGTTTTACAGAAAGGAATCGGGATTCAGAGGCTTTCCCGGTTTTCGGGTGGGAAAAAGCGGCGGAAATCCGCCGCTTCAGGAGCCTGCGAAGGCCGCTTTGTCCCGGTCGATCTGTTTTTGATACCGCTCCTGCTCCGAAAAAACGCAGCCGCAGTATTTCTGCATGTAAAACCCCAGTTTCCGGGCCCGCCGGTTCCCCTCGCGGAAATTGGGACGGAAGTCCCGGTAGAGGAACCGGACGCCGTACTGCCCGGCCAGCCGCTCCGCCGCCCGGGCGATGCCCTCGTGATCCTGATAGAGGCTGGCCAGGAGGGTGGTAGTGAAGACGGTGAAGCCATGCTCTGCGGCATATTGGGCGGTTCCTTCCAGGCGGTGTTCGTAGCAGTAGGCGCAGCGGTGATCCAAATCCGCCGCCGTGTGCCGGACGAACTCCCGCAGGCCGTAGTCCTCCCGGACCCGCACCTCCAGGCCAATGGTGGGGGCGTATTGCAGCAGGCAGTCCCGGCGGGCCTGGTACTCCTTCCAGGGGTGGATATTGGGGTTGTACCAGAAAGCCACCGGTTCGATGCCCTCTCCCCGGAGAGGGTCGATGCAGCTGAGGGAACAGGGAGCGCAGCAGGTGTGCAGCAGAACGGTTTCCATAAAAATTTCCTCTTTTCCGGCGGGATTTCCGGCCCGGTTGAAATACATGGGACAAGTATAGCATAGATCTTGTAAAAGGCAACTATATTTCCCCCTCCAAAGCCGCAAATTCTTTACAGTCTTCGCAAATATTCCTGATTGCGGATTCTGTCGAAAAAGAGTATGATAAGATCCAAAAACACTATCTGCGCCGGGCGGCCCAGGCCCCCGGCGGTACAGGGGCAGCCTGTTCCCGAAATTGGGGGACGGGCCCCGGAAAATACGGAAAGGTCTTTTTGGCCGCTTGCGCAGAAAGGCGCGCGCCTCCCCGGCTGCCCGGCGCGGGAGAGGGGGCTTTCCGGCGGGAAGCGGCGAGAAGGAGGAAAGAGAGTTTGAAAGTCGGTCTTGACGTGGGCTCCACTACCATCAAGTGCGTGGTGATGGACGATGCGGACAATATTGTATACAGTACATATGAACGGCACTTCAGCCATATTTTAGAAAAATCGGAGGAACTCCTCCGGCGGATCGCCGGAGAGTATATCCCTGGCGGAAGGGCTGTCTTTGCCGTTTCCGGTTCCGCCGGGATGGGCATGGCGGAGAGCGTGGGCGTCCCTTTCGTCCAGGAGGTGTTTGCCACCCGGGTAGCTGCCAACAGGCTGGCCCCCGGCACGGACTGCGTGATTGAACTGGGAGGCGAGGACGCCAAAATCCTCTTCCTCACCGGCGGCATGGAGGTCCGCATGAATGGTTCCTGCGCAGGGGGCACCGGGGCCTTCATCGACCAGATGGCCACCCTTCTGAAACTGTCCGCCGATGAGATGGATGCCGCCGCCGGAAAGGCGGAGAAGACCTACACTATCGCCTCCCGATGCGGCGTCTTTGCCAAAAGCGATATCCAGCCCCTCATTAACCAGGGGGGCAGGGTGGAGGACATCGCCGCCAGCATCTATCAGGCGGTGGTGAACCAGACCATCGCGGGGCTGGCCCAAGGCCGTCCCATCCGGGGGAATATCCTGTATTTGGGCGGGCCCCTCACCTTTTCCAAGTGCCTGCGGGACGCCTTTGACAAGACCTTGGGCGTTCAGGGCACCTGTCCGGAGAACAGCCTGCTGTTTGTGGCCATGGGCGCGGCTTTCTACGCTGACCAGTCCTTCAATCTCCGGGATCTGGCCAAGCGGCTGAAAAACCGGGGTTCTATGGAGACCTATCCCAGCCAGCCGCCCCTCTTTGAAAACCAGGCCCAGTACGACCAGTTCCAGGCCCGCCACGCCAAGGCCGCCGTGCCCCGGGCCCCCTTCCGGGAGGATTATGCCGCCCCGGTCCATATCGGCATCGACTCCGGTTCCACCACCGTTAAGGTAGCGGTTATCGACCAGGACGCCCGCCTCCTCTTTACCGACTACCGCCCAAACCTGGGGAATCCCGTGCCCTTGATCCGGGAGGTGCTGCAAAGCCTGTACGACCGCCATCCGGCCCTCCACGTGGCCTCCGTGACCACCACCGGTTACGGGGAGGATCTGGCAAAGCACGCCTTTCACGCGGACTACGGCGTAGTGGAGACTGTGGCCCATTTCACCGCTGCCCGCCACTTTCTGCCCAATGTGGATTTTATCATCGACATCGGCGGGCAGGACATGAAATGCTTTAAAATCGACCAGGGGGCTATCAGCAACATCTTTTTGAACGAGGCCTGTTCCTCCGGCTGCGGCAGCTTCCTCCAGACCTTTGCCCAGGCCCTGGGCTATGATATGCGTGAATTCGCCAAGCTGGGCCTCTTCGCCAACCGCCCTGTGGATCTGGGGAGCCGGTGCACTGTGTTCATGAATTCCAGCGTGAAGCAGGCCCAGAAGGACGGCGCTACCATTGAGAATATCTCCGCCGGGCTTTCCATTTCCGTGGTGAAAAACGCCATTTACAAGGTGATCCGCGCCGCCTCCCCGGAGGAACTGGGCCGGAACATCGTGGTACAGGGGGGCACCTTTTACAACGAGGCGGTCCTCCGGGCTTTTGAGAAGGAGATGGGCGTGGAGGTCATCCGGCCGGATATCGCGGGGCTGATGGGTGCCTTTGGCGCGGCCCTGTACGGCCGGGGCAAGGCTGCCCGGGGCCAGACCAGTTCCCTGCTGGGCCGGCAGGCCCTGGCCGGCTTCTCCCAGGAGACTTGCAGCGAGATCTGCGGCCAGTGCGGCAACAACTGCCAGCTGACGGTCAACACCTTCGCCGGAGGCGAGACCTTTATCAGCGGCAACCGCTGTGACCGGCCTGTTACCGGCAAGGCGGACACCGGCGAGGGGAACCTTTACGCCTACAAGCGGCGGCTGATCCTGGGCTATAAGCCCGTCCCCGGGGCCCGGGGGAAGATTGGCCTGCCCCTGTGCCTGAACCTGTGGGAACTCTTCCCCTTTTGGCACGCCTTTTTCACCAGGCTGGGCTTTGCTGTGTACCACAGCCCCCTTTCCAGCCGGGATCTGTACTTAAAAGGGCAGGGCACCATCCCCAGTGACACCGCCTGCTTCCCTGCGAAGCTGGCCCATGGCCACATCCAGGCCCTCAGCCGCCTGGGGCTGGACGCCGTCTTCTATCCCTGTATGACCTACAACATCGACGAGGGCCTGGGACAAAACCATTACAACTGCCCTGTGGTGGCCTACTACCCGGAGGTCATTGCCGGGAACTGCCCGGAAATCAAGGAGACCAGGTTCATCTATGACTATGTGGGCATCCACCGGCCCAAGGATTTTACCCGGAAGATCCATGCTATTCTCGGCAGGTATTTTCCCGGTATCTCCAAAAAGGAGATCCAGCAGGCCGCGGACGCCGCCTACGCCGAGTACGCCAACCACATGTCCCTCGTCCGGAAGGAGGGGGCCAGGATCGTGGCCCAGGCCCGGGCGGAGGGCCGCCGGATTATCGTCCTGGCGGGACGGCCGTACCACGTGGATCCGGAGGTCAACCACGGTATCGATACCCTCATCACCCGCTCCGGCGCGGCGGTGATTACGGAGGACTCCATCTCCAACCTGGTGGAGAAATTCCCCACCACGGTCCTGAACCAGTGGACTTACCATTCCCGGCTCTACGCCGCGGCCAAATACTGCTGCGGCCAGCCGGATATGGATCTGGTGCATCTGGTGTCCTTCGGCTGCGGCGTGGACTCCATTACCTCCGACGAGACCCGGGAGATTCTGCAAAGCGCCGGGAAATTGTATACCCAGCTGAAAATTGACGAGATCACCAATCTGGGCGCGGTGCGCATCCGCTTGCGGAGCCTGTTCGCCGCCCTGGAGGAGCAGGACGAGACGCGCCGGGAGGAGGCATAGACGATGGAAACACAATATCCTGTTTTTACCGAGGAAATGAAGGAGACCCATACCATCCTGATTCCCAACATGGCCCCGGTCCAGTTCCGTATCCTTGCGGCGGCCATGGAGCGCAAAGGCTACCATGTGGAACTTCTGGGCAACTGCGGCAGCCAGGTTTCTGAACTGGGGCTGAAATACGTCCACAATGACACCTGTTACCCGGCCCTTCTGGTTATCGGCCAGTTCCTGGACGCCCTGGGCTCCGGGAAGTATGATCTGGATCATACCGCCCTCATCATCACCCAGACCGGCGGCGGATGCCGGGCCTCCAACTACATTTTCCTGCTTCGCAAGGCACTGGAGAGGGCCGGATACGGCCATATTCCCGTGCTGAGTTTGAACTTCTCCGGCTTGGAAAAGGGCAACAGCCTGCCGATGGATCTGGCCTTCATCCGCATGGCCCTGGCGGCTATTTATTACGGAGATCTGCTGGTGACCCTGAAGGCCCAGACGGCCCCTTACGAGATCCACCGCGGCGACGCCGCCGCCCTCCAGGAAAAGTGGCTGGACGTTATCTGCGGCTGGATGCGGGAGGGCTGCGGCTTCAACCAGCTGGAGATGAAAATCGCCATGTCCAAAATCGCCGCCGCCTTTGCCGTTATTCCCGTCCGCCGGACGCCTAAGGTGAAGGTGGGCGTGGTAGGGGAGATCTACGTGAAATACTCCCCCCTGGGCAACAACAACCTGGAGGAATTCCTGGCCTCCCAGGACTGCGAGGTCAACCTGCCGGGCCTGATGGGCTTTGTGCAGTACTGCGCCTATAATCCCTCGGAGACCGCCCGCCTCTACGGCGGATCCTTTGTGGAAAAGCATGTCTCCGATCTGGTGCTGGGCTATATCGCACCTATGGAGAAGGTGATTATCAAGGCCCTGAAGGATAACGGCTATCACGCGCCCCTGCCCTTCTCGGAACTGACGAAGCTGACGGAGGGCCTGATCAGCAAGGGCGACAAAATGGGTGAGGGCTGGCTCCTGACTGCCGAGATGGCGGAACTGATCCGGGCGGGCTATGAGAACATCATCTGCGCCCAGCCCTTCGGGTGCCTGCCCAACCACATCTGCGGCAAGGGCATGATCAACAAGATCCGGGAACTGTATCCGGAGGCCAACATCACCTCCATCGACTATGACCCCAGCGCCACCCGTGTGAACCAGGAGAACCGCATCAAGCTGATGCTCTCCGTGGGCCGGGAGCGTTTGGCAGAGCGGACGGCGGGGCAGGTGGAGGCGGCTTCCGCCTCCGGGGCGGGAACCGCTGTCCGGGGAGATCCGGCTTTTGCATAGGCGCAGACGACAGGTGAAAACCAATGACACGGGAGGCCGTCCATAGACGGCCTCCCGTATTTTTGCGGCCGGGGCAAAGAGCCGGCCTCCTGTCAGTTGGTGTCCTGCCAGCTGTTGGTCTGCCAGCCCTGATCCCGGATCAGGCTCTCGCACATGCCCTGGCGGCGGGTGTCGTAGAATTCGATGTATTTCAGGGAGTAGATGTCGCAGACCACGTAGCGGTCCCGGCCCGTCTGGTAGATGATCAGGTAGTCGTTCCCCACCTCATAGAGCAGGCCCTCCCAGGAGGTGGTGCCCTGGGTGCCTACCAGGAAGGTGGCCACCACGAAATTCCCCAGGTTCCGGCCTAAAACGGCCTTCATGGAGCCCATGTGGGCCTCATCCACAGTGGTGGGGGACTGCACCACTTCCTCCGGCAGATGGTGCCGCAGATCCAGCACTGCCGCCGGGCCCTGGGGCCGCAGCGTCGGGATGATGCCGCGGGGCGTATCCATCATGGGGAAGCCCGGCTGGCTGCCCGGGGACATGGAGGGCGTCGTCTGTGGCGGCACTGCCTGCGGAGGCGTGACCTGGGAGGACGGGATGGTCTGCACAGGGGGCATATCCTGAGAGGGGGGCGTCACTTGTACGGGAGGTGTCCCTTGGGAAGGAGGGGGTACCTGCGTGGGGGGCGTCACCTGCGTGGGAGGTGTCCCTTGGGAGGGGGGCGTTTCCTGGGAGGGCGGCGTTACCTGCGGGGGCGGGGTGATCTGGGAGGGCGGCGTGGCCTGAACCAGCGGGGCCGCCTGATTTGTGTTCTGCTGTGTAACCTGGATATTGGTGACCTGCTTGGTCTGCTGGCCGGTTCCGCTGGGACAGGGCTTGGTGCCGCTGATCTCTTTGGACCAGTCGAAGGCTCCCCCATTGGCCCCGGAGGCAGGCAGGTAAGGATTTTGCATATGCAGCATATTGACACCTCTTATATAATTTCGTCGCCGGATTGGAGTTTATGTCTGATAATAAGCGTCTGTCGGGTTGTAAAAGCAGTGGTCGCCGATGCGGGTCTGCCAATAGCCCACATCCGAGGGGAAGCGGGATCGGCATTTGGGACCGAAGGGGTTATAGAACCACAGAGATTCCGCTACGTCGGGCACCCGGTTTCCCGCGATGGCCCAGTCGGCGATCTCGTAATGAATTGCCTCCGGCCGCATATTGTAGATGTTTTGTGGGTTGTAGGCGCCGTTTTCCGTCTCGCTGGCGCAGACGAATTGATAGGGCTGGAAAATGATGTTTCGGATGCTGCCCTGCCCCACCCGGGCGTATTCGCCGCCTTTGGCGTGGACGCGGTTCATCACCACGCCGGCTACGGCTTTCATCCCAATGTCTCCCTCGCCGCCTGCTTCGCATTGGATCAGGCGTGCCAGCAGCTCCCGGTCGGAATATGCCATGTTCATTCCTCCTTCGTCGCTGCTTCATGGTATGCGAAGCGGCCGCCCGTTGTGAAAAGGGCGGCCGCCGGCTGTTTACATATGGGTATTGTGATTATTTGCCCGCCACGGCCTAGGAACCATCAGCCGGATCCCGTTCCGCCGCCTTTTTGGGGCCGGCTTTACCGGTCCCGCTGTTCCTGAATGGCCAGACGGAACATCTCCTCCATCTGCGCAATGGATCGCTCCAGGGCGTACTGCCGGGCGTGTTCGCCGTAGCGGAGCCCCATCTCCCGGCGTTCCTCCGGGTGCTCCATCCACCAGTCGATTTTCTCCGCCAGGGCGCTGCTGTCCCCGGCGGGGAACAGGCTGCGGCCATCCAGGGCAAACTGGGGCGTGGCGGAGCGGGGGGAGTCCGCGATGACGGGCACAAGGCCGCAGGCGAAAGCCTCCATGCAGCTCATGGCCTCGATCTCCGCGTCGGAGGTGTGGACGTACAGATCCGCCATATGGAGGATTTCCAGCAGGCGGGAGGGCTCGAAAAACTGCATGACAATGGGGTTCGGGAGGTTTTCGGCCAGATGGCGGTACTTTTTCTCCAGCGGCCCCTTTCCGGCAAGAATCACCTGGATCTCCCCGGCGCGGCGGCATTTGGCGGCGGCGTCGATCAGCACGTCCTGCCGCTTTTCCCCGGCGTACCGGCCTACCATGAGGATGTTGAATTTCCCCTCCATCCAGGGCTCCTTGGGCTGCCTGCCGTATATGTACTCGGGGCTGATGCCGTTGGAGATCACGTGGAGCTGGGCGGTGTAGCCGTGGGCCTCCAGCTGCCCGGCAATCATATGGCTGGGGCAGTGGATATGGGTGAAGCGGTTGAAAAAAGTGTCCCGGAACTTCTCGTAGACAAAATCGTTCACCCGCCGGCTGTTGCCCATGTGAAGGCTGAAGGTGATGTTTTCCGGCTGGCAGTGGAAGGCCGCCGTATGGGGGATGCCCAGCTTTTCCACGTGCTTCAGGCCCATCACCGCAAGGGGGGATGGCATGAGAAAGTGCACCACGTCCGCCCAGGCCGCCGCCTTTTCAAAAACATGGCGGTTGGGAATGGCCAGCCGCATCCCCTGGCTGGTAATCAGATGTTCCACAATGGGGAAAAACCGCATCTGCCGCACGGCATATTTATAGTCCGCAGGCTTTCCGGTGGCGATGACGCGCACCTCGTTGCCGTGGGCCTTCAGGGCCCTGGCGAACCGGCGGGCGCTGATGGTGGTGCCGTTGTTGGCGTCGTCAAACTGGTCGATGACCAATACGATTTTCATCATGCAGGCGTCCTTTCACTGGATTTGCGGCGGGGAGCCGCCCAAGGCCCGGCTTGAGTCCCCTGCCGGGGCTTTTGGAGGCTCAACTCCCCTGCCGGGAGAGGATGTCCTCCAGGCCCCGGGCCAGCTGATCCGGGCAGGAAGTGGACCGGGGGCCGCAGCGGATGCCCTTCAGGCGGCGGATGGCCTCTTGGGCGTCCATGCCCTGCACCAGGACGGAGATGCCCTGCAAATTGCCGCTGCATCCGCCGGAGACGTCCAGGCTTTTGATTTTTCCGTCGCCGTCCAGTTCCACCGTCATCTTCTGGGAGCAGACACCGCTGGGGGAAAAGGAATATTTCATCAGTAAGACCCTCTTTTCCTGAAATAGATTGCACCCAGCATAACACAGAGTCCCGGAAAAGGCAAGGGCTGGCCGCGCCGTCCGTGTTGGAAGAGAAGGAATATACAAATATATTTTTGGGGATCTGTATTTCCGTGCAAATTGTATTACTGTCCTGCCGGTTTTGCTTGCATATGCGGCGGCGTATATGTGGAAACGAAGCTGTAAGGCGGGGCGGTGAACTGGGGTTTTGACCATAGAAAAGGGCCTGGAAATCCATTGCATTTCCGGGCCCTTCTGTAAAAAATGCTCAGTTTTTTCCCGCCAAAGCCTTCTGGAGCCAATCTTTGCCGTCCACAAACCGGGAGACAATGTAGCAGACCACATAGTCCCCAGCGGCGTTGATCATGGTGGCCGGGGGATCCACCAGATTGCCGATGACAATCAGGATGGGGAAAGCCATCTCCATCTGGGTGGGGAAGAAGATGGAGCAGATAATGTACTCACCGATGTACCCGCCGCCGGGGACGCCGCTCATGCCCACGGAGGACAGGACGGCCACCAGTACGATGGGGATCAGCCGGTCAAAGCCCATATCCTGGCCGAAGACTCCCAGGACAAAGGCGATTTTCAGCACGCAGCTGAAACAGGAGCCGTCCATATGCATGGTGGCGCCCAGGGGAAGTACCATATCGGAGACATCCTTGGAGATGCCGGTTCCGGCGGCCTCCTCCATGTTGGTGGGAATGGCGGCCACGGAGGAGCAGGTGCCCAGGGATACGATGGCCGGTTTTGTGATGTGGCGGAACATGGTGCGGATGCCGCCCTTTCCGCCGCCGAACCAGGCGAAAAGGGGCCAGGCGGTGAAGATATAGATGAAGCAAAGGGGATAATAGACGATCATGGCCCGGGCATAGGCCTGGGTGATCTGGGAACCGTAGGTGGCTACCAGATCGGCGAAGAAGCCGAAAAAGGCGATGGGAGCGTAATAGGTGATGATTTTCACGAATTTCAGCATGACATTGGTGAGATCATCCAGGAACTTGCCCACCGGGGTGTCCTTGCCGCCGTTGAGATTTACGGCAAAGCCGAACAGCAGGGAGAAGACGATGAGGGGCAGCATGGCCCGGCGGGTCAGCAGGCCGCTGAAATCGCTGGCGGTGAAGAAATTGACAATCATCTCGCTCATGGTGGCGTACTCGCCGATTTCCTCTGTGGGGACGGAGGCCCAGGGGATCAGCACCGGGGGGAACAGCTTCATCAGGATGAACATGATGACGGCGGCGATAGCGCCCGTCACCACGAAGGTGGCGACTGTCACGCCCATAATCTTCCCGGCCCGCTTCCGGCTCTCCATATTGGCCACGGCGCTGGAGATGGAGGCGAACACCATGGGCACTACCATGCAGAACATCATATTAATGAAGACCGTGCCCAGCGGTGCCAGCACTTTGGCACCGGCGTTTGCCAGATTGCCGTCCCCGTCGTAGACGGCGGGCCAGATCCAGCCGGTGACGGCGCCCAGAATCATGGCGCACAGCATAATGCCCAGGAATACATAGTTTTTCCGAATCGACTTCTTTTCCATGATTTCCTCCTTATTTTACACATAATGCGCAATATATTGTCAGACGGTGCCGGGATTTCCCAATTCCTCGTCGGTGATTTCGCCTTTGCAGACCACGTTGGTGGGGCCGGTCAGGTAAAGGTCTGCGATACGGCCCTGAACCTGCTCTGCGTCCACTGTCAGGGCGCCGCCGGCCATGTCCGCCCGGACATTCCGCCCGCTTACCTTGCCCTGGAGGGTCAGGACGGCTATAGTGGATCCGGTGCCGGTGCCGCAGGCATAGGTGAAATCCTCCACGCCCCGCTCAAAGGTGCGTTCATAGATGTGATCCGGGCCCAAGATTTCATAGAAGTTCACGTTGGCCCCCTTGGGAAAGGCCGGGTGATGCCGGAGACGCCGCCCCAGTTCCCGGAGGCTGTTTTCCTCCGCCTCCCGCAGGTGCGGATAGGGCACCACTGCGTGGGGCAGGCCCGGATTCCCCAACTCCACATAGGAGCAGGGCAGGGGGGTTCCGTCCAGTTCCACCGGATGATCCAGCCTGACGGTGGTGGGATCGTTGAGGCGGATCCTGTAGAGGCGCCGGTCGATGCGCCGCCCCGTCACCAGGCCCGCCGTGGTCTCCACCGCCTGCTCCTGCCCGGCCAGCCCGTTTTCATAGCCGTACCGGCAGATACAGCGGGCCCCGTTGCCGCACATTTCCCCTGCGCTGCCGTCGGAGTTGTAAAACAGCATCCGGTAGTCGCCGTCCCGGAGGGGGGCCTCAATGACCATCAACCCGTCGGCCCCTACGGACATCCGCCTCCGGCACAGGATCTGCGCCAGGCGGGGAAAGGATTCCAGAGGCAGATGTTCCTCCATGTTGTTGATGAGGATAAAATCGTTGCCTGCACCGTTCATCTTCCAGAATTTCACCGGCAGACCTCCTTCATGACTGCACGCGGGCCGGAAACAGCCCGGCGGCAGATGGTTTTTTACTTTATTTTACTATAATTCTATTATAACAGCACAATGATCCGGATAACACTGGATAATGTGCTAAAAAACATGCGTATTGTGCTGATTAAGGGAGGGGAGTTTGTCACGTTTGCCATATGGGCGGAGATATGGTATGCTGTTGCATATCAGGAAGGGAGGCGCGGCCATGCCCAGAAAAAACACACGGAACACCAAGGGGCGCATCATCTCCGCCGCCTGGAAACTGTTTTACCAGCAGGGCTATGAGGATACCACTGTGGAGGACATTGTGTTTGAGTCGGAGACCTCCAAGGGATCCTTTTACCACTATTTCGAGGGGAAAGACGCTCTTTTGGGCACTTTAGCCTACGTATTTGATGAGAAATACGAGGAACTGATGCAGACGATGGATCCGGAACTGGACGCCATGGACAAATTGGCCTATCTGAACCGGGAACTGTTTGCCATGATTGACGGCGGCATCTCCATGGATCTGCTGGCCCGCCTGTTGTCCACCCAGCTGCTGGCCCGGGGGGAGAAGCACCTGCTGGATCGGAACCGCACATATTTCAAGCTGCTGCGGCAGATCATCACTGAGGGGCAGAGGGCCGGGCAGCTGCGGCAGGATCGCTCCGTCAACGAGATCGTCAAGGCCTACGCCCTCTGGGAACGGGCGCTGCTGTATGACTGGTGCCTCTGTGGCGGGGACTACTCCCTGGCGGCCTACACGGAAAAGACTACCCCCATGTTTCTGGAAAGCTACCGGGGCCGTCCCGGGGAGCCATGAAAAAAATTCCGGTTTGCATTTATTATGATAAATCGTCTTGTAGAAAATCCTTATATTACAAAGAAAAGTTGATGGATTCTTAAACCACGTATAGAATTTATTCTATACGTGGTTCTGTATTTCATTCTGGTAAAAAGTGTGGTATGATAGCACCCACTCAATGTGAAAAGGAGAAAACGTATGTCTACCGCACAAATTTGCATTACGGCCACCATCATCCTGTATCTCTGCTTTGTTATCTTTACAGGCGTGATGATTGGCCGCCGTTCCAAAAAGAACGCCGAGGGCTTTTACCTGGGCGGGCGGGGTATCGGCCCCCTGGTGACCGCCATGAGCGCCGAGGCTTCCGACATGAGCAGCTATCTGCTGATGGGTATTCCGGGGCTGGCGTATCTCTCCGGCGTGGCTGACGCCAGCTGGACCGCCATCGGCCTGGCTGTGGGTACGTATATGAACTTTCTGCTGGTGGCCAAGAAGCTTCGCCGCTACAGCGTGAAGCTGGACGCCATTACCATCCCCAGCTTCATTTCCAGGCGGTACGGGGAGAAGAAGCCGGTGATCATGTGCATTTCCGCCCTGATTATCCTGATTTTCTTCGTCCCTTATGTGGCCTCCGGCCTTGCGGCCATCGGTAAGCTTTTCAACAGCCTTTTCGGCTGGGATTACATGACCGCTGCCGTCATCGGTGCCGTCGTCATCATTAGCTATACCTCTATCGGCGGGTTCAACGCCGTAGCGACCATGGATCTGATCCAGTCTGTCATCATGACGGCGGCGCTGGCGGTTATTGTGGTTTTCGGGATTGTCCAGGCAGGCGGTATGGACGCCGTGATTGCCCATGCCCAGACCCTCCCCGGCTTTCTCAGCTTTACGGAGACCTATAATATTTCCACCGGCGAGGCGGATCCCTATGGCTTTATCCGCATCATATCGATGATGGCCTGGGGCCTCGGGTATTTTGGGATGCCCCACATCCTGGTCCGCTTTATGGCTATCCGGGATGAAAATGAACTGACCCTCTCCCGCCGGATTGCCGCCATCTGGGTGGTGATCTCTATGGGCGTTGCGGTGTTTATCGGTATTGTGGGCCACGCCGTTTCCGCTACGGGCCGGGTGCCCTTCCTGGAGGGCAGCGCCACGGAGACCATTATTGTCCGCCTATCCGATCTGCTGTCCAGCTACGGTATTTTCCCCGCCATTGTGGCCGGGTGCATCCTGGCGGGTATTCTGGCCGCTACCATGTCTACTGCCGACAGCCAGCTGCTGGCAGCCTCCTCCGCTTTCTCTGAGAATATTGTGCAGGAGGTGTCCGGCGTTAAGCTGACGGAGAAGCAGACCATGCTGATTGCCCGCCTGACCGTGGTGGTTATTGCCGTTATCGCCCTGTTCTTGGCCTCTGATCCCAACAGCAATGTGTTCCAAATTGTGTCCTTTGCTTGGGCGGGATTCGGCGCCACCTTCGGCCCCACCATCCTCTGCGCCCTCTTCTGGAAGCGTAGCAACCGCCAGGGCATCATTGCCGGGTTGGTTGCAGGCGGCGCCACGATCTTTATCTGGAAGTTTCTGATTCGCCCTATGGGCGGCGCCTTGGATATCTATGAACTGCTGCCGGCGTTCATCGTGGCCTGCCTGGCCATTGTGGCGGTGAGCCTTGCCACTGCGCCTCCGGAGGAAGAGATTGTCAAGACCTTTGAGAGGGTGCGAACCGGAGCAGATAAGTGAGGGATAAGAGGCTTGCGATGGAGAGAAAGGCGAAGTGGGAAGACGGGGTCTTTGCGGCGATTGTACTGGTATTCTGCGTTTCGTCGATAGTAAATTTCCGGGATACCCTTTCACCCCACAGGGATGTTTCCATCTTTGGCTCCTGTTGCAGCTATCTGTATCTCGTGCTGTGGTTTGCCGCCGCTGTGGTTTTGCGGAACCGCAAGGGATGGGCCTGGACTGCCTTTGCCGTCAGGTGGGCAACCATAGCGGCGGTATGCCTGACAGCTTTCCTGGTGCATCGGGACTTGGATATTCAATATGAGATCTGCGCGGTTCTGGCATATCTGCCGTACGGGGCATTGCTGCCGGTGTATGGCGGGATTCATTCGCGCTTTTTCCATAGCGGGTGGTTCTATGTCCTGCCGGCGGCCCAGGCAATTATCAGTACGGGCCTTTTAATCCGTGTCAAACGACGGGAAAAGGCCCTGGAAGCACCTGGCTGACATGAATGAAAAGGGCTCCCCGACTGGGTTACTTCCGGTCGGGGAGCACCTTTTTAAAAAAAGTTGAAAAAAGTCGAAATTAGGTATTGACAAATGGAGGCGGATTTGGTATTCTAACGAAGCTGTCCCGCACGACAGTAACAGAGCGGACCAAAAAAG
>CAJUDW010000027.1 GCA_910584995.1 uncultured Oscillibacter sp. | reverse complement strand
GTCTTCCGTCCTTCGTCTTCCGTCCTTCGTCTTCCGTCCTTCGTCTTCCGTCCTTCGTCTTCCGTAAAAAATCCGCCGAAAACCCAGCGGAGCGGATTTCGGCGGAAAGCGAAGAAATTCCCATCACAGTGCAGTTTTCGGCGGAGCCGGAAACGGAGCAGTGACGTGAATTTCTTCGCCGGGCAACGGGGATCGAACTCGTTACCGGCATCCCAGGAATGGCCTTTGGCCATTCCCAGGAGCCCTGCCGGACCTCTGATCGCATATGCTCTTCGCGCATGAGGTGGAGGCAGCGAGTTCGTTTTCTAAAGAGAACGAGAGAACATCCAAATCAGATGTTCTCTCGTTAACTGGAGCGGGCAACGAGGCTCGAACTCGCTACCTCCACCTTGGCAAGGTGGCGCTCTACCAGATGAGCTATGCCCGCGGAACAGTCTGTATTATAGCAACTCTTTCCCGTCTTGTCAACCCTCTGGCGGCAAATTTTCTCCATTTTTTTCATCACCATCCAAAACCGGGGAAACCGCCTCCTCCGGAGCCCCCGTATCCGCCCCGCCCTCCTCCGACAGAATTCCGTCCTCCGGCGCGGCCCCGTCTTCCGTCCCATCCTCCAGCAGGGCCTCACCCTCTTCCGGCCCCTCTCCTCCCGGCGGAGGCTCCGGCATCTCGCCGCCCTCCAGCAGAACCTCCACAAGGCCCACAGGGCCCTCCTGGGGGTAATAGATCACCTGCCACAAGGGCGTTTCCTGCAGGCCCCTATCCTCCCGGATACGGGTCACGGCCTCCTCTACCTGGGTCTGGCCGTTCTGCCCCCAATAGCCAATCCGAACCGCCAGTTCCGTCTTCTCCTCATCCAGGGCTGTCTCTAGCAGGCTGTACAGCGCCTCCGGGCTGGTGGTGTTCACCACCGCCTGGATCTGCTCCGCCGTGCGCCGGTATCCGATCTGCAGTTCCACCTCGTAGTAACCCCTCTGGGCCTGGCTGGAGGTGGTGATATACTCCACGGCATAGGCCCCCATAGGCGTCTCCTGCTGGACCTCCACCGTGGCCCGTTCCAGGGTGTCCGTCACGGTGATGTCACCCTCCATGTTGTAAAGGCGCAGCATGGCCGTCTCCGTGTGCTGGCCGATGAGAATCAGCAGGTCGTTGACGATATCCTGATAGTTCTCTGCCCGAAGGGTACCGGCGGCCTCCCTCTCCCAGAATTTGCTGCTGTGAGGCTCCACGGTGCTGTATTCCCGCTCCAGAAGGGAGGCGCAGCCTGCCAGCAGGCAAATGCTCAGAAATAAGGACAGTATCCGCTTTTTCATCAGGCTCCGCCTCCTTCCCCTGCCGCAGAACACGGCGCGTTGTCACATACCTAAGTCCTCGTCCACCAGCAGGATCTCCGTCTCCGTGCCTGTCATGGGCCCCCACAGCACCACCAGGCCCCGGCAGATGCGATCCGGGCTCTTGCAGTCATAGCAACGATCCCCGCGAACGGCGCAGGGTGTCTTTTTTCCCAGACGCTGGGCATTTCGGGGGCTGGCGATGTTCCGCGCCCGCCAGAGGGCCTCCTCGTATGTAGGGGCCAGCTTGTTGCGGCCGATGACAAAATAGACTTTCCCATGGCCGAAGAGTGTGGAAGCTACCCGGTTGCCCGCGCCGTCGATGTTGATGATCTCCCCTGTCTCCGCCAGGCCGTTGGCGGAGGTAAGATAAACATCCGTCCCCATGGCAGCCCTGCGGGCGGAACCCGCCTCCTGCTTCCAGTGCCAGAAGACCTCGTTGTGGGCCCCCAACCGGTCATACAGCCCCAGGGCGTCCAGGGTCACGGATCCGCCAAAGCCAACGGTTTTCCCGTCGATGGCACCGTCCAGGTAGTCCGCCGCCGCCGCGCCGGTGGGAAAAATCTGTACCCGGTAACCCCGTCCCTCCAGTTCCTTTTTGACCGCTTCAAAATCCGCCATACCCGTCTCCTCCTTCTCGTTATTCGGAATCCAATAAATCTATCTGCCGCTCCTCCGTATCCTCCTGCCGCAGCAGGGCGCCGGCGGCGGGGATGGCCCGCACACGGTAGCGGCTCTGGTTTACAATGGCGCTCTTCTCCAGCGTCTTTACGTCCTCCAGCCGGAATTTCGGCTTCAGGGTCATGACGGCCACCCCCTGGGTGGAGCGGGTGGTCTTGGGGGCCAGCAGGGCTGTGTGGAAAATCAGGCAGCGGGGCTCTGAGGAGTAGGCCACCAGTTCCCCGTCTTCGTCCACCCGGCAGATGCAGGCCAGGGGGGCCTTGTCGGAGTAGGCCCCCGTCAGCTTGCGGCGGTTGGAAGCCGTCCGGTACGCCGCAATGTCCACCCGGGCCGCCTTGCCGTTTTCGAAGAAGAACAGCAGGGCCCCGGCGTAGTCCGGCCCCGGCAGCACCGCATAGATGACGTTCTCCCCCTCGTCCATTTTCAGCTTCACCGGCAGATAGTCGCCCAGGATGCTGGCCTTGGCGTCGTCAAATTCCGTAAGGCGGGTCTTGTAAACCTGGCACTTATCTGTAAAGAACATGATCTCCGCGCTGCTGGTGGTCTCAAAGGTCTGCCGGAGGCTGTCCCCCTCCTTGAACTTCTGGGTATCTGCCATGCGAAGGGACTGGGGAGTGATCTTTTTGAAATAGCCCTCCCGGGAGAGGAAGACATGGACAGGATAGGCCTCCGCCGTGTCCTCCTCCGTATAGGACTCGATTTCGTGGTCGTAGACAATAGAGGTCCGGCGGGGCTCGCCGTACTTCCTGGCCGCCTCCGACAACTCGTCCACAATGATCTTTTTCACCCGCTTCGGGCTGCCCAGCACATCCTCCAGATCCTCGATCTCCTCCTGGAGGGAGGCAGTTTCCTTGACGCGCTTCAGGATGTATTCCTTGTTGATGTTCCTCAGGCGGATTTCCGCCACGTATTCTGCCTGCACCTGGTCGATGCCGAAGCCGATCATCAGGTTGGGGATAACCTCGGACTCCTCCTCCGTCTCCCGGATGATCTGGATGGCCTTGTCGATATCCAGCAGAATCCGCTTGAGGCCCTTGAGCAGGTGCAGCTTCTCCTTCTTCCTGGCCATGACGAAGTAGACCCGCCGCCGGACAGAGTCCGTGCGCCAGGCGGTCCACTCCTCCAGAATCTGCCGGATCCCCAGGACCTTCGGCATCCCGGCAATGAGGACGTTGAAGTTGCAGGAGAAGGCGTCCTCCAGGGGGGTCTGGCGGTAGAGTTTGGCCATAAGCTTATCCGGATCCACACCCCGTTTCAGGTCGATGGCCAGCTTCAGGCCGGAGAGATCCGTCTCATCCCGCATGTCGGCGATCTCCTTGGCCTTCCCCGCCTTGATCAGTTCCGCCACCTTGTCGATGATAGCCTCCGTGGTGGTGGAGTAGGGGATCTCATAGATCTCAATGAGGTTCTCCTCTTTCACATAGCGGTATTTGGCCCGCACCCGGACGCTGCCCCGGCCGGTATTGTAGATATCCCGCAAAACGGCGGGATCGCAGATGAGGGATCCGCCGGTGGGGAAATCCGGGGCCAGCAGGGTTTCCGACAGGTCGCAGTCCGGATTTTTCAGATAGGCGATAGCGGTATCGCAGACCTCCTTCAGGTTGAACCCGCAGAACTGGGAGGCCATGCCCACGGCGATGCCGCTGTTGGCGGAGACCAGGATGTTGGGAAAGGTGGTGGGCAGGAGGGCCGGCTCCTTCATGGTGTTGTCGTAGTTGTCCACAAAGTCCACGGTGTCACTGTCGATATCCCGGAACAGTTCCTGGCAGATGGCGGTCAGCTTTGCCTCCGTGTACCGGGGGGCGGCCCAGGACATGTCCCGGGAGTAGTGCTTGCCGAAGTTGCCCTTGGAGTCCACGAAGGGGGTCAGGAGGGCGCCGTAGCCACGGGAGAGGCGGACCATGGTGTCATAAATGGTGGTGTCCCCGTGGGGGTTCAGCTTCATGGTCTGGCCCACGATGTTGGCAGACTTGGTGCGGGGCTTCGTGAGGAGGCCCATCTCGTACATGGTATAGAGGAGTTTGCGGTGGGAGGGCTTGAAGCCGTCGATCTCCGGAATGGCCCGGGAGACGATGACGCTCATAGCGTAGGGCATGTAGTTGGACTCCAAGGTATCGGTGATGGCCTGCTCCACCACGGCGGCCCGGAGGCCCAAGACGTTGGGGTTATTCACTTTCGGCTTGATGTCGCCTGGCTGTTTCTTCTTAGGCATAACGGCTGATTCCTTACTTCTTCCTTATTCCTTGTATGGCGCCTCATATCCCGTTCAGGAGATATCCGCCATTTCTAGATATTTATATCCGTTCTCTGCGATATGGTCCTTCCGGCCCTGGAGGTTGTCCCCCAGGAGGAGGTCGAAAATCTCCGCCGTCCGCTCCACGTCCTCCGGCATCACCCGGATGAGGCGCCGGGTCTCCGGGTTCATGGTGGTCAGCCACATCATGTCCGGCTCGTTTTCACCCAGGCCCTTGGAGCGGTCGATCTTGTACTTCTTCCCCTCCAGCTGCTTGACGATATCGTTCTTCTCCTTGTCAGAGTAGGCAAACCAGGTTTTCTCCCCGCTGGTGATTTCAAAAAGGGGCGTCTCCGCGATGTAGACATATCCTTCCCGGATCAGCGTGGGCGTCAGCCGGTAGAGCATGGTCAGCACCAGGGTGCGGATCTGGAACCCATCCACGTCGCCGTCGGTGCAGATGACCACCTTGTTCCACCGGAGGTTCCCCAGGTCAAAGGCTGCCATGTCCTTCACGTGCTTGTTCTGGACCTCCACGCCGCAGCCCAGGACCCGCATCAGGTCCATGATGATGTCGCTTTTGAAAATCCGGGCGTAGTCAGCCTTCAGGCAGTTGAGGATCTTGCCCCGGATGGGCATGATGCCCTGGTACTCGGAGTCCCGGGCCTGCTTGACGCTGCCCAGGGCGCTGTCGCCCTCCACGATATAGATCTCCCTGCGGGAGACGTCCTTGGTCCGGCAGTCCACAAATTTCTGGACCCGGTTGGCAATGTCGATGCTGCCGGAAAGCTTTTTCTTGATAGTCACCCTGGCCTTTTCCGCGCTCTCCCGGCTCCGCTTGTTCACCAGCACCTGCTCGGCGATTTTCTCCGCGTCGAAGCGGTTTTCGATGAAGTAGACCTCCAGGTTCGCCCGGAGGAACTCCGTCATGGCCTCCTGGACAAACTTGTTGGTAATGGCTTTTTTCGTCTGGTTCTCGTAGGAGGTCTGGGTAGAGAAGTTGCTGCTCACCAGGATGATGCAGTCCTCAATGTCCTCCCACTTGATTTTGCTCTCGTCCTTCTGGTACTTCCCTTGCTGGCGGAGGTAGCCGTCGATGGCGGAAACGAAGGCGGACTTGGACGCCTTCTCCGGGCTGCCGCCGTGCTCCAGCCAGCTGGAGTTGTGGTAGTGTTCGATGACATTGACCTTGTTGGAGAAGCAGCAGGCGCAGGAGAGTTTCACCTTGTACTCCGGCTTGTCCGCCCGGTCCCGGCCCTTCTTTTCCGCCTGCCAGAACACCGGGGCGGTGAGGCCGGTCTCCCCTGCCAGTTCCGCCACATAGTCCGCAATGCCGTTTTCGTAGAGGAACTCCGCCGTCTCAAAGCTGCCGGGGGCGATCTCGTTCCGGAAATAGAAGCTGATCCCGGCGTTTACCACCGCCTGCCGCTTCATGACGCCGGTGAAGTAGTCCGCCGGGATGGCGATATCCGTAAACACCTCCAGATCCGGCAGCCAGCGGGTACGGGTGCCGGTTCTGCGGGACTGGCTCTTGGGAAGGGGGCGCTTCCCCATCTCCCCGGCAATTTCCCCCCGCTCAAAGCGGAGGGTATACTCGAACCCGTCCCGCCAGACGGTGACATCCATGTACCGGGAAGCGTACTGGGTGGCGCAGGAGCCCAGGCCGTTGAGGCCCAGGGAGAACTCGTAGTTGTCCCCCCCCTGGTCGTCGTACTTGCCGCCGGCATAGAGTTCGCAGAACACCAGTTCCCAGTTGTACCGCTGCTCCTTCTCGTTCCAATCCACCGGGCAGCCCCGCCCGGCGTCCTCCACCTCCACGCTGTGATCCAGATACCGGGTAACGGTAATGGACGTGCCGTGACCCTCCCGGGCCTCGTCGATGGAGTTGGAGAGGATTTCGAATACCGCGTGCTCGCAGCCGTCCAGCCCGTCGGAACCGAAAATGACGCCGGGGCGTTTCCGCACCCGGTCCGCCCCTTTCAGGGCGGAAATGCTGTCGTTGCCGTAATCTTGTTTCTTTGTGGCCATGTACTTCCTCCAAACAGGCGAAAGCGCCTGGTTCTGTTTCATCGGGCGGCCTAATGCTGCCAGGCGTCCCGCCGGAGACGGCCGCCGCTGATCAGTCCTGACCAGTATACCACACCTGAGAGGGAGGTTCAAATGTATTTCGGGAAAAATTGTCGAAAGGAGGAAAATACGTAAAAAACCCGGAAGAGGCCCCAAAACCGCCGGGAAATCCGGCGGCGGATTCCCATTAAACAGATAGGTTTCCCATCCTTTCCCGACAGGGGGCGGCGTTTTTCGAAAAAAGTTGAGACGGTGCAGGCAGCCATAACAGGCCCGCCACCTGGGGAAAGCGACTTGCACCGGGGGTTTTACACATTTTCCACAAAGTTATCCACACTGTTATGTCAACTGTGGAATTCCCGGAAAAGTACCGGACAGATCCGGCGGATGGCCCGGCGGCGCGCACCGCCGGGCCATCCGCCTTCCCTTCTTATCCCCCTGTCAGCATCAAAACGACGCCGTACAGTACGCTGGCCAAGGTCCCGAACACAATGACCGGCCCCGCCACCAGGAACATCTTGGCAGCCATGCCGGTGACGGCACCCTCGCTTTTAAAGTCGATGGCCGGGGAAACCACCGCATTGGCGAAGCCGGTGATGGGCACCAGCGTCCCTGCGCCGCCGAACTGGGCAATCTTGTTGTACAGGTTCAGCCCCGTCAGCAGGGCCGACAGCAGTACCAGGGTGCAGGAGGTGGCGGTGCCCGCATCCTCCTTGCCCAGGCCCGCGGCCATCCAGCCCGCCTGGATCGCCTGCCCCAGCACGCAGATAAGCCCGCCTACCGCAAAGGCCAAGGCCATGTCCTTCGCCAGGGGGGATTTCTTGGCCTTCTGCTCCACATACTGCTGGTATTCCTTTGGGGTCATATCCATCCGTATCCCTCTTTTCCGTTTTTTAGTGCTTTTCCTAGTGTCTTCACCGGAGGAAAAAATATGCGCACTTGCAAATCCTTTTCAAAAGGGGTATATTGTTAGGGATTCACAAAAGGCCAAGGACGCAGGCGGAAAATAGAGGAGGCACAGCATCCCGGCCCATCCCCACAGCGGATGCGGCGTTTCCCCAAAACCGCCCCGTCCGGGAGGAAACCGTCATGAAATCTGACAAAAAGCCGCTGGGGCTGTACATCCACATTCCCTTCTGTGCGAAAAAATGCACATACTGCGACTTCTATTCCCTTCCGGGGGCGGAGTCCCAGATGGACGATTACGTAAACGCCCTTCAGATCCATCTGGCGGAAATGGCCCCCTTTTCCGCCGGGTATCTGGTGGACACCGTTTATTTCGGCGGCGGAACCCCCAGCTATCTGGGGGAAAAACGGCTGATCAAAATCCTGAAAACCATTTTGAAACGCTATACCGTCCCCAGGGGGGCGGAAATCACCCTGGAGGCCAATCCGGACTCCGCCGGGGACTGGAAGGCCCTCAGGGCCCTCCGGCGGGCAGGGTTCAACCGCCTGTCCCTGGGGATGCAGTCCGCCGACAACCGGGAATTGGCGGAGATTGGCCGCGTCCACACCATGGATCAGGTAAAGGCCGCCGTGGACGCCGCCCGGAAGGCGAAATTTGAAAACCTCTCCCTGGATCTCATCTACGGCCTGCCCCATCAGACCCTGGGCCAATGGCGGGAAAACCTGGCGGCTGCCGCCGCCCTGTCCCCGGATCATCTCTCCTGCTACGGCCTGAAGGTAGAGGAGGGCACCCCCCTCTTCCGGGAAAAGGACACCGCCGGCCTCCCCGGGGACGAGGAGCAGGCAGATATGTATCTCCACACCGTGGACTTCCTGTCCCGGCAGGGCTATATCCAATATGAGATCTCCAATTTTGCGAAGCCGGGCCGGGAATCCCGGCATAACATGAAGTACTGGGCCCTGGAGGAGTACGCCGGATTCGGCCCCGGGGCCCATTCGGACATGGGCGGCGTCCGCTTTGCCTATGTCAAGGATCTGGATGCCTATATACAGGGCGTCCCCACCCACAACGCGCCCCTTTCGGAGCGGGACCGGATCCCCCCTATGGATCGGGATGTAGAGTGGATCATGCTGGGCCTGCGGACAGCCCGGGGACTGGATCCGAAGGTTTTTGAGGCCCGGTTCCGCCGCCGCTTCACCTGTTTCCTCCCCTTTCTGGAGGAGTGTCGGGAGGCGGGGTACGCCCTTCAGGAGGAGGGCCGCTGGCATTTGACGCCCCAGGGATTCCTGGTCTCCAACCAGATCATCAGCGGGATGCTGGAAGTCCTGGCGGCGGAAAAACGCCGCCGGGCCGACGCTGCCGCCAGAAGGGATTACCGGGTGAATCTGGATTAAGGAAGGATATCATGCACGTCTACACTGCGGGCCAGTGGGCCCTGCTGTTCTTTTTCTACAGCCTCTGCGGCTGGGTATGGGAGTCCTGCTATGTCTCCCTCTGCCAGCGGCGCTGGGTGAACCGCGGGTTCCTCCACGGCCCCCTGCTGCCTATCTACGGCTTCGGCGCCATCGCCATCCTCTTTGCCACCATTCCCGTGGCGGGGGATCTGCGGCTGGTGTGGCTCTTCGGTATGCTGTCGGCTACGGCCCTGGAGTATGCCACCGGGGCGGTGATGGAGCGGATATTCAAAATCCGCTATTGGGATTACTCCAACCAAAAGCTGAACCTTCACGGCTACATCTGCGTGACCAGTTCCATCGCCTGGGGCTTCTTCTCCATCCTGCTGGTGCGGTTTGTCCACCCTCCCGCGGCGCGGCTGCTGGCAGGGTTCCCTGCGGCGCTGGTGGATCCCGCCGCCCTTCTGCTGGCCGCCGCCTTTGCCGCAGACGTGGTATGCTCCGTCCAGGCCGCCCTGGATCTGCGGAAGGCCCTGATCCGGCTGGCGGAAGAAAACGAAGATCTGCGCCGGCTGGCCCGGCGGGCGGAGGTGGCCGCCGCCTTTGCCGGGGACGATTTGAAGCGGTTCCGGGAGCGCACCGAGGTAGAGGCCCTGCTGCTGCGCCGCCGGGTGGAATCGGAACTGGAGGAACGGCGGGAGGCCCGGGCCCTGCGATCGGCAATGCGCCAGGAGGTTCTGGAGGAGAATTTCCGCCGCCGGACCTCTGTAAAGCTGGAAATCCTGGACACGGTGGCAGACGCCCTGGAAACCTGCCGGGAGCATCTGGACAGTATGCCGGATCTGACGGGCGAAGCCCTGGAGGCCCGCCGGGAGGATCTGGCGGAGGCTGTCCAGCGGGTCCGGGACCGGCAGGCCATCATCCGCTCCAGGACCGCCGGGGCCTACCGCCGCTCCCTCCGCATCCTGCGGGGAAATCCCTCCGCCAACACCAGGGAATTCGGCGAGGCCCTGGAGGCCCTGCGGGAATTGGCCGGAAAGCGTCCGGGGCCCCGCGCATAATGCCGGTACGGGCGGCGCCGTATATCCCGGAAGGGTTAGACGGCCCGCTGAACACCATACCAGGGATATAACCGGGTATCCTGCCACCATTGGCCCGAAGCCAATGCAGGCGGCCCTGCACGGCAGTACCCAGATTGTCCTGCCGGGTGACAGATATCCCGGTTTATGCGGCGTTTCCCTTAATAATAACACAATTAGAGAGGGGACGGAGACAGGCTGCACTGTCTCCGTCCCCTTTTCCGCCAAACGGCGGGCTTTACCGCCGGCAAACTTCAAAAGCATCAAACGATGCCTTTCCCCGGCGGTCCCTACCGGAAAAACAATTCCCGTTTTGAACCTGTATGCACAGGCCTTGAACGCGCCCGGCCGGGCCTTTTGCCGCCCTGCCACGGGATACAGGTTCCCTAGTGGGATGCCTCCACAATCACAATGCTGGAGTCCCCCTTCCGGGCCTGCTCCAAAACAGCCTGGGCCAGCATCTGGAAGGTCCCATGGGAAGACGACGCCCCTGTAACTGCGTCGATCCCGCCTTTCCCCTGCCCCTCCAGAAGCTGGTTTGCATAATAGCGGGTATAGGCATTGGGATACGTCCCGTTGGCGTGGAGCATTGTCTGCATATAGGTGTTATCCCAACTCTTGATAAAACCGCTGGCGTTCTCCGCGTTGTACTCCACAGAGACAATGCTGCCGCCCTTTACCAGGATGGTAATATATTCTTTCCAGCCGTGGCTGAATTCTGCCATCTGGGCGGTATAATACCCATCCTGAAGTTCCTCCTGGTTCCCGCAGGCCGTCAGCAGCGGCGCCGCCAGCAGCAGGCATAAACATATGGCAACAATCCGTTTCATCCGCCGCATGTCTCCTTCAAAATAAATTTCCGTACCTGGGCTTGGAGTGCCTCGGCCTCTTTCGCCAAGGATCCACTGGACAGTTCGGTCTCCCCCGCGTTCTGCATGTTGCGATCTGCAATGTCGGAGATCGCGGCAATCCGCGCCTCCATGGCGATCAAGGCAGTCTTCTGCCCCTGTACCGCCTCCGCCAGCCGATCCGAGATCGTGTTGATCTGCGCAGAAACATCGGAAATTGCGCGGAGGGAACCTGCGGTATCCGCAGTCAACTCCACACCGGTCTGGATAATTGCTTTTGTGTTATTGACCATCTCTGTAGCGCTTTGGGCGGCCTCCGCGCTTTTGGCAGCCAACTGCTTCACCTCGCTGGCTACAACGGCAAAGCCTTTTCCGGCAGCCCCGGCCCGGGCTGCCTCTACGGAGGCATTCAGGGACAGGATATTGGTTTGGAACGCGATATCCTCAATGTCCTTTGCAATTTTAGTAATCTGCTGCGCGTTGGCGCTGATGTCGTCCATTGCAGAGGACAGGGCTGCCATCTGCTGGTTAGCGCTTTGAATACGCTGGGTAATGGCCTCCGTCTGGGAACGGGTCCGATCGCTGCTCTCCGTAACATCCTCCAGCCTCTCCTTTACATGGGACACCTCATGGACCAGTTCCTCCGTGGACCGGTTCTGCTCCAAAGACGCCTGATGCAGCTGCGCGGACTGCCCGCTTAATTCCTCCGCCATATCCGTAAGCCGGTCTGCGGCGGCACGGAAGCCAAGGAGCGTTTCGTTCATGGACTCTGTGATGGTAAGGAGGCTGCCCCGGATCAGCGTAAAGTCCCCTTTGTAGTCCACCTGGGGCCCAGTGCGCAGATCGCCCTTCGCAACCTGCGTCAATACCTGCTGGATGTCGGATATGTACCGGTTCATGCTCTCCAGCGTGTCCTTCAGCGTCTGCGTCATGATTTCCAGTTCATCCCCGGTATTGACAGGGAGCACATCCGCGTGCAGATCGCCGTCGGAGAGGGCAATCATCCGGTCTGTCACATGCTTCACCGGGACGGAGATGGAACGGGCAAGACGCAGGACCAGCAAGATGGAGACACCCAGAACCGCCAGCGTCGCCAAGATGGACACCAGCATTGCCCCATTGATAAAATGGCTGTAATCCGACTTGGGGATCTGGATAACCAGCGACCACTGTGTCCCCCGTATGGGGGAAAATGCCACCAGCATCCGTTCCCCGCCGATAGGGAATTCTACTGCCCCCGTCTCTCCGGTGGTTATGCGCTCCACCGCATCCTGGTTGCCTTCGCTGATCTGAAGCAGGGAACTCCCGCTAAGGGCCAGGGACTGATCCGGATGGCCGGTTACAACGCCCTCCCGGTTCACCATATAGGCCCTTCCGCTCCTTCCCAGATTGATGCTGCTGATGACGTCGTTAAGGGTGTCATACTTATAGACGCCCATCACATAAAGGGCAGTCTCGCCATCCTCTTTTACCGGCATACCCATCATAATGCCAAGCTTGCCCTGATAAATGGTGGAAGCGTTTGTTGTCAGGTTGTCCGTTTCCCTTAAAAGTTCCAAAAACCCGCTGTCCAGGCTCTCCGGCGCACTGCCGGCCCCCTGTTCCAGCCGCCCGTCCAGATCATACAGGGCAATTGCGTAAAACTCATAGATCTCTGCCGCCTCTTCCAGCACCGCCCTGCGGTTCTCCTTAACCGCAGCAGCCTGGGGGCGGGACGCCTCCGCCCCTTCCGGAGCGGCAGCCTGGTCCATCCGGGGATCACCCGCAATGGTCATCATGCGATCCGCCAGCATATGGATATTGGCCTCCACCGTCTTAGCAGACTGGCGGGCCATTGGCTGAAGGCTATCCAACAATATATTGTTGGCGAGGGACTGCATGGCAAGACTCATAATTACACAGCATACGACCACCAAAACCAGGATATTCAAGGTGGTATTTCTCAATATCCTTTTATTAAGGCTCCGTTTGTTCCCCCGATCGGCGAGGAAGTCCGTTTGCTTTCCCGTCACGTTCCTATTGCTCCTTTTCCTGATGATTTTTGTCCGCAGGCAGAAAAAAGCCACCCGTCCTTTTGTCCATGAACTTAGGGGCTGAACCGGCAGACAGCAGACTTTAGCGGGCAGTATGTCATAGATTTTTGAAGAAAGGGCGGCCCGTATGGCCCTGCCCGGATTGGGCAGGGCCCCGCGCCAAATTTATACAGTCCCGTCCTGATTCGCCGTCTGGAAAAAGGGGACCGCAGAGTCATCCCTTCTCAAAAACAGCAGGCCAAAGGAGCCGGGACCGCAGTTGCTGGCAATGGCGGAAGACGCCTGCTGCAGGTAAACCCGCCTAAAGGGGCAGTACTGCTGTACCAGGCTTTGAATATACTGAAGCTTTTTCTCATCCATCCCGCAGTATGTGATGAAAATGATGCGCCGGTCAATATTTCCAATATCCTGAAGCGTCTTTTTGACATATTTCTTCGCCATATGGGAAAAACTTCCTGTCTCCATGCGGCTCACCGTCATCCGGCTCTTTTTCAGTTCAAGGACCGGATGCAGCAGCAGCGCGTCGCAGAGGATTTGTATCCTTTTCGATATCCGCCCGGCCTGGCACATCATATGGGTGCTGTCAATGATAAAAGCAGAGGAGATAAAATGTTCCATCCGTTTTACCGCCTCCGTAATCTCCGCCTTAGCGGCATGATGCTCAGCCAAATAGGCCGCGCACAGCACCGCCAGCCCCATGCTGCTGGAGAGATGCCCGGAATCGATCACTGTGACGTTTTCAAAGGATTTTGCCGCCTCAAAGGCGTTCTGATATCCCTCGCTGACATGCTTCGCCATGGTAATATGGATAACATTCTGCGCCTCTGTCAGCTTCTCCGCGAAAAACCGCTCATAATCCGCCACTTCCGGCGGCCGGGAATACCCCTTCCGCCCCCCAGCAATATGCATCAGCAGTTCATCCGGCGTCATCTCATCTTCATCCAGGAAACGGCCCTCGTCTGTACAGACATAATACGGGCATACGGAAATGCCAAACTCTTTCCTGAGGGATTCCGGAAGGTCACACACACTGTCTGTTGCAACCAGGATGGAACGCCTGTGGGACTGCTCGAAGATCAAGATATCCTTTTCGACCTCCGACTGCCTGGCCTCCTCGTTCAGATGTACCAGCCCTTTGGGAAGGACGCTCAGCACGGCGGCCTCCAGCAGCGCACCGCTGACCGGCTTGGCCAGATAGCCGCTGAACCCCTCTTTCCGGTAGAGCAGCTGATTATCGCTGCCCGCATTGGCGGTCAGCGCGATCACAGGCACATCCAGGCAGAGCCCTGCCGGCTGTACACGCAGGGCATGGAGGCACTCAATCCCGTCCATCTCCGGCATCAGATGATCCATAAGGATACAGTCATAATGGTGGTTCTGGGTCAACCACAAACATTCGGCCCCGCTCGAGGCCGTATCGATCTGGATCTTTGTCTCCGCCAGCAGCTTGGTTACCACCATCAGGTTCATATCGTTGTCGTCCACCACCAGGATATGGGCATCCGGCGCCTCGAAACTCTGCCGGTACGGCTCCCCTTCATGGGCTTTTGCCTGGGAAGTCAGGGAGAAGATCCCCAACTCGTTTTCATTAACAATATCCTGATCCAGCATAACGATGAATTTGGAGCCTTTGGTATACACGCTGTTTACGCTGATCTCACCGCCCATCAGTTCCACCAGCTGATGGACGATGCTCAGCCCCAGCCCGGTGCCCTCAATATAGCGGTTCTTCTCCTCATCCACCCGCCGGAAGGCGTTGAAAATATAGGGGATATTCTCCTTTTTCACTCCCTGGCCGGTGTCTTCCACGGAATACCAGACCCGCACCCTATTGACCGCCTGGCGCTCGCACCGGACGGAGAGGGTAACGGAACCCTCGCTGGTATATTTCACCGCGTTATTCAGCAGGTTGATTAAAATCTGCTTGATGCGCACCTCATCCCCGCAGAGCATACTAGGGATGGAGGAGTCCACATGGAGTTTGAATTCCAGGCCCTTTTCCTTTGCCTTGATCCAGATCATATTGACGATCTCCGAAAAGAGCGCCCCCGTCTCATAGGAGACATTGACGATCTCCATCTTACCGGATTTGATCTTCGATATGTCCAGGATATCGTTGATCAGCGAGAGCAGCAGCTTGCTGGCCCCCTGGATATTCCTGGCGTTTTCCGCCACTTCCTCCGAAATATCCTCCCGCAGGATGATCTCATTCAGCCCGATAATCGTATTGATGGGTGTGCGGATCTCATGGCTCATACTGGAGAAGAAATGGTTCTCCGCCCGGTTCAGTTCCTCAATCTCCTTTTTCTGCCGCTGGGAGAGGGCGTTTTCCTCTTCGTACATCTTATTCAGGAACATCAGCAGCACGCTGGTAAGCAGGCCTACCATAATCATGGAAAACGCGGAATCCAGCAGGGCGTTATGGTGGAGATCCCGCGTAACAAACTCCGGGAAATAAAAGGCAGTGCCATAGCAAAGCAGCGTCTCCGCTGTACACAGCCCGAAAAATACGGTCCTGCGCCTTCCCTGGAGGGTAATGCAGACATAGATAAAGCAAAGGACAAACCACTCCGGCACACCGCTGTAAAATCCGCCTGCAGAAAAAAAGGTGATAGGAAACAGCAACAGCAGCAACACCGTAATGGCTGTAGCACCCGCCTGGATGCGCCTCATGCGGATACTGTATCTGACAATCAGCGCCATCGCAGTCAGACCCACGATCAAGAGCACAATATTCAAAATACTCCTGCCCATAGGTAAGGTAAATATCAGCGCGATCATGCAGATGCTTGTCACAATGCGGAACATGCGTTCCCGCAGGCCGATCTTGTGATCGGTAATGATCTCAAACCATTTTTTAATCACGAAGCACTCTACCCCTCAGAACATGGTATTTTTAGAACCGGTATGTATAGCTTGGCCGTGCAGAGGCTTTTCCCCGGCCTGCCAGGGACATCCGCCCCGCATCGCCTGAGGTTATGCGTACAGGCTCTTAGCAAGATGCCGGAAGGAGCCCTGCAATATGCCCGCAGAGCGCTTCATGCGCCTCCATCAATGCAGCGTGATGCGCCTGGATATATCCGGTATCGCCCTGTTTCCCCGCCATCTCCAGTTCTTTCGCCTGAGCGGAGAACGCCTCCGCCCCGATCGTCAGCGACGTGCTCTTCAGCGCGTGGACCTTGACCGCGTAGTCCGCCCAATTGGCGCTTTCATACAGGGAAATGATCTCTGCCCGCTTCTCCCCGCCTTGGGCGCAGAACATCCGCAGCATTTCCCGGTAAAAGCCCTCGTCCCCGGCGCAGTAGTCCAGGCCCAAATCCGCATTGACGCCAGCCTGGGAAAGCCGGTCATAGGGAATCCCTTCAAATGCCGTTTCCGGCCGGGCGTCCGCCGCAGAAGCCTTTATGCCTTCTGCGGGAAACGCCTCTGTATCCTCCGGTGCCTCTGGCCCTTCCGGTTCCTCATTGACGGGCCTTTGGTTGTACTGGATGCAGCTTTTGGGCAGCACCTTCCGCAGGACCCGCTCCAAAACAGTGCGTTCAATAGGCTTGGGGACAAATTCCGTAAAGCCCTCACTGCGGAACATCTCCCTGGCGCCGCTAACCGTATTGGCGGTCAGCGCAATCACCGGCAGATCCTGATAGGCGCCGTGATTGATTTCGCGGATCTTTTTCAGGGTCTCCACGCCATCAAACCCCGGCATCATGTGATCCAGGAAAATAATGTCATAGGCAGTACTGCCGCACTGTGCCACTGCTTCCCTTCCGCTCAGGCAGGTGTCCACCTCTATCCCGTAGCTTCCCAGGACACCCTTGGCAACCACCAGGTTCATCTCTTCGTCGTCCACCGCCAGCGCATGGACGCCTACGCAGGTAAAGGGTTTTCTCCCTGCGGCCTGCGCCTCCGCAAAGCCCCGCTCCCCGATTTCCCCGTTCAGCAGGTTTGCCACAGAGAGGGCGGAGAAGGGTTTATGGATAATCAGCAGCTTGCTTTCGCCCGGCAGGGAAAATTCCTTTTCCGCAATCACAACGACCCGGAGGGTATCCGCCAGTTCCTCATAGTATCCCCGGTTCTCCTCGTACTCCGCCTGGGTAATAAACACGTGGGTCAGTTCATGGCTGCGCCGCAGCTTCAGCAAACCCTCAAAATTATGTGTCTGATACCCTTTGATGCCGAGACCTTCCACCAAATTGAGAATCAGCCCGTCATAATATTCCCGGACCTCGTCACAGCTGTACTTTTCCGGCCTGAAATAACACGCAATGCAAAGCCGATCCGGATGGTTCAGCATAATACACGGCCGCTCATCCGCAACGCCCTGGGGAATAACAATATGGGCAGACAAGCCCTGCTGCTCCTTGCTGTCAAAATGGATAAAACCTCCCATTGCAGTCAAAAGCCCCTGGGCAATGGGAAGCCCAAGCCCAAGCCCACCCGCAAAGCGGCTGCTCCCGGAATCCGCCTGATAAAAGACGTTGTACATCTCCGTCAGCTGCGCATCTGTCATGCCAATGCCGGTGTCGCGGATTTCCACAACCAAATTGATGCCGTAATACTCCTGGCGGCTCCGGATCCGGACGTTTATACCGCCCTCTTCTGTAAATTTAAGGGAATTCTCCACCAGGATTTTCAACACATGAGAGATCTTCTCCGCATCTCCCACAAGGACCGCCGGCAGTTTGGGATCGATGTCAAACACCAGTTCCAGATGCTGGCGGTTACTTTGCAGGGCGGTCATGGTGATCACGTCGTTCAGCACCGAAGTAATCATATATTCCTTCTTGGCTGCGGTCAACGTGCCTTCCATAATCTCCGTATAGTCCAGCATGTTGTTGATCTGGTTGGACAAGCGCTTTCCCGCCATTGTGATGGACGTCATATCCGCCCGGATATCCTGAGGAAGATCCCGTCCCAGCGCCACCTCGCTGATCCCGATAACCATATTGATCGGCGTACGGAGTTCATGGGAAACATTTGACAAAAAGACGGCATTCTGCTTCCCCGCCGTTTCCAGTTCCGCGAAGACATGCTCATACCATTTCCGCTGCACATTCCGCTTGTTGATCCAATATCTTGCAAGAGCCGCACCGCTGAAGAGCATCACCGCACTGACTGCCAGGCGGAACAGGTCCCGCTGCCCCGTCTGATGGGAGATCGTACGCAGGATCAGGCAGTGATACAACAGGATCAGCACATACAGGGCCTCTATCGCATGCAGGATCCACTTTTTGTTCAGCATGAACAGCACGAGGATCAGGATGCAGGCCACAGCGGGTATATCGAAAAGGCTGGTCTCATGCACACCGAAGAAAAAGAATTCGGTCAGCATCAGCCCGGTGCACAGGTTCTCGTAAAGCGCATCCGAACCGGCCCTGGCGATATGCAGCAGCCAAACGCTGAAGCAGCCTGCCATCATCAGCGGGAGTGCCCAAAGTTCCCACCCCAGGGCTATCGTAACGAGGCCCAGCACGCTGCTGAACACTGTGGTGACAATAGCCAGCAGGAGATGCCTGCTTGTCTGCTCCTCTGCCCTCATGACTTCTCAAACTCCTGGGTGACCCGCTTGATCAGTTCCTGGGGGCGGAAGGGCTTTTTCAAATAATTCACCGCGCCTAGTTTGATTGCGTTGACTACGTCCTCTTCCAGCCCTGACGCCGTCAAAAAAATCACGGGGATCCCGGCGGCAAACCCCTTCATCCGTTCAAACGTCTCCATACCGTTCATCTCCGGCATATCTATATCCAGCAGAACCATATCCACCTTTTCGCTCTTCAGCTTCATCAGCGCTTCGATTCCCGAATTCGCCAAAAGAACATCATATTCCTTTCCCAGGATGATTTTGGTCCTGGCCAAGTTCATGCCATCATCGTCTACTACTAAGATGCGCTTTTTCATTATGATTGCCTCCCTGTCTTGTTGCTGGGCGGTTTCATAAGCCCCACGGGGCCCATTCTAAATGAAAACTCTGGGAAAATCAAGCCTCTATTTTCCTTTTCGAAAATTTATCTCAATTTCATCCCTGCGTTTCAATTTTTTCATAATACTTATAAAAGTTTTGGTTTTGGACGGCAAAAAGTTATAAAATGGAAATTCCAAAAATTGCCTGCTTTAACGTTCAGGAAAATGGGAGCATGGCTTGCGCCCCGCCCTCCCAGCCCGCCAAAAACAGCCGGCAAAACCCCAAGCCACCCCCTGCCCGTTTGGCATGGCAGCCGGGACATCTCCTGCTTTTTCTTATCCAGTCCTTCCAAACTCTCCGGGAACCTGCGCGCTATGTTCATGTAAGAAAACCCGTGCCCACACCGGCATTGCCAGTAAAGCAAAAAAACACGCCAATCTGACGTTTTTACTGGCCAGGCCATCAGGGCTGTTTGGGCTTTGTTTGAACATTAACAATATGTCAAACGACGAGGGAATTTTTCGCCAGACAGGGCAAAAAATGGCTTTCAAGTATCTTAACTCCCCTGGCAAATAATAAAGGACTGTGGTTTTATGCAGGCCTATCCCCCTGAGCGACTATAAAGGTGGACTTGCTGCATCCGGCCCTGGGCGGTGGAAGCACCTATCTGCGGGATCCCTATGCCCCAGGTCCGGAGGCGCTCCAAAAAACCGGGCACTGCGGAATACCGGGCCAGGCAGGAAACCGATCAATATGTTAAGGACGCCTGGCAGGCGGCACATCCGGATCTGGGACGGGCCTGGCAAAAAGCCGCCTTCCGAAAAATGGCGGAAGCTATCAACTGCAGGGACCTGAACGTTTTGCCGCAAGATACCCCCCCCTGCCGGGGGCCTTCCCCTTCCGGTTGAAGATCCGAAGGGCACATTCAACTATGAAGCATAAACGAAAAACCCGGTGGGGCGGCTGTTGTACGCCTCAACGATAGCCTGATACTATGATAGCCTGATACTATTCTTGGTATTGCACGCAATCCGGACATCTGGCATATTTCATCAGGCGCGCCAGTTCGGAAGCCCCGGCATGAAACGCCTGCTTTTCCTTCGGATCAGCAGATACCGCATCAGCCTCCGTTTGCAGCAGCGCCCGTTTTTCAAAATCCTGGGCGTCAATCAGATCCTGGAGCAGGAATCCACGGCCGGCAAGGAGCGACTCCGAAAGGCAGACGGCCTGCGCTCTGGGTGGATTTGGCATTGGCCTTGTCCACACTGAAGGGCGGATTGGCCATCACGTAGTCACAGCGGCCGGCTGCCACTATATTTTAAAGGTACAAAACCCCGCCCCATGCCGCGGCCCCATGAAATATCTTGAATTCTCCATGGAAATACGGTACAATACATCAAAACCGCCCCCGCACATTGATTATTGATTTAAGATTTGGGAGGAATGGATCTTTATGAGGAAGCGGCTGGAATCTATCCTGCTGGCACTGTGCATGGCGCTGGCGCTGCTGCAAGGAACCGCGGCTGCGTTTGAACTGCCGCCGGATACGGATTTCTGGGTAGGCTTGACACAGGCAGAGGCTGCCGGAATGATTGAGCGGATCGCCAATAAAACGGAGACCCGGGAGGTCGTGCTGATCTGCTATCCCGCAGACGGCTTCGCCCCTATCCCCACTGCCATCAAGCAATTTTCGGATTATGCCAACCAAAACCGGATCAAGCTTTACTACTACGCCTTTTCTGGCGGGGCCGGCGATCCCTCCCGCATTGACGGGGGCCTGGAAAAGCTGTTTGAGGTAAAGTCCGACGCCTGGCCCGACTGGCCCATTGCCGTCACTTATAATACATCCACCAAAACCGCCCTTTCCCGGGAATATGTGGCGACGCTTGTTGGGGCTCCAGGGCTGCCGGTAAACGGCCTGCGGGATCTGATGCAGGAAAACGGCGTCGCCAATGGCTCCTCCGGGGCGGATCCCGGCCCGGAGCCTGATCCCGATCCTATGCCGGATCCGGAACCCGGCCACGGCGAGGCCATTCCGGCCCCGCCCCCACCGGCACTTCCCGGCGATATGGACGAAATGGGCTGGGAGGTCCTGCGGCTGGTCAACCAGCACCGGATGGGCATAGGCCTCACGCCCCTCTCCGTTTTCAGGGAATTGCAGGACACGGCAAGCCTCCGGGCACAGGAGATCTATGTTGATTACCGCCCGGATCATACCCGCCCGGACGGCAGAATCTGCTGGACCGCCTATCAGGAGTGCGAGGTACTCTATCATTACAGCGCGGAAAATATCGCCTCCGGGCAAACCACCGCTGCCAGCGTAATGAACAGCTGGCTTCACAGTCCCGGCCACCGCAGGAATATCGAGAGCCCGCACTCTGTCCACATCGGCGTCGGGCACTACTACGGGACCCGGCCCGCAGCCGGAAAACACAACTGGACCCAGGACTTTGCCGCCGCCACCTACTGCCGTTTTACCGGCCTGGAACTCTCCGCCCAGGCTATTTACGGCAAGCCGGGGACGGATCTGGAATCCCTGCTGGCGGACGCAAACCTGGCTGTCACCACATCCTGCTACTGCCACGGTACCTGCACCCTGCCGCTGATTGCCGCCATGTGCTCCGGCTATGACGAACAGGCGGAGGGGGATCAGACGGTGACCGTCACCTACGGCGGGCAGTCCACCCGGCTGACTATCGCCGCCCGGCACACCTGGGACAACGGCCAAATCACCCTGGCTCCCACCTGCACGGAGGCGGGTGTCATGACCTATAGCTGTTCTCTCCCCGGCTGCGGCACCATGAAAACGGAAGCCATCCCTGCCGCCGGGCACAGCTTCCTCCAGGATTCCGTCTGCGGCAGATGCGGGACAGGGCTTGGGGACGCCATAGGCGAAGGGCTGGGCACAAGCCTGGCCCCGGCAGGGCTGTCCCAGGAGGAGGCCGCCGCTTACGCGGAGGATCTGGCGGAAGAGCAACTGGAGGAACTGGGCGTGCCCGGGTGCAGCCCTTCCGTCCAGGTGGAAACCTATACCCCACCTGTTGGCGAAACCACCGATACCCCCGGCGCTTACGGCCAGCTGGACTATACGGTGATCGTGACCCAGCCGGAAAGCGAACTCATGCTGCTGTCCGCATCCCGTGGCAATACCTCGCCGGTCCTGCGGCTGGATATCCCGCCGGTTTTCCTGGCCGGGCCGGATAATATCCACGAAAACGCCTGCATTATCACCTTCGACGCCGCCGGAGGCCGGGTTCAGCCTGCCGCCATGAGCGCCGGGATAGACGGAACCCTGCCCCGCCTGCCTGTACCCACCCGCACCGGATACAGTTTTGCCGGCTGGTTTGCGGAGCCCTCCGGCGGATCCATGGTAACGGCAGATACCGTATTTTCTGATGATACAACGATATATGCCCGGTGGGTTTCTGACAGCCCCAGTTCCGGCAGTTCCGGCTCCGGCAGCAGCAAACCGGATCCCGGCCCCGATCGCGAGAGCAATACCAAGACCTATTATACCGTTTCTGTCTCCGCTTCCAGCGGTGGCCGGATCCGGCTCAGCCCGGGGAAAGCCGCCGCCGGGGATACGGTAACGGTTACGGCCCTCCCCGACGAGGGCTATCTGCTGGCAGGGATCAGCGCCGTGGACCGGGACGGGAACCCGCTGGAACTGGCTGAAGCGGGCGGCGGGAAATATACGTTCACCATGCCAAGGCGGACTGTCACCTTGTCGGTGGAATTCCGGCCTGCCCCGCCGCCGGAAGCAGAGGAAACCGTACCGGAAACCCCGTGGCATAACCCGTTTACAGACGTATCCGGCGATGCATGGTATTATGACGCAGTGGAATTTGCCAGCCGGAACCACCTGATGAACGGCTATGAAGGGAGCCGGTTCGCCCCGGACGTACCTTTGTCCCGGGCCATGCTGGTGCAGATCCTGTATAACCAGGCGGGCAGGCCCGCCGCTGCGGAAGAAGGGATTTTCCCGGATGTGCCCGCCGGCAGCGTATACGCCGGGGCAGTATCCTGGTCCGCCGCCAATGGGATTACCGGCGGCTACGGCGACGGCCTGTTCAGGCCCTATGACCGCATTACCCGGGAGCAGATGGTAACGATACTCTGGCGGTACGAGGGAAGCCCGGAATCCTCCGGCGCGCCCCTCACCTTCAGCGACTCCGGCCAAATCAGCGCCTACGCCCAGGAGGCCGTGCGCTGGGCCGTTGAAAAGGGGATTATCGGCGGGTATCAGACCGGCGTCCTTGCGCCCGGCGGACAGACCACCCGGGCGCAGGCCGCGCAGATCCTCAAAAACTATCTGGTGGGCCCCGCCTCCGGGCGGTAAGGCAGAAACCCAACGCTCCCCGGCAGGGAATCCCCATGGATCCCTGCCGGGGAGCGTCTTGTTTAAAGAGGCAAAGGGTTGCAGATAAGCAGTCCGCTCCGGCCTTTCCGACCGGAGCGGACAAATTTTATGAATTCCCTGCGGCGTCCTGCAACTTGTCAAAGGCCGCCATGCAGTCGTCTACCGTGGCGCCAGCCAGCAGTTCCCGCACAATCAAGCAGGTATTGCCCCACTGCTCCACATTCATGCCTGCGTTGGAGCCCAGCACGTAGACGCCCTCCTGGATCCTGTTATTCAGCGGTTTTAAGGCGGGGATGCACTCCACCTCCACATTTTTGGAGGGGGAAATCACCCGGTTGGCCTCAGCATAGACCCGGAGCGCCTCGTCGGAGACAAGAATATCCAAGACACGGGCTGCGTCCTCCCTGTGTTCCGCCTCCGCCCCCACAGCCAATCCGGTCACAGACATCACCGGCATCTGCCCGCGGCTGCTGGGAAACCCGATAACCTGCATCTCAAAATCTGTTTTCCCATAGGCAGTCTCCGTGTTGGCAGCCCCCCAATAGGCCATGACAATGGGGGTCTTTCCCGCCAGGAAATCCGGTCCTTCCGCCTCAATCGCCTCGCTGACAAGGGCCTTCTCCGGGTCAAGATAGCCGCAGTCAATCAGTTCCTGTAAAAACTCGAAGCCAGGGCGCATATAGTCGCTGTAGCGGGCCTCCCCGCTGTTGAGTGCGGCAATTTCTGCGGCAGTGTCCCCATCGTTGTACAGATCCGCATAGGCTTGGGCGAAAACGAAGGCTTCCAGCCACCAGCGGTTGGCGCCGACAGGCGTTTCAATGCCGTTCTCCTGGAACACGCGGCAGCACGCCAAAAACTCCTCCGGCGTTTCCGGCAGGGCGAGGCCGTACCGGTCGAACAGATCCTTGTTGACGAACAGGCCATAGGCTACCACTTCCTGGGGAATAGCCACCAATTTCCCGTCCACCGTGTTGGCGGTCCAGATAATTTCCCGCAGGTTTTTTGCGTTTTCCAAGCCGGAGAGATCCATCAGCTTCCCTTCCGCACCCAGCAGCAGGATGGTATCGGGATTGAGCAGATAGAGATCGTCCATATTGCTGCGGGCCCGGTCAAGGGAAACCTGGTCGTAGGTTTTCTCCTGGTAATTTTCCGCCGTATAGGTGTTGTACGCTACCGTCACCCCCAGCGAGGATTCGGCCATTGCCACCGTCAGATCCAGCGCGTTCCGGGCGGCATTTTCTGCGTTGGGATCGGTTTTTTCCATTGGGCTGAACAGATTGACAACCCGTTCACCGCCCTCATCCTGCGCAATCAGATTTGTGGGGTTTTCCTCCCCTCCACAGGCGGCCAGGGAAAAAATCGTAAGTCCCGTCAGGCAGGCGGCTGCCCATCTCCTGCTCTCTCTGCTTCGACTCTTCTTCATAACGATTCCTTTCGTCTGACACATTTCCTGATAACCTTTTTCAGCATCTCTACATCCAAAGGCTTTGCCACATGGGCGTCCATACCGGCGTCCAGCGCCGCCTTCTCATCTTCGGCAAAGGCGTTTGCCGTCATGGCAATGATGGGGATAGTCCCGGCGTCAGATCGGGGCAGGGCGCGGATGGCCCTGGCGGCCTCATGCCCGTTCATAACCGGCATCTGGACGTCCATCAGGATAGCGTCAAATTCATCCTGCCCCGCTTCCCGGAAGCGCTCTACCGCCAGACGGCCGTTCCCCACGACTTCGCAGGAAGCCCCTTCAATTTCCAGAAGTTCCGACAGGATTTCCGCGTTGATTTCATTGTCCTCCGCAGCCAGGAAACGTATCCCCTCCAGAATACCGGCAGTTTCAGGCTCCGGCTCTTCTTCTGCCCCGCCGGTATCCGCCCACATCTCCGCAAGTTTCTCCTGAAGCGCAGAGACGAAAAAGGGCTCTGTCAGGATGCCGGTGCGGCTGATTTGCCGGGCCTCTTCTGTCCCCTCCGCGTCCAGGGGCGCCAGGAACAGGATGAGCACCGTGTCCGGAAGGGCTTTTCGCAGCCTTTTGGCTGCCTGGACGCCGAATCCCGGTGCGTCCCAGTCCAGCAGAACCAGCTGGAACTCCCTGCCGTTTTGGACCAGTGCCAAGGCCTCCTCCAGATTGGCTGCGCTGTCCAGAAGGACGCCCGTGTCCTTCATAAGGGCCCGGATATTTTCCTGGTTTTCCGCGCTGTTGTCCACTGCCAGAATACGGGTAATGCCCCGTTTCTCCCAGAACTGCCGGTCAACCTGCTCCTCCGGGATACGGAGTTCCAGTTCCACCCGGAAAAGGGAGCCCTGGTTCACTTTGCTGGAGACCTCTATGGTCCCTCCCATCAGTTCCACGATGCTCTTGGTGATGGCCATGCCCAGCCCGGTGCCCTGCACCTTGTTGGTGGTGCTGTTCTCCGCCCGGGTGAAGGCGTCGAAAATGGTCTCCAAATACTCCGGCGTCATGCCGTAGCCATTGTCCTCCACTTCAATCCGGATGTGCTCATACTGGCCGGAACGCTGCTTAAGGCCAATGATGCGGAACCAGATACAGCCCCCCTCCGGGGTGTATTTCACGGCGTTGGAGAGGAGGTTGATGAGGATCTGGTTGATCCGGGTCTCGTCCCCCACCAGATATTCGTGCCGGATGCCTGTCACATCCAAGTGGAACGTCTGCCGCTTGGCCTTGGCCATAGGCTGGATAATCGCTTCCACAGAGGAAATCACGTCGTTCAGGGCAAATTTTTCAAAGTTGAGCACAACTTTCCCGCTCTCAATTTTGGAAACATCCAGGATATCGTTAATGAGGCTTAAAAGGTGCTGGCCGGAAGCCGTGATTTTCTTGGTGTACTCCCGGACCTTGGCAGGGTTTTCTGCGTCTTTGGCCAGGAGGGTTGTGAAGCCCAGGACAGCGTTCATGGGCGTGCGGATGTCGTGGGACATATTGGAGAGGAACATGGTTTTGGAGTTGCTGGCAATTTGGGCGGCTTGGAGGGCCTCCGCCAGCTGCTGGCTGTGGAGCCTCCGCTCCTCCTCCCGCTCCCTCCGGATTTTGTCCTGCTGCTGCCAGCTGAGATAGTACAGAAGGATGCACAGGAAGAAGGCCGCCAGCATGATAATGACGACGATCAAAATATTCTGGTTGACCGTCCGCCCCTCCTGCTGGATGGCCTCCACCGGCACATATCCCACCAAAAAAACGGTCCCGCCGTTTACCGACCACATGTAGTTCAGCGCATTGACACTGCGGATACGGTGGTAAAACAGGATGTCATCCCCGTTCTCCAGGCACTGCGCTACCTCCGCCTGGATCCCGGCGTCCTGGATATTGTTGGCCCGGTAAAAATCCGCCAAGTTCAAGTGGCCTGCGCTCCGCTGCCCCATCCCCTTGGGCTTCAGGACAAACCGTCCGCTCTCCGCGTCCATAATGTACAAGGACGCCTGCTTGTTGTAGAACCCCTCCCTAGGCAGGAATTTGTCTATGGCATCGTAAACATATTCGGCATAAAGGGTCCCAATCTCTTGTCCGTCCCGCTCCACAGGGCATTTGATGGTGTACGACCATGTCCCCATATAATTCAGATAGGACTGGGAGACCGGCAGGCCGTTGACGGTGCCGCCTGCGGAAAAGTCCAGCCCCTCCTCGGTAAAATGCTCCCCGGTGTTGGAAACGCCCTCTGTCCTTCCAGACAGGATCAGGGACAGCTTCGCCATCGTCTGATTCTTCTCATAGGTGCGGACATAGGTCTCCGGATCCTCCGCCCGGGCAGCCTCCTTGGCGATAAGGGACTGGAACTCCACTTCATTCCGCAAAATCGCCTCAATGGTGCACTGGATCAAATCCAGGCTTTCGCTCAGGTTCTGGATGGCCGACGCAGACATTTCCTGGGTGATCTTCCGGGAAATCCCGTAGACAACCGTCCCTAAAAGGCAAAAGACCAATACGATAGAGAGGAGCAGAAGGGATCCTCTTCTCCTTTTTTGTTTGGCTGGCTTCTCTTTCATCGGCAGCCTCCATTCCGGCGCTGGGGAGGGCGGCGTCCCGGCCTTCCTCCGGGGAAAAACCCGCCGCCTCCGTAAGGCGGGTATCCTATCTTTTGTGGTATTTCATTATATCATTTTCCCTATTTTTGTGTCAATAGTTCCCGGGGATGTCCCGGCTACCGGAAAAGCGGTTTTTCATCGGCGCCCGGCCAGGGGCTGTCCCAGCAGAGGCCTTACGATCTGCGAACAATTGCAAGAAGAAAAGAGCCAAAATCCAAAAACAGCCCTAATTCTAGAAGAAAACCGGGAGGGACGGGGATGCGACTGCATCCCCGTCCCTCCCGGTTCCAGTATCTAATCTAGCTTTTTACACGTTCCCCGCGTCTCCTTTACTGATAAATGGGGAACTGGCGGCAGAGGGCGTCCACTTCCGCCCGCACCTGCCCGCCGCAGCCCTCGAAATCCCGGGCCACCGCAACCATCCACTGGGCGATTTTCACCATTTCCGGCTCCTTGAAGCCCCTGGAGGTAACGGCAGGCGTACCTACCCGGACGCCGCTGGTGACAAAGGGCTTTTCCGGGTCATTGGGAATGGCGTTCTTGTTGACGGTAATCTGCACTTCGTCCAGGCGGCGCTCAAACTCCTTGCCGGTGATATGGAAATTCCGGACGTCCACCAGGCAGAGATGGTTGTCCGTCCCGCCGGAGACCAGGCGGAAGCCCTGCTTGATCAGTTCTTCCGCCAGCACCTTGGCGTTTTTCACCACCTGGGCACCGTAGTCCTTGAACTCCGGCCGCAGGGCCTCCCCAAAGCACACAGCCTTGGCGGCGATGATGTGCTCCAGGGGCCCGCCCTGGGTGCCGGGGAACACGGCGGAGTTGATCTTCTTGTAAATATCCTCGTCGTTGCAGAGAATCAGGCCGCCCCGGGGGCCCCGGAGGGTCTTGTGGGTGGTGGAGGTAACCACATGGGCATAAGGCAGCGGGGAGGGATGGGCCCCGGCGGCCACAAGGCCCGCGATATGGGCCATATCTACCATCAAAAAGGCCCCCACCTCGTCGGCCACTGCCCGGAACTTGGCAAAATCAATGGTGCGGGGATAGGCGCTGGCACCGCAGACAATCATCTTGGGGCGGCAAGCCTTGGCAGTCTCCAGAAGGGCGTCGTAGTCGATGGTCTCCGTATCGTCACTGACGCCGTAGGGGACAATATTGAAATATTTTCCCGAGATATTCACCGGGCTGCCGTGGGAGAGATGCCCGCCATGGGCCAGATTCATGCCCATGATGGTATCCCCCGGCTGGGCCAGGGCGAAGAAAACCGCCAGATTGGCGTTGGCCCCGGAGTGGGGCTGGACGTTGGCGAATTTGCAGCCGAAAAGCTGGCAGGCACGCTTCCGGGCCAGTTCCTCTGTAACATCCACGGCGTAGCAGCCGCCGTAATAGCGGTGCCCGGGATACCCTTCCGCATATTTGTTAGTCAGGCAGGTGCCCATGGCCAGCATAACAGCCTCGCTGACAATATTCTCCGACGCAATCAGTTCGATATTGCGGCCCTGCCGGGCGAATTCCTCCCGGATAGACGCACCGGCTTCCGGGTCCTGACGGGTGATAAGATCCATGATTTCCTGGAGCATGGGACTGTTTCCTCCTGTTTTTTAAAATGAACTTGTGCAGTATATAATCGTATTGTATGGGAGCAGCCGGAATTTGACAAGATCCATTATTGCCGGATTTTCCGGAATATTTCCCGGGAAATCCGGGGTTTTCTCCAGGCCCGTCAGGGCAGGGGATCCGGTTCCCGCTCCGGCGCGGCGCTGCCGTAGGAGATGGCGCCTGCGCCGTACTTCCCGCGGATTTTTACCATAGCCGCCTCCAGCTTTTCCTGCCGCTCCTTTTTCGGGGCCGCCGCTGCATTGAAAAGGTCTACCTGCTCGTAGGCCTCCCTCTCCCGGACCAGATGGATGGCAGTGACAGTCAGGGCTCGGATAGGATCCGGCGGCCGCCAGATCTCCCGGGCCAGGGCCATGGCAGCTTCCGTCAGGTCTCGGATCAAATGGGTTGGGGCGGAAAACTGCCGCTGGCGGGACCGGTCCCGGAACTGGGGATCCCGCACCGTCAGCTGTACGCCGCCTGCGTACAGCCCATGGCGGCGCAGGCGGGAAGCTACGCTGTCTGCCAGCACGGACACCCCCCGCCGGACCTGCTGCTCCGTGGTGAGGTTTTGGGGGAAGGTTGTACCGTTGCCAATGGACTTCACCGCCTCCTCTTCGCAGCGGGCCCGGACGGGATCCCGATCCAGGCCGTTGGCGTATTCGTACAGCTGTACGCCCATTTTGCCCATCAGGGTCTCCAGCATCTCCGGGCGGCAGGCGGCCAGTTGGCCGATGGTTTCCACACCGTACTGGCGGAGGATATCCCGGGCGGCGGCGCCTACATAGAGGAGATCCCCCACCGGCAGGGGCCAGACCAGATCCCGCCAATTGCCTGGGGAAATCACCGTGGTGGCGTCCGGTTTTTTGTAGTCGCTGCCCAGCTTGGCAAAGACCTTGTTAAAGCTGACGCCTACGGAGAGGGTGAGGCCCAGTTCCTCCCGTATCCGATCCCGCAGAGTATCTGCCACCTCCCTGCCGCTGCCGCCAAAGAGGTGGAGGGAATGGGTCACATCCAGCCAGCTTTCGTCAATGCCGAAGGGCTCCACCAGATCCGTATACTGGTCATATACAGCGTTGACCCGCCGGGAGAACTCCCGATAGAGATCGTGGTGAGGCGGCAGAAGGACCAGGGCAGGGCATTTTTTCTTGGCCTGCCAGATAGTTTCCGCCGTTTTGACGCCGTATTTTTTCGCGGGCTCGTTTTTCGCCAGGATGATGCCGTGGCGGGAGGTGGGATCGCCGCAGACGGCGGTGGGGATGTCCCGGAGATCCGGATGGCCCAGGAGTTCTACGGAGGCGTAAAAACAGTTTAAATCGCAGTGCAGAATCACCCGTTCCATAGGGGCCTCCCCTCAACATAAGCTGTTTCCTTCCACTATGATAGCACAGATGTTCGCGTTTGAAAAGGGGTATTGCGCTGGAAAGGGCGCAAAAGCGGGCCCTTCCGGGCCCGCTTTTGTTATCGCTGAAAGATTCAGATGATGCCCATCAGCACCAGGGTGATGGCAACAAGGGTAGCCAGCAGGAACGAGACAAACAGGAGGAATCCAGCGTTAAGCTTCTGGCCCTCCATACCAGACTGGGACTCGGGGATCAGATGCGCCTTCCGCAGGGCGGTAACCACAGGCTTGTAGAGCAGGAGAATGACGAGCATGTTCAAACCGCCCTTGACCAGGTTAAAGGGCAGGAACACCGTGGGCAGCAACTCAGCAATATCCGCACGGGTAAAATTGGGCATGTACAGGGGGGTAATCAGGTAATTCCAAAGAAGCATGACCGCTGTCAGGGACAGCACCCCCAGGACCAGGCCCGCCACGGCGCCCTTCTTCGTGTGGAACCGCTTGTAGACAAAGGCGGCCGTGCAGCAGAAAGAGGCGGTGGCCAGGATGTTCATGACGCAACCGATAATACCGGTATCGCTGACGGTAAACATTTCCACCAGCGCCACCACAATGGAGATGATGGCGGCGGCCAGGGGGCCGAAGACGAAGCCGCCGATGCAGATGGCGGTATCCTTCAGATCCAGCTGCAAAAAGCCGAATACCTGAGGCAGGAGTTTGCTGACATACATCACCACATAGGCGATGGCGGTCAGCATGGCCATGGACACCCAGGTCCGCAGGGCGGTAGTGCCGGAGGAAAGGAAAGCTTGGTTGGTTTTGACGTTGGCATTGGGATTGGACATAAAACAACACTCCTTTTTTGTTTGAAAACACCTGGACGCTTTGACTTCTCTCCAGGTGAACAAACAACAAAGGAGCGCACGAATTGTGCGCGGCTCTGCCGCACTCATCTTCTTCCATCCCGACTATACGGTTGGTCCCGGAGTTTCACCGGGTCAGCGGAAGCCTTTCGGCATCCGGTCGCGGACTGTACCGCCAGTGGGGAATCACACCCCGCCCTGAAGACAAAGTATTCAGTTGTTTTCCTACGGATGATGATAGCACAGTTTTGGAGAACGTGCAAGAGTTTTTTTGTTGATTTACTATTGATGTCGATTTTATCAGCAAATGCTTCTTGTGTCAGCCCCTTCAATTTTCGGTAGTATTGAATCTTTATTGGCTCGAAGGACTATAAATATAGGGAAGATGTTGTTGAAATCAACGGACAGTATTGGCTTTATGAACTGCCTGTTGGAATACCTGAAATAAAAGCGGAAGGACAAGGCCCAGCCGAGCCTTGCCCTTCCGCTTTATTTTGAGAGGGATTATTACAAAATTGCTCCGCCGCCCCAAACCTGGGACTGCGTGATCGCCAGAACGGTTTCGGTGGGAATACCGGCAATCTCGCTGCCGAAAATCTCCCGCAGGTTCCCGCCCGTCAGCATGGCGGCAAGCTGGGACTTTGCCGCAGCGGAAGCGGCCAGTTGAGATGCTTGTATGTGGCGCTCAATCTGTTTTTCCACCGCCAGCTTCATAAACTCGGCGTGGCGGGCCATACGCAAATCCCACCAGCTTTCTTCATCGTCAGAACCGCTCTTGGAGTAGGTGATCTCCCCGCCTGCGCTGGAGGAACAGGCGTTACAGATATTCCCGTCCTCCCCAATGGCAACGGCCTGGGACATACCGGCTGTGCATCCGGGCATAATGGCCTCGTTCCG
>CAJUDW010000026.1 GCA_910584995.1 uncultured Oscillibacter sp. | reverse complement strand
CGCGCCAGTAGCTCAGCTGGATAGAGCAACTGCCTTCTAAGCAGTAGGCCAGGGGTTCGAGTCCCTTCTGGCGTGCCACGCTCTTCTTCGGGCCTTCATCCAGCGGGTCAGAGCTATTCATATGTGGTGGGTGTAGCTCAGTTGGTTAGAGCACCGGATTGTGGTTCCGGGTGTCGTGGGTTCGAGTCCCATCTCCCACCCCAAAAAAGCAGGGGATCGGGCCCGCCCCCGGTCCCCGCTTTCCGCATAGGGGCGTAGCCAAGTGGTAAGGCAAGGGACTTTGACTCCCTCATCCGCTGGTTCGAGTCCAGCCGTCCCTGCCATTTTTTTGCCGTGCCGCGGGACTCATACGATCCGGTAGCTCAGCTGGCAGAGCAACTGCCTTTTAAGCAGTGGGTCCGGGGTTCGAATCCCCGCCGGGTCACCAGTTCAGAAATTCCCATTATCGCTCCGTTTCCGCCTTACGGCGAAGACTGCGCTATAATGGGAATTTCTTCGCTTTCCGCCGAAATCCGCTCTGCTGGGCTTTCGGCGGATTTTTGCAAAAAAGGAACCACCGGCGCAGCCGGTGGTTCCAAAAAGTTTAGCTATGTCCAAAGTAAAATATTCGAGCGAGGAAACGAACTGCTACAAAATCAAATCAGAAGAAATCTGATGGTTGAAAGAGTTTGGAGTCAAAGCCTCCGGCTTAGCCGGAGGCTTGAGTAGGCCCTTCTAGGGTCTGGTACCGTAAGACGCATCGGATATCTTTCGCCTGTATCTCGTGCCCTGCCGCCCGTAAACGGGCAAAGTATCTTCTATTTAAGACTTTTGCGTAACTGACACACGGCAACTGGTCAACTCGCTTCGCTCGTCGCTTTTTGCTCAAGCATACGAGGGGAGCCTGCTAGCAGAACTGGTGGTTCTTTCTACCTAAGAGAATTGTCCTGCCGCTATTTTAATAGCGGCAGGGCGACTCATGTGAGCGAGAATATTTTGATGAGCCGATAGGCCTGGCTGGTAAAAGGTTCTAAGGGGGCCTGTACATACCGCTGGCCATGCCGGTGGTTTGATTGTAGGCGGGACGAATCTGCCGGGGTGATATGCTGTTTTTGGCGCGCTGGGGGCGGCCCGGAAGGGGTGGGAGATTTGTGGGAATACCGCTGCCTTATCAGGCGGGATTTTGCAGTTGGCAAATCCCCAACGCGTGCTGCTGTTAGGATGCTTTGCGGGGATGTATGAACACAGGGGGCAGCTTATGCCGCCTGGATTGCTGTGTATCACAATCCGGCGGAGTCGTTCATTTTGCCCTTGACGTCTCTGCCGGATTGTGATAGAAAGACTATAGCTTTTAAGGCGGGGGTTTCCTGCTTGCGAAAACTTCTATAAATTCCTTTATGCTTTCATGAAGGCAGCGGTGTCTGAGGCCATGCCTTCTTCTTGATAGGATGCAGGCGGGGAGTGGCGGCCATCCGCGCTGGGGAACCATTGGCAAAAATGAATTTACCACTATGAAATTATTTGTCGGGTGCTTTCTTTTTTGTGAAAAAGTACACATTAACGATAAATAGCAGTCTACTTAAAAGAAACACGATAAGGCTAAACGTATAGGAACTGTGAAAAATATTTAAACCATAAAATGGCGGCATTATGGCGGCATTGCGATAAGAACGAATATCATTAAGTATCCAGTTAATAATCCGTACTCCATTTCAATCAATGCTGCCAATGATATTATGGTGATAAAATCAGTATACATTATTGGTATCACAGCCATTTTCTTGCTCTTTTTAATAAAACTGAGGCAGAAACAGTTTGCAACAAATAGGATTGAACTGCAAAACGAAACGGCTTTAGGCGTGTTTCCCATGATAAAAGCATTAAAATTTAAATAGAATGACAAAACCATCAAAATGCCTGATGATATATGATATTTATCCCTTATCAATCTCGTGTTGCTGCTGCTATTTCATTCAAAGGACTGTATATTCATACCATTGCAGGCTGATTATACAAAATACAGGGTGACGGAACGATGATAATCACCCTGTATCTTGAAAATATGGAGTTAAAATTGAATTATTTTTGGCTATTTATGAAATCTTCTATGCTTTCCGTACGTATATCGATGTATTCCCCATCATCAATAAAGTTGCTATTACTTGCCTTGAAAACCAGCCGTATATACAGGGGCGCAGACTGCGTATCCCCGCCGCCAATCAATAAACAGTAATTTTCATCAATGTCATACAAGAAAACATGAAGTCCAGAACCAATATCCTCATGTTTATATTGTCCAAAATCATCCCATGATAAATCCTCGCCTTTTTCCGCGAGTTCTCTAACCTCTGCAAGAGATAACTGCTCCTCATGGGGTTCTATTACAGGGGGTTCAGATGGATTCTTGACAGAAAACCAATATCCCTCAATCAAAAGATAGCAGTCCTCCGTTCCATTGATAACATAGGAAAAGCCCGGATAGCCTCCCTCCGTCAAAACAAAATCATAGACTTCCCCGCCGTCGCTGTCACCTGGAGATTGACCTTCTTCAAACTCAAAAAGTTCATATTCAAGTTTGGCGGCCCAATCTCTGAGTGACTCAACATCTTCTCCCTCTGCTGCCCATTGAGCAGATTTCCCGCTGATATGGTGCGTAATATCCACCCTGGTTACGGAATCCCCAATATATGCGGTAATTGGCCTGCCTGGACCTGACTTCTGATTACAGCCTGCTAATACGAACACGAAAGACAGTGATAAAACTAATGCCATCAATCTTTTCATTTGAGCGTTCCCTCCCAAATTCTGTTTTCATATGTATAGAAGCAAAATGACTCCTGCTGTTTCATTATATAATTACTTTCTGCTTATTTCAAGGAACAAAATGAAATATGGTGTCAGCCTTCACTATTGCAAGGGCTGACACATTGATATGTTTATACAACAATCCCACTCACTTATTCGCTTTTTTAACCGACAACACTCAACCGGATAAGGGACTAATCTTTTGGCGTTTGCGTTCATAGGCCATCTCCTTATCAGATGCAGATCTGATAAAATTATGGTATTATAGCCATATCCTGCTTTTAAGCGGCGGTTCGTGAAGCTGCCGGTGCATAGACCATCAACACAAAAGGTGAAAGGGAACAAAATTTTGCAAAAAAGGAAGAGGTTTTGTATGAAAAAGATGATTTCGATGATGCTGGTTTTTCTGATGGCCCTGGGCCTGCTGGCTGGATGCGGGGGGAAAAAGGCGGATGATTCTGCCCCGGATGTTTCCCAGGAGGCGGACGGTGCGGAGGCGGATCAGGGAACTGCATCTGCGCTTGGCTGCCTGAAGTCCTTTTCCGCCGGGACGCTGGATGGCGGGACTTTTACACAGGAGGACATTCAGGCCAAGGACGTGACGGTGATCAACTTCTGGGCCCTGACCTGCGGGCCCTGCATCGTGGAGATGCCCAGCCTGGCGGCCTTTGGCAAGGCCTTGCCGGAGAATGTGCAGCTGATAACGGTCTGCCTTGACGGCGCAGGCAATGAGGAGAGCGCACAGTCTGTCTTGCAGGATGCCGGTTTTGAGGGCGTCACCTTGATCTCCGGGGATGGCGATCTGCTGGATTTAAGTGGGAACCTTATGTATACGCCTACAACGGTCTTTGTGGACGCAGAAGGGAATCTTGTAGGGGACGCCGTTATCGGTGTTCAGAAGGACATGGAGGCAGTATTTTTGGCGGCAGTCAATCAGGTGCTGGCGGCTGGAGGAAAGGATGAGATCAGCCTTGCAGAGTAAAGCGGTTCTGATCCTGCGGTATGGCCTGCTGGGGGCGTCAGTTCTCCTGATTGCCATTGGGCTTGCGCGGCAGGAACACCTGGAGGTCATGCAGAAAGCGGTGAGAATATGTCTGGAATGTATCGGAATCGGGTGAAACGGCGGATTTCCTTCCAAAGGATTGTGCAGATCATCTCCGCCGTTTTGGTAAATGGGTATCTGATTGGGTTCCAAAAGGGACGGATTTTCACCGGCGGCTCCAAGGCGGTCTGTGTCCCTGTACTCAACTGCTATTCCTGCCCCGGTGCCCTGGGGGCCTGCCCGATTGGCTCTCTGCAAACGGCGCTTGGCGGGATGAAGCATCATTTTCCCTTCTATGTCCTGGGGCTGCTGATGCTGTTCGGCGTAGTCCTGGGGCGGGCGGTCTGCGGATTGCTGTGCCCCTTTGGGCTGGTGCAGGATCTGCTCCATCAGATTCCCGCCCCCAAGCTGCGGGTTCCGAAAAAAATTGACCGGCCCGCCCGGTATTTGAAGTATGGGATTCTGCTGGTTTTTGTGATTCTGCTCCCGGCCTTCGCCGTGACGGAAACCGGGGTGACGCCGCCATATTTCTGTGAATATATCTGTCCCGCGGGAACGCTGGAGGGCGGTATCCCCCTGATGCTGGCGGATCCGGCCCTGCGGAAGCTGGCGGGCTGGCTGTTCAGCTGGAAGGCATTCCTGCTGGTTTTGATTGTGGGGTTGTCCGTGGTGGTGCACAGGCCCTTCTGCCGGTATCTCTGCCCCTTGGGCGCTTTTTACGCCCTGTTCAACCGGTTCAGCTTTTTCCAGATGCATCTGGACACCGGAAAATGCGTGGGATGCGGGGCCTGTGAGCAGGTATGCCCCATGGCGGTGGAGGTGACGGAAAATATCTGCGGTGGAGAATGCATCCGCTGCGGAAAGTGCCGGACAGCCTGCCCCACAGGAGCAATTTCCTGGGGGTTCGCCGGGAAAACGGAAGAGGGATTTTCGGATAACCGGGGACAAACGTGACCAAGGCCGCCGGTATGGGCCTTGTTTAAAAACTGTGAAAATGCCTAAGGGGCGGATTTTTCCGCCGCTCTGCGTTGATTTTCCTTTTCATAGACAAAGTAAGGCTGAGCCAAATCGCCTTGATTGGGGGGAAATGGGTATTCGGCCATGTATCAAATAGGGCCAAACCAATGCCGGAGGACTTCTGAAATGATTAAACCGTAAGGAGGATGCATAGCATCCTCCTTACGGTTTCTCTTATCAACAGGTTTCCCTCACAGGCTTGCAAACTGGAATACCACGCCTGCCACGGCAGAGAGCCCGATAAATACAATGGGGTGGAGATTTTTTGTGGGCTTCACCCAATTGGTCAGGACCAGTAGCGCCGCCGCCAGCAGCAGCGCCTGCCAGCGGAAGAGGCTCCCGTCACCCAAAGCAAAGCCCTTCAACAGGCTTCCTTCCGCCGGGGCGAGAGACTGGATATTGGTCAGTACCTCCAGGATCACCGCCACACAGGCGGCGCCAATCAGGCCTGTGGAGGCCGGGCGGAGGCCGTAAAAAGCCCGATCCACATATTTGTTGTCCCGGAAACTCTTCAAAATCGCCGCCACAATCAAAATCACGATGATGGAGGGCGTGACCTCGCCCAGCGTGGCAATCACCGCGCCCGGTATCCCCGCCACGGTAAAGCCCACATAGGTGGCCATATTGATGCCGATGGGCCCCGGTGTGGATTCGGATACCGCCAGCATGTTCATCAGATCCCCATAGGTGTACCAGCCGGTCCGCTGGCCGATGTCCTGGAGGAACGGCAGCGTGGCCATGCCGCCGCCGACGGCAAAAAGGCCTGTTTTGAAAAATTCCCAATAAAGCGTCAGCAAAGTGCCCATTACGTGCCCCGCGCCTCCCAATTCTTCAGGATAATGCCTGCCAGGGCAGACAGAACGACGAACCAGACGGGGGACAGCTTTAAAAATACGCTCCCCGCCAGCACCACCAGGAAGATGACGGCGGTCCGCTTATCCACCACGGACTTTTTCAGCAGCTTCAAAACCGCGTTCAGAATCAGTACGCACACGCAGACCTGGATGCCTGCGAAAGCGTTCTGTACCCAGCCCAGATGGGAGAAATTCGTAATCAGCCCTGCCAGGATGGAGATGATGACCAGGGACGGAAACACAACGCCCAGTGTCGCCATTATGCCGCCGGCCATGCCGCTGTATTTCTGGCCGATAAACGTGGCGGTATTTACAGCGATGATACCCGGCGTACACTGCCCGATGGCGTAATAATCCGCCAGTTCCTCCTCGGTGGCCCAGTGCTTGTTCTCCACCACTTCCCGCTGGAGGATCGGCAGCATCGCCATGCCGCCGCCAAAAGTCATGACCCCCATTTTTGCGAAGGTCCAAAACAGTTCCCAGATTTCCTTCAAGATGTTCCCTCCAAAGATTTCAAAATGATGCAGCCCCGTAAGGCGGTCAGACGTATCCGTACATGCCGCGGACGGAGACCTCGCCGGAGCGGACAGTCCGGACATGGCCCGCCTGATCCCGCACCACCAGGCCGAAGGTATCGTCGATCCCTTCGGCGGTCACGATCTCCTGGCTGCCGTCTGCGCCGGACAGCTGCACGGTTTTGCCCAGGTTCACGCAGTCCCGGCGGTAGATCTCCAGGTACCGGGAGAGATCCCCGGCCCGCAGATCGGCGTACAGCCGGTCCAGGGCTTCGATTTCCGCCGCCGCCAGGGCGGGACGGGAGACGTTCCGGCGCAGCGATATGGAGAGGGAGGTGGCAATCTCCTCCAGTTCCGGGGGAAAGTCCCCGGGGCCTTGCAGCACGTTCAGCCCGATGCCCAGCACCAGGTACTGCACGTGGCCGCTTTCCGCCTCCACGGACATCTCCGTTAAAATGCCGCAGAGTTTTTTGTTCTCCAGAACCGGATCGTTGGGCCATTTCAGGCCGGGACGGACGCCGCAGACCCGTTCCACCGCGTTGCACACGGCCACGCCTGCCATGGCCGTTACCGGGGTCAGCCGCTCCGGGGGCAGATCCGGCCGCAGAAGGACGGACAGGTAAATCCCCCGGTCCGGCGGGGAGAGAAAGGATCTGTCCCGCCGTCCCCGCCCGGCGGTCTGGCTGTTGGCGATGACCACCGTGCCGTCAGGCGCGCCGGTGAGGGCAATGCCCTTGGCGTATGTATTGGTGGAACTCACCTGGGAGAAGCAGCACAGTTTCCGGCCCACCGTTTCAGTTTTTCCCAGGAGGCTGCGGAGTTCCTCCTCCGTCAGCACGTCCGGGGCGGCCATCAGGCGGTACCCCAGGCCCGTGCGGGCCTCAATGTCATAGCCGTCCCTCCGCAGGGCGTCCACCGCCTTCCAGACGGCGGCACGGCTGAGTCCCAGCCGGCGGCTCAAATGTTCCCCCGAGACAAACCCGCCCTCTTCCAGCCGCAGAAGCGCGAGCACAGTTTCACGACTCATTCTGCTCCCCCCTTTTCCCTCAAAAGTGTGTGTACAAATGTGTGTACCTGATGAATCCGCTGCCGGGAGCATAGGCGGTTCCCGGTTTGCGGCCATACTTTATTTATTATAGCACGCTTCACAGGAAATGCAAATCTTTACGAACAGGAAGGAGGTATTTAATAGATTCGCGTCATTCCAGCAGCGATTCCAGGGCGGATTCCCCGTATACCGGGATGCCGTTTTCCTCCAGCAGCGCCGCTGTAACGCCGTCCCCGGCGGTAAGGGTCCCGGAAAAGGAGCCGTCATAAATCATGCCCCGCCCGCAGGATGGGCTGCGCTCCTTCAAAAGGGCGGCCTCGCATCCCAGCAGGCGGCACAGGGCCAGGGCTTCTTCTGCCCCATGGCGGAAGTTCTCCGTTACATCTGTCCCGTCCCGGGCGGCGATGCGCCCGTCCCGCAGTTCGGCAGGGGGACGGGGAGTGGGGAGGCCCCCCAGCTGCTCCGGGCAGACAGGGACAAGCTGGTGACGCTCCGCCAGCTTGCCGGCCAAGGGGTGGGCTGCGCAGAATCCGTCATAGCGGCAGCGGGCCCCAAGGAGGCAGGCGGAAACCAGAAGCTTCATCCTTTTCCCTCAATGGCCCGCCGCTCCCGCTGCAATTCCGCAAAAAGCGTCAGGGCATCCCAGGTGCGGTTGTGGCTGGTCAGCACGGCTTTCAGGCACTCCGGCCCCACCCCCGTCTGGGCCAGGGCTGGCAGCAGCGTGGGAACCTGGCTGTCCAGGCCGCAGAATACCAGCATCCGCCCCCCCAGTGGCCCTCCGGCATAGGGCCGCACCGGTCCGGACGGGTCGTCCAGCCCCGCCAGAACAGCCAGGGGCTTGCCGTAATCCGCCCGGGCCACGGGGATTGTCTCAATCCCCAGTTCCTCCATGGCGGAGCCCACCGCCAGAATGGAGGGCAAATCGTCAAATCCAAACAGCAGAATCTTTCCGCCCATAAGTTTCCTCCTTCACGGCAGATCCTCCGCCGGTCATACAAGTTGTTTTCCATCCAGAACTGCCAGCACCAGCTGTTCCCCCCGGTATTGGAGTTTCAGGGAGAAAAAGGGGCGATCCTCCTCCAAAAGCCGGAGGAAAATTTTGTCCCCCTCCCAGATAGGCAGGGACAGCAGTTCCTGCTTTTTGATCCAGGCCAGATCCCCTTCGGGACATTCCTTCTGCCGCCCGGACCAGCGTGCGGCTGTGAACAGGTGCATATACTCCGTAGGGGCCTGGTCAGAGACAAAGGTCACAAGGCCCCGGTAGCGGTATTCCTCCAGGGAGAGGCCTGTCTCCTCCCGGCACTCCCGCAGCAGGCAATCCTCGGGGCTCTCCCCCTCCTCGCACTTGCCGCCGATGCCGATCCACTTGTCCCGGTTCAAATCGTCCTTTTTCTTTATCCGGTGCAGCATCAGATATGCGTCGCCCCGCTCCAGATAGCAAAGGGTGGTGTTCAGCATACGTCTCGCTCCTTCGTGGTCTCATTATACCCGTTCCCGGGCAAAAAGAAAAGCCGGATCAGGAAAAGCCCCCGCGTTCATATGGTATTCATATTTTCCCAGTATCCTGTAGCCTGTAGCCGCTGCGTTTTTGAAATCCCCGGGCTGTTCCGGGCCCGCGGCGGAATTCAATCAAGAAAGGCGCTGTATCCATGCTGGCAAAAGAATTGAAAGAACTGAAAAAAGTAAAGCCCACAAATCTCCTGATGCTGACGCTGGCAGGCGTGATCAACGCTTTTGGTGTGACCATCTTCATTGCGCCGGTAAACCTCTACGACAGCGGCGTTTCCGGCACGTCAATTCTGCTCTCCCAGCTGACGCCGGATTACTTATCCCTCTCGGTTTTCCTGCTGGTGCTGAATATCCCGCTGTTCCTGTACGGCCTGAAAAAAGAGGGGCTCCTGTTCACCGTCTACGCCATTTACACCGTGGCGGTATACGCCTTTGTGGCGTGGCTCATCACGGACGTACTGCCGGTGGATGTCAGCATGGCATCCCCGCTGGCGGGCTCCGATCTCCTGCTGTGCGCCCTGTTCGGCGGGCTGCTGTCCGGCATGGGCAGCGGCCTGGCCATCCGCAGCGGCGGGGCCATGGACGGCATCGAGGTGCTGGCAGTGATTTTCGCGGGCCATATCGGCATCAGCGTGGGCAGCTTTGTGATGATCTATAATCTGGCCCTCTACATTGTAGCGGGCGTGGTGCTGAACAGCTGGATCCTGCCCCTGTACTCCATTGTCGCCTATGCCGCGGCCTCCAAAACCGTGGATTACATCGTGGAGGGCCTGGATCGGGCCAAATCTGCCATGATTGTCACCTCCAGGCCCAAGGAGATCTGCGCCGCCCTGTCGGAGGCCTTCCAATGCGGCCTGACGGTGATCCAGGCGAAGGGCTACTACTCCAACCAGGATAAAACCGTGGTCTACATCATTGTAAACCGTTTCCAGGTGGGGAAGATGAAGAACATCGTCCGGGAGCAGGATCCCAAGGCCTATGTCTCCATCAGCGAGGTGTCGGACGTGATGAAAACGTTCTGATTACTCTCCCATCACCTGGAATACGATGTCCCGCACCCGGTTCCGGGTGTCGCACTCAATGAGGGTCAGGTTCTGCCAGGGCCCCACGGTGATTTTCCCTTCCACGAATGGCACCGTGATGAAGGGGGACAGCAGCGCCGCCTTGATGTGGGAGGAGCCGTTGTCGTCATGCCAGGTCTCGTGGTGCCAGTAGGGCACCACCCGGCCCTGTTCGTCCAGATAGGGGGAGAACACGTCCAGCGCGGCTTTCAGGTCGTGGTTCACCATGCCCGGCTCAAACTCCAGGGTGGTCAGCCCCGCTACGCCGCCGGTGGTGAAGCCGGTGACGGTGCCGGAGGAGATGTTATGTTTTTTACAGGCCTCCGAAACAGTGTGCTGGAAGTCCTCTGTTACGTCGATCATGCCCATATGGGCCTTGGTATGATAGGTTTTTATCTCCGTATAAACTGCCATGGCGTACCTCCTTGTTTTTTCCGGTGCTATTGTACCATATCCCCCGCGCTCTGACAAGATTTTCCGAAAGGGGGCCTCTGTATGAATTCCCAGAGCATCGTTACGGCGGATCTACACGGCAGTACCATCTATCAGGCGGGGATTACCATAGACGCCCTCCTCCGCCGCTCCGGCGGCGTTTACCGCATCCGCCTTATCCACGGCTGTCACGGCGGCGCGGCCCTGCGGGATTTCATCGCGGAGACCTATGGCCGCCACCCTAAGGTCAAGCGGCTGGTGCGCTCCCCGGATGGCGGGACTACGGAACTGGTTTTGCGGGAGTACAGCTGAAATGGGCGGACGGGTATTTGAAGCCTTTTACGATGTGGTGCGCCGGATTCCAGCGGGAAAAACTGCCACATACGGGCAGGTGGCCCGTCTGGCGGGGATGCCCCGCTGCGCCCGTCTGGTGGGGTATGCCATGGCTGGCTGTCGGGACGCCTCTGTCCCCTGCCACCGGGTGGTGGATCGGTTTGGCGGCACGAAGGCGGCCTTCGACATCCACGGGCCCGGCGCCCAGCGGGCCCTGCTGGAGGCGGAGGGCGTGCGTTTCCGGCCTGACGGGACAGTGGATTTGGAGCGGTGCCGGTGGGAACCAGAGGGACAGGGTGGCCCTGCGGATGTCCGATGAAATTCCATACAGCCGGTTTTCCGGCCATGCCGCGTTGAAAAGTTTTGGAATATATCCCGTATTCCTGGGAGATGTCTTGCAGGACGGAGAAATCCCCACTCTATCCGGTGTCCCCTGCCGATGAATACAGGTTCTAAGGGAGGACGGCGCAAGCAGATGTTATCAGGCCAAAGGGCAGGGAGCGGCAAACCGCTCCCTGCCCTTTTCATCAGCCGATGTTCAGAATTCGTAATCCACGGCCACCCGATCCTCCCGAATGGACTTGCACAGGGCAGAAACGGCTTTATGGCGGGGGTCATTCTTGTAGGTCTCCAGAGTTTCCAGGCTCTCGAATTCGCTGACAAGAACCGCGTCATAGTTGCCCTGCCCCACGTTGACGGCCACTTCGCTCTTCAGAAGCTGGGGAATCACCCCCTGCAAGTTCCGGAGCCCCTCCAGGAACCGGGCCTGCTCCGTATCCGTTCCGGGTCGGAACTTCCACATGACGATATGGCGGATCATTTAACCCTTCCTTTCGTTGTACGCCTGGATGCCCAGGCCCAGCAGTTCCACCGCACGGGTCAGATCCTCCGGGGCGGTGACGTAGGCCACGCGGGCCTTGTTCCGGCCCATGGCGGGGTCGCTGTAGAAGCCGGCGCCGGGGGCGAACATGACGGTTTCGTTGTTGTGGGTGAATTCCTCAAGCAGGAAGTATTGGAGTTTTTCTGTGTCGTCCACCGGCAGGGTCACCATGAAGTAGAAGGCGCCTTCCGGCTGGGTGAAGGACACGCCGGGCAGCTTCTCCAGGGCTGTGACGATGGCGTCCCGGCGGCGGGTGTACTCCTCCAGGATTGACTTGTAATAGGACTCGTCCAGGGTGTTGTACATGGCGGCGGCGCCGGTCTGCTCCAGGGTAGCGGCGCAGAGGCGGCCCTGGCAGAGTTTCAGGGCCTGCCCAATCAGTTCCCGGTTCCGGGTGACCATCATGCCGACCCGGGCGCCGCAGGAGGAGAACCGCTTGGAGACGGAGTCAATAACCACCACGTTCTCCGCCGCGTCCTCATATTGCAGCATGGTGGAGATTTTCCCGGCATACACAATCTCCCGGTAAACCTCGTCGGAAACCAGGAACAGGTTGTGTTCCCGGGCGATATCCGCCAGCAGCCGGGATTCCTCGGGGGTGAGAACCACGCCGGTGGGGTTGCCGGGGTTGGTGATGAGGATGGCCCGGGTGCGTTCGGTGATCAGGGGTTCGATTTTCTCCCGGCTGGCGTAACGGTAGCCCTCCTCCGCCGTGGTGGGGATGGGGACGATTTTTGCCCCGGTGATGTTGACAAAGGAGGTGTAATTGGGATAAAAGGGCTCCGGGGAGAGGATTTCGTCCCCCTCGTCGGCGATGCACTCCATAACAAACTCCAGGGCCTCACTGCCGCCGAAGGTGGTCAGGATATCCTCCTTCTCAATGGGACAGCCCAGGCGGGCGTAGTAGCCCTGCACGGCCTCCACAAAAATCTCCGTGCCGGGGGCGGGGGCGTATTCCACCACATTCTTCCCAAAGTTCCGGATGGCGTCGAAGAATGGCTGGGGGGTGGGGATATCCGGCTGGCCGATATTCAGATGGCGGACGTGGACGCCCCGATCCAAGGCCGCTTTTTCATAGGGGTAGAATTTCCTCACGGGGGACTGCTCACAGCGCTGCACCTTTTTGGAAAATTTCATCTCAAAATGCCTCCTGGCTGAATTTTTAGTCATGATGGGCGGTGCGCAGGCAGTTCCGGCGGCAGCTTTCCCGCCGGGGGCTGGGGACGCGGTTCCCTTTTGCCTGGGGGTAAAAAAATCGCCCCTGACAACTGTCAGGGGCGAACTTGCGTCCACGGTACCACCCTGATCTGCCCTCCGCGCGAGAGGACATCTCATGTCATCCTGTAACGGGGATGAACCGTCCCGCTCATCGCGGGCTGCTCCAAAGTGGCTTGCCCCGCGTCCTTGGCTGAGGGCTTTCACCATTTCCCTCTCGCTGAAAGCCGGTTCCGCTGGGCTGGCTTTATCATCGCTTTTGTTAGTATCCCCCATTATACGGGTTTCCGGAGGTTTGTCAAGGGGGAAAAGGGAAAAATATTTTACGTTTCCTCCGGATTTTCCCCTTCGCCCGCCATCTGCATCTCCTGCCACTGGGCCTTGGTGATCAGCAGCTGCCGGGGCTTGGAGCCCTCGAAGGGGCCCACAATGCCCCGCTCCTCCATCTGATCCACCAGCCGGGCCGCCCGGGAATAGCCCAGCTTCAAACGCCGCTGGAGCATGGACACGGAGGCCTGGCCCGTTTCCAGGATGACGTCCACGGCGGCGGGGAGCAGTTCATCCTCTGCCTCGCCTCCGGCAGGATCCGGCGAAGGGGCGCCCTTGCCCCCGCCTTTTTCCTTCTCCTGGACGGACTCTTCGATTTTGGCAAGGACTTCGTCGGAATACTGGGCCTCGCCGGTCTGCTTCACAAAGGCCACCACTTTCTCGATCTCCTCCGGGGAGATGAAGCAGCCCTGGATCCGCTGGGGCTTTCCGGCCCCAAGAGGGGCGTACAGCATGTCGCCCTTTCCCACTAGCTTTTCCGCACCGGTGTTGTCCAGGATGATCCGGGACTCCAGGGAGGAGGCCACGGCAAAGGCGATGCGGCTGGGGATATTGGCCTTCATCAGGCCGGTGATGACGTCGGAGGAGGGCCGCTGGGTGGCGATAACCAGATGCATCCCGGCGGCGCGGCCCATCTGGGCCACGCGGCAGATGGATTCCTCCACCTCTTTCGCTGCCACCAGCATCAGATCCGCCAACTCGTCAATGACTACCACAACGCTGGGCAGGGTCTCCATATCCTCCCGGGAGGAGGCCAGACGGTTGTACTCCTCCAATTTCTTCACGCCGCATTCGGAGAAGGTCTTGTACCGCTTCATCATCTCGTAAACCGCCCACTGGAGGGCCCCGGCGGCCTTTTTGGGATCCGTCACCACAGGGATCAGCAGGTGGGGGATACCGTTATAGGGGGCCAGTTCCACCATCTTGGGATCCACCATGATGAACCGCACCTGATCCGGCGTGGACTTGAACAGGAGGCTGATGATGAGGGAGTTGGTGCACACGGATTTGCCGGAGCCGGTGGTACCGGCGATCAGCACATGGGGCAGGCTCTCAATATTGCCCACAATGCTGTTGCCGCCGATATCCCGGCCCAGGGCGAAGGCTGTCTGGGATTTGTGGCCGGTGAAGGCACGGGATTCAATGACGTCCCGGATCAAAACCGGGGTCACGGCCTTGTTGGGCACCTCAATGCCCACCACGGAGATCTTATCCGGCACCGGGGCGATACGGACGCCGCTGGCCCCCAGGGCCAGGGCGATATCATCCGCCAGATTGGTGATTTTGTTGAGTTTAACCCCCTGATCCAGCACAAATTCGTACCGGGTCACGGAAGGGCCGTGGATCACGTCCCCAGGGGTGGCGTCCACGCCGAAGCTGGTCAGGGTTTCCGCCAGACGGCGGGAGTTGTTCCGCAGTTCCGCACCGGCTTCAATATGGTCGCCGCCGCCGCTGGGCCGCAGCAGGTCAATGGGCGGGTACTGGTAGTCCTCTTCCTCGTTGGCCAGCTTCTGTTCGATTTCCGCCGTCACGGCGGCAGTCTGCGCCGCTACCTCCTGGGAAAGCTTTTCCTTCTTGGCAGGCGGCGGGGGCGGCGGTTCCGGCGCAGGAGGGGGAGGCGGGGCGGCCTGTACTGCGGCGGGCTCCGCCGGGGCCGGGGATACCGGATGGAACACCTCCGGCTCCGCCGGTGCGGCGGGTTCCTCCGGCGCCTCCTGTTTGGGCGCCAGGACTTGATCCGGCGTCTTCTGCTGGTCGGATTTATGCCGGAAGAAGCCGGTACGCTTGGACGCCGGCTCCGGGGGGACAGTCTCCGGCTCGTCGTCCAGGGGGATGTCGATCTGCTGCTTGGGACGGGCCTCCGCCCGGCGGCGGGGCTTCTCCACAGGCGTTACCCGGATGGCGGGCTTCTCCGGCTCCTCCTCATAGGCAGGGAGATTCTGCCTCCAGCCCGCAATGGTTCCCAGGGTCAGCCGCAGGGCGATCATAGACAGCGCCACGAAAAGCCCGGTGAAAAGGATGAGGGAGGCCACTTTGGAAAAGACCGCCACAGAGCCGTTTGCCAGCACGCCGGAAATGGCCCCGCCGGATTTCAGCGCTACGCCGTCCCGCCACAGATCCCGGAGGACGCCGAAGGAGGCGGTATATTCCTGCTCACAGAGCACCATATGGATAAGGGAACCCAGCAGCAGCGGCAGCAGGAGGGCGCAGCTGACCCGCAGCTGGACGGGCCTGCCGTGGTGGGACAGCAGGATAATGCCTGCCAGCAGCAGCGCCGGGGCGCACAGCCAGTAGCCGTAGCCGAAAAGGCCCTTCAGCAGGATGGCGAACCAGTCCAGAAAGATGGCCTTCACGCCGAAATAGCCGATAAATACGCACAGCGCCAGGGCCAGGCACACGCCGCCGCCGATCTCCCGGCGGACGGGCCGTTTCTGGTTTTTTCCCCGGCTGGCGGGACTGCCGCCGCTCTTTTTCCGGGGGGCGGCAGGCTTCTTTTGTGTTGTGGATGCCACAGTCATATACCTCCTTGGAGGGTTAGAAAATCAAGCGGAAAGCTGTATCACGGTGAGGACCAGCGTAGCCACGCCGGCCGCCCAGCAGTAGTAGGCGAAGAACCCGAACCGGCCCTTTCCGGCAATGTATTTCAGCAGCCGGATGCAGGCGTAGCCCACCACTGCCGCTGTCAGGACGCCTGCCAGGTACACCGGCACCTCCTCCCAGAGGATACCGGTCTCCAGCGCGTCCTTCAGGGCTAGGATATTGGCGCCCAGGATGGCGGGGATGGACAGCAGGAAGGAAAACCGGACAGCGAACCGCCGGTCAAAGCCCAGGAAGCACCCAGTGGTGATGGTCATGCCGGAGCGGGAGATGCCGGGGCAGGTGGCCACAGCCTGGGCCGCGCCCACCAGGAGCACATCCGCCAGGGAGACGGTTTTCTCTGTCTTGCGGCCCTTGGCTACCCGGTCACTGGCAAACAGAAGGGAGCCGGTGACAATCAGCGCCGCCGAGATGAAATACATATTGTCGGCAAGGCCCTCCACCAGATCCTTCACCGGCAGGACGGCGAAGAGGGGCAGGGTACCTACAATGATCAGCAGGATCAGCCGCCGGGCAGGGGGGACAGGGGAGGGGGTAGTGCCACGGGCCAGATCCTGCACGCCGCCGATTAGTTCCAGCAGCATATCGCGGATGTCCTCCCAATAGGCGATGAATACCGCCGCCAGGGTGCCCAGATGCAGCAGGACGTCAAAAAAGTCCGGAATCTCCGTGGCCTGCCCCAAAAGGTGCTCCGCAATGGCCAGATGGCCGGAACTGGAGATGGGCAGGAATTCCGCCGCGCCCTGGATCAGGCCCAGCAGAAGGGATGAAAACAGCGTCAAGCGCCTCACGCTCCTTATTCTTTAAGATTTCTATGTAAATCTATATGGAAAAACCGCCCGAACATGCCGGGAATTCCCTGGCATGGCTGGTCTTTCCGCAGCTTCTTGCAGTATAACACGTTCCTAAAGCAAATTCCAGTCATATTTGCCGAAATCCAGGAATCAGGGGATAGGTTCAGGGCCAAAGCAAAACGGCGGGCCCTTTGCAGCCCGCCGCGGAGGGATCAGGTATTTCCGTTTAAAACGTCCAGCGCAGTTTTGGCGGCGGCCTGCTCCGCCTCCTTTTTACTGTGCCCGAAACCGGCGCCAAGAGGCCTGCCGTTCAGCAGTACCTCCGCCTGGAAAGTCTTGTTATGATCCGGGCCCTCCTCTCCCGCCATGCGGTAGGTGAGGACCTGATCCGCCTGCCGCTGCACCAGTTCCTGGAGGGCGGTCTTGTAATCCCGGCGGCGCTTTTCCACAGCCTCTTCCCGTCCGGCGTCCAGCAGGAGGCTGTGAATCAGGGCGGAGGCGGCCTCCATACCGCCGTCCAGATACACGGCGGCGAACACGGCCTCCACGGCGTCCGCCAGGATAGAGACCCGGGTACGGCCCCCGCCGGTTTCCTCGCCCCGGCCCAGCTTCAAATGGCTGCCGAGATCCAGCTTCTTTGCCACCTCGTAGAGGCTCTGCTCGCAGACCAGCGCCGCCCGTACCCGGGTCAGGTCCCCCTCCGGGGCCTCCGGATGCCTGCGGAACAGGAACTCCGCCGTGACAAAGCCCAGCACGGAATCGCCCAGGAACTCCAGCCGCTCGTTGCTGTGGAGACGGGCGGCGCGGTGTTCATTGGCATAGGAACTGTGGCTCAGGGCTTCCTCCAGAAGGGATTGGTCGCGAAATGTGTAATTCAGTTTTCTTTCCAGTTCTTCCATAGCGCCGCTCCAAAAGGAAACCCCGCGAAACGCGGGGCGCTCCTTTGTTGTCTCCTCACTTATTCAGCTTGCCCGCGATGTAATTGACGGCGTCGCCTACGGTCTTGAGGCCGCTCAGCTCCTCCTCTTGGATCTCTCCGATTTCAAATTCTTCTTCCATGACCATGACCAGCTCCACCAGATCCACGGAATCCGCGCCCAGATCCTCCTCAAAGGAGGTCTCCATCTGCACTTCGTCCGCCTCCTTGGCAAACTGCTCGCTGACCAGTTCCTGCATCGTTTTGAAGATCTCTTCAATGGACATACTGTATTCACTCCTTACGGAAGTTTCGATGGGGTAATCATACGGCATAAGTAACGGTGCTGTCAAGGGGGAATCAAACTTTTTCCATCTTCATCAGATCAATATTTGCCTCGATATCCTGAATGAGGCCGCTGGCGGCGTATTCCTTGGCCCGGAGGATGGCGTTGGAGAATGCCCGGGCGTCAGAGGAGCCATGGGCCTTGATTACCGGCTTTGAGATGCCCAGGAAAGGCGTGCCGCCGATTTCGCTGGGATCCAGCAGCTTTTTCATCTCCGCCAGATTTCCCTTTACCAGGCCTGCCGCCAGCTTCGTCTTAGTGCTGGAGAGGAAGACCTTTTTCAATTCCTTCATCAGGAATTTTGCCGTCCCCTCCAGGGATTTCAGCATGATGTTGCCGGTGAAGCCGTCGGCGACAATCACATCCGCCCCGCCCAGCATGGCGGCGTCTGCCTCAATGTTTCCGGTGAAGCGGATGCGGCCCGCCTCCCCGGCCTCCCGGAGAACCTGATAGGCTTCGTGGCGGAGGGTATCGCCCTTCTCCTCCTCCGCGCCGATGTTCAGAAGGGCCACCCGGGGGTTTTCCACACCCAGCACCCGCTTGGCGTAGTAGCTTCCCAAGTAGGCAAACTGGAGCAGGTACTCCGGTGTGCACTCGGCGTTGGCGCCGCAGTCGCAGAGGATGGCCCTGCCGGAGGCGGTGGGGATCACGGGCCCCATCACCGCCCGGCGGATGCCCCGGATGCGTTTAACCACCAGGGTGGCCCCTGCCAGCAGGGCCCCGGTGGATCCGGCGGAGACAAAGGCGTCCCCTTCGCCGTTTTTCAAAAGGTTCAGCCCCACCGTCAGGGAGGAGTCTTTTTTCTTTTTGAAGGCGGTGGCAGGGTCGTCGGAGATCTCCACCACCTCCGAGGCGTCCCGGATTTCGATGCCCGCAGGCAGCGTCTTTTCCCCGCAGGCCTCCACCGCCCGCAGGATTTCCAGCCCCCGGCCCACCAGGAGGATGTCCACCCCGTGGGCCTTTTTTGCCTCCAGAGCCCCCCGGACGGCTGCTTCGGGGGCGTTGTCGCCGCCCATGGCGTCTAAAATGATTTTCATGGCAGGATCTCCTTTTTGATCTCTTCAATCAGCGCCAGGGATCTGGCGGAGAGGGCGGCGTTTTTGTTCCGCTTGCCCTTTACCCGGCAGTCCAGGGGCGGTATGATGCCGAAATTGATGTTCATGGGCTGGAATACCGTGACAGACTGGTTGGAGACATACAGGGCCAGGGCCCCGACGGCGGTCTCCTGGGGGAAGTCAACCGGGGGTTTTCCGGCCAGCCGCCGGGCCGTCTCCACCCCCGCCAGGAAGCCGGAGGCGGCGGATTCCACGTATCCTTCCACGCCGGTCATCTGCCCGGCGAAGGCGATGCGGGGCTCCGCTTTCAGGCGGTAGTACCGGTCCAACAGGCGGGGGGAGTCCAGGAAGGTGTTCCGGTGCATCACCCCATAGCGGAGGAACTCCGCGCCGTGCAGGGCGGGAATCATGGAAAAGACCCGTTTCTGCTCCGGGAATTTCAGGTGGGTCTGAAAGCCCACCAGATTGTAAATGGAGCCCTGGGCATTGTCCCGCCGCAGCTGCACCACAGCATAGGGCTCCTTTCCGGTCCTGGGATCCCGGAGGCCCCGGGGCTTCAGGGGGCCGTAGCAGAGGGTGTCATGGCCCCGGCGGGCCATGACCTCCACCGGCATACAGCCCTCGAAGACATGCTTGTCCTCAAAGCCGTGCACCTCCGCCTCCTGGGCGGCGGTCAACTCCCGCCAGAAGGCGTCGTACTCCTCCTCGCTCATGGGGCAGTTTACGTAGTCCGCCGTCCCTTTGTCATAGCGGGAGCCGAACCAGGCCAGATCCATATCCACGCTGGCGGCGGAGACCAGGGGGGCTGCCGCGTCGTAGAAATGCAGGGCGGACTGCGCCCCCAGCAGTTCCCGGAGCCTGTCCGACAGGGCGTCGGAGGTCAGGGGGCCGGAGGCGATGATCACCTCCCCCTCCGGAATCTCCGTCACCTCGCCGGGAACCACGGTGATGTTGGGATGGCTGCGGATCTTCTCCGTCACCAGGGCGGCGAAGCCGTGGCGATCCACCGCCAGGGCCCCGCCCGCCTCCACCCGCGTGGCGCCGGCGCAGGCCAGGATCAGGGAATCCAGGCGGCGGAGTTCCTCTTTCAGGAGCCCTACGGCGTTTTCCAGCTGGTCGCTGCGGAGGGAATTAGAGCAGCAGAGTTCCGCAAAATGCTCCGTAGTATGGGCGGGGGTGCGTTTTTCCGGCTTCATCTCCCGGAGCGTGACATGCACGCCCCGCTGTGCCAGCTGCCAGGCACATTCGCTGCCGGCAAGCCCCGCGCCGACGACTGTGATTTCCATATGGCGGACGCCTCCTTTTTCCCTCCGGAAAGCATATCTGTTTCTTAAAAAAACCGGGGAAGGGGGGAAACGGCGCTTTTATCCGTTTCCTGGTTGCCGTCAGTCCTCCCCGGCGGCCTTGGCGACCTTTTTCGCCGCAGTTTTTCCGGCAGACTTCTTGACTGTGGATTTTGCGGCGGTTTTTGTGGCTTTTTTTGCGGCAGTTTTCGCAGTCGTGGATTTTGCGGTTTTTTTAGCAGTGGTCCCGGCGGTTTTGGCCGCTGTTTTACGGGCGGGCTTTTCCGCTTCAGCGGCGGGCTCCGCCGCCTCTCCGTCTTTTTCTGCGGGCTTTTTGGGGTATCCCCGCTTATCCTCCGGAAGGAAGTTGGCGCACTCCGGATTGACGCAGAAGGGCTTCTTATAGCCCCGTCCCGCTTTTTTGAACATGGTGTGGCCGCAGAGGGGGCAGTCGTCCTTCACCGGCACATCCCAGGTCATGAAATCGCACTTAAGGGCCTCGTCCTTGCTGGTCATGTGCTCACAGCAGTAGTAGGTATACTGCTTGTTGTTTTTCTTGCTGACGCCAGTGCGCTTCATCAGCCGGCCGCTGCACTTGGGGCAGCGGCCCGGCATTTCCACCACCAGCGGCATAGTAAAGGTGCAGTCCGGATACCCCGGGCAGGCCAGGAACCGGCCGAACCGGCCGGACTTCACCACCAGGTTCCGCCCGCACTGAGGGCACAGTTCATTGGACACCTCGTCGGGCACCTTGATGCGGGTGCCCTCCAGATCCTTTTCCGCCTGCTGGAGGCTCTTGTCAAAATTCCCGTAGAAGTCCCGGAGAACCCCTTTCCAGGGGGTGTTCCCCTCCTCCACAGAGTCCAGCTTCTCCTCCATATGGGCGGTGAACTTCAAATCTGCAATGTCGGTGAAGCGATCCTTCATCAGTTCCGTCACCACCCGGCCCAGGTTGGTAATATGGAGGTATTTTCCCTCCTTTACCACATATTCCCGATCCAGGATGGTGGATACCGTGGGGGCGTAGGTAGAGGGGCGGCCGATGCCCTGCTCCTCCATAGCCCGGATGAGGCTGGCGTCGGTGTAGTGGGCGGGGGGCTGGGTGAAGTGCTGGTCCTTGGCGTAGCCCTTTAAATCCAGCACCTCCCCCTCCTGAAGGGACGGCAGGGGGGATTCCTTTTCCTCCTTCTCCTCGTCCCGGCCCTCCTCGTAAACGGCGGTGTAGCCGGAAAATTTCATGCTGGAGGAACTGGCCCGGAAGCTGTGATCTTCCGCCGCGATCTCTACGGCCACGCTGTCATAGACGGCGTTGGCCATCTGACAGGCCACAAACCGGCTCCAGATCAGCCGGTACAGGCGGTACTGCTCACCGGTGAGATCCTTTTTCACGCTCTCCGGCGTCCAGTTCACGTTGCTGGGGCGGATAGCCTCATGGGCGTCCTGGGCGCTGGCCTTGGCCTTGTAGTGGTTGGGCTTGTCGGGGCAGTAGCCGGGGCCGTAGCGGCCCTGGATGAAACTCCGGACAGAGGCAATGGCCTCTTCGGAGAGCCGCAGGGAGTCGGTACGCATATAAGTGATAAGGCCCACGGTGCCCTCGCCCTTAATGTCAACGCCCTCGTAAAGCTGCTGGGCGATGGCCATGGTGCGCCGGGGGGTCATGGAGAGTTTCCGGGAGGCCTCCTGCTGCAAAGTGGAGGTAGTGAAAGGCGGGGAGGGACTGCGCTGCTTGTCGGTCCGCTTCACGCTCTTCACAGTGAACACGGCGTTTTCCGTTTCCCGGACGACAGCCTCTACCTCCTCCGCAGATTTCAACTCTGCCTTTTTGCCGCCTTTTCCGTGGTAGCGGGCGGCAAAGGGCTTGCTCTTTCCGCCGCTGCCCAGGAGGTTGGCGTCCAAAGTCCAGTATTCCTCCGGCTGGAAGGACTCGATCTCCCGTTCCCGGTCATCCACCATGCGGGTGGCCACAGACTGGACCCGCCCGGCGGAAAGCCCCCGGCGGATTTTCTTCCAGAGCAGGGGGCTCAGCTGGTAGCCCACAATCCGATCCAGCACCCGGCGGGCCTGCTGGGCGTCCACCAGATCCTGATCGATCTCCCGGGGTTCCTGAATGCTCTCCTGCACCACCTTCTTGGTGATTTCGTTAAAGGTGACCCGCCGGGCCTTGCCGTCGGGCAGGTTCAAAAGCTGCTTCAAATGCCAGGAAATGGCCTCACCCTCACGGTCAGGGTCGGTGGCCAGATATACGGTGTCCGCTGTTTTGGCGGATTTCTCCAGGTCTTTGATGATATCTTCTTTTCCCCGGATGGGCTGGTACACCGGCTCAAAATCGTGTTCCAGATCCACGCCCAGGGTGCTCTTGGGCAAATCCCGCAGATGGCCCATGCAGGCCTTCACCTCAAAATCCTTTCCCAGATACTTCCCGATGGTTTTGGCCTTCGCCGGGGATTCCACGATGACCAAACTGTGTTTTGCCATATCTTACCTCCGTGCGCCGTCCTCCGGCGCGTGTTTATTCCCGCAGGGCAGGCCGCCTCCATCCCGGGAAGCGTCCTGCCGTTTTTCTGGCTGCCGTCCGCAGTCTCTATCGCAAGCGCCCGAAAGTGTTTTCAGGCCGCCGGGGCGCCCCGGAAGGCGTTATGGCGGTTTGAAAATACCCGGACGCGGGTTCACGGTTTTAAATCAACGGCGCGGCTGTACCGCTTGCCGCTGTGCTGTGTCACAAGATTTTCAATTTCCAGCACCGTCAGGGCAGAGAGTACCCGCCGGGTGGGAAGGCCGCTTTGTTCAATGAGATCGTCCACCAGTACCGGCTCCCGGGTGAGAAGGCCCAGGAGTGCGATCTGGTCGTCCGTCAGTTCCATGCCGCATTGGGACAGGCTGAGGGACGGCGCGGCTGCCCGGGGTTCCGTTTTCTGCCGGGCCTGATAGCCCAGGACCACCGGTTCCCGCTGCCCTTCCGGCTGCCGCAGCTTGTCCGGAAAGCGGCTTTCGTAGTCTTTCAAAATATCCCAGGCCTCGCAGACCAGCCCCGCGCCCTCCTGAATCAGGCGGTTGCATCCAGCGCTGTTGGGGGCATTTACAGGCCCGGGGACGGCGTACACGTCCCGCCCCTGCTCCAGGGCGGTTCCGGCGGTGATCAGTGCGCCGCTGCGGAGAGGGGCCTCCACCACCAAGGAGGCCAAGGCCAGTCCCGATAAAATCCGGTTCCGGGCAGGGAAGTGCCATCTCTCCGGCGGGGAACCGGGAGAATACTCAGAGAGGAGGGCCCCAGCTGCAGCCACATCCTCATAAAGGTACCGGTTTTCCGGCGGATACGGCACGTCCAGGCCGTTGCCGGTTACGCCGATAACGGTACCGCCGCCCCGCAGGGCGCCCCGGGCGGCAGCGGCGTCAATGCCCCTGGCAAGGCCGGTGACGGTGAGTGCGCCGCACCGGGCCAGGCCGAAGCCCAGCTTTTCCGCCGTGTCCTCCCCATAGGGGGTGCAGCGGCGGGTACCGACCACCGCCACAGCCGCCTCTTCGTCCACCGGGGGCAGGTGGCCCCGGACGTACAGCAGGCAGGGCGGGTCGTAGATGTTTTTCAGACGCCCGGGATACCCGGCGTCCTGTATGGTCAGGATACGGAACCCCAGCCGCCCGCAGTCCGCCAGGATGCGGTCCGCGGCGGAGAGATCCCGGTTTTCCAGAAGGGATGCCTCTTCCCGGGTGATGCCCTCTGTCAGCAAAATTTCCCCGGCGTCCGCGTAAAACACGTTCTCCGGGGACTCAAAATGACGTAGAAGAGCCAGCCGGGTTTGGTTGGACAGTCCCCGGATTTCCGTCAGCCACAGCCAGTATTTTAAAGTTGACATGGCTCTTCCTCCTTTATCGTCCGCCGTTCCGCGCGCCCTCCCAAAGGAGGACGGCCGCCGCCGCCGCGGCGTTGAGGGATTCGCAGGTCTCCGCCATAGGGATGCGCAGGGTCCGGCTGCAAAGTTCCAGTGCCTCTTGGGAGACGCCCCGGCCCTCGCTGCCGATGATTACGCCGCAGCGGCGCAGATCCGCCTGACGCATGTCCACGGTGTCCGTCCCAAGGGCGGCGGCGTAAAGGGGCAGGCCCGCCTGCTTTACCAGTCCGGCGGCCTCCGCCATGGAGGCGCGCCAAACGGCGCTGCGAAAGTGAACCCCCATGGAGGCCCGGACGGTTTTGGGGTTGTACAGATCCGCGCACCCCGGCAGGAGGAAAGCCGTCCAGCGGAAGGCGTCCGCCGTCCGGAGGATTGTCCCCACGTTGCCGGGATCCTGTACGCCGTCCAGCAATACGTACCGTCCGGGGGCCAGGGCCTCCGGGGGCCGGTGCTCTCCCATTGCGCAGGAAAAGACCACCCCCTGGGGGGTCTCCATGGGGCTAACGGAGCCCATGACGCCCTCACTGACGGACGCCTGCCGGACGGCGCTGCCCAGTTCCGGCAGATCTGTCCCCGCCGTGTAGAGGACGGCGCGGATCTCCGCGCCCCAGCGGACAGCCTCCTCCAAAAGCTTGGGGCTGTCGCAGAGGAACTCCCCGGTTTTTTCCCGGTAGGCCCGGGAGGAGGCCAGCTTGCGGAAGTGGACGCAGAGGGGGTTTGTTTTGCTGGTCAGCGTCTCCATAAAAGCCTCCTTCAAAGACTGGGGCAGTCGTGAGTAAACTTGAAAAGCGGAAAACGCGCCATTTGGCAGCTTCCGCCTGTTTCCGTTCCCCAGAGGGGAATCCGGCCCCGGGGATGGGACCGGAAAAGGCGGTTTAATCCGCGTTCTTATCCAGGGGCTTCATGGTGGGGAAGAGGATAACCTCCCGGATGGTGTCGGAATTGGTCAGCAGCATGACGCAGCGGTCGATGCCGATGCCCATGCCGCCGGTGGGCGGCATACCGTATTCCAGGGCCGTGAGGAAATCCTCATCCAGCATTTCCGTTTCCTCGTCGCCCCGCTCCCGCTGCTCCGCCTGCTTTTCAAAGCGGCGGCGCTGGTCGATGGGGTCGTTCAATTCCGAGAAAGCATTGCCGAATTCGGAGCAGTTGATGAAGAACTCAAACCGTTCCGTCAGGCGGGGATCCTCCGGGCTCCGTTTGGCCAGGGGGGAGACCTCCACCGGGTACATGGTGATAAAGGTGGGCTGGATCAGTTGCTCCTCCACCTTCTGGTCGAAGCAGGCGTACAGGGCGTTGCCCCAGGTGGGTTCCGCAGCCTCCGCCAGTTCCACGCCGATGGCCTTGGCGGCGGCCACAGCCTCCGCGTCGCCGGTGATGGCGCCAAAATCCACGCCTGTGTACTGCTTTACTGCGTCAGCCATGGTGAGGCGGGGCCAGCCGGGGGTCAGGTCAATCTGCTTCCCCATCCACTCCACCTGATAGGTGCCCAGGATCTCCTTGGCCGCGCCAGAGAGGACACCCTCGGCGATGTCCATCATGTCATGGAAGTCGGCATAGGCCTGATACAGTTCCACGGTGGTGAATTCCGGGTTGTGCTTGGGATCCATGCCCTCGTTGCGGAAGATGCGGCCGATTTCATATACCCGGTCCAGGCCGCCGACGATGAGCCGCTTTAAGGGCAACTCCGTGGCGATGCGCATATACATGTCAATATCCAGGGTGTTGTGATGGGTGATGAAGGGCCGGGCCGCCGCGCCGCCGGCGATGGTGTTCAGAACCGGCGTCTCCACCTCGATATAGCCCAGGTTATCCAGATACTGCCGCATGAACCGGATGAACCGGGAGCGGACGATGAAGTTCTGCTTTACCTCCGGGTTGACCATCAGATCCACGTACCGCTGGCGGTAGCGCAGTTCCCGGTCCTGGAGGCCGTGAAACTTCTCCGGCAGGGGCAGGAGGGACTTGGAGAGGAGGGTGATATCCTTGGCCCGGACGCTCATTTCCCCCCGCTGGGTGCGGAAAACCTCGCCGTCCACCCCGACAATATCGCCGATGTCGTACTTTTTAAACTGCTTGTAAACCGCCTCGTCCATCTCGTCCTGGCGGGCGTACAGCTGGATGCGGCCGTCCCGGTCCTGGAGGTCGCAGAAGCTGACCTTGCCCATGCCCCGTTTGCTCATAAGACGTCCAGCAACCTTCACCGGCGTGCCCTCCAGGGCGTCGAAATTGTCCTTAATCTGGGCGGAGGTATGATCCCAGACGAACCGTGTCCGCTGGAAGGGATCCTGCCCTGCCTCCTGGAGGGCCGCCAGCTTTTCCCGGCGGACTTTCCGCTGCTGGCTGAGATCCTGCTCCGGCTGGGCCGGCTGATTTATCTTTTGTTCTGCCATAACCGTCTCCCCTCTTTACCGCTCGATCTTCTGCACCGTGTAAGTGATGGGCCCGCTGGGGGCCTCCACAGTGACGGTCTGCCCCTCCTTGGCGCCGATGAGGGCCTTGCCAAAGGGGGATTCCTCGGAGATCAGGCCGTGCATGGGATCCGCCTCCTGGGAGCCCACAATGGAATAGGGGGGCAGTTCCTTGCCTGCGCTGTCTGCCACCGTGACCTTGCAGCCGATGGTGACCACGTCCGTGGGGGCGTTGCTCTCATCCACGATGACCACATGCTGCAAAATGACCTCTAACTCGGCAATGCGCGAGTACAGCTTGCCCTGTTCGTTTTTGGCCTCGTCGTATTCGCTGTTTTCGCTGAGGTCACCGAACCCCCGGGCCACCTTGATCTGTTCGGCCACCTCGTCGGATCGGGTGGTCTTCAGATAATTCAGTTCCTCCTGGAGTTCCTGGGCGCGGGCTGCGCTCATTTTGTATTCTTTTTCCATGTGGGTTCTTCCTTTCCGCGCCTTCCGGCGTTTTTCAATGTCCTGTTCCGGCTGTCCGCGCACTTTCCTGCGCATACCTATTCTATATTATCATGAAGTAGTATTATAGTGCTTGCAGGGCGGAATGTCAAGAGTTGGCTGCCCCACGGCCGCCTGACCGGGCCGCAGGGCCCCGATTTCCAGCAGCGCCGCCAGAAGCCTGCCCCGATCCGCCCCCTCCGGCAGCTGATCCTCCAGGGCCGGGGGCAGGTACAGCGGCGGCATGGGGGCCGTTTCGTCATAGACGGGCAGCACCACCGGGTTCCGCCGCCGGAGATCCGCTCTGGCGTCGAAAAGCACCAGGGCCCCGGCAGATTCCATCTGCTCCCTGTCCGGCCCCAGCAGCAGGGAGACGCCGTATTCCCTCCGCAGCTGGCGGCAGAGTTCCTCCCCGCCGTAGGGGACGTCCAGCAGAACGTAGCGGTAACGGAGGGACAGTTCCGTCACCGTCCGCACCAGTTCCCCGGTCATCTGGGCTGCGGAGAGGGCGATTTTCGCCCCCGCCTGGGAGAGTCCCTGGGCGGCGAGCAGCGTCCCGGTCCAGTCTGCCGCCAGCCGCCGCCGGAGAGGCAGGGTTGACACCGGCCGCAGCCCGTATTTTTCCCAGTTGATTCCGCCCTCCAAATCCGCCGGAGGCACCACCCGGGTGACACCCCGTTTCCGCAGCCCTTTGGCCGCCTGGATGACCCGCCTCCGCCAGACGGCCTCCGGCGTCCGGGGGCCCCGCAGAATCTCGCCCTGGAGGAACCTGGCCCGCAGGACGCTCCGCTCCGAAAGCACTACCGTTTTTTCTCGTTTCCCCTGTTGGGGCGTTTTCCATACCAACAAACCAAACATAAATAATTCCTCCCGCCCCATGGTATGGGACGGGAGGCGGAAATATGCGCTTTCAAGACTGTTGGGACGGCCTCTTAATGGCCGACAGCGTCGCCGGCCAGGGTATACCCAGAGAGATAACCCTTTTTCGGTTCCGCCCCGTGGCTCAGGGGATTGACCCGGCTGCCGTTTTCCACCACCTCAAAGTGGAGGTGGGGCCCGGTGGAGTTGCCGGTGGAGCCGGTAATGCCGATGACATCCCCCTGCTTCACATGCTGGCCCACCTGGGCGATCCGCTTGGACATGTGGGCGTACAAGGTGGTGTTGCCGCTGCCGCTGTGGGCGATGACCACGTACTCCCCGTAGGAGCCGGATCGTTCCGACTTGATGACGGTGCCGTCCTTGGCGGCGTAGATGGAACTGGTAAAGCCCACCCGTCCAATGTCGGTACCCCGGTGGTTGGTGCTGCCGATACCGCCGGGGGAGGAGCGGCCGCCTACGGTGGAGGTGATATAGCGGCTGTTCACCGGCCAGATGTACCCGCCGGGATTGGACACGCCTGCGTTGCCCTGGGCCGCCTGCTGGGCGGCCAATTCCCGGCTGAGGCGCTGGATCTCCTCCTGGATTCTGTCAGCTTCCTCCTCGGTTTCGTCCAGGACGGCCTCCGTCTCGTTCTCCGCGTCGGTCAACTCCTGGATGACCCGGTTAGCCTCCTTACGCTGGGCGTCAAGTTCCTTCTTCTTGGTTTCCAGATCTGCCTTCGCCTCTTCAGACTCGGCACGGCTGGCCTCCAGGGCGGCCTTGGCCTCTGCAATCTCCGTCTGGAGATCCCGCAGATCCTGCATGACCCGCTCATCGTAATCCATGACCTCCCCCACGAAATCCAGCCGGGAGAGGAGGTCGGTGAAACTGTCCGCCTTGAAGAGGACGGACCAGTAGGACACGGTACCCTGTTCCTCCATGGCCCGCACCCGCTTGCAGAACAGGGCATACTGGGCCTCTTCCCGCTTCTCCGCGTCGGCCAGGGCCTCTTCCTGCTGCTGGATCAGGAGGTTGTAATTTTCAATCTGCCGCTCCACATTGTCAATCTGGGCGGACGTATTGGCGATCTGGTCGTCCAGCAGGGCCTTGCGCTGCATGGCGGTGCTCTTGTCCTTGGCCAGCTTGTCCAGTTTGGACTCCAGTTCCTTGCGCTTGTTCTTCAGGTCTCCCGCGTCGCCCTTCAGGGCGTCGATATCCGCCTGGCTCACCAGGGCAGCCGCCGGGGCCACATCCACGGCGGTCAGCGACAGGGCCAGCGCCAGGCAGAACAGGGCGCGGAGCAGCCGGTTTATGCGTTGCTTTCCTTTCATGCCGCCCTCCTTACACTTGCAGGAACTTCCGGATGGCAGAGAGGCTGCCGCCTACGCCAATAATGATCCCGGCTATGGCGAAGATAATTGCCACGGCGGGCCACAGCAGCTGGAAGGGGATAATTTGAATCAGCTGCAGGGTATCGTTGCTGCTTACCCCCTGGGATACGGCCTCGTACAGCCCCCACTGCATGAAAAAGGCCAGGGCCGAACTGAGGATGCCCAGCAGGAACCCCTCATAGACGAAGGGCCAGCGGATGAAAGCGTTGGTGGCGCCCACCATCCGCATAATGGCAATCTCCTCCCGCCGGTCGAAGGTAGTAAGCTTGATGGTGTTGGAAATGATAAACACGGAGACGATGAAGAGAATGGCGATCAGGGCGATACACACCACAGAGGCGATATTCCGCACGGTGATAAAGCCGCCGGCAATCTCCTCGTAGGCGTTCACGTCGTCAATACCCTCTATCTCCTTCACCGCCTTGGCGGTATCTGCCAGGAGCTCCAAATCCTGGATTTTAATGGAATACCGATCCCGCAGGATCTCCGGATCCAGGTCCTGAAACAGGGCCTCGTCGGCGTATTTTTCCGAAAAAGCCCGCATGGCGGCCTGCCGCGTGATGAAATCGGCGGAGGCCACGTTGGGCAGGGATGCCAGCTTGACCTGGAGGCTTCTGGCCTCGGCGGTGGAATAGCTGTCGTCCACATAGGCGACAATCTCGTTTTCCTGTTCCAGATCCCGCAGCATCCCGTTAGCGTTGACAGCCACCAGGGTGAACGTTCCCATAATCAGCAGGCAGGCCACCGTAATGCCAATAGCGGCAAAGGACATGAATCCGTGGCTGAACATGTTGGACACGCCCTCGTGGAGGAAATATCCGAAATTGTGCTTACCCATGAATATGTCCTCCCACATAGCGGCCCACGCTGTCGTTCACCACGTGGCCGCTCTCAATGGTAATCACCCGCTTGCCGAAGCGGTTCACCAGATCCTTTTCGTGGGTCACCACCACCACGGTGGTGCCCAGCTGGTTGATTTTCACCAGCAGGCTCATGAGTTCCAGGGAGCGGTCCGGATCCAGGTTTCCGGTGGGCTCGTCGGCGATGATGGTATTGGGGTTGTTCACCAGGGCCCTGGCAATAGCCACCCGCTGCTGTTCGCCGCCGGAGAGTTCCGTGGGATAGCTTTTGGCCTTCCGCTGGAGGCCGACCAGATCCAGCACATAGGAAATCCGCTCCCGGATGGCCTTGGGGGAGGCCCCTACGGCCCGCATGACAAACTCCAGGTTTTCGTACACGGTTTTTTGATCGATGAGCCGGAAGTCCTGGAAGATGACGCCCAGGGTGCGGCGCATCAGGGGGATCTGCCGTCCGGAGATGTTGCTGACAGAGAAGCCGTTGATCATAATCCGTCCGGCGGACGGCTCCACCTCGCCGGTCAGAAGCTTAATGATGGTGGACTTGCCGGAGCCGGAGGGCCCCACCAGAAAAACAAACTCCCCGTCGTCGATGGAGAGCGTGATTCCCCGGATGGCCTTGGTCCCGTTGTCGTATTCCATTTCCACGTTTTTCAGGCGGATCATAGAGGCACCTCGCTTATGGGCATATGGGCTGATAGATTGACATAACATTTTAACAGATCCCATTATATACGGATTTTCGACCCATTGCAAGGACACTTTGTGATTTTCCCGTTTTTCCTTTTTATTCCGCTGCTTTTCAAACATAGCCCATAGCCCAACTGTGTTTTCTGCATATTTCTGCGGCCGGAAGCAGGTCTCGCCTCTAAAACGCTGGAAAGGCGGAAAATGTTTCATCGGCGGGAAAACTACTTCTAGGCGCACAGCTGGCTTCGGCAGGCCTATTGTACCACGGGAAAAAGGAAAAATCAGGCGGATTTGGAAGATAGCGGTTACCCTTTCTGCCTTTGGCGGCTGCGCCGCCGCAAAATGCTCCCGGCCGGGGGAGAAAACAAAAGACTGCCTGCCAAGGCAGACAGTCCCTGTGGGCGGCAAAGCCGCTTTTTGAAAGGTTAGGAGTCGATCCCCCGGGAGGTCAGATACTTCTTGACCATCAGGGCCACTTTGAAGGTGATGGCGTCGTCAAATTCCCGGAGATCCAGGCCTGTCAGCTTTTTGATCTTCTCCAGCCGGTAAACCAGGGTGTTCCGGTGGACAAAAAGCTTCCGGGCGGTCTCGGAGACATTCAGGTTGTTTTCGAAGAACTTGTGAATGGTGAAAAGGGTTTCCTTATCCAGGGCGTCAATGGGGTTCTTCTTGAAAACCTCCTGGAGGAACATCTCGCAGAGGGTGGTGGGCAGCTGGTAGATCAGCCGTCCGATACCCAGGTTTTCATAGTTGATGACGTATTTTTCGGTGTCAAAGACCTTGCCCACCTCAATAGCGATCTGGGCCTCCTTGTAGCTTTTGGCCAGATCCCGCAGATGGGTGGCGATGGTGCCGATACCGACCACCACGGTGTTGGCGGTGCCGGAGCGGAGGCTTTCCTCAATGGCGGCGGCAATCTTGTTCAGTTCTTTGACCCCAGCCCCCTCGGGCATCTGGCGGATGAGGACCACGTCGCCTTCGCCTACGCTGAGGACAAAGTCGTTCTGGCGGTCTGGGAACATGGACTGGATCACGTCTGTTGGGACGGATTCCCCCTTCTTCAGGGCGCGGACCACAAAGACCCCCCGGGAAACATCCGCCGTTACCCGGAGTTCTTTGGCCCGCATGTAAATGTCGCCCAGCATGATATTGTCAGAGATAATGTCCTTGACAAAGGATCCCCGGTCATGCTTTTCCTCGTAGTAAGATCTGGCGGAATTCAGCGCCACGGTCGCCATGGCGCATACCGTCCGGCTGACCTCGTTGTCGCCGAAGCAGAAGACGGCGTAATCAAATTGGGTGTTCCAGCCGTTCAGGGCCTTGAAGGTCTTTCCGTCGGAAGAGACCATGGCTCCGGCAGCGCCGTTTACCGCGGGGACATGCTCCGCCCATCGCTGGCCGATCATGGAGAGTTCGCTGCACGCAATCACAACGCCCTCCGCGTCAATGACACCGATGGTACGGTCGGTATTCTCCTTTAATTGCAGAACCACGTTTTGAAAAACTCTCCCAGACATGGCCGTCCTCCTCACCTAAATCCCGTAAATCTTTGTACAATCTGCCGATAGAATTTATTATAACGGCATATCCGTCAAATTGCAAGATGTTTTTTCTTTTTTCAACAAAAAAACTCTCTTCTTTTTGGTGAAGATTTGATATTTTTCTTCACAATGTCAAAATGTCCTCAGTTTTTCAAGTTCTTCTTCTGTTAAAATGCGATAAGACCCCCGCTCTAATCCCGGATCCAGTTCCAGATTTCCCATTTTTACCCGTTCCAGGTACTTTACAGGCTTTCCCAGCTGCCCCAGCATCCGCTTCACCTGGTGGAATTTCCCCTCCCGGAGGGTTACCAGGGCCCGGCTTTCCTCCCCTGCCGTCAGAATCTCCAGCCCTGCGGGCAGGCAGCGGAGGCCGTCATCCAGGGTCATGCCTGCGGCGAAAGCGGCCCGATCGGCCTCCGTCAACCGTCCGTCTACCCGGGTGAAATACACCTTGTCCACATGATGCTTAGGGGAGAGCAGCGCGTGGGCCAGCCCGCCTTCATTGGTCAGCAGCAGAAGGCCCTCCGTGTCCTTGTCCAGCCGTCCCACGGGGAAGAGGCCCTGCCGCTGGAGTTCCGGCGGTAGCAGATCCAGGACGGTGGGGCCGCGGCCGTCCTCCGTGGCGGAGAGATATCCCGCCGGTTTGTTCAGCATCACCCAGGTATAGCGCCGGTAGCCCAGCGGTTCGCCGTTCACGCTGATAACAGCGGATTCCGGATCTGCCTTATCCTGGCCGGATCGGACAGGTACGCCGTCTGCCAGTACCCGGCCCTGGCGGATCAGATCTTTTGCCTCCCGCCGGGACCACTTGCCCGTGGAGGCCAGCAATTTGTCCAGCCGCTGCTTTTCCATGGCTGTCCCTCCTCCCGCGCCGCTTCAGGCGGCGCCTGTAAACCGTTCCGGGGACGGCTATCCGGTGGGCCGTCCCATGTTCTTCTCTGACTATATCATATTCCGGCGGAAAAATGAATAGAAACAAGCAGGAGGGATGTATTATGTTTATCTGTACCGCCCGTTTTTCCAAGAGAAAGGCCTTGACCGCCCTGCTGGTTCTGGCCGTTGCCGCTGTCATGCTGATCCTGCTCTTCGGCGGACGCCGGGACAAGGAGACGGCCCCGGATCTACCCCGGACTGCTACGAACGAGGAGCGGGTGGCCTATCTCCGGTCCTTTGGCTGGGAGGTGGAGCCGGAACCCCTGGAGACTTTGCAGTTCCTGCTGCCGGAGGAGATGACAGAGCCCTATCTGGCCTACAACAAATTGCAGCTGACCCAGGGGTTTGACCTGAACAACTGCCGGGGAAAGCAGGTCTCCCGGTATACCTACGCCGTGACCAACTATCCGGGGCGGCCTCTGGGGGTGCAGGCCAATTTGTACGTCTGTGAGGAACTGCCTGCCGCAGGGGATATCCTCTGCCCGGGGGCAGACGGGTTTCAGTCGGCGCTGGCGTTTCCGGAAGAGGGGACGTGACGGACTGCAAAAGAGGAGCCCGCCGGAATCCGGCGGGCATTAAAAAATGGGCCGCCCGTATGGGCGGCCCATTTTTAAGAAAGGGAAAGATTAGCCGTCGATGCCGATGACAACGCCGGAACCCACGGTACGGCCACCCTCACGGATAGCGAAACGCAGGCCGTTCTCAATGGCGATGGGGGTGATCAGTTCCACGTCCATATCCACGTTATCGCCGGGCATGCACATCTCGGTGCCCTCGGGCAGGGTGATGACGCCCGTCACGTCGGTGGTACGGAAATAGAACTGGGGACGGTAGTTGTTGAAGAAGGGGGTGTGACGGCCGCCCTCGTCCTTGGTCAGCACGTAGACCTGGCCCTTGAACTTGGTGTGGGGATTGATGGACTTGGGCTTCGCCAGAACCTGGCCGCGCTCAATGCCGGTACGCTCAATGCCGCGGAGCAGGGCGCCGATGTTGTCGCCGGCTTCAGCGTAATCCAGCAGCTTGTGGAACATCTCGATACCGGTAACAACGGTCTTCTTGGTCTCCTCGCTCAGGCCGACGATCTCCACTTCCTCGGAGAGGTTCAGCTTGCCGCGCTCCACACGGCCGGTAGCCACGGTGCCGCGGCCGGAGATGGTGAACACGTCCTCGACGGGCATCAGGAAGGGCATATCCTCCTTGCGGTCGGGGGTGGGGATATAGGAGTCAACAGCATCCATGAGTTCCTTGATGCAGGCGAACTCAGGGGCGTTGGGATCGTTGGACTCGGACACCAGGGCGTTCAGAGCGGAACCCTTGATGATGGGGATATCGTCGCCGGGGAACTCGTACTTGGAGAGCAGTTCGCGGACTTCCATCTCCACCAGTTCCAGCAGGTCGGGATCGTCCATCTGGTCGCACTTGTTCAGGAAGACCACGATGGCGGGCACGCCCACCTGACGGGCCAGCAGGATGTGCTCCTTGGTCTGGGCCATAACGCCGTCGGTGGCGGAGATGACCAGAATAGCGCCGTCCATCTGAGCAGCGCCGGTGATCATGTTCTTGATATAGTCGGCGTGGCCCGGGCAGTCCACGTGGGCATAGTGACGGGCTTCCGTCTCATACTCCACGTGAGCGGTGTTGATGGTGATGCCGCGCTCCTTCTCTTCGGGAGCCTTGTCGATGCTGTCATAAGCCTCGAACTGGGCCTTGCCCTGGAAGGCCAGCCACTTGGTGATGGCAGCGGTCAGCGTAGTCTTGCCGTGGTCAACGTGGCCGATGGTGCCAATGTTGACATGGGGTTTGGTGC
>CAJUDW010000025.1 GCA_910584995.1 uncultured Oscillibacter sp. | reverse complement strand
GCCATGTTGTCCGGGTGCAGGGTGCGGCCGGTGCCGCCGCCGGAGGCCACGGAGAAGTACTTCTTCCCCTGCTCCACGCACTCCTTCTTATAGGTTCCGGCCACAGGATGCTGGAACCGGGTGGGGTTGGTGGAGTTGCCGGTGATGGACACATCCACGCCCTCTTTGTGCATGATGGCAACGCCTTCCCGCACATCATCCGCGCCGTAGCAGCGGACGTTGGCCCGCTCGCCCTCAGAGTAACGGGTCTCCTTGACAACGTTCACTTCGCCGGTGGCGTAGTCGAACTGGGTCTGGACATAGGTGAAGCCGTTGATACGGCTGATGATCTGGGCGGCGTCCTTGCCCAGGCCGTTCAGAATAACCCGCAGGGGCTCCTTCCGGGCCTTGTTGGCGTTGCGGACGATGCCGATAGCACCCTCGGCGGCGGCGAAGGACTCGTGGCCCGCCAGGAAGGCAAAGCACTTGGACTCGTCGCTCAGCAGCATGGCGCCCAGGTTGCCGTGACCCAGGCCCACCTTCCGGTCATCGGCCACAGAGCCGTCGATGCAGAAGGCCTGGAGGCCCTCGCCGATGGCCTTGGCAGCCTCAGCGGCGGTGGTTACATTCTTCTTGATGGCGATAGCCGCGCCTACGCAGTAAGCCCAGCAGGCGTTCTCAAAGCAGATGGGCTGGATACCCTTTACGATCTCGTAGGGGTCGAAGCCCTTGTCCTGGCAGATAGTCCGGCACTCCTCCACATCCTTGATCCCGTACTGCGCGAGGACGCCATTGATCTTGTCGATTCTTCTCTCGTAGCTTTCAAACAGAGCCATAATTTCTATGCCCTCCTCTCTTATTCGTGCCGGGGATCGATGTACTTGACAGCGGCGTCAAACTGGCCGTAGTGGCCGGTGGCTTTCTCCAGCGCCACATTGGCGTCGTCGCCCTTCTTGATGCGGTTCATCATCTTGCCCAGATTCACGAACTCATAGCCGATAACCTCATCGTCCTTGTTCAGGGCCATGCGGGTGCAGTAGCCCTCGGCCATCTCCAGATAGCGGGGGCCCTTGGCCTTGGTGCCGAACATGGTGCCCACCTGGGAGCGGAGGCCCTTGCCCAGATCCTCCAGGGACGCGCCGATAGCCAGGCCGCCTTCAGAAAATGCAGACTGGGTACGGCCATAGACAATTTGCAGGAACAGTTCCCGCATGGCGGTGTTAATGGCGTCGCACACCAGATCGGTATTCAGCGCCTCCAGAAGGGTCTTGCCGATGAGGATCTCGCTGGCCATAGCGGCAGAGTGGGTCATGCCGGAGCAGCCCAAGGTCTCCACCAGCGCCTCTTCAATGACGCCATCCTTCACGTTCAGCGTCAGTTTGCAGGCGCCCTGCTGGGGCGCGCACCAACCCACACCATGGGTGAAGCCGTTGATATCTTTGATTTCTTTCGCCTGAACCCACTTGCCCTCCTCGGGGATGGGGGCGGGGCCGTGATAGGCGCCTTTGGCGACGGGACACATGTTCTGTACTTCAGTAGAGTAGATCATGTTCGATGCATCCTTTCCTTACAGCGTATTTTTCGGAAAATCGAGGTCTTCCGTGGGCTTTCCGTGGATATTATATCGGCAATCGAATTTCTTGTCAAGCAATCCGGGCTGGTTCCCGGCATTTTAGACACTCCAAATTTTCGGCAATTATCCTAGCTATCAAGTAGGATATCCATTTGTTTTCCTTCGCTGCCAGCGGCGGGAAGGGCGGGGAAGACGGAAAAGGAGCGCCCCCCCCCTCTGGGGACGCTCCTGATATGATAAGAAATTTTTCCGCTTTCTTACAGCATCTTGATCACGTTGAAGGCCAGGATCAGGCCGGAGAACACGATGGAAACGGTGGAGCAGAGTTTGATCAGGATGTTCAGGGACGGGCCGGCGGTATCCTTGAAGGGATCGCCCACGGTATCGCCCACAACAGCGGCCTTGTGCTGCTCGGAGCCCTTGCCGCCGTGATGGCCGGTCTCGATGTACTTCTTGGCGTTATCCCAAGCACCGCCGGCGTTGGACATAAACACGGCCATGGCAAAACCGGTGACGGAGACGCCGCCAAGCAGGCCGACCACGCCGGTGGGCCCGAGGATGAGGCCAGTGACGATGGGCACGATGATAGCCAGCAGGGCGGGGGAGACCATCTCATGGAGAGCGCCCTTGGTGCAGAGGGACACGCAGGAGGCGTAATCCGGGTCAGCCTTGTACTCCATGATGCCGGGGATGGACTTGAACTGGCGGCGAACCTCCACCACGATGGACTGGGCGGCCTTCTGGACGGCACTCATGGTGAACGCGGTGAAGACGAAGGTCAGCATAGCGCCTACGAACATACCTACCAGCACGGTGGGGCTGGTGAGTGTGAAGTTCAGGGTATCGGTGGTGTTCTCCTGGACGATATTCACATAGCTGACCAGGAGGGCCAGGGCGGTCAGGGAAGCGGAGCCGATGGCGAAGCCCTTGCCGGTAGCAGCAGTGGTGTTGCCCAGGGAGTCCAGGGCGTCGGTGCGCTGGCGGACAGTCTCAGGCAGGCCGCTCATCTCGGCGATGCCACCGGCATTGTCGGCCACAGGGCCGTAAGCGTCGGTAGCCAGGGTGATGCCCAGGGTGGAGAGCATGCCAACGCCGGCGATGCCGATGCCGTAGAGGCCCTGGTTGAAGGCGGCGGTGAAGGCGCCGGCGCCGTCAACAATCTGGGTGGAACCGCCTGCGGCGAAGTAGCTGATCAGGACCGCAGCGGCCACAATGATGATGGACACGAAGGTGGACTTCAGGCCCAGGGAGATGCCGCCGATGATGATGGTGGCGGAGCCAGTCTCAGAGGCCGCAGCCAGATCCTGGGTGGGCTTGTAGGTGTCGGAGGTATAGTACTCGGTGAAATAGCCGATGGCGCAGCCGCCAATCAGGCCGCAGAGGATGGCAATGTACACGCCCCAGCTGTGAAGGATCCCGTAGGTAATGGGGGCGGCCAAGACGGCAGCCAAACCGGCGGCGGTGTAGGTGCCGGTACGCAGGCTCTTCAGCAGGGATTCCTGGGTAGCGTTTTCCTTAGTCTTTACCAGGAAGGAACCCAGGATGGAGCAGAGGATGCCGCAGACCGCAAGGGCCACAGGCAGCAGCATACCGCCCCAGCCATAGCCGCCCACAGCGCCCAAGGCAAAGGTGGCGAGAATGGAGCCCACATAGGACTCGTAGAGGTCGGCGCCCATACCGGCGACGTCGCCCACGTTATCGCCCACGTTGTCGGCGATGGTGGCGGGGTTCCGGGGGTCGTCCTCGGGGATACCGGCTTCCACCTTGCCCACCAGGTCGGCGCCCACGTCGGCAGCCTTGGTGTAAATGCCGCCGCCCACACGGGCGAAGAGGGCCATAAAGGAAGCGCCCATGCCGTTCATGACCATGATATTGCCCAGCATCAGGGGGTCATCCATGCCGAAGATATACCGCAGCAGGAAGAACCACATGGTGATGTCCAGCATACCCAGGCCCACAACGGTGAAGCCCATCACGGAGCCGGAGGAGAATGCCACCCGGAGGCCCTTGTTCAGGCTCTCGGAGGCGGCCTGGGCGGTACGGGCATTGGAGTTCGTGGCAATCTTCATACCGATGAAGCCAGCCAGCATGGAGAAGATACCGCCGGTGACAAAGGCGAAGGGGGTGTACCGGGAGAGCATTTCCCCGCCGGAGGCAAAGGCAACCACCAGCAGAACCACAAACACGACAACGAATACCTTAAATACAGTGGTATACTGCTGTTTAAGGTAAGCGTTTGCGCCAGACCTGATAGAGGCGGCGATCTTCTTCATTTTTTCCGTACCTTCAGAGTAGGTCATGACCTTTTTTGCCTGCATTGCGGCAAACAAACCCGCAATAATAGCCCCGGCAAAGCCGATCCAGAACATGTTTTCCATACCATCACTCCTTTTTTAATGTGAATCTATTTTACCATGTGTGAACGTTTTTTCAAGTTATTTTTACGCAAGATTCAACGCAAACGTTGTAATTTTCCTGTTTGCATAAAAAATCGGGCTATTTTCTGTCACAAGAATTAGCTTTTACGTAAATTTGCGTATTTTATTTTCATTTTATATCGCAAATATTGTTATTTTCGTAACAAATAACCCTCCGTACCATTGAAATACGGAGGGTTATGCTATATTTTTGCGTAAATATTTTTAAAATTTGCGTAATTCTTTGCGCAAAATTCCATTTTCCAGGCCCCGGCGGGCCGGGCAGGCCATTCAGCAACGCCTGCAAAGGCAGCCCCGCAGGATCACCAGACCAGCCGGAAATCCGTAAAGACCCACCTGCCGTCCACATAGGCGTAGGGGAAGGACCAGCACTCCACGCCCATTGTCTCGCCTCCGGCGCCCAGCAGGTCCATCGTCACATCCACCGTGTAGGAGGTTTCGTCAATCCGGTTGATCTGGATCTGCATGTTGCCCTTTCCGCTGTTCCGGCTCCGGCCGGAGGCACAGACATAGAGGGAACCGTCAATCTCCCGGTACAGGGGACAGCTGCCCCCTGTGGCCAGAAGCTGTTCCGTCAGTTCCCCGGAAAACAGGCTCCGCAGATATGTCCGCAGATCCTCCATCTTCTGGATGCCGGGAACATCCACCTCACGGTAGTCCACCCCGTCTATCTGGACAATCTCCCCGCTGTCCGGCAGGGGCTGCAAATCAAACCAGCCGCAGGCCACCTCCGCCCTCTGGTAGGCATCCAAAATCTCCTCTTCCGTCAAGGCCCTGGCAGAGGACTCCACCTGCGCGGCCTCCAAATCCGCCTCCTGGCCGTATCCGGCAGCCATGTCCGCCGCAGGCACAGCTTTTTCCTCCGGCATTTCCGAACCGGGGCTCTCCCCGCCGGAGCAACCCGTCAGCAGCAAAACGGTTAACAACATAGCCGGCCATTTCATTCTGCCCATGGTTCTCCCTCCCATCATATCCGGACTTTTTCCCAAAAATCCGGGCAGATCGATTTCTCTTTTCTCCTACTTTTAGATTACCATACCGGGCCGAAAAAGGCTATAAGAATTTTCCTTTTTTTCGCTGTTTTTTCCTTTATTTTATGGAAAGCGGCAGGCCTTTCCAGGCCTGCCGCTTCTTTGGTATCTGCGGGTATCTGCGCGCTGAGACGAAGGGGGCTTCTGCGCTTTCTGAATCGCGATCTATTTCTATATCGGACCGCCGGCCCGTTAAAACGAAATGCCGAAACAAAGAAAAAGCCCACGCCGTCTCTGGCGTGGTTTCCATCGTCTCAACGCTCACTGTGGTACCAAGTCTCATCTAAAAAGATTAAATCGTCCACATCTTCCCGCCTGGATAATGCTGTCTTACGCAATCAAACGCCTCCCCTCTTTTGTTGTCGTATTATTATAACACAGCCTTGCCGGTTTTGCAAGAGAAACTTTTGTCAAAACCATTAAAATCTCCGCAGCCTCTTTGTCCATTCCGCCAGTGTCCTGTCTGCAAGGGAAAAATCCCTCAAAAATACGGATTTCCAGGGGAAACCAGGGGGTTCTTTGTGTATTTTTTCTCTCGCCATCACAAAGGTTCCATGGTATAATTCTCTACGCATAAAATTGTACGTACGTCAGCTTTTGGGAAGGGGGCGCAGCCTGTGGCAAAGGGACCTGGACGGCGTCTCCCGGGAATCCTGCTGGCGGCCCTGTTCGTCTATTGGGGCAACACCGCCCTGCAGGTGTGCCGCTTTGAGCCGTCTTTTCCCGCCCTGCCGGCGGGCTTCGACGGGTGCCGGATTGTGGTCCTCAGCGATCTCCACGGGGCGGAATTCGGGGAGGGCAACCGGGCCCTCTTTGACGCCGTGGCGGCGGAGTCCCCGGAGTTGATTTTCTTTCTCGGCGATCTGGTGGACGAATACCGGGATCTACCGGCGGACTACGCGGAAACCGTGGCGGAGGGCCTCTCCGCTATCGCCCCCACCTATTATGTCACCGGCAACCACGAGTGGGCCGCCGTGGATGTGCCGGATCTGAAAAAGCAGCTCTCCGGACACGGCGCCGCCGTGCTGGATAACAAGTTCCTGGCTCTGGAGCGGAACGGGGATCAGATTATACTGGCGGGCATCGACGACCCCAACGGCTATGCCGACCAAAAATCCCCCGCTCAGGTAGCCCGGGAGGTCTATGCCGCCTGGGGCGATCCCTTCTGGCTTCTGCTGGCCCACCGGAACGACCGCTTCCCCGGGGAATACAGCCTGCTGGGGGCGGATCTGGTGCTGTCGGGCCACGGGCACGGCGGCGTCATCCGCCTGCCCTTTACCGACGGGCTCCTCTCCACTAACCGCACCTTTTTCCCCTCCTACACGGCAGGGCTTTACCGGGAAAACGGCTCCGTCCTCTTCGCCACCCGGGGGCTCGGAAACGTGGGACGGCTTTTCCGCCTCTTCAACCGGCCGGAAATTGCCGTGATCACCCTGCGGAAGGGCTGACCCGCCCCTGTAATCCCTTCCACGCCTTCTCCCGGGATATGGCCGGAGCCCCGGCAGTTTACTTTGAAGAATTGGAAAGAGGAGCCGATCTATGACGGAATTCCCCGCAGGAAAATTTGATATCGCCGTCATCGGCGCAGGCCACGCCGGTATCGAAGCCGCCCTGGCCGCCGCCCGGCTGGGGCTGGAGACCATTGTCTTCACCATCAACCTGGACGCGGTGGGCAATATGCCCTGCAATCCCGCAATCGGCGGCACCGGAAAGGGCCACCTGGTCCGGGAACTGGACGCCCTGGGGGGCGAGATGGCAAAGGCCGCCGACGAATGCTGTATCCAATACCGCCTTCTGAATAAGGGGAAGGGCCCCGCCGTCTGGTCCCTCCGGGCCCAGGCGGATCGCAGGCGCTACCAGGAGCGGATGAAGCACACCCTGGAACGGGAACCCCATTTGACTGTCCGGCAGGGGGAGGCCGTAGAGATCCGCACAGAAAACGGCGCGGTCTCCGCCGTGGTGCTGTCCACCGGGGCGATGTTTGCCGTGAAGGCCGTCATCCTGGCCACCGGCACCTATCTCTCCGGACGGACCATCGTGGGGGAGTGCGTAGAGGAATCCGGGCCGGACGGGCTCCACGCCGCCGCCCGCCTGACGGATTCCCTGCGGCAGCTGGGCCTGCCGCTGCGGCGGTTCAAAACCGGGACCCCGCCCCGGGTCAACGCCCGGACGGTGGATTATGAGGATATGGAACTCCAGCCCGGGGACAAACTCCCCGTGCCCTTTTCCTACTCTACAAAATCCGCCCCGGAAAACAAAGCCGTCTGCTACCTTACCTGGACCACAGAGGAGACCCGGCGCATTGTCCGGGAAAACCTGGACAGGGCCCCTATGTACTCCGGCCTCATTGAAGGCGTGGGCCCCCGGTACTGCCCCTCCTTTGAGACGAAAATCGTCCGTTTCCCAGATAAACTCCGCCACCAGCTTTTTGTGGAGCCCATGGGCCTTCAGACGGAGGAGGTCTATATCCAGGGCTTTTCCTCCTCCATGCCGGAGGAGGTGCAGGTTCAAATGCTCCACAGCGTGCCGGGCCTCCGGCGGGCGGTGATGACCCGCCCCGCCTACGCCATTGAGTATGACTGCATTGACCCCCTGGCCCTGAAACCCACCCTGGAGGTAAAATCTGTCCCCGGCCTCTACGGGGCGGGCCAGTTCAACGGCTCCTCCGGCTATGAGGAGGCGGCAGTCCAGGGCTTCATGGCCGGGGTGAACGCCGCCCGGAAAATCCGGGGGCAGGGAGATTTCATCCTCTCCCGATCCGAAAGCTATACCGGCACCCTCATTGACGATCTGGTCACCAAGGGTACCAACGAGCCCTACCGGATCATGACCTCCCGGAGCGAATACCGGCTGCTGCTGCGCCAGGACAACGCCGACCACCGCCTGACCCGCCGGGGGTACGAGATCGGCCTGATATCCAAGGAACGGCTGGAGGCAGTGGAGGAAAAATATGCCGCCGTGGAACGGGAGATCAAGCGGCTGACCCATACCGGCGCGTCCCCGTCCCCGGCCCTTTCGGCCTTTCTGGCGGAAAAGGGCACCACAGACATTCCCGGCGGATGCCCCCTCATCGCCCTGCTCCGGCGGCCCCAGCTCCACTACGCGGAATTGGCCCCCTTTGACCCCGGCCGCCCCGCCCTGCCGCCGGAGGTGGCGGAGCAGGTGGAAATCTCTGCGAAATACGAAGGCTATATCCAACGCCAACAAAAGCAGGTAGAGGACTTCCGGAAAATGGAGTCCCGGAAGCTTCCCGCCGGCCTGGATTACAGCACCATCCAAGGCCTGCGCCTGGAGGCGCGGGAGAAGCTGGATGCTGTCCGCCCCATGGATTTGGGGCAGGCCTCCCGCATCTCTGGCGTATCCCCGGCGGACATGACCGCCCTGATGATCTATTTGGAACGAGAAACCTATCACCGCCCACCGGCGGAAATTCCGGAGGGGGAACCGCTCCCCTCCGCTTCGCAAGAAAGGACGCCTCTGCCATGATGATCGATCTTACCCACACCATCACGCCGGACATCCCCGTCTATCCCGGCACGCCCTCCCCCGCCATGTCCCCCCTCTGCACCATCACCAGCAGCGGGTTCCGGGAGACCGCCATTGCCCTCACCAGCCACACCGGCACCCATATGGACGCCCCCTCCCATGTCTCCCGCCAGGGCTCCAGCCTGGATCAGCTGCCTGTCTCCCAGTTCTGCGGCAGGGCTGTGGCCCTGGATGTATCCCAGGTAGGCCCGGTCATTACGGCAGAATTCCTCAAAGCCCATCACGACTCCCTCTACTGCGCGGATTTCCTGCTGTTCTACACCGGCTGGGAGAAGAAGTGGGGCACCGGAGACTATCTGGAGGACACCTTCCCCGTCCCTGACGAGGAGGCCGCCCGTTACTTAGTCTCCTGCGGCCTGAAAGGGGTAGGCACCGACGCCATCAGTGTGGACCGGATTTCCGGCCCCCTCACCGCCCATCAGATTTTCCTGGGGGACGGTATGGTTATCATTGAGTGCCTGTGCCTGAAAAAGGTTGCGGGGCGGAAGGACTTCCTCTTCTTCGCCCTGCCCCTGAAAACCGAGAACGCCGACGGCGCTCCTGTCCGGGCCATTGCGGAACTGCGGGAAAATGACGAGAAGGGGCGGGGGCTGTGAGAAAATTTCTGGCAATTGCAGTATGCAAGCTGGCCCGGTTTGTCGGGAAACTGGTGGGCAAGGGCAGTTCCATGCCGGGCAAATTTGCCCTGAAGGTCTGTCCGGATATCCTGGCCCGGGTGCAGCTACCGGAGCACATTATCGCCGTCACCGGCTCCAACGGCAAAACCTCCACTGTGGAGATGATTGCCGCCATCCTGCGGGCCGGGGGCAAGACCGTGGTGTACAACGAGGAGGGCTCCAACCAGATTGAGGGCGTGGCCACCCTGGTGCTGTCCCATTCTACCATGGGCGGCCGGGTCAAGGCCGACGTACTCCTGATTGAGTCCGACGAGCGGTATGCCGCCAAGAGTTTTCAATATTTCCACCCCACGGAATTTGTCGTCACCAACCTCTACCGGGATCAACTCACCCGGAACGGCCACCCGGAGTGGGTGTATGACGCTATCCTCCCGGCTATCCATCCGGAAACGGGGCTGATTTTGAACGCCGACGATCCCCTCTCCTCCTGCTTCGCCCAAGGGCACGAAAAAGTGAAGTGGTTCGGCCTGGACAGATGCGCCGTCTCCTCGGACGCCCCCACCGGCGTCTATCACGACGGGGCCTTCTGCCCCCTGTGCCATGCCCCCATGGAGTACGATTACGTCCACTACAACCATATCGGCGCCTACCGCTGCACCCAGTGCGGGCACCGGAAGCCCCGGACGGACTACACCGTCACGGCGGTGGATCTGGACAAGGGGATCGTGACCCTTGACGGTGGGATCGCCGTGACCCTGGCCTTCCGCAGCATTTACAACATTTACAACATCCTGGCGGCTTACGCCGCCTGCCGGGAGTGCGGCATCAGCGGCGAAACCGCTGCCGGGGTGCTCAGCGGCTACCTTCTGAAAAACGGCCGGATGCAAACCTTCCGCCTGGGAGCCCATCACGGAACCCTTCTCACCAGCAAGCATGAAAACTCCGTCGCTTACGATACCAATCTCCGCTATATCGCCTTGACAAACAAGGACTGCGCCGTCCTGGTGATTGTGGACGCGGTGAGCCGGAAATATTTCACCAGCGAAACCAGCTGGCTCTGGGACATCGACTTCGGCCAGCTGGACGTCCCCCATGTAAAGCGGGTACTCCTCTCCGGGCGGTACAGCGGGGATCTGGCGGAGCGGTTTTCCTTCACGGCCCTGCCGCCGGATCGGTGGTCTGTCCAGCCGGACATTGCCGCTGCGGCGGAGGAACTGCGGAGCACAGGGAACGAGGATCTATATGTGGTGACCTGCTTCTCCGACCGGGATAAGCTGCTCTCCCGTGTGGAAAAGGAGGCGTAACATGGAACTGCGCTTAATCCACCTGTATCCGGATTTGATGAGCCTGTACGGCAGCTACGCCAACCTTTCCATTTTAAAGCGGTATCTGGAGGGGCTGGGGAATACCGTCCAGGTGGAGGCCGTTGCCCCCGGGGGGGAAGCGGATCTCTCCGGGGCGGACTTCCTCTTCATGGGCGCAGGTACGGAGCGGGCCCAGAAAGCCGCCCTGGCGGATTTCCTCCGGTTCGGCCCCACCCTCAAGGACCTGGCGAAGGCAGGGATGCCGATGCTTTTCGCCGGAAATGCCATGGAACTGCTGGGGGCCTCTATTACCTGCCGCCGCCTGCCTGCCGGCTCCCCCCAACGGGAGGTCTTTTACGAGTGCATTGGCCTGGCCGGCTTCACCACTGTCCAGGAGCCCAGGCGGCTAACCGGAGATGTCTACGGCCACACGGAACTCTATCCGGAGGCTGTAGTGGGCTTCATGAATAAATGCGGCGTGATTTTCGGCGTGGAAACGCCCCTTCTCTCCTCCGTAGAGATGGGCTGGGGCAACGAGGGGCAGGGAAGCCCTGAGGGGTTCCACTGGAAGAATGTGTTTGCCTCAGAACTGACGGGGCCGATCCTCGTAAAAAACCCCCGCCTGCTGGAGGCCGCTGCCGCCGCCGTGTATGGATACCGGGGGGAAACCTTCCCGCCGGAGCGGCCCCGGGATACCTGGGCGGAGCAGGGCTTTGCCGTGACAGCGGAGCAGTTGCGGCTCCGGTGCGAAAAATAAGAAGCTGTATTCATTGGCAGGGGATGCAGGATAGATCGGGGGACTTTCTGTCCTGGAAGGAAAAGATCCCAGGGATGCCGGATGTATTTCGAAATTTTTAAACGCAGCAGGGCCGCAAAAGATCCACCCAGATGCCGTTTAGCGCCTGTGAATACAGGCGGAACCATTCTCTTTGATCGGGTAGAGGACACGGGCAAAAGCCTGTGTCCTCTTAGCATATGGAAGCGTCTCACAGGGTCCGCACCCGGAGGCGCGAATCAAGAAAACCGGTTTTCTCCGGCAGCGTATACATGGGAGAAAACACTGCGTAAGTACGGGCTTGTCCGCTGAAAGCAGGCAGGCCTTGCGCACAGCCGTACCCATCCCTGCGAAAAAGCGGCAGGCCGCTTTTTCAAATACGAAAGGACACGGGCTTTCGCCCGTGTCCTTTTTGTATTATCCCTCTTGGATATTACTCCGCGTACATGGCCTTCAGCTTGAGCAGGTGCTCATACCGGGCCTTGGCGGCCTCTTCGGACTTGGTGAAGAGGGCAGAGGCACGATCCGGGAACTCCCGGGTCAGACGGCTGTACCGGGCCTCGTTCATCAGGAACTCCTGATAACCGCCGGCGGGCTCCTTGGAGTCCAGGGTGAACTTGGCGCCCTCGGCAGCGGGGTTGAAGCGGAACAGGTTCCAGTAGCCACACTCCACGGCCTTCTTCATTTCCTTCTGGCAGTTGACCATGCCGCCCTTGATGCTGTGCATCTCGCAGGGAGCGTAGCCGATCACCAGGGACGGGCCGGGATAGGCCTCAGCCTCCTGGATAGCCTTCAGGGTCTGGGCAGGATTGGCGCCCATGGCGATTTGGGCCACATAGATGTAGCCGTAACTCATGGCAATCTCCGCCAGGGACTTCTTCTTGATTTCCTTACCGGCAGCGGCAAACTGGGCCACCTGGCCAATGTTGGAGGCCTTGGAGGCCTGGCCGCCGGTGTTGGAATAGACCTCAGTATCAAAGACGAAGATGTTCACGTCGTTGCCGCTGGCCAGAACGTGATCCACGCCGCCGAAGCCGATGTCATAAGCCCAGCCGTCACCGCCGAAGATCCACAGGGACTTTTTGGCCAGGTATTCCTTCTCCTTGAGGATCTCCGCAACCAGCTTGCAGGCGTCGCAGTCGCAGTGCTTGGCGCCGGAGGCCTTCAGTTCCTTGGCGTGGGCCTGGAACTTGGGCAGCTGATCGCCGAAGACCTTGGCGGCGTCAGGGCTGGAGGTGAAGGCGACGATGTCATCAACGGACATGATGCTCTCTTCCAGGAGTTTCACGTATTCGGCAGTGGCCTCCTGGTTGGCCTTGCCGTCTTCCATGGTGTCCAGCCACTTCTGGGCGGCGTCCTTCAGGGGCTGATAGGTGTGGGGCACCGCGATCAGGGCGCGGGTCTTGTCAGCCAGGGCATCCCGGATGGCCTTCTGGCCCAGATACATGCCCAGGCCGTGCTCGGCGTTATCCTCGAACAGGGAGTTGGACCAGGCAGGGCCGTGGCCGTCCTTGTTGGTGCAGTAGGGGGAGGTAGCAGCGGGTCCGCCCCAGATGGAGGAGCAGCCGGTGGCGTTGGAGATATACATCCGATCGCCGAAGAGCTGGGTCACGAGGCGGGCATAGCTGGTCTCGGCGCAGCCGGCGCAGGAGCCGGAGAATTCCAGCAGAGGCTGATGGAACTGGCTGCCCTTGACGGTGTTGTCCTGCATGTCCTTCTTCTCGGAGACCTGGGCCACGCAGTAGTTGAACACATCCTGCTGGGCGGCCTCCTGCTCCTGGGGCACCATGCTCAGCGCATCCACCGGGCACTGGCCCACGCAGACGCCGCAGCCCATGCAGTCCAGGGGGGACACAGCCATGGTGTACTTGTACACGCCCTTGCCCTTGCCGGCCTTGACGTCCACGATCTTGGCGGCGGCAGGGGCGTTCTTGGCCTCCTCCTCCGTCAGCGCGTAGGGACGGATAGTGGCGTGGGGGCAGACATAGGCGCAGTTGTTGCACTGGATGCACTTGGTGGAGTCCCAGGTGGGAACCGTCACGGCAACGCCGCGCTTCTCGTAAGCGGCGGCGCCCAGTTCGAACTGGCCGTCCACATGCTTGACGAAAGCGGAGACAGGCAGGCTGTCGCCGTCCATCTTGCCAACGGGATCGAGGATGGTCTTGACCTGCTCCACCAGTTCGGGACGGCCCTCGCGGTTGGCCTCACTGGCGGTATCCTGTGCGTCGGCCCAAGAGGCGGGAACCTCAAACTTCTTATAAGCGGTGGCGCCGGCATCGATGGCCTTGTGGTTCATATCCACTACGTCCTGGCCCTTCTTCAGGTAGGAGTGGGTGGCGGCGTCCTTCATGTACTGGATAGCCTCGGACTCCGGCATAACCTTCGCCAGGGAGAAGAAGGCGGACTGGAGGATGGTGTTGGTGCGCTTGCCCATGCCGATCTCAACGGCCAGGTCAATGGCGTTGATGGTATAGACCTGGATGTTGTTCTTGGCAATATACCGCTTGGCAACGGCGGGCATGTGTTTGTCAAGTTCCTCGTCGGTCCACTGGCAGTTGATGAGGAAGGTGCCGCCGGGCTTCACGTCCCGCACCATGGGGAAGCCCTTGATGATGTAGGCAGGCACGTGGCAGGCCACGAAGTCGGCCTTGTTGATGTAATAGGGAGCCCGGATGGGCTGATCGCCAAAGCGCAGGTGGCTGACGGTGACACCGCCGGTCTTCTTGGAGTCATACTGGAAGTATGCCTGGACGTACTTGTCGGTGTGGTCGCCGATGATCTTGATGGAGTTCTTGTTGGCGCCCACGGTGCCGTCGCCGCCGAGGCCCCAGAACTTGCACTCGATGGTGCCCTCCGCCGCGGTGTTGGGAGCCTGATGCTCCTCCAGGCTGAGGTTGGTCACGTCGTCCACGATGCCGATGGTAAACTGCCGCTTGGGAGCATCCTTCTTCAGTTCCTCGTACACAGCGAAAACGCTGCGGGGCGGGGTGTCCTTGCTGCCCAGGCCGTAGCGGCCTCCGGTGACGGTGATGTCATTCCGCCCGGCGTTAGCCAGGGCCGTGACAACGTCCATGTACAGAGGCTCGCCCTGGGAGCCGGGCTCCTTGGTGCGGTCCAGCACGGCGATCTTCTTGGCAGTGGCAGGGATGGCTGCCAACAACTTGTCGGCGCGCCAGGGGCGGTACAGGCGGACTTTGATGAGGCCGACCTTCTCGCCGTGGGCGTTCATATAGTCGATGACTTCCTCAGCCACGTCGCAGATGGAACCCATAGCAATGATCACGCGGTCCGCATCGGCGGCGCCGTAGTAATTGAAGAGCTGGTAATCGGTGCCAAGCTTCTCATTGATCTTGCCCATGTACTTTTCCACCACGTCAGGCAGGGCGTCGTAGTAGGGGTTGCAGGCCTCACGGTGCTGGAAGAAGATATCGCCGTTCTCGTGGGAACCCCGCATGTTGGGCCGTTCGGGATTCAGGGCGTGCTTGCGGAACGCGTCCACCGCGTCCATATCGCACATTTCCTTCAGATCCTCGTAATCCCAAACCGCCACCTTCTGGATCTCGTGAGAGGTTCGGAAACCGTCGAAGAAGTTCAGGAAGGGAACGCGGCCCTCAATGGCAGCCAGATGGGCCACGGGGGAGAGGTCCATGACCTCCTGGACGTTGCCCTCGCACAACATGGCGAAACCGGTCTGACGGCAGGCCATGACGTCGGAGTGATCGCCGAAAATGTTCAGCGCATGGGTGGAAACGGTGCGGGCAGACACATGGAACACGCAGGGCAGCAGTTCGCCGGCGATCTTGTACATATTGGGGATCATCAGCAGCAGGCCCTGGGACGCAGTGTAAGTGGTGGTCATCGCACCGGCGGCCAGAGAGCCGTGAACCGTGCCGGAGGCGCCGGCCTCAGACTGCATCTCGCACACCTTGACAGTAGTGCCGAAGATATTCTTCTGACCGGCGGCGGCCCACTGGTCTACCAGATCGGCCATGGGCGACGAGGGGGTGATGGGGTAAATCCCCGCCACTTCCGTAAACGCATAGCTGACATACGCAGCAGCGTTATTGCCGTCCATGGACTTGAACTTTCTTGCCATAAAACTCTTACCTCCTATAAATGTGCCGCCGCGGCGGCAAATTTGCCGGGACATGAAATTGTTTTGCCGCAATTTCATACTTGTTGATTATATCACAAGATTTCCTGGGTGTAAACTGCCGCTTTGTGGTTTTTTAGACAAGCAGTTTCCTTTTCTGCGGATAGGACAAAAGAGCGGCCATTTTTTTGGCACTTTTCCAAAGAAAGGGTTCCACTTGGAGACAGTTTGTGATAAACTTCTCCTATAACCGGCCAGGCCGGAAAACGGCGGGCCTGTATTTTCCGGCCCGCATGCGGGAATACGCCGCCCGAAGGGCCTGGGCAGGCCGGCCCGTCCGGCAGGCCCGCCGCTTTGCGGCAGCAGCGGTTCCCCCTGCGGAACCGTATTTTTGCGACATTTTCCCAACAAGGCCGGCATCTGCCGGATGAGAAGAAAGGAGGCGGCCGCTGTGGTAATCAACACCCGCTCCCTGGGCCTGAACGGCGTGGCGGGATACGAGGTAAGCGTAGAATGTTTCCTGTCCGGGGGGCTTCCGGCCTTCGACATTGTGGGGCTGCCGGACGCTGCCGTCCGGGAGGCCCGGGAACGGGTCCGGGCAGCGGTGAAAAATTGCGGGATTACGTTTCCTGTCAGCCGCATCACCGTGAATCTGGCCCCCGCCAACCGGAAAAAAGCCGGAACCATGTATGATCTCCCGGTCCTCGTAGGCATCCTGGCCGCCAGCGGCGCACTGCCTCCGCCGCCGGAGGACGCGGCCTTTCTGGGGGAACTGTCCCTCACCGGGGCCCTCCGGGGGGTGGCCGGTGTGCTGCCTATGGCCCTGGCCGCCCGGGACGCCGGGGTACGCCGCCTTTTTGTCCCGGCGGACAACGCCGCCGAAGCCGTCCTGGCCGGAGGCCTCACGGTATATGGTGTACCGGATGTAGCCGCCCTGGCGGCCCATCTCCGGGAGGAGCGGATCCTTCCTTCCGCTGTCCCGGCGGAGATGACGGGGGAGAAAGCGGTGCCCCCCGACTTCCAAGACGTGATGGGCCAGGAGAATGTAAAGCGTGCGCTGGAAATCGCCGCCGCAGGCGGCCACAACCTTTTGATGATTGGCTCTCCCGGCTCCGGGAAGTCCATGCTGGCAAAGCGCCTGCCCTCCATCCTGCCGGACATGACCCGGGAGGAGGCCCTGGAGTCCTCTGGCATCTGGTCCGTGGCCGGGCAGACAGACCCCCGGCGCCCCCTTCTGACCCGCCGCCCCTTCCGCAGCCCCCATCACACCGTTTCCGCCGCTGCCCTGGCGGGAGGAGGCCCCCAGATGCGGCCCGGGGAAATCTCCCTGGCCCACAACGGCGTACTGTTCCTGGACGAACTGCCGGAATTCCGCCGGGACGCCCTGGAGGCATTGCGCCAGCCCCTGGAGGACGGATCTGTCACCGTCTCCCGGGCCGGGGGGACGGAGCGGTTCCCCGCCCGGTTCCAGCTGGTCTGCGCCATGAACCCCTGCCGCTGCGGCTGGCGGGGGCACCCCTCCGGCAGGTGCACCTGTTCCCCCCGGGACGCCGCCAGGTACGTGGAGAAAATCTCCGGCCCCCTGCTGGATCGGATTGACCTCCATGTTTCCGTCCCCTCCGTGGAGTATGAGGCCATGCGCCGCCGGAAGACGCCGGAGGGCTCCGCCGCCGTGAAAGCCCGGGCGGACGCGGCCCGGGCTGTACAGGCCCTGCGCTTCGCGGGGACAGGTGTCCTCTGTAATGCCCAGATGCCCCCCGCCATGGTAGGCGCCTTCTGCCGCCTGGATGGGGCAGGGGAGCGGCTTTTGCAGGGCGCTTTTGACCGCATGGGCCTCACGGCCCGGTCCCATGACCGGGTGTTGCGGGTAGCCCGGACCATCGCCGACCTGGACGGCGCGGCAGACATCGGCCCCGCCCATCTGGCGGAGGCCATCCAATACCGGAACACGGATATTTTGAAGGGATAATCGCTATGAATCAACAAGAAATGCTTTTGCTGAAGCTGGGCGAAGTGGTGCTGAAGGGCCAGAACCGCAAATCCTTTGAGGATCGCCTTGTCACCAACGTCCGCCGCCGCCTGCGCCGCTGCGGCAGCTTTCAGATTTATGTCCGCCAGAGCACCATCTATGCGGAGCCCCTGGAGGGCCGGTGCGACATAGAGGCGGCGTACCGGGCAGCCCGCCAGGTGTTTGGCGTGGTGAGCGTAGCCCGGGCGGTGCCCTGCGAGAAAACGGTGGAGTCCATTGTGGAGACCGCCAAAAGCTATCTGGCGGAAGAGTTTGCCAGGGCAAAGAGTTTTAAGGTGGAGAGCAAGCGGGCGGATAAACATTTCCACCTGAACTCCATCCAGGTCTCCCAGGCAGTGGGCGGCGATCTGGCGGAGGCGTTCCCGTCGGTGCCGGTGGACGTGCACCACCCGGATCTGACGGTCTTTGTGGAGATCCGGGAGAAGCATGCCTACGTCCACGGCCCCGCCGTCCCCGGCGCAGGGGGCCTGCCGGTGGGCATGGGCGGCCACGCCGTCAGCCTTCTCTCCGGCGGCCTGGATTCCCCGGTGTCCTCCTGGATGATGGCCCGCCGGGGGGTGGAACTGGAGATGATCCACTTCGTCTCCCCGCCTTATACCTCCCAGCAGGCCCAGGACAAGGTGCTGGAACTGGCCCAGCTGCTGACCGCCTGGTGCGGCCGGATGCTGGTCCATATCGTACCCTTCACGGAAATCCAGGAGGAGATCCGGAAAAACTGCCCGGAGGAGTATTTCACCCTGATTATGCGGCGGTTCATGATGCGCCTTGCCCAGGCCGTGGCGAAGAAGGCAGGGGCAAAGGCCCTGATCACCGGGGAGTCCCTGGGCCAGGTGGCCAGCCAGACCATGATGGCCCTTGGGGTCACGGAGGATGTGACGGACATGCCGGTACTCCGGCCCCTGATCGGTATGGACAAGGTAGAGATCATCCGGATATCCCGGGAAATCGGCACTTACGAGACCTCTATCCTGCCCTATGAGGATTGCTGCACCGTATTCACCCCCCGGCATCCGGCCACCCGCCCAAACCTGGAGGAGGTCCGGAAGGCGGAAGCCGTCCTGGACGTGGAGGCCCTGGTAGATCGAGCCCTGGCAGGGGAGACGTGGATCCGGGTAAAGCCGTAAAATCGGAAGACGCCGCAATAACATGACAGGCTGTCAAAAGTCCCCGGGGACTTTTGACAGCCTGTATAGGTTTTACCCTTCCGGCGTTATGCCGGGTCAATGCAGAAATACACAAAGTCCCCGGCGGCCAGCAGCGCCCCCTGCTCATCGGTGATCTCCACCGACGCAAAGGCCGTCTGCTTCCCCCGGCGGCGCACCCGGCCCTCCGCCCGGATCACGCCCTGCGGGCGGTTGGAGAGGAAATGCAGCGTCCCGGTCTGGGTTACGTAGTGCCGCCCGTCCGTGTGGATGGCCACACCGGCAGCGTCGTCCGCCATGGTATACAGGGCGCCGCCATGCACCATGCCGTAGGGGTTCAGGCTGTTCCGGCCGATATCCAGCCGGTAAACTACCCGGTCCTGCTCCATTATCTCCAGTTCAAAGCCGTTGTACCTGCTGAAGCCGTCCTTCTCCAGCCGGGCCTGTTCCTGCGCCAGCGTCTCTTCGCTCATTGGGAATTCCTCCTTCCAAACCTGTCGTCACCATGCCCGGAAACACTGTCCCGCGGCATCCCGTCCTTTTGCGAACAGGGCACAGTATACCATAGATTTTTCCGCTTTTCCACACTTTTTGAAAATAGGGGGTTGACAAACGGAAGCCCGCATGTATAATGAATATATGAGCAATCGTTCAATTGTTCAGTTGACAAGGAAGGAGCCGGGGTATGGAAGACCGCTACAATGTGGAGTGCTGCGACTTTATGCATGCCCACGAAGACCTTGTGGAAAAAGTGCGGCAGGGCCTGCCGGGGGAGGACACCTTATATGATCTGTCGGAACTGTTCCGCATTTTCGGGGATTCCACCCGCATCCGGATCCTGTACGTGCTCTTTGAGGCGGAGATGTGCGTGTGCGACATCGCGGCCCTTCTGGGCATGACCCAGTCCGCCATCTCCCACCAGCTGCGGGCGCTGAAAAACGTCCGGCTGGTGAAATCCCGGCGGGAGGGCAAAACCGTTTTCTATTCCCTGGCGGACAGCCATGTCCGGACCATCATCAACCAGGGGCTGGAACATGTGAGCGAGTAAGCGATCCCCTTAGGCCCTGTATTTACAGGTGTTGGACGCCGTCCGGGCGGGCCTTTTGCGGCCCTGCCCCGGGAAAAAAATCCCGAAATACATCCAGCATCCCCGGGATTTTCCCTTGCAGGACAGCAAACCCCCTTGGCCGTCCGGCATCCCCCGCCGGTGGATACAGGTCCTTAAAGCATATCAACATATTTTTTGGAGGAAAAAGCAATGAAAAAGCGTTACAAACTGACGGATCTGGACTGTGCCAACTGCGCCGCGAAAATGGAGGACGCTATCAAGAAGATCGACGGCGTCAATGACGCCACGGTGAGTTTCATGGCGCAGAAGATGACCATTGACGCCGACGACGGGCGGTTTGACGACATCATGAAGGAAGTGGTGGCCGTCTGTAAGAAGGTGGAGCCGGACTGCATCATCAACCTGTGACCTTTTGAGACCGGATTTCCAGAGTGCGCGGCGGGCACAGGGGGAAAGTCCCTGGCCGCCGCGCATTCTGCCAGAGAGGCACCCTGTGCCGATAGGGCGCCGCCGGCAATCCCCCAGCCCTCCCGGAGGGCCGCTTCCCACTTTCTATAGGAGGAAAGGAGCTGTTTCCTTATGAAAAACCTGACCCGCAAACAGCGGAAAAACCTTATCCGGATTATCGCCGCGGCAGTATTGCTGATTGCCGTTAAAATCCTAACCGCCGCAGTCCCTGTTCCCGCCGGGATCGTCTGGGCGCTTTATCTGCTCCCCTATGCCGTTATCGGCTGGGACATCCTCTGGAAGGCTGTCCGCAACATCCTGAACGGCCAGGTCTTTGACGAAAACTTCCTCATGGCCCTGGCCACCGTAGGCGCTTTCGGCACCGGGGAGTATACCGAGGCGGTGTTTGTCATGCTTTTCTACCAGGTAGGGGAGTTGTTCCAGGACTATGCCGTAGGCAAATCCCGGCAGTCTATCGCCGCCTTGATGGATATCCGTCCGGACGTGGCCAACCTGGAGGGGGAGGACGGAACCCTGGAAGAAGTGGATCCGGAGGATGTGGAAGTGGGCGCCGTCATTGTGGTCAAACCCGGCGAACGGGTCCCCCTGGACGGACAGGTACTTGAGGGCTCCTCCGCCCTGGACACCGCCGCCCTCACCGGCGAGTCCGTCCCCAGGGACGTGGGCCCCGGGGATACGGTTATCAGCGGCTGTGTGAACCAGTCGGGCCTGCTGCGGGTGCAGGTCACCCGGCCCTGCGAGGAATCCACCGTGTCCAAGATTCTGGATCTGGTGGAAAACGCCGGGGAAAAGAAAGCCTCCAGCGAAAACTTTATTACCAAATTCGCCCGGTATTACACCCCCTGTGTCGTGCTGGCGGCCCTGGCGCTGTTCCTGCTGCCCACCATCGCCCTGGCGCTGATCCCCGCAGGGAGCCTGCCCGCCTTCCTGGCAGGCACCGGCTGGACTGCATGGCTCCACCGGGCGCTGATCTTCCTAGTGATCTCCTGCCCCTGCGCGCTGGTGATTTCCGTGCCTTTGAGTTTCTTCGGCGGCATCGGCGGGGCCAGCAAATGCGGCATCCTGGTGAAGGGAAGCAATTACCTGGAGACCCTTGCCCAGACGGAAACCGTAGTCTTTGACAAAACTGGCACCCTGACAAAGGGCACCTTCACCGTCACCGCCATCCATCCGGAGGCCGGTTTTACAGAGGGGCAGATTCTGGAATACGCCGCCCTGGCGGAGCAGTTCTCCGACCACCCCATTTCCCAGTCCCTCCGGGCCGCTTACGGAAAGCCCATAGACGCCGGAAGAGTCTCCGGCGTGGAGGAAATCGCCGGGCACGGCGTCTCGGCAATGGTGGACGGCAAGGCTGTTTCCGCCGGAAACAGCCGCCTTATGGAGCGGCAGAAGATCGCATACCATCCCTGTGAACTGCCGGGGACCATTGTCCATGTAACGGCAGACGGTGTCTACGCCGGGCATATCCTCATCTCCGACCTGCCCAAGCCCGAGGCCAAAACCCTGGTGGAGGGCCTGAAGGCGGCAGGCGTCAGGAAGACCGTCATGCTTACCGGAGACGCCGAGGCCGCTGCCAGCGCCATTGCCCGGGATCTGGGCCTGGACGAGTACCATGCACAGCTGCTCCCGGCAGACAAGGTGGAGCGGGTGGAACAGCTTCTGGCCGCCAAATCTCAGAACGGCAAGCTGGCCTTTGTGGGGGACGGCATCAACGACGCCCCCGTCCTGACCCGGGCGGACATCGGCATCGCCATGGGCGCCCTGGGATCCGACGCCGCCATTGAGGCCGCGGATATTGTGCTGATGGACGACAACCCCGCCAAAATTGTCACTGCCATGCGGATTTCCCGCAAGACCCTGCGGATTGTGAAGCAGAACATCTGGTTCGCCCTGCTGGTAAAATTCGCGGTGCTGCTTCTGGGCGCTTGCGGCATGGCCTCCATGTGGGCGGCGGTGTTCGCTGACGTGGGCGTGGCTTTCATTGCCATCCTGAACGCCACCCGATGCCTGCATGTAGATGAATTCCGGACATAAGGATGTTTCACAAACGGAGATAGCAGCAAAAACCCCGGAAGGACGCAGATCCTTCCGGGGTTCCTTTTTTGTATTAAAATTAGTAGGCGACGCCCCAATAGATATCGGTGGCGCATGTTTTGCCGCAGACCGGGCACACGCCCTCCTGGCCGCTCTGCTCCAGGGGCATGCACCGGGAGGTAACCCCGGCCTGCTCCTTCATGGCAAGTTCGCACTCCAGGCTGCCGCACCACTTGGAGCGGAGGAACCCGCCCTTGCCGCCTGCAATAGCCTTGGCCTCCTCCACGGTCTTGATGTCGAAGGTGTTCTCCTGGAGATTGCGGAGGGCCATGGCGTAGAGGCTGTCGTGAACCTCATCCAGCAGCCGGGCCGCCGTCTCCTCCAGCTGATCCAGCGGCACGAAGATCTTCTCGCCGGTGTCCCGGCGGGCGATGACGCACTGGGCCTTCTCCATATCCTTGGGGCCGATCTCCACCCGCAGGGGCACGCCCTTCATCTCATACTCAGCAAATTTCCAGCCGGGAGAGTTGTCGGAATCGTCCATTTTCGCCCGGATACCGGCCTGCGCCAGCCGATTCCGCAGGGCGGAGGCAGCCTCCAGCACACCGGGCTTGTGCTGGACCACAGGAATCACCACAGCCTGGGTAGGGGCAATCCGGGGAGGCAGTACCAGCCCGTTGTCATCGCCGTGGGTCATGATGATGCCGCCGATAATCCGGGTGCTGACGCCCCAGGAGGTCTCAAAGGGGGTCTGCTGCTTATTCTCCTTGTTGGCGAAGGAGATGCCGAAGGCTTTGGCGAAGCCGTCGCCGAAATAGTGGCTGGTGCCGCTTTGCAGGGCCTTGTGGTCGTGCATCATGCACTCGATGGTATAAGTCCGTTCCGCCCCGGCAAATTTCTCCTTGTCGGTCTTAACGCCCTTGACCACCGGCATGGCCAGCACATTTTCGCACACGTCCGCGTAGATCTCCAGCATCCGCTCGGTCTCTTCAATGGCCTCCTGGGCGGTGGCGTGCATGGTGTGGCCCTCCTGCCACAGGAATTCCCGGTGGCGGAGGAAGGGGCGGGAGGTCTTTTCCCATCGCAGAACGCTGCACCACTGGTTATAGAGTTTGGGGAGATCCCGCCAGGAGTGGATGATATTGGCGTAGTGCTCGCAGAAGAGGGTCTCGCTGGTGGGCCGGACGCAGAGGGGATCCTCCAGCTTTTCGCTGCCGCCCAGGGTGATCCAGGCGCACTCCGGGGCAAAGCCGGAGATATGGTCCTTCTCCTTTTGCAGCAGAGACTCAGGGATCAGCACCGGGAGATACACGTTCTCGTGGCCGGTCTCCTTGAACCGCCGGTCCAGTTCCGCCTGGATATTCTCCCAGATGGCGTAGCCATAGGGGCGGTAGATGAACATACCCTTGACGGAGGAGTAGTCAATCAACTCCGCTTTCTTGCAGACGTCGGTATACCACTGGGCAAAATCCGTGTCCCGGGCGGTGATGGCGTCCACTTGTCTCTTATCCTGTGCCATATGTTTCCATTCCTTTACAATATATTATTGTTCCAGCCTGTGGAGTTTTTACTGAACTTTTATTGTATCCATTTCCTCCCGGATTGTCAACTGCGGAGGCGGATTGTTGTCTTATCTTTTATGCCGCGAAGATGCCGGCTGCTGCGGGCTCTCTCCTATCTCTTCATATCTTTCATATGGCAAAAGGACAAAATGGAAAAATGCAAAGCCATGTGCTAGAATAATACAAAAAACAGGAAAAAGGCTTTCCAACCAACGGTTGAATCTCCCCCATCCAACCGCTGGTTCGTGTAATAAAGATACCATCAGGTGTATTGTCCAAAGCGAAAGGAGAAAACAGGATGAATCAAGCAGGGATTGGAAAATTTATTGCCAAACGCCGCAAAGAGAAAAAACTAACGCAAGCGCAGCTGGCAGAAAAACTGAACATTACAGATAGGGCGGTATCCAAATGGGAAACAGGAAAAAGTATGCCCGATTCATCTATCATGTTGGCGCTTTGTGAAATACTGGGAATCACCGTAAACGAATTGTTAAGCGGGGAGGAGATTGATATGGAGCGTTATGAAAAAAAGGCAGATGAAAACTTAATTGCCTTGAAACAACAGGATGAAAATAACATGACAAAGAACGGCATCATCTCAATCCTATTTTCGGCAGCACTTTTGATAGGGATTATGGTGTGCCTGATTTGCAATATTGCAATATCCGGCAATTTAACATGGTCGCTCATCCCAGCCGGTTCCATTGTTTTTGCATGGGCCGTATGCTTCCCAAGTATGATCCTGGGAAAGAAGGGGATCATCGTCAGCCTAATCTCATTGAGCGTTTTGATTATCCCCTATTTATTTTTGCTAAGCATCTTAATAAACGCAAAAGAAGTCTTTTCCGTTGGCGCAGTGATTGCGGCGGCTTCCGTCGTTTTCTTGTGGATCATCGCCGCAGTTTTTTACCGCATGGGAAAAACCAGGAAATTAACCGCTTTAGGGATTGTTTTCTTATTATCCATCCTGTTTATGTCTGCCATCAATATCATGCTGGCAAAAATGATCGGGGAGCCCGTCTTTGATCAATGGGATATTTTATCTGCCTTTATTCTGCTTATATCGGCATTTGTTTCCTTTATCTGCGGCTATGTCAAGAAAAAGAGGCTTATCAAGTGAACGGATGACAGCATTACCCTGCTTTGCCCGTCAATTGCCGCCGCACATTCTTGCATACGCATCGGCATCTGTGATAGAATCAGCGCAAGAAAGCAACGTCCGGAGGAGGAATTTTACGATGATTATCCGGCAGGAAGAACCAAAAGATTATGAGGCGGTGTACCACGTGGTAAAAGCGGCGTTCGGAAGCGCCGAACACACTGACGGCAATGAGCAGGATTTGGTCAACGCGCTACGGAAGAGCAAATCCTTTATTCCCGCATTGTCCCTGGTGGCGGAACAGGACGGAAAAGTCACGGGCCACATCCTGTTTACCGAAGTAAAGGTAGGCGGCACCGTCCAACTGGCATTGGCCCCCCTGTCCGTCCTGCCCGCCTTTCAAAAGCAGGGGATTGGAAAGGCGTTGATCCGGGCGGGACACGAAAAAGCCGCCGCATTAGGCTATCTGTATTCCATTGTGCTGGGCAGCGAACGGTACTATCCCCAAATAGGCTATCTGCCTGCGGGACAATACGGCATCAAGCCGCCCTTTGATGTGCCAAGCGAAAACTTCATGGCCTGTAAACTGGCCATGGACGCCCCGGCGGTTTCCGGTACCGTCCAATACGCGGAGGAATTCGGCATCGGCTGAACGGCCCCCGGCCAACCGGGCTGCCGCCGGGCCTCCCTTTTCAGAATTGGCGCTGCTAATGCTCAATTTCCAGGATATCCGTCAAAATGACGGGTTATATGGCATAACCTGCAAGGGGGCGGTTTCCACCGAAACCGCCCTCCTTATCGTTTATCAGGATATTTGATATTTTTTAACAAAAAAGCAGGTCAGCATAACACATATGGCAATCCCAAGCCCGTATGGGATACACAGCAGGAAAGCGGCATCTGCTGGGGCGCTGCATCCCCCGTATCGTCCGCACCACTGAAGCGAACAGTAGCTGTAGGCAACCGCGGCGCACATAACATTTGAGAGCAGGATTGCAAGGGCGGCAAAAAGGCCGGTCAGGCGCTTGTATTTTTTCATCATAAATACCTCCTGAATTTATTTCCTTTTAAAAACCAGAATGATTCCCAATATCATGATCAGCACAAACAACGTCATGAGTATCCCCGTCCCGTTCAGCGTAATCATTGACGATGAGTTGATCTGGTTAACAGCCGATGGGCGTATGACCGTTAAAGCGCCAAACAGGATAAGAAGCGCGGCCCCTATAAAACAAAAGCAAATGCCAATCCTGCTTCCTCCCGTCTTATGGAGGGCTTGATTTTCTTCCGCCTGTACCGCATGATCGGAGCCGCTTGTAGTCCGGTTTTCGGTCAGTTCGTCTATGGTAACGTGAAAGCAATCACTCAAAGCCTTGAGTTTATCCAATTCCGGCGTCGAAAGGCCTCCTTCCCATTTTGATATCGCTTGTCTTGAAACACCGATTTTCTCTGCAAGCTGTTCCTGTGACAGCCCGCTTTTTCGCCTGAGTGCATATATGTTTTCAGACAACATCTACTTTACCTCCCTGCCAAAACTGTACCGCAATTTCTCGTAGCACACTATCAACTACCCCTGAAACTTCCGCAACCAGCGGTTGCATTTTAAAAATACATCACAAATTATCCTAATAATATTTCCGTTCCTATCGCAAAGGCGGGAAATCACGGAACAGGATATTCCGCGATTTTGTGAAACCAGCGGAAGTATGCCTCAGCGGCACTGATTTTAAAAATGACGCTTGAACTCCGGGCTTGTATTTTGACAAAAACCGTGCTATGCTCCCTGTATGGAACAGTATGAATTGATCCGCTCCCGCCGGAAAACCCTGGCGCTGGAGATTACCCGGGACTGCCGCCTTCTGGTCCGGGCGCCCCTGCGGATGTCCAAAGCCCGCATCGACGCCTTTGTCTCCGGCAACGCCGCCTGGATTGCCCGGCATCTGGAGGAACAGCGGCGGCGGGCCGCCAGTGCGCCGCCGCCTCCCACAGAGGCGGAAATTGCCGCCCTGAAAGAGCGGGCCAGGACGGAACTGCCCCCAAAAATCGCCCGCTGGAGCGAAAAAATGGGCGTGGCCCCCACCGGATTCAAAGTCACCTCCGCAAAAAAACGTTACGGCAGCTGCAGCGGCAAAAACAGCCTGTGCTTCTCCTGCTTCCTGATGCGCTGCCCGGAGGAGGCGGTGGAGTTGGTGGTGGTACACGAACTCTGCCACATCCGGGAGAAGAACCACGGCCCCCGGTTTTACGCTCTGCTGGAACAGTATCTGCCGGACTACCGGGAACGGAAAAACCTGCTGCGCTGACACGTCATCAAAAAACATCTGCTTCCACCGGAACCCGGTTCCGGCCAAGCCCTGTCCAACCCGGCCGGCAAAGGGGACACCATCCATTTGCTATAGCTTATCTTTGCCGGCGGTAAACGGCGGGATACCCGGCGCGGGGGATTCCGCCGCCTCGCAGGCAGTTTCGTCTTTGTCCAGGCATGGCCTGAAATGATTTGAGGAAGAGGAGGATTTTTATGGAAAAGAAGAGTCTGACCCAGCTGCTGGAAAGCAATCCCTATCCCGGCCGGGGCATCGTCCTGGGACGGGACAATGCCGGTACCCACGCCGTCGCCGCCTATTTCATCATGGGCCGCAGCGAAAATTCCCGGAACCGGATTTTCTCCCCCGCCAGGGACGGCATCCGCACAGAGGCCCACGACCCCTCCAAAATGACAGATCCCAGCCTTATCATTTACCATCCCGTCCGGCAGGTGGGCCGCAGCCTGGTAGTCACCAACGGCGACCAGACCGACACCATCCGCCAGTATCTCCAAGAGGGCCGCACCTTTGCGGAAGCCCTCCGGAGCCGGGAATTTGAACCGGACGTCCCCAACTACACTCCCCGCATCTCTGGCCTCCTCAGCCCGGACGGCAGCTTCCAACTCTCCATCCTGAAAAGCGCCGACGGGAATCCCGGCTGCTGCTGCCGCTATTTCTATACATACGACCATCCCCTTCCCGGTGAAGGCCGGTTTATCCACACCTACCAGGGGGACGGCAGCCCGCTGCCCTCCTTTGAGGGGGAGCCCGTCCGGGTGGCCCTGGATGCCCCGGACCCGGAATCCCTGGCGGATCAGCTTTGGGATGCCCTGAACGGGGACAACAAGGTGTCCCTGTTCGTCCGGTACGTGGAACTGGAGAGCGGGGCCTATCAGGACGCCATACGGAACAAATTCTAATCCTTCCGCGCCTCCGGACGTAAACCCTGCGAGGCTCTTTGCCGATCTGGAAATCCCCGGCCTTCCGGCCGGGGATTTTGTCGATCCAACCGCCCCTCTTACCCCCAAAGGGCGGAGAGGGTGGGAATAACCTGCTTCTTCCGGGACATGATGTGGGGCAGGAACGCCCGGTTCTTCGCCCCCTTGATGTTGAAGGCCTGCTCAATGGTGTCCTCGTCCCCCACGTAAAGCAGCTGGGTGCCCTCCAGAAGCACATCGGTGATCATCAGCACCACCGTGTTCAGCTTCCGATCCGTCCGAATCGCCAGCATGGCCGCCAGGAATTCGTCTGTCCGGGCCAGGAGGCGGTCGGAATCCATGCAGGTGATCTGGCTCACCGCCAGGTCGTGCCCGGCAATGTGGAACTCCTTGTAATCCGTCCGGAGCATGGCCTCGATGGTCTTGTCATCGCCGCAGGTGGCGGAGAAGATGGCCTTTCCCAGTTCATCCAGGGAGATATTCCCGATCCTGGCCAACCGGTTGGCGATATCGATATCCCTCTGGGTGCAGGTGGGGGATTTGAACATGACCGTGTCGGAGACAATGGCCGCCGCCATAAGGCCCGCCATTTTGGCGGTGGGCATAAGGCCCTTCTCCTGGTACATCTCCGCCACAATGGTGGTGGTGCTGCCCACCGCCTCGTTCCGGACATAGATGGGGTCCTTGGTCTGGATATCCGCCAGACGGTGGTGATCCACAATCTCCAGAATTTGGGCCTGCTCCAACCCGGGCACCGACTGGGCCATTTCGTTGTGATCCATCAGAATCACCCGCTTGCGGCGGGGGCGCAGCAGATGGTAGCGGGACAGCATCCCCACCACCCGCTCATCCTCGTCCAGGATCGGGTAGGCCCGGAAGCGGCTCTCCAGGACCGTATCCTGCACGTCGTCCAGGTAATCGTCCAGGTGGAAGCACACCACATCCCCGGTCTTGCAGACCTTGGAGATGGGCAGGGCGTGGGAGATCAGGCGCACAGCCTGATAGGCGTCGATGGGGGTGGAGATAATGCAGGTATCCCCTGCCCGGTCCAGCAGGGACTGTTCCACCTCCGCCTGGCAGACCACCACGCAGTTAATCCCCAGGTCAACCGCCCGGCAGATCATGTCCGGCTGGTTGCCGCAGATGACAATGCTGTCCCGGTTGGAGAACAGCAGATTTTCCCGGCCGGCCGGCAGGGCGATAGTCACCTCGCCGGAGATCACATCCCGCAGTTCCCCGCCCTCGTTGAGGATCTTGCCCTCCAAAACAGAGAGCAGGTTGAAAACCGGAATCTCCCCCACCCGGGAATCCCGGACGCGGGTCATGTCGTAATTGGCCACATCCCCGGCGGAGAGCATACCGCAGAGGGTGCCGTCCTCATTGGCCACGGGGATAACGGAGATCTGCTCCTCCATCATGGTCTTCCAGCCCAGGCTGATGGTGGCGGCGGCGGAGAGGGTAGGGGGCGTGTCGTAGTCCAGATCCCGGACCTGGGTCCGCACGTCCGTAATCCGCCTGGGGGGCTGGAAGGCGAAGCGATCCAGCACCAGTTGGGTTTCGTCGCTGACCTGGCCCAGCCGGGCGGCCTGGTATTCCCGGTGGCCCAGGGCGTTTTTCAGGGCCGCGTAAGCCATGGCGGAGACAATGGAGTCAGTGTCCGGGTTGCGGTGTCCTGTGATGAATACAGTGTCCATAAGGGACCTCCTGCGGAAAATTTTTGGTCTTGCTTTGATGATACCGTCCCTGGGGGGATTTGTCAACGGCCTTCACCCCTCCAGGATCAGCAATTCCTTCGGCGCCAGGGTGAGGTTTTCCCGGCCGTCCTCCGTCAGGCGGATCACATCCTCAATCCGGACCCCCAGCCGTCCCGGGATATAGATCCCCGGCTCCGCCGAAATCACAGCGCCGGCAGGGAGGGGCTTGTCGTTGGCGGAGGAGGCATTGGGGGCCTCGTGAATCTCCACGCCCACCCCGTGGCCGAAGCTGTGGCTGAAATAGGGACCGTATCCGGCGTCTTCAATCACCCTCCGGGCGGCGGCGTCTACCTCTTTCCCCGTGACGCCTGCCCGGGCGGCGTCAATCCCCGCCTGCTGGGCCCTCAAAACGGTTTCATAGACTTGGCGCATCTCCTCTGTGGCATAGCCTACGGCCACGGTGCGGGTCATGTCGGAACAATAGCCCTGATAGACGCAGCCAAAATCCATGGTGACAAATTCCCCGGCCCGGATTTCCTTCTCCGAGGGCACGCCATGGGGCAGGCTCCCGTTGGGGCCGGACACCACAATGGGATCGAAGGATTTGTCCTCCGCCCCGTAGTGGAGCATCAGGTACTGGATCCGGGCCGCCAGTTCCTTCTCCGTAACGCCAGGGCGGATCTCCCGGAGGATATCTGCCAGGGCCTTTTCCGCAATCCGCTGGGCGGCAGCCATGGCGGCCAGTTCCTCCGGATCCTTCACCCGGCGGAGTTCCTCCGGCAGGGCCGAGGCAGGGACAAGTTCACCGTCCAGGGCCTTTTTCCAGGCCTCGTACTCCCGCACGGTCATGGATCCCTCCTCAAAGCCCAGCCGCCGGATGCCCTGCTCCGCCATGGCCTCCTTGATCCGGGCGGTATACCCGTGCCCGGGGCCAACCTCCCGTATCTCCGCGTCCCGGACGATCCGCCCAGCGGCCTCGGTATAGCGGGAGTCGGTAAAGTAGTAGGATTTTCCCTCCATCACCAGGGCCGCGCCGTCGGTTCCGGAGGAACGGAACCCGGAGGCGTAAAAACGGTTGGCCTCATGGGTGAGCAGCATGGCGTCAATCCCGTATTCCGGAAGTTTCCCCGCAATCTTTGCAAAATGGTTCATGGCTGTCCTCCTGCTTCCTGATTTTCCGCCACCTGCAGTGCCGCTGCCACAAAGCCCCGAAACAGGGGATGGGGGCGGTCCGGGCGGCTCTTGAACTCCGGGTGGAACTGCACGCCCACGAACCAGGGGTGATCCGGCAGTTCCACGATTTCCACCAGGCGCCCGTCAGGGGACCGGCCCGCCAGGGCCAGCCCGGCGGCCTCCATATCCCGGCAGTAGGCGTTGTTGAATTCAAAGCGGTGGCGGTGCCGCTCGGAGATTTCCGCCGCGCCGTAGAGTTCCCGGCTGCGGCTCCCCTCCGCCAGAAGGCATGGCCAGCGGCCCAGCCGCATGGTGCCGCCCTTTTCTGTCACGCCCACCTGATCCGGCATGAGGGCAATCACCGGGCGGCGGGCAGCCTCGGAAAATTCGGCGGAGGCGGCGTCTTCCCAGCCCAGTACGTGGCGGGCAAACTCCACCACCGCCATCTGCATCCCCAGGCAGATGCCGAAATAGGGGATCCGGTTCTCCCGGGCGTGTTGAATGACGCTGATCATCCCCTCCACGCCCCGATCCCCAAAGCCGCCGGGCACCAGGACCCCGGCGCAGCCCTCCAGGCGCTCCGCCGCGTTTTCCGGCGTCAGCCCCTCGGTGTCAATCCAACGGATGCGGATCTGCGCGCCGTTGGCGGTCCCGGCATGGCGGAGGGACTCCACCACGGAGAGATAGGCGTCGTGCAGCTGGGTGTATTTTCCTGCAAGAGCGATTTCCACCTGTTTCCGGGCTGCCTTTTCCCGCCGCACCATGGCGCTCCACTCCCGCAGATCCGGCTGATGGGTGATAAGGCCCAGTTTGCGGCAGGCCACCTCGTCCAGGCCCTCCGCCGCCATCAGCAGGGGCACCTCGTAGAGGGTATTGGCGGTGACGTTCTGAATCACGCAGTCCTCCTCCACATTGCAGAAGAGGGCGATTTTTTTCCGGGCCTCCCGGGTGATGGGCTGGCTGCACCGGCAGACCAGGATATCCGGCTGGATACCCAGGGACAGCAGTTCCTTCACCGAGTGCTGGGTGGGTTTGGTCTTCAGTTCCCCGGAACCGGGAATCTCCACCACCAGGGGCACATGGATGAAAAGCACATCCCCCCGGGGCCGCTCAGCGGCAATCTGCCGGACGGCCTCCAGGAAGGGCTGGGACTCGATATCGCCTACCGTGCCGCCGATTTCGGTGATCACCGCGTCCACATCTTCGCCCTCCATGGCGTAGACCCGCGCCTTGATTTCATCGGTGATGTGGGGGATGATCTGGACGGTGGCCCCTAGGTAATCCCCCCGGCGCTCCCGGTTCAGCACGGACCAGTAGATTTTGCCGGAGGAAACGGAGGAATTCCCGGAGAGATCCTCATCCACGAACCGCTCATAGTGGCCCAGATCCAAATCCGTCTCCGCCCCGTCCTCGGTGACGAACACCTCCCCGTGCTGGTAGGGGCTCATGGTACCAGGATCCACGTTGATGTAAGGATCAAATTTCTGGTTCCTGACCCGGACGCCCCGCTGCTTCAAAAGCCGTCCCAGGGACGCGGCGCAGATGCCCTTTCCCAATCCGGACACCACGCCGCCGGTAATGAAGATAAATTTTGTTGACATGGTTATGATCCCCCTTTAATCGGTTTTCAAACCCTTCCCATAAGCAAAAAAGCACCGCGGAGCCCTTTTGCGGTGAAGAATCCCAGGCCCGGACCGTATATCCGGGCGCTCTCTTTGGGACCCTCAGCCGCGGGCCGCGATGCGCGCTGTGAAGCTGTGAGATTGATGCGGGGCCTCCCCGCGTCCAAAGCGTTCCAAAAATACTTTCCCAATATAGCACCAGGAATCCGCCTTGTCAACGATCCCGTTTTGGAAAAGCACGGCACCCCTCTGGCATTTCCTCTTCCGATATGATATGATGTAAAAAAATGATAAGGAGGCCTGCGGGATGACGCACAGCGAATTTACCTTTCCCTCCGCCGACGGCAAAACCACAATCCATGGCGCGGTATGGACGCCGGAGGGCGGCATCAAAGCCGTCCTTCAAATCTCCCACGGGGTGGGGGAGTATATCCTGCGGTACGATCCCTTCGCCCGGTTTTTGGCAGAGCGGGGCTTTGCCGTGGTGGGGAACGACCATCTGGGCCACGGGAAATCCGTGGCGGAGGGGGCTCCCCGGCTGTATTTCGGCCCGGAGGGCAGCTGGAACCGGGTGGTGGACGATCTCTACCAGTGCCGCTGCCTGATGGGGCGGCAGTTTCCCGGCGTCCCGCATTTCCTCCTGGGCCACTCCATGGGCTCTTTCCTGGCCCGGACATACCTCATCCGCTATCCCGGAACTATGGACGCCGCCGTGATCATGGGCACGGGCCAGATGCCGGACGCCCTGCTCCGCAGCGCCAGAATCCTCACCGCCGCTGAATGCCGGAAGGTAGGGGAGGATCAGGTGTCCCCCCTGGTGGATAAGCTGGCCTTCGGCGCGTACAACAAGCGGTTCGCCCCCAACCGCACCCCGTCGGACTGGCTGTCCCTCAGTGAGGCCAACGTGGACGCCTATCTTGCGGACACCCTCTGCGGCGGCACCGCCACCGTGGGGCTGTTCCGGGAGATGCTGTGGGGCCTGGCCTTCATCCGCCGGATGGAAAACCTGAAAAAAATGAATCTGAACACCCCCATCCTCTTTGTCTCCGGGGAGATGGATCCGGTAGGGGACTTCGGGAAGGGGGTCCGCAGGGCTTTCCGGAGTTTCCAGCAGGCTGGCGTCCGGGACGTGTCCCTGCGGCTCTATCCGGAACTGCGCCACGAGATCCTGAATGAGGACTGCCAGGAAGCCGTTTTCCGGGATATCTACCAGTGGCTCTCCTTCCGCCTGGGGGAGGAAGCCTAGGTCTTGTTTGATAAATGGCGGAATGCTCCACGGCAAGAAAATCTAACGCAGAGTGGCGGAAAAATATCCGCCGTTTGGGTGTTTTGACAGTTTTCAAACAAGGCCTAACCCCCGGCGCGGCTTTTGAGATAGCGGACACAGGTGCTAAATGCTCCAGCCGGTCACCCGCAGTTCCTCCACGTCGTGGGTAATCCACAGGAACCGGGCGGAGCAGATGGCGTCCGTAATGAAGAGCAGCAAAAACCCATAGGTGACAGGCGCGGGGAACCAGACCGCCAGGAAGTGGACAGCCGGCTGCAAAAAGCGGATCGCCAGCGCCGCCAGCAGGCCCCAGGCAACGGAAAAAGGCAGGCAGACCCGGCCCTGCAAATTGCCGGGAACCCGGGAGTAGTCCCAGAAGCGGACGCCCAGCAGCGCTTCATATCCCCAGTGCACGGCGTATTCCACCAGGGTGGTCACAACCCCGCCCGCCAGGATCATCCAGGCCCCCTGCCGCCAGGACGCCGGAAGGGCCAGCACCGCTGCCATACCCAGGCCGTATACCGGGCACATGGGCAGCAGCAAAAAGCACTTCCGCTCCCGCCGCTCCGCCTTGGTGGCAACGGCAAACGCCTTTTCCAGCAAATAGCCCAAAAAGCTGTAAATCCAAAAATACCAAAGCCAAACTTCCATACGTCAACCTCCTGGGGGACAGTGTTTCCCGGCGGAGGCAAAATCAACCCCGGATTCCCTTGGCAGTTTTGTCAAAAAATCCTGCCCTTGGGCTCCGGCATCGAGAGAGAGGAGAATCCCTATGCCTGATACTTGGGAGAGCCTGAAGGCGGAATGCCTGCAATGCCACGCCTGCGCCCTGGCGGAGACCCGGACAAACGTGGTCTTTGGGGACGGAAACCCCGGCGCGGAAATCCTGTTTGTCGGGGAGGGCCCCGGCCAGCACGAGGACGAGCAGGGCATCCCCTTTGTGGGACGCGGCGGCCAGCTGCTGGACGACATGCTGGAAATGGTGGGGCTGGACCGGACAAAGGTCTATATCGCCAACATTGTGAAATGCCGTCCGCCCCAGAACCGGGACCCCCTGAACGTGGAGCAGGACGCCTGCATCGGCTACCTCCGGCGGCAGACGGCCCTGATGAAGCCGAAAATCCTAGTGTGCCTGGGGCGCATTGCCGCCAAGGCCATTATCAAGGAGAATTTCAAAATCACCGCCGAGCACGGCCAATGGTTTGAGCGGGGCGGCGTGCAGATGACGGCCATCTATCATCCGGCGGCCCTGCTCCGGGATCCCCGGAAGCGGCCGGAGACCTTTGAGGATCTGAAAAGCATCCAGGCCAAGGCAAGGGAACTCTGCGGCCACACGGATATCTAAATTAGGAAAAGAAGGATTTGGCGATCCCTGCGGGACTGTCAAAATCCCAGGGTTTTGACAGTCCCGCAAAAAACCGGGCCCTGCAGCTGCCGCTGTGGCCCGGTAAACGTTTTATCCATATACGCCCCAATTGTAAACCTTATAAAATTTTCGGTTGACAATGACGGTAATTTCACCTATACTGAACGGGAACTCACAAAAAAGGAGGCCCCTGCCATGCATGAAAACACCGCTTCTGCTCCCCGGTTCCGGACACTGGATCTGGCCTACGCGGCCCTGTTCGCCGCTTTAATCGCTGTCTGTGCCTGGATTTCCATTCCCATGACCGTCCCCTTCACTTTGCAGACCTTTGGTATTTTTGCCGCCCTCTGCACCCTGGGCGGGCGGCGGGGCACCTGCGCCGTGGCAGTATACCTGCTGTTGGGGGCCGTGGGGCTTCCGGTATTCGCCGGGTTTTCCGGGGGAGTGGGCGTCCTGCTGGGGACTACCGGCGGGTATATCACAGGTTTCCTGGCGGCAGCCCTGCTCTACTGGCTGCTGACATCCCTACTGGGGGACGGGCTCCCGGTTAAAGCCCTCTCCTGCGTCCTGGGGATGGCGGTGTGCTACGCTCTGGGAACCGTCTGGTTTTTAGCGGTCTACAACCGCACCGTAGGCCCCATTGGCCTGGAAGGGGCCCTAGCCTTCTGCGTGTTCCCCTTCCTGGTGCCGGATCTGGCGAAAATCGGGTTGGCGCTCCTGGTGTCCCGGCGGGTGGAACGGCTGTTGAAATAGGAAAACCGCTGCAAAAAGCGTCCGGTGATATGCTCCCTGATATGCTCCCCGTCAAGAGGACAGAGAAAAAATATAAAGATTTTTAAGGAA